>CAIKWZ010000039.1 GCA_903831255.1 uncultured Alphaproteobacteria bacterium
CAGCAGGAACGGTCACAGAGGCTCACGCCGGCGCGCCCTCTCCGCAGGCCTTTTGATAACTAGAAAACAGCACCGAATTGACCGTAGGGCACTTTTGCCTAACTTTTATCCTATGATTACGCTTACCGTCTCCGCTAAAGGTCAGGTCACGCTTCGAAAGGAAGTTCTGAAGCACCTCGGCATTGGCCCTGGCGAGCAGATTAATGTCGCAATGCTTCCGGACGGAAGGATCGAAGTCCGGGCCGCTTCAACGGGCGAAATTTCCTCACTGTTCGGGATGCTTTCAAAGAAGGGCCGGCGGCCGCTCTCAATCGACGAAATCAATGAAATCACGAAACAGGGGTGGTCCGGCAAAATCGACGGCGAGAAATGAGGATCACCGCCGACACCAATGTGCTCGTCCGCGCGATTGTGGCTGATGAGCCCAGGCAGGCGCGCCTCGCTCAATCAGCGCTTGCGAACGCGGACCTCATAGCCATCGGGCTAACGACGTTGTGCGAGTTTGTGTGGGTCCTGTCGCGTGGATGTGGGATCTCAACTCCCGACATCTCGACAGCCATTCGGCGCCTGATTGGCAGCGCCAATGTCGAGGTCAATCGTCCAGCTGTAGAGGCAGGACTTTCACTATTAGATCTAGGCGGCGACTTTGCCGATGGAGTTATCGCCTTTGAGGGCGCCAGCCTGGGCGGCGCGACATTCGCCTCCTTCAATAAGGATGCAGCAAAACGACTTGGAATTCTGGGGAGACCGAGCCTGCTGCTCGCCTGACGAACGGTGAGTTTCACTTGAAGACCGTCAATCAATCGAATTCCGGTCACGCAGCACCCTCTCGCCGAAAGCCGTTATCTGCGCAGGACACCCCAAGGCTTCCCGCAAAAGACGATCTGTCGGTAGTGCCGCGACCGAAATCTGATCAGACGACCCTAACGATCGCTGGGGCAAGCCAGTCCAACAAAGAGCCGTCCTGACAATCCCTGCAGATGAAACGCCCCACCCGAACAACTTACCTGGGTGGAACGCCGCTTCCAAAAACGTTGATGGCCCGGTTGAACGGCGCCTGGCGGTCCCTGTCATAGCCAGACGGTACATGCCCCGACACCTCGAGGAGAAGCTGTGCTTCGGGCGATGGGAGACATGCGCGGACACTGTCCTGGGCTGACCTGTCCAGCTCACCCCACCGCCGCCTCAGCTCTTCAAGACACCAGACACGATAGCGCGACACGGGCAGATTTGTGTACTGGCGCCCCTGAATGGTCTGAGCATAGCGGGCTCGACCCTCGCCAAACGCGCGTTCATTCTCGCGAAGCTGGACAAGATGGGTTTCGCAGATTTCGGTGAGGAAGGATCTCAGCGGGGCGTCGATGGAAACGATGAGCTGCGGGTCATCAGATCCAGGTTTTGCATTCCACATGCGGGCGACCCACTCATAGACCGCAGGCGCGTGCTCACGCATGATTTCTGCAGGCGTCGGATCCTGGCCAAAGTGCCGGAACATCGGGGCCATCATTCCAAAATCTGCGATTGTGGGGGACTGGCCCAGCAGGAACGGGCGCTGGACCAGGATCGCCTGCATACGATCGAGCGCCGCCAGATACGTCCCGTCCGCATGGTCACGGGTCTGCGCATTGACGCCATCCCCGCGCACGAAGCCGCCGCGCTGCCGGCGCTTGAGCATAGTCAGAGCCAGGACCCGCGGGAGAGGCAAGACGCCGCGAACCAGTTCCTCATAGAGAAACTCAGCGGCATGCTGACGGTCTCGGCGATAGGACCAGCGATAATGCATCGCCGACCGCCAGAGCCACTCATCAGCATAGTCCTCGATAAGGAGCGCTATGAAATTCAGCGCCGGATCTGACGGATAGATGCTGGCCGCGCCCTGCCCGGTCTCCAGCCAGGCGATCATGGGCGTGGTGTCGGTCATCCAGCGTCCGTCAGCCAGCCGAACGACGGGCATCTGTACGATTCCCACGCCCTCAATCAACTTCCTGGTATGGGCGACCGTTGGAAAGGATGCGTACGGGATCGAACGATAGCGCAGATAGGTTTCGAACTTGCCGGTATAATAAGAGATCTTGCTCCCATAGACCTGCATGATGCCAGGCGCGTCATCTCTCTGGCTCACGCCAAGCCCCTTTGCATGCCGCCAGACTGGCCTTCAGTCTGGTCAGCGAGATCAACTGAACCAAGGCACGGAATCAAGCGAAGAATGAAGGCAATCGAGTGAATGGACTTTTCATCACCCGGTTCGCGTCGGACAACAGGCGTCGGCTAAGGAGCGGCCAGAAGTCCGAAGCGGAGCGGGAAACCTCTGGGATCACCTTGGCTTCCACTCCGCCGGGAGACGCGGCGCCTCGGCGATCCGGGCGCCCATCATCGTGTCCCGGATGACCGCCAGTTTTTCGACGGCGACCTCACCGCCGTCGCTACCGCCAGCTCGCACCACTTAAACGCTTCGACAGGCTTCTCCGGGACGCTCGCAGCCCAGCGAACAACAGGGATCAGAGCGCTCTAGCGACCCGGAAGCCGAGATGGACGGTTCGGTTCGAAGGACTGGTCCAGCTGCGATATGCGGAGCGAAGATAGCGAGGATCGTAGTTCCAGGAGCCGCCTCGGAAGACCCGAAACGCGCATGTCTCACGGCGGAAAACCGATCCGTCCAGAGGCTGGCCGGTGGCGGAATACTGCGCGTAACAGTCGTCCACGAACTCCCAGACATTTCCGTGCATGTCGTGCAGGCCGAAGGCGTTTGCAGGGAAGGATCCCGCAGGGGCGGTGTTGACCCAGGCATCCGCGCCAGAGGCATAGCCCATGCAGCATTGATCCGTCCCATAGTTCGCAAAGCCGCGGTCCGCCTGTTCGCCCCACCAGTAAGCCGTTGTCGTCCCGGCCCGCGCCGCATACTCCCACTCCGCTTCAGAGAGGAGACGATAAGCCTTGCCAGTCTGGACAGAGAGCCATGACACATATTTCGTCGCGTCATTAAACGACACGAGGGTAACGGGACGGCTTCCTCCGCCAAATCCATCATCCTTCACCGGCGCGCAGGCGCCTGCGGAAACGCATACCTCATACTCATCCCTCGTGACCTCATTGCGTCCGGCCGAGAACGCGGAAATCATGACGCGACGCTGCGGCCCTTCATCCTGGAAGCGACCGGCCTCGTCTTCCGGCGAGCCCATCATGAAGCTCCCGGCGGGAATAACCACCATCTGCGGGCAAACCTCACAGTCCCGAAAGGTCTCCCCCGGAAGCTGCGCCTGTACCGGGGCAGAGAGCGTGACAACGCTTGCAGCAGCCAGACACAGCTTTCGAAAGCTACAGCGCATAAGAGAACCCCGATCATGTCACCCGTAGAGGCAAGTCCCACCGCCCGCATCGGACATCTGGTCACGCAGGATCAAGAGTCAGTCTCACACCCGCGCCTTCATCAGGACCGCTAGCGTGCTCAATGGCGAGACACAAGGTACCACGGCAGAACAGCTGACCAACCCGGAAGGCCCAGTCTGCGATCGCCCTCCGACAGCGAAATCGCCAGGAGAACTATCAGGCAGACCGCGCCGGTCCGCCGCGAGGCGACCCGCAGTCCGCAGACATTACATATCCCGGTTCTGATCAAGCCACGCCCTGAGCCTCTGGAGTTCAGGCATGATCGCCAGCACGCCCTCCCGACCCACAGCGCTCGCAACCCGGTCGAGGTGAGGACGCGCCGCCCGAATGGCGTCCTCGCGGGCGGCGCGGCCCTGACGGGTCAGAAACACGCGCTTGGATCGCCCGTCGTTTCCATCCGCCTCGATCCGGATGAACAATTTGGCCTCGAGTCGTCCGAGCGTGCTGGTCAGCGTGCCGCGCGTGACCTGAAAGGCCCTCGCAAGCTGGGCGGGCGTGCGATTGTCGCCGAGACGCACGCAATGGTTGAGGACTGTGAACTGGGCGAGCGTAAGTCCATGAGGCAGCGCACGCTCAAACGCCGAGCTCGCCAGCTGATCAATGATGCCGATCTCGTTGAAGAGCCGGAAGAACAGATCGGCGTCTTCATCCGAGACCGGCTTGCGTTTTTCAGGGTCAGACAAGATGGCTCTCAAGTCCCCATCTGGGAGTGGGCGCGACGGGCCTGGCGTAACCGACCCTGAACAGCATCTGCACGCGTTGACCGCCGCCGACAAGGCCATGGACCTCGCGATAGAGATCGGCCATCTCCGGATACTCCTGCAGAGACTGGCTCCACGGGTGAACGGCAAGGCCAAGCTCGGTCGCCTTCAGATTGAGCCTTACATAGGAGCGCCCTGCATCGATCTGATCGCTCCGCCCCGCGTTGGCGTTGGTGAGCCATCCGAAGGCGCGCGCCGACCGGGCGAGCTCCTCATACATCGCCACACCCTGTCGGAAAGCCTCGGACGCAGGATCTGCAAGGGTCCGCCGGTTGATGACACCCGCCAGCTTGCCGAAGGCGAACAGCGGTCCCTCAAGCTCGATACCGTCAGGATTGGCCGCAACCTCGCTGGCGCCGATCCGCATCAGGTCGACTGATTCCTGCATGGGCTTCGGCGTCGTCATTTCGAGATACTGGGCCTTCCCGGTGAGATCGCGGAGCTGCTCGACCAGCGGACCTGAAACCGCGCCCCCGGCCGCAAGCCCGAAGACGCGTCCGGCCCCCAGAAGGCTCTCCATCTCAGGCTCGGGAACATCGCGCGGCTCATAGGTCTCCTTATTTGAGCGACGGGCGAGAATATGGGCGAAAAGGGGATCAGGCCGCGCCTCGTCCGGGATGAACCGGACGCGAGCCACAGGACGGGAATCCAGCGAGGCGGGGGCCTCACCCTCCGGGAACGGAACGATCTCTGCGCGATAGCCATCCTCCGCGGCTGCAATTGAAAGCAGTTCGAGGAACGCGCCGCACCCGATCACGATCTGGCGGTCATAGGGATCAGTGACCGGCAGGCGACGGGCAAGATCGCAATAAAGCGTCAGAGCGTCATCGCCCTCCAGTCGAACTTTCCACGGCTGACGATTGTGGGGATTGGGGGCCAGAAGAGCATAGGAGAGCGCTCTGCGCCGGAATTCGTCATACTGACCGGCGCGCCTCCAGGGTTCCCGAGCCGCTGTCGACGGGCCGTTCATCGCGATAAACCCGCCGACAGCCGAGGCGGCGACCACCGTTCCTCCGCCGATCAGAAAGAGAACATTACGGCGCGACGTCATTTTGCCCCTCCTGTAATTTGATATCGAACTATTATTGCTTGATATCAAACTATGTCAAGACCTCCCCGGATGGCCTGAAATCAGTCGAAACGTTCCCTGCGCGTCATACCTAGTTCTCGCGATGCGGGAACCGACGTCGCAACATAACCTCCCGACGCGAAAGACACGGATCTCAGTCCCGCCTCCGGCTGTCGCCTTATCCAGCGGAGGGGCCTCAGGAGACGCCCAGATGAAGCGCCCACATCCGCCACTGCTCCGTCAGGCGCTGGTCGGCCTGTTCGCAGCCCTTCCCCTCACTCAGGCCGCCCCGGGTCAGACGCCGCCTCCCGGGATGGTCGCGGTGCCCTCCTTCGACAGCGTTCCGGTTCCCTCGACCGACACAGGACGGAAGGCTCCTGGCCATCAGGCCGGAGAGCCAAGCTATCCGCAGCCTTATCCTCAGGCTTATCCACAACAAGAGCCGACCTATCCTGGCGGAGTGCCGAACGGCCCGACTTACTCCCAACCCACGCCATCTTATCCACAACCATCGCCTGGATCCGGCGACGCGCCTCCGCCTTATCCGGGCGCCTATCCCGCCGCCGATGGCGGCTCGCAGACCGACTGCGGCCCGGATCCGACCGCAGAGTGCGCCGCCCGTTCTCTCGGACAGGCTGTCACAGGCCTCGCTGAAGCCCTCAGAAGCGTGCGCTTCGACGCCCAGCGAGCCCGATCGACGCCGTGTCCCTCAGACAGCTCAGCGCTCTGGTCGAACTGCTTCGCCCAGCTCACCCTCGACAGCGGCGCGACCTACGAGGGCACCTTCTTCTCCGATCAGCGTCATGGAACGGGAACCTACCGGTTCCCGGACGGTGAGATCTACTCGGGGGAGTTCCGCAACAATCAGCCTAACGGCAGAGGCGAGACCCGCCTCACCAACGGCGACCGATATGTCGGTGATTTCCGGGACGGACATGCGACCGGCCGGGGAAGCTACGTATTCGCGGAAGGAGGCTCGCGCTTCGTCGGCGACTTCCGTAACATGAAGGCGAACGGCAAGGGCGTTCTCTACCTCGGCGACGGCGAGATTGCCGCCTCCGGAGAGTGGAAGGACGACAACATTGTTCGCAAGGCGACCCTCGATCCTCGCAGTTACGCCTTCACCCGCGATTTCGGTATGGTTGAAGTTCCCGGTGCCCCCCCTTCGCAAACCGCAGGACCTGTTCCGCCCGCCACAGAGCGGGCGCCTGACAGAAGAGCGACCCCAGCGCCCTCTCCCGTCCGACAGCCCTCGCCTCGAACCGAGCCTGCGCCGGCCCAAAACGCCTGCACCCCAGGCCCGGCGCTTGAACCGATCGACTACGCCAGTCCGGAATACATAGGCCTTCCGGAGGGACGACGGGCGCGAATGTGCTTTTACAGGTCGGAAGGCTCAACGACGGCGCAGCTCAAATTCTTTCCGGGAGGCATTTTCCGCATGAGCTCGCAGACCGGATCGGGCGGTTTCGCCATGAGCGGCGGCGTTTTTCAGGCCGAGCGCGGCGTCTACGGTATGACCGACCGGGGTCAGCTCAATCTGCGCATCGCCTATTCCGGAACAGGCGTGGCCCAGACCACGCGGGGGGCGGGCTCCTCAACAAGCCTGGATGTCTCTGGCGCCGACCGGCTCGAGCGCGAGCTGACCCTTCCGAATTGCCAGAAGATCACGATGCGCGATGAGACACGCCGGGCGGTGCTGGGCCCCGCCCGCGGACGCGGACACCCCGACTACCTGATACTCGACGGTGTCCGGTGGGAGCAGGACACCGACTGCGGCGATTGGGAGGGATGGAAATGACAGGACGAGTCTCACCAGAGACGACATGGGTCAGCCGCCCTCTCAGAAGGCTGTGCGCCCTCCTGGGTCTCGCCAGCCTGCTGGTCCTGCTCTGGACGTCAGAGGCCCTCGCTCAGATGGGCGATCCCAATGGTCCGGTTCGGGGCCCCATTCGAGGCTCTTACCAGCAGGCTTTCGGACGCGATCCCTCAGCCGATGAGGAACGCTTCTGGCTGGGCCAGCCTGCATCCGGACAACAGGCGCTCGTCGATCGCCATCGAGCCTATATACGGGCGGATGAGCGGACGCGCCGGGACATCATCTACCGCGCCTATTCCAACGCCTTCGGTCGCGCCCCGATCGTCGACGAACTTCGCTTCTGGAATGACGGTCTGACGGCCAACGGCTGGACCTATGCCGAAGTCATGAAGTCCAATATCGGATTTCTCCGTCAGAGCGCCTCGGAACGCGAGGGCACGATCCGACGATCCTACAGCGCAGTGTTCAGCCGCTCCCCCACGGCCGAGGAGCTGACATTCTGGACCGGCCAGGTGACCGCAACGGGTCAGGACTGGACCTACGCCCGGATGATCGAAACCCACCGCGCCTTCCTGCAGGCCTCCGCACCGGTGCTCGCCCCGCCGCCGACACGCGTCGATCTGCTGAATTTCCAGCTTTTGCAGCAATGGATGAACGGAC
>CAIKWZ010000040.1 GCA_903831255.1 uncultured Alphaproteobacteria bacterium
AAAAACTGTTGAAGCTGAGGCAGTATGCTCTGGTCTATTAACCTGACGCTCTCAAGTTTCATCCCCTTCATAGCAGTAATCAAAGCTAAGTTCAGCGCCTTGGATACGGCTGTCGTTGCAGTTCGAGACAGGTCTACTTTCGTCTCTGCGATAGCATTCAGAATACGCAAAGAGTCAGCCATTGCTTCCAAGCTCCCGCAGCATTCTCTTAGTGATTTTACGCAGTTCATTAGCTGTTTCGGATCCGTAAAATCCGTCAAGGGTTTGAATACGGTCAGGGTCGTCCCGGAACATTGCTAGCCGCCGAGGGATCGTCGCCCGTAACTGGACTGAAAGCATTCGATCCTCACCCAGTAGGGTCCCTTCTTTAAGGATCTCATCTGAGAAGCGCTGATGGATTTGCTGGAGTTGGTCCCGACCAACCCGGGTCGCGTCATTCCTCATATTAACAACGAAACGCCAAAGCGGAACGGACTGCCGACCTTCGAGTTCAGAAAGGTATTCCCGCATGCGATCCATACCCCATACCGCTAGATGCTGCGGTACGATCGGACACAGGACCAAGTCCGCCATCTCAATGGCGACCTCCAACCCGAGGGTGCGCCCGGGTGGGCAGTCGATAAGCGTTATTGCATACCTATCTTTGAGGTCACCCAGAAGTGCTCGGTAAGCTGACTTCAAACGTTCCTCTTGACGGGCAGCAAGAGAGCGCCACTCGACATCCCAAAGCTCTGGTCCGTTTGGATAGAGATCCAAAGTAACGCTACCACGCTCCTTGAGGCTGTGCCGCATCGGGCAGATGTACTCGTGCGGTGACGGCTGATGTCCTTGTAGATGTTGCTCAATGAACCCAGACAAGACAGCATTGTTTCGCCATAGATCGGCACAATGCTCCGGCTCTAAGAGAGCCTCGGTAGCGCTTCCCTGAGGGTCGAGGTCGACGATTAAGACCGTCTTTTTGAACTCGCTGACAAGAGCCTCAGCTATCCCTATTGTCAAAGTCGTTTTTCCAACACCGCCTTTTCGGTTAGCAACACAAACCAGCTTGCCCATCTAGCCCCCGCGCCCCACCTGTAAAAGCCGTTGAGCATTGTCGGCGGTCATTCGATCATCGATGTAGCGATCGACAATATCGGGATCCGGTGATTTTCTTGTTGCAGGTACTTCAATTGTGAAATCACCAAGCCGAGGTTTTCCACCGTCTATCGCCATCTGAAAGGAGATCATCCCTATACCGTGGGAGACACAGTTTTGTTGAATGTCTCGTGAGCGCTCTGGAGCCAGCTTTGATAGGGGGCACACTAAGTAAGCATAGTGAGCGAAACGCGTGTGGGCCAAAGCTTCATGCACCGATAGTAGGGACGTGCCAGCAAGGTTTTTTAGTTCAAAAGCTAAAACATCGAGGCGTCGCCAGGGATCATACTTGCGCCGTCTCACAGTCGCGATTGTAAAGTCCGGACGAGACCAAAGTCCGGAACCTTGCCTTCCTCCAACAGTCGTCTTCTGCACTACTGCATCGTCCCGGGCCAAACGGAGTGCTTCAAAGGCGTTTGGTCCAAAAAGCCACTTCTCCACCTGATCTTCTAGGTCGCGTTCCGGAAAATCCGGTTCCGAGAGCTTCACTTGGAAGCTCTCAACTCTTATTGTTTGTTGTTCGGATAGAGCCCGCAGCGCTTCCTTGAAGAGCTGATCGCTTACAGCCGCGCCAAGCAGTCGTCCGGTACGGATATGTAGATCGTCGACGCTCATGGGACCCGAACTGGATACCACCCTCAGGGCGGCGTCGCCTATCTGAGATGAGTCGCCTATCCGAGATGAGGTGCCTTCCATCCGTCGCCCCCCGCGTTGATCACTTGATTCGAAAGACACAGAGAAGTCAAATCTTGCGCCGCGTTTTATAGCTGAGCCTGCCGGACGTTGCGCTAATCAGCGCGGCCGTAGGTAGTCGAGGCCTCAAGGGGGCAGCCTAGGCTGATCGTTGGGCGGGACCCTTTCTTAGGCGCATTGCCCCTAGTGGCGGACCGGGACCAGCCTCTGCTTCCGCTTCCATTGAGCTGGGGACAATTCCGGTCGCAGCATAAACTCGGCCAAAATCCACTCATCCAACCCCCGGGAACTATTCTGAGAAACCGGATCTCCTCTCCGGTCGAAAACCGCACCAGACCGATCACCCTGGTAGGTAGGAGCTTTTTCTCTTCGCCCGTCATCACGAGGGCGGGCGCGTACAGGCACGGATGGCGTACCTCATTGCGACTTGCAAGATGAACTGCCTCGAGCCGTTCAGTTATCGGACCCGAACGCTGGAGGCCATCGTCAACGGTCATCCAAAATCCCGTATCGACGAGCTCCTAACAGGACCGCTTGTGTGTACATCAATATGATATCCGGGTGCTCGGCTCGCAGCGCTTAGGCAATAAGCGCTACGAAACCGAGCATTAGCGTCCGTATCATTGCGTCCCTTCCCGACTTGTCTTCCAGTAGCAAATCCCCTCAAGCATGGAGCGTCCGGTCTTCTTGTTCAGCACCCAAAGAGGCGGAATCACTGCAAAGGGATACAGAATGCAGATAACCATCGCCGCGGTGACTGCGGATCCGTAAAAATCCCAAGTCCCGTAAAGGGCATCAACCCTCAAGGTCCCTAACGCGAATGCAACGAAGACAATCGGCGCAACCATGGCGGCGAGAGCAAGTAACCGCCGCCATCCAATACGGTAAAACCTAACGAAAGCGATCAGAAGATAGAGCAGGAGAACCACCGCCAGAACAGCACAGGCGAGTCTCACCAACTGTAGGCGGTTGTCTGAACGAATTTCCTCTGGATTGGCATGCCGGACGAGCATCGCAGGCAGATCAGTCGCCCATCTCACGCGCCTATCAAGCAGATCCGAGTACAAGCTATACCGTTCATCGTACCACCTAATGCATTGAGCCTTCTCGCAGTACGGGTCGATCTCGTTCTCTAAAATATCAAGCTGCGTGCTTATCTCATTCTCCGCTCGGAGTTCTTCCGTCCACTCTTCCGTTGCCTCTTTGCGAGATGCGTACTCGCGAAGCTTCTCAATCGTTTCGATGTTTGGCGCGATGGCAGCAAGAAGCGTGCTCGCCGCTTCGGCGGCGACGCTTGGAGAACTTCGCGCGTCAAGCGCCAACCATCCTATTGCACCGGCCAGCACAATAAGGACAACTAAAGAGAGAATAGACAGTCCCCACACTATCGCTTTGACTATTACACCGACCGTGCCCATTTGATCGCCCCCCCCTAGGAGATGGTCTATATTAAACGCTAGTTGAGCAGCTCCTCATTTGCTAGCGGGACCATGGTCGCCGCAGGGCTTGCGCGACGTGGAGACGGCCATGCGGCGAGCTCCGGCCCAAACAGCTCAAGCGCAAACACCCGGTAGCCGAGCTACCCATGCGGGCGGGCGGCGTCGAATGGATGGCCCCTCAACCCGATCAGCAAAGAATGAAGACGGACGGGGGAGGGAGTCAAGCCAACACCCAGCCAGTCCCCTACATGACAGCCCCGGCGCCGGGTCGCGACGCGGGGGCTTAGTTCAGGCCTTGCGCCATTATCTCCTTGTCACCTTGAAACGCCGCGGTCGGCTGGGTCCCTCTAATCCCCCGTCCCTCAGGCCACCTTTTTCCATCTTTTCCTCGCCAGCATCGCCGCCGGGTTTGGGCTCGTCTCCGCCGCCTTAAGAGGCTTGGGAAGGGGGTGTCCGAAGGTGTCGAGGGCGAAGAGGTTCACGATCGAGCAGAAAGCCGAGGCTGGCCAGAGCGCTCCCTCGGGAAGGATGTCATGCTGCGCATCGAGCAGGGCGAGGCCGTGATGAATGAGAACCGCCTCAAGGCTCAGAAACCCGGCGCCCAGGAGGGCGATCTGTCCGGCGTGGCGTAAGGCCCCAGAGGAGAGCGCGGCGAGGAAGCGGGATAGGCTTTGAGTGAGAAGGAAACCCGCCGCGGCGAGGGCGAGGCTCGCAAGGGCGAAGACGAGTAGGCCTTTCTCCCACGTGCCTAGAGAGGCCAGGGCGATATTGAGGCCGAGGAAGCCGCGGCAGGCCCAGAGCGAGGCCTCACTCTCGTCCGCCGGCGCCGATCGCGTTGAGTACATCCCGCCCCCCATGCGCATCCCATGCGCATCATCGCGAGGTCCGGTGAATTTTCTGGAAAGGTCGTGAGCGTCCGCTCTCTATTGCTTCGGCTTCCACTCTGCAGAGAGACGCTGCGCCTCTGCGATCTGCTCGGGCGTCATCGTCTTGCGAATAATTTCCTTGTTTTCAGCGGCCTGTTTGTCGCCCTGAGCCGCGGCAAGGTTCCACCACTTGAAGGCCTCAACTGAATTCTCAGGAACGCCTCGTCCGGTTCCATACATGAAGCCGAGTTTTAACTGCGCGCCGGCATTACCTTGCTCTGCCGCAAGCCGGTACCACTTCACCGCCTCGGCATCATTCTTCGGAACGCCTCCTCCGTCGTAGTACATAACGCCGAGGTTGTATTGCGCATAGGCAATACCTTGCCCCGCAGCCAGGCGGTACCATTTCACCGCCTCGGCATCATTCTCAGGAACGCCTTCTCCGTTCGCATACATGAAGCCGAGGTTCACTTGGGCGGGGGCGTAACCTTGTTCCGCCGCAAGCCGGTACCACTTCACCGCCTCGGCATCGTTTTCTGGAACACCCTCTCCGTTGGCGTATCTGAGGCCGAGGTTGTACTGCGCGTCGGCAAGGCCTTGTTCTGCAGCCAGACGGTACCATTTCACAGCCTCCACATCGCTTTCCGGAACGCCCTCTCCTGTGGCGTACATAACGCCGAGGCTGAATTGCGCGTCGGCATCGCCTTGTTCAGCGGCGAGGCGGAACCACTTAATCGCCTCAGAATCGTTCTCAGGAACGCCTTCTCCGTTGGCGTACATACTGGCTAGCCAATATTGCCCAGGGGCGTATCCCTGTTCGGCAGCTAGACGGAACCATCGCACCGCCTCAACATCGTTTTCCGGAACGCCCTTTCCCTTGCTGTACCACATGCCGAGGAGGACTTGCTCGAAGGCAAGGCCTTGCTCCGCCCGCTTCTGAATTCGCTGAAAGGATGTCATCTCCTGCGCATGGCCTAGCCCCGTCAAAAGGGAGCCCACGGCGATGATCGCCAACCCACGTCTTGCAACTCCGCTCATGCTTTCCCCCATCAGCCCGGTAGGAAGCTAGCAGTGAAAGAGACTGCGCATCAATGCGCATGTCTGCGAGAGAGTGGGTCGACGATCCGTCGGATGATAACGCCCGGCTCGCTCCCGCGCTCGCGGAGATGCTCGGCCCTTGCATGAGAGACCTTGACCGCCTCGTCATCGCCCGCTCGCGGATCGACCAGGACGCGAACCCATGTCTGCGCATGCGCATCGGTCCGCTTGGCTTCGAGGAGGATGATTCTTCTTTCAAAGCTCTTCATCAACAAGCCCCCTCTCGGCGTAGGCTCTCTGTAGTCGCTCGTTAACGAGCCCGGATCTCAAGGACTGAACGAGCTTTCTCGGCGGGATGTCGAGCCACCGCGCCACAGCCTCCGCGCGGCTCTCACTCCCCCGCCGCACGCTTAACTCGTCCCAGAGCGCATAACGGTCCGCCCGGATTGCGTCCCCACGAGGATCGGGGAGGCGCTCGGGCGTCATCTTCTCCAAACGGCGGAGGCGATGCTCAAGTCTCATTCCTCGCCTCTAACGCCCTCAGCCGTACCTCGATGTCTGCGAGCTCGCTCTGTTTCCTGTAGGCCTCCAGGAGCGCCGCCAGGGCCTGCGCCTCGCCCGGTGTGATGTCGCCCGCCGCCGCCCGGCCGAGGAGCTCCGCTGCGATGCGAGGGCCGTCGGCGGGACTGGTCAGGGCCGGGAGCTCGAGAGTCACCGGGCGCTCTTTCCGTGGCGGGGCGAGGCGATCGAGGAGGGCTTTGAGCAGCGCGGAGTCGCCGCTCATTGCGCAGAGGAGGGCCCTCTGGGTCAGCGCCTCGGCCTTACCCTCGATCATGCCCTCGACCAGGAGGCTCACCTTGTTGCGCGACCCTTGCGGCCGCCCCTTAGGGTTTCCGCTCTCGCCCGGCTTAAACCGCCCTCGCGCTTGTTTAGAGTCTGATTTAGCAGGCCGCTCCATCCTCGCCCTCCCATCGCCAGCCGACGAGGATCACATTGGCCGGCCCCCGCCCAGCGTACTTGGCCCGGGTCCTCTCGATCGCGGCCGCTTCAGTCTCTCCGCGATCCTGCCAGCCGATAACTACGCCGCCCCGCCGATCGCGATTTCGGCTCTCCAGGTCGCGCAGCCGTTTCTCAAGATTCAACTTACTCTCCATTGCACCTCTCCCCTTCGACGGATTGCGGGCTCGACCCGCAACACCGCAACATTGTATTATTTTCAATGGCTTACGCCAGCTTTCAACCCGCAACACCGCTTCACTTGTTGCGGGTCAAAAGATATCCTAACTACCTGATTTCATTCGTTTGTTGCGGTGTTGCGGGTTGTTCAGGGGTGTCCTCGTCGAGGTATCGCTCCCACGCCTGTTCGAAGGCCTCGCGGCGATATGCTTTTCTGACTCCAAAGCCACCCAGGCGGACGTCCCGCGAGCGAATTCCGAACGGGCGCAGAAGGCGGGCGAGATTCACGGGACTGATCGGCTTCTCCGACTTTCCAAACGCCGCCCAAGGCCCGCCATCGTCCAGGGCGAGGGCCTCGCATAGGTCAAGGCTTGTGATCTCAGCCCTCGTGTACTCGGCGAAGATTCTGCGAATGTCGCGCAAAAGAGCAGTGCGCGTGGAATCCTGCTCTCCGTCCTCGACCGCTCCAAGGGTCAGCACGCGGCATGCGGTCCTCGCGCGATCAGGCCAACCTTCGCCGGCGGCGTCGGCTATCGCCAGAAGCGGCCGCCAGTTGTCCGCTGCGCGATCGTTCAGAAAAGCTGGCGCCTCGGGGTCGGCGTTCGTAAGCCGCTCCTTGACGTCTTGCACCCAGCGAGCCGCACGGCGCCGGAGGCTGAGGAATTGATCCGGCCTATCGCCGCGCAGCCGTTCAAAGGACTCGTCTCGCGCCTTCCGCTGCATACGAATTATGATCGACCTGTCTTCGAGGGTTTCTGCGATGCGCCCAATGCTGGCGAGCGCGACGGGGGTCCAGGTGGAGAAGCGCCGCGGTTCGTGTTCGTCGCCATCGCACCGGATGGCGCACCCGTCTCGGGCGTGGCCCGAGTTGACGACGTTCCTAATGTCCTCGTTCGCGGTTCCGAAGCTGTCGAATTCGTCCAGTAGGAGCGTCGGCCGTTCGGCCTCAACCACTCGGAAAAGAGAGGCCGCCGAAATATTCGCCGCGATAAGCGGCCGCCGCGTAAGAAATCCCAAAATGCGAAGGAGCGTCGATTTTCCGCAGCGCTTTTCAGGCGAGCGGATCGACAGGCGGGGCGAGATAAAGAAGGCCTCGAAAGCGAAGGTATGCAGGACCCAGAGCGCGAGCGAGTCTGCCGCGCCCTCTGGCAGCGAGAGGAATCGCCGGAATGTTGCCGCGATATCGTCCAGAAGTGCGGCACCGTCGACATCCTCGCCCCAAGGCTCGACCTCGGTGAACGTGAAACCGGGGCGCCCATGTTCCTCGCTGTGGGACCGGGGCCGCGCTTTCCTCACCGCTTCGTCTAGGGTCGCGACGCGAACGCCGAGACGCTGCGCCTCCTGCGCTCGCATAGTGTCGTAAACGAGCGGAGCGAGCGCGGCCAGGCGCCGGATCTCTGTTTCCAAATCAATCGGATTTTCGGGCTGGAGCGGCGCATCAAACATCTGGAAGATACCCCCACCAGTCCGCCGGGTCGTTCGTGCCTGCAATCAAGCCCTTGGCGATGACTTCGGAGGCCTCTCCGACGCCGAGGGCGGCCAGCAGGCCAGTTCGCTGAGCGCAGGCGAACAGCTCGGCGAAGGCCACCGCTTCGTCCAGGGCTCCGCTCGCCACCAGTCCGCCTGCGTTTCTGGCCACAGCCCAAAGTGCCGCCTCGAAATCCGGCTCGAAACTCCATCCCGCCGCGGCCTCTGCGTCATCACGAGCGGAGACAAGGGCATGAGCAAGATATCCGCACGCGAACGCCCGAAGGTTCGGTGTCATCTCACAGCTCCGCCGTCTCAAGGCCGGCGGCGATGAGGCGCTCGACACTCCGGCGCGTAACGCGGGTCGTGGAAAGGATTCGCACTCGCTCGAGGCGTCCGCTTTTGATGAGCTCGAAGATCGAGGTCTTGCCTAGGCCCGTGGCCAATTGCGCTTGCGCGATCGTAAGGAGCTCGCGTCCGCCCAGCGGGCCACTGAAGGTGTATTCGGACATGTTTTCGCCTCCATTCGCCCGGTCGCGGGCGGCATGGCGCGGAAATAAAACCAAAACGGCGGGATAATCCCCTGTCGCGAATTCAATTGGCGCCCCGGATTGGCGCCCCGCATTGGCGCCCTGAATTTGGGGCATTTTTCGAATCCCCCGTCACGCATTCGAAAGGCGCCCCGGATTGGCGCCTCGGATTGTGGAGAGGTCCTAGCGCCTTGTCTTGCGCTTCCCCTTCGAAGATCCAAGTTCAGGATAATACCTGCGGACCTCATCCCATGCCCGTTCAGCGCCCCGCTGTGAAACACCCGTCTTACTTTGAACGTCAGGAACCCAGGATTTCTTCACCGGAAGTTCGCCTTCCTGCTTTCTGTAGGAATCTACGAGCTCGCGCAGGTTCCTCTCAGCGTCTTTCTGTTGTCGAATTGAATTTTTCTGTTTGGGCTGCTGGTCGGCCCCTTTTTCCGCGATGAGGGCGCGTACGGACGTTTCCTCAAGCATTACGAACCCGCCTCTATTTTGTTCTTGCTTCACATCTCGAAGCACGGGCACCAGGACGGGTGCCTCAACCCATCTGGCGCTTATCGCTGCGTTTGCGTTCGGCGTGGCCCAATAGCGCTCTGCGACCTGAAACAGTTTTCCGTCATCGTGACCGGGCGCGTTGTCCCATCGGGAGGGGCTGACAACCCGCTGCTGTACCAGGAGGTAGGCGTGCAATCGGCCTGCCCTAAGCTCTCGGCATATCAGGTCAGCAAGTTCGTGAAACAGCGGCATGGTTACGGTTTCCTCGGGACGTGTGATCGACGCCCAGAGATGGACCGCGCTTGGAAAAGACAGGTATCCGGGAACCGCGTTATAGTTGCGCATGATAGCCCCCCTACAGGCTGGCCCCACATGAGAAGCGCTGCGGCGGGCCCGGTAGGGGCGGGCTTTCGGCTGGCCGGCCTAGCCGCAGCGCCTCTAGCTTATCATGCCCCGGATCGGCGTCACGTTATGACCTTCGGCGGCTTGGCCCTCGGTGACGTATCGCGCCCAGTCGGCCATCATTCGCCTGCGTTTTTCGAGGAGGTCGCCGCGACGATACGCGGCCTCAGTCTTACTCCCCACCGCATGGGCGAGGGCCATTTCGCCGACTTCCCACGAATAAGCCGTCATCTCGCCAGACCAATCCCGCAGCGTGCTGCGAAAGCCGTGCTGGGTCGCGATACCTTTAAACCCCATCCTGTGCATGTGAGCGCTGAGAGTTGCATCGGAGAGTTGTCGTCCGAACTTCAGATCGCTCCCGAACACGAGCCCTTCGTGACCGTGGGCGGTGAGACGTTCGCGCAGGATCTTCAGGGCTGGCGCCGAGAGGGGAACACGGTGCTCTCTTCCCGACTTCGTGCGGGTTCCGGGCACGGTCCAGAGCTCCGCCTCAAAACCAATCTCGGACCATGTCGCGCCGCGAACCTCGCCCGAACGGGCGCCCGTCAAAATAGCGAAGCGCAGAGCCTCGGCCCCGGCGCCCTCCCGCTCCTGCAGAGCGCGCCAGAACTCAGCGGCCTGTCTGAATGGAAGCGCCGGGTGATGTTTAGGCTGTATCCGTATGCGAGGCAGGGCGTGGGCGAGGTTTCCTTTGAGGGCCGCCGGATTAGCGCCTTGGGGTCGGTGACCGCGCGCCACCGCCCAATCAAGAACCGCCTCGATGCGCTGGCGAACGCGCCGGGCGGTCTCCGGCTTGTGCGTCCAGATCGGGTCCAGCACGCCGAGAACGGCCTTCGTGTCGATTTCAGCGATCGGGGAGGGACATAAGGCGGCGGCATAATCGAACAGAGACTTGCGCCATTGAGCCCGGTGCTTGGCGTTTTTCCACTGAGTGTCATGCTGAGAAAGGTAGGCCTCCGCCGCCTGTGCAAAGGTCAAGGACGCCGGCGCGACCGGGGCCGCGGGCCTCCCTTTCGACGTGCGGAGCTCCGCCAGCAGATCGCCGCCGGCCTTGGCCTTGGCGCGGAACTCAGCGCAGCGCTTGCGGGCCTCGGCCAGCGTCACCCGGTCAGCCGAGCCAAGCCCCAGCTCGCGGCGCTTACCATCGACGGTGACGCGACATAACCAGGACCGGCGCGGCTCACCGTCCGTGCCTGTCGTGATCTGAAGAATGAGCCCGCCTCCGTCGGTGTAGTAACCCGCGCGCCGGATCTTCAAACTGGCGGCCGTCAGCTTGTTGATTGCTCTGCCCATTTCCCTACCCACGAACGGCGGGGTTTTTCCTACCACCCCCCTACCACCCTAACTAGCTCCGATCGGGGACGAAACCAAGCGAACTAGGGCGGACTGAGAAAAGATAGAAGCGGTTTGATTTAATGTTATTTTTGCGAATTTCTGCGAACCGGCTCGAACTGCCACGTGGCGGAAGGGGTGGGATTCGAACCCACGGTGGGCTTTCACCCACGCTGGTTTTCAAGACCAGTGCCTTAAACCGCTCGGCCACCCTTCCATCGATCAGCACTCCTAGTGGGGCCTTGAGAGGAAGAAAACAGTTCTTTTTGATCAAGACGGTCATTTTTGACCGGCCTGATCAGTCAGGCCGTTCGGCGGTTTGCCTGTAGGCGCTGATTCTGGCCCTCAGGCTCTGAGGTTTCTTCGAACGGCAATACTCCCGGTCGTCTTGTCACAAGCGCCCGGGGCCCCATAGGCTCGATCTCGGAAGGGCGGACCTGGAACGGCCGCCTAAGGAAGTGTCGTCATGCCGGCCTTGCCGCTCGAATTGTGCCGGAACCGGGAGGGGACGCCGTGAGGATTGTCCTGGCATGCGCCCTGGCCGGCATCCTGGCCCTTATGGGCTGTTCGACGCCGCCTCGCTCCTCCTGGACCGATAGGGCGGATGCGGTCATCGAGGAGGCGATATCGCTCCGTGAGATACCGGGCGCGGTTCTCTGGGTGGGTCGTCGCGATCATACGATCTACCGCAAGGCGTATGGGATGCGGGCCCTTCAACCGACGCCTGAGGCGATGTCTCTCGATACGGTGTTTGACCTCGCCTCTCTCACAAAGGTCCTCGCGACGGCGAGTGCGGTCATGGTCCTTGTCGAGGATGGAAAGATCCGACTGTCCGACAGGGTGAGCGCGGTCCTTCCTGAGTTTACTGGTCCCGGTAAAGAGTTCGTCACCATTCGACATCTCCTGACCCACACCTCGGGACTGAGGCCCAGTCTCGACCTGCAACCGGGCTGGCGAGGCGCCGAGGAGGCGGTCCGCCGGGCGGCTCAGGAAGACCTGCAGGCGGCCCCCGGAGAGCAGTTCGTCTATAGCGACATCGGATTCATTCTGCTGGGCGAGATCGTGTCGAGGGTCAGCGGCGTCCCGCTGGAGGAATTTGTCCGGAGGCGCGTCTGGGAGCCGCTCGGAATGGAGCAGACAGAATTCCGGCCGCCGGAATCGTTGATCCCTCGAATTGCTCCCACCCAGTCATGCGCCTCTCAGGACGGACCTTGCGAAGGCGCGGACCGATCGATGATGCGGGGCGTCGTGCATGACCCCACGGCGCGCCGCATGGGCGGGGTCGCAGGACATGCGGGAGTGTTCGCACCAGCCTCCGATCTCTCACGCTATGTCCGGATGATTCTTCGGGGGGGCGAACTGGACGGGCGTCGGGTTCTCTCCGCCTCGGGCGTCGCCCGTATGACCTCCCGAGCGACGCCTCCGACCATGGACGTTCAGCGGGGGCTCGGATGGGATATCGACAGCCGCTACTCCTCCAGCCGGGGCGACCTCTTTCCCATAGGATCCTTCGGGCATACCGGCTTTACCGGCACGTCCATCTGGATTGATCCGTTCTCCGGGGTCTACGTGATCCTGCTGACCCATCGTGTTCACCCCGACGGCCAGGGAGATGCGATACCACTTCGCTCAAAGGTTGCGACGATCGTCGCCGCAGCGCTAGCAGGAAACTCCTATTCCGAGGCGGCCCGGGGGCGCACCTTCGCGTCACCTGAGTTCAGAAGTCCCGCGCGTCCTTCCGCCCAACCGCCCCAGCCGCCGGTCGACATAGACAGCAATACGCAAGCGGCGCCTGTTCCTTCCGGCCTGCAGGGTCAGGCGCTCTCACCATGGGGCCGCAAAACAAGCATCGCGTCTCAGAACGGAGGTGAACTACACGCCCTCTGGGAGACGGCATGAGCGGGTTCGGCGCCATCGACTGGTTGATTGTCGGCGCCTATTTCGCGCTGGTGACGCTGATCGGGCATCGTCTCAGCGCGCGTCAGGTGAACGTCGGGGAGTATTTCCTCGGGTCCCGAAGCCTCCCCTGGTGGACGGTCTCCTCATCCATCGTGTCGACGACCGTGAGCGGCGTGACCTTCATCGGCGTTCCCGCGATCGTCTTTGCTGAGGGGGGCGATTTTCGTTACCTGCAGTTCTGCCTTGCCGGTTTCATTTCCAAGTGGATTTTCGGCCACTGGATTCTGCCGAAGCTCTATGCCGGGGCATATTCCAGCCCCTACGATTATATCCGCGACCGCCTGGGCGCAGGTCTCGGGCAGTTGTCAGCCCTTCTGTTTTTTGTCGGAGCCGTTCTCAGCCAGGGTGTGCGCATCTACGCTGTGTCGCTGGTTCTGGAGTTGCTGACGGGTCTGGATTTCGCCTGGTGCGTCACCCTCAGCGTGGGGGTCGCCGTGGCGAGCACCTGGCTGGGAGGCGTTCGAGCCGTCGTCTGGACGGATGTCGTTCAGTTCCTCATGCTGATCGCCGGAGGATGCGTCGCGATCGCGTTTATCTCTCAGGATTATCCCGGCGGTTTCGCCTCGCTATTGTCGGCGGCGGGAGAGGCCGGGAAGCTCCGGCTGCTTGATCTCTCTCTCGATCCCCTGGTCAGTTACACGATCTGGGCCGGCGTCTTCGCCATGCCGTTTCAGAATCTCGCCGCCTACGGCGCCGACCAGCTCAACACCCAGAGAATGCTGTGCTGCCGCTCGATCTCCGAAGCCAGAAGAGCGCTCTATCTCAGCAATATCGGAGAAGGCGTTGTGCTCCTCTTTCTTCTGGTCGGCGTCGCGCTGTGGGGTTTTTATAGTCGCGAGGCGATCGATCCGCGTTTCGCCGCCCTGGTCGCGGAGACCAATGACCGGATTTTTCCGGCGTTCATTCTTTCGGAGATGCCCGCAGGGCTTCGGGGGTTCATGGTGGCGGCGATTTTCGCTGCGGCCATGTCGAGCCCTGTCCTTTCGGCGCTCGCCGAAACAAGCCTCACCATGTTTCATAAAGGTCACAGGACCGGCTCTCTGAGCGACGCTGACGCCGTGGTCCTGTCCCGAACTCTGGTCGCCCTCTGGGGTGTGGCGCTCGCCGGTTTCGCCATCATGCTTCGCGGGACGGATGAAGGTCTGATCCCTCTGGCCTTCGCCATGACGTCCTACACTTATGGCGGATTGCTCGGCCTGTTCCTCATGGCGGCGTTCATTCCGAGGCGGCATGTGCGTCGTCCGCTCCTCGGCGTCGCGGCCTCCGCTCTGACTGTCGTGCTGGTGGACAACGTCTCGGCTCTGGGTTGGTCGGAGACTGGAAAAATTCTTGCCTTTCCATGGCTGTTTCCGCTGGGGCTCGCTGTGTGCCTCGGGGTTTCGCTGGCGCCGTTCGGCCCGCTAAAAAATCCGCTGGATCCGGACATGCCAGAGGATCCTGATCGGCTCCGCGGAGCCAGTTGAAGCGCTTATCGCGCTCAGTCCCTGGCTCCCCAGGATCTTGCTGAAAACGGGTCCCTGCGAGCGAGGTGAGGCCGGAATTCAGGGCGGTGCGAGGCCGTTTGGGCGCAGCCCGGACATTTTGATGAAAATCGATAGATTCGGTTTCACGGAAACCACAGTGCTCCCTGTTAGGGATAACGGGTCATCCGCCATGGGCGGGTAAGTGGATCTGCGAGGCTTCACATGCGTCTGGCCAAGACCCGTTTTACAGCGGCCTTTCGGGGTGACGCGCTCGGGTCGCTGTCCTTTCGGGCTTGTCTTCTGAGCCTGACCTGCCTTGCCGGGTCGCCGGGACTGGCCGATCCGCTGGAAGGCGCGGGCAGGGAGCCCGCCGGGATCATTTTCGCACGAGCCTCTGTGGCGCCCTCTCCGGCTGTGGCTGATGAGCGGATAAGTCTGGGGCGTCCCATGACCCGTGATGAGGCCGAGGCCGCGGCGCGCCGGGATTTTGAAATGTCCAGCCGCAGAGCCGTTATCGACACCACCTACTCTGACGCCACACGACAGCGGCCTGACCGGATCTCCGCCTCACCCGCCTTCAGCGAGCGTCCGGAGTTTGTCACCGAAGCATCGGCTTCGGGCGCGCCGATCTCCTACCGGACGACCCCGACAGCTCAGACAACACCCCGGACCGTCTTCCTGTCCCCGACAGCCGGGACAGGGGAGGCGAGCCAGGTTGTGTCTTCGACGCGGGTCGAGACCTCGTCGGTTACCTATCGTCCGACCGCAGGCGCCAGATCATCAGGCTACGGGACGACCGGCTCGGACCCTGTGCGTGAGCGAACAGCGTCCTCTTACGTCGTGACGGACCCTGAGTACGCCCCGGCGCGCGGATCGGCCTACGCTCCGATCAGCTATAACGCCGAGCGGCTGGCGCCGCTCTCTTCGCGCGACGGTCAGGACGTCTCAGCGCTGACCAGCGTCGGCTCGCACGAGGGGAGGCCATCTTCCGAACTCAACGCCCCGATCGATCTTCGTCCCTCAGCGGTTCGGGCGAGCTACAGCGCTGCGGCGGCTGTCTATCGGCGCGCCCCCGCCTCTCGGGAGAGCGCCTCCCTCGCGGTCGGCAGCCTTGCAGGGCGCACTGCCGAACCTTACGCCGGCCCTCCCTATGAGGTTGACGGGAAATGGTATGTTCCAGCCCATGAGCCGGATTATGACGAGGTCGGTCTGGCCTCGTGGTATGGGCCCACCTTTCACGGGAAAGCCTCCGCGTCCGGCGAAGTGTTTGATGAGATGGCCCTCACCGCGGCCCACCCGACCCTGCCTATTCCATCGATGGTGCGGGTGACCAATCTCGCCAATGGTCGAAGCGCCGTCCTCCGGCTCAATGATCGTGGCCCCTTTGTAGACGATCGCATTATCGACCTCTCCAAGGGCGCCGCCATGGCGCTCGACATGAAGGAAAAGGGCGTGGTGCAGGTCAGGGTGCAGTATGAGGGCCCCGCGCCGGAGGCCGGTCCCGAAGCGCGTCTCACCTCAATTCAGTCGACGCGCACGCCCGATCCTGAGACCCGTACTTTGGGACGGCTCACAGCTGAGGGGCAGGCCCAGCGCTCGGCGCTGCCGCCCCTGCCGATCGAGCCCGCGCCTGCAGGCGTCGCGCCGACGGGCGGATACTTTGTTCAGGTGGGCGCCTTCGCCGACCTTGGCAACGCCCACCGCCGCCGGGCCGAGCTTGCGGCCGCCGGTCCGCTCTCAGTTTCCCCGATCCAGCGCCGGGGCTCGGAATATTTCAGGGTTCTGCTCGGTCCGTGGAAAAGCCGGGCGGAAGCGGAGGATGCTCGCGACCGGCTTGGAGCGGCAGGCGAGGGGGCCCTGATCGTCTCGTCAAGCGACAAATAATCCACAGGCCTGAGCTGTCTCGGGTCTGCGGCGCTTATCGCCGCTCATAGACGTTGACGTTAGGACCCAAAGCGGGATTTTGTGGCGACCCTGTCAAGGAGATCGCCCCCATGCGTCTGATCGCCGGCCTGATCGCATCTGCGGTGTGCGCCGCTTCCCTTTTCGCCGCGGCCCAGACGCCTGCCGCGAGCCCGCCATCTGCGGCGGCGGCAGAACAGTTCGCCGCCGATCCGCTGAACACCCTCGCCCCCTATGCAGTCATTCTCGACGGCGACAGCGGAGAAATTCTCTATTCGAAGCTCGGCGACGAGCCGATGATCCCCGCATCGATGTCGAAGCTGATGCTCTACTATCTCATCTTCGAGCGTATCCGGGACGGACGCCTCAAGCTCGAGGATGAGTTTACCGTCAGTGAACACGCCTGGAGAACCGGCGGGGCCGGGACGGATGGCTCCACGATGTTCCTCAAGCTGGGTTCGAAAGTCAGCGTCGAGAACCTGCTCAAGGGAGCTGTGATTCAGTCGGGCAATGACGCCTGCATCGCGCTGGCTGAAGGAGCCGCCGGAAGCGAGGAAGCATTCGCTCGCGAGATGACGGCGCGTGCAGCGGAACTGGGCCTCACCCACTCCACCTTCACAAACGCCACGGGTCTTGATGATCCCGGCCATCGCATGAGCGCGGCGGACATCGCTCGTATCAGTTTTCTGATTATTCGGGACTTCCCTCAGTTCTATCCCATGTTCCGGGAAACCTCCTTTACCTGGAATGGGATCACTCAGCCCAATCGCAATCCGCTGCTTCGGGAGGTTCCGGGCGCTGACGGGGTGAAGACCGGTCACCTGTCGTCTTCAGGTTTCGGGCTGGCCGGTTCGGCGGTACGCGAAGGAAAACGCCGGATCGTTGTCCTTCAGGGGCTTTCGAGCGAGGCGGAACGCCGTATCGAGGGTCCGCGGGTCATGCGCGCAGCCTTCGCGGATTTCCAGACCTATCAGTTCGTCCGCAAGGACGTTGAGGTCGCCGTCGCTGATGTCTGGCTCGGACAGGCGCCGAGCGTGCCGCTGATCGCCACGCAGGATGTCTCGGCCGGTCTTCACGTTGCGGCGGCCAAGAAGATGCGCGCGGAGGTTGTCTATAAAGGTCCGCTTTATGCGCCGGTTCGCAAGGGCGACGTCGTCGGAGAACTGATTGTGACGGCGCCCGGCATGAAGGAAATCCGTGTGCCTGTCGCGGCAGGCGCCGATGTGCCGAAGCTCGGTCTTTTCGGTCGCGCCATGCGCGGCCTGAGGGGCGAATAACTCTTGTCCTCTCGCGGGCGCTTCATAACCCTTGAGGGCGGCGAAGGCGCTGGCAAGTCGACGCTTGCGAGGCGTCTGAAGGACGCCCTTGAGGCGAGCGGCCACAGCGTCCGGCTGACGCGCGAGCCAGGCGGGACGCCCGCTGCCGAAGCCCTTCGCTCAATGATTCTCTCGCCGCCCGATGGGGTGACGTTCACCCCGCTCGTAGAAGCGCTGCTGTTCTATGCGGCCCGAAGGGATCATCTCGAACGTCTTATCCGGCCGGCGCTGTCGACGGGCGTCTGGGTGATTTCCGATCGGTTCTCCGATTCGACCCGCGCGTATCAGGCGGCAGCCGGAGGCGCGCTCGGCGAAGAAATTGAAACCCTCGAGCGTCTGTGCGTCGGCTCGTCAGGTCCTGACCTCACGCTGATCCTTGATCTTCCCCTGGACGCCGCCAGCGGACGCGTGCGGGCGCGCGGCGAAGGTCTCGATGCGATCGAGGGACGCGGAGAACCCTATCATGCGCGTGTGCGTGAAGCTTTTCTGGAGATCGCGCGGCGGGAGCCGCAAAGGTGTGTCGTCCTCGACGCCTCGCTGTCGCCAGAGGCTCTGTGCGAACGGGCGCTCGAAGCGATCGATCAGCGCCTGGGGGCGTCCTGATGGAGATCGAGGGAGCCGAGTTCGGGATCGTCGCGGGACACGAAGCTGTCAAGAAGACTTTCCTCGCGGCGATGACATCGGGCCGCTTTCATCATGGGTGGCTTCTCAAAGGGCCGCGAGGCATCGGCAAATCCCGTCTCGCGCTTCAGATGGCGATCCGCCTCCTGGGAGGCGGACAGGACGCGGTCTTGAGGACAGGCGTCGAGGATCCGGTCGCGCGTCTGTTGGCGGCCGGAAGTCATCCGGACTTTCGCATGATCCGTCAGCCGGAAGATGACAAGGGAAAGAAGAAAGCCGAGATCCCGGT
This sequence comes from uncultured Alphaproteobacteria bacterium, assembly GCA_903831255.1. GTDB lineage: Bacteria > Pseudomonadota > Alphaproteobacteria > Caulobacterales > Hyphomonadaceae > UBA7672. Next base: position 18,123 of record CAIKWZ010000040.1, read on the forward strand.
TGAGAGCGTCCGCGAGCTCGCGCAGTTCTTCTCGCTTCGCCCGGCGCTGGGGGGGCGAAGGGTCGCGATCATCGATGCGCTCGATGAGCTCAACCGGTTCGGAGCCAATGCGCTGCTGAAGCCGCTGGAGGAGCCCCCGCCAGGCGCAGTTCTGATCCTGCTGTCGCACGGGGAACGTGCGGTGTTGCCCACGATCATGAGCCGCTGCCGCGTCCTGCCGCTCTCCATCCTTCCTGAGAAGGAAATGCGCGAGGCTCTCGGCGAGACAGGCGCGCCGGCCTCGCGGGTCGAGGATCTGATGCGTCTGGCTCCGGGTCGACCCGGACGGGCGCTCGCCTTTCAGGGGGCTGAGGTCGAGACCGCGGAGAAGGCTGTGCGCGCGGCTCTGCGTTCGATCAATCGTCTTGAGAGCCCGGCTCTTCAGGCCGCACTCAGCGCCGTTGGAAAATCCGACGCCGCTCTGGGCGTCTCTCTGGATATTCTCAGGCGATCAGTGGCCCGCCGCGCGTCGTCTGAGACGGATCCTGTTCTGGCAGGCGAGTTTGCGGCCGCAGCTCTTGATCTCGGACGGCTTGAGGCGGAGGCGTTCGAGTTGCACATGGATCGCGCCCAGACCCTGGCCATGGCGTTCGGTCGTATCGCGCGGCTCGGCGCCTCTGCGGGCGGAGGCTAGACGTCATGCTCTTCGACACCCACGTCAATCTTCACGGCGAGGCCTTCGCCAGCGATCTCGACGCGGTCCTCGATCGCGCCCGCTCAGCGGGCGTCGGACGGTTTGTCGCCATCTGCGATAAGCTGGCGAGCGTTCCGTCCGTCCAGGCGATCGCAGAGGCTCATGGCGATATCTGGTGCAGCGTCGGAGTTCATCCCCATCACGCCAAGGACCATACCGATCTGGAAACGAAGACCCTTCTTGAGGCGTCCGCGCATCCTCGAGTATGCGCCATCGGCGAGACCGGCCTTGATCAGCATTACGGATACAGCGACATCTCGCTTCAGGAGCGCTCCTTCTGCGTGCACATCGAAGCGGCGCGCGAAGCGGATCTGCCGCTCGTGATCCACGCTCGTGAGGCCGATGATCTTGCAGGCGACATTCTCGAGCGTGAGTATGCGCGCGCCCCGTTTCGGTTTCTGATGCACTGCTATACGGGCGGCGCGCGACTGGCGGCCCGGGCCCTTGATCTCGGAGGGATCTTTTCGGTGTCCGGGATCTACTCCTTCCGGGCTGCGCACGACGTCCGGGACGTGATGCGAGCTGTTCCACCGGAGAGGATCATCCTCGAAACTGATTGTCCCTACCTGGCGCCGGTTCCTCACCGCGGACGTCGCAACGAGCCAGCTTATCTTGTCGACGTCTGCCGCGCCTTTGCAGCGGATCGCGGATTATCCTTTGACGAGGCGGCGGGAATGACGACACGGACAGCGCTCTCATTTTTCAGCCGGGTGACGCCATGACGACCGCCCTGAGGGTCAGGATCCTGGGGTGCGGATCATCCGGCGGCGTGCCGCGCGTCGGAAACGACTGGGGCGCCTGCGATCCGGCCGAACCGCGCAACCGGCGCACGAGATGCTCGATCCTTCTGAGCCGCAACGTCGCCGCGAGCGGGCAGGCGACGACCGTCCTGATCGACACCTCTCCCGACCTTCGCGAGCAGCTCCTCGCCGCGCGCTGCGATCGCCTCGATGCGGTGGCGCTGACCCACGAACATGCCGATCAGTGCCACGGGATCGATGACCTTCGCGCGCTCGCCATACGCCATCGCAAACGCATCCCGATGTTCATGGACCAGCCGACGGCCGCCATTATCACGCGCCGGTTTGATTACTGTTTCAGCGGTCAGGGCCCCTATCCGGCGATTTTTGACCCGAGAATTGAGCTGACGCCGGGGCAGGGCCTGGAAATTGCAGGGCCCGGGGGAGCGATCAGCCTGCTGCCGCTGGACCAGGACCATGGCGGCTCCCGCTCGCTGGGCTTCAGGGTCGGATCGTTCGCCTATTGCAACGATGTGGTGCGCCTGCCGGAGGAGACCCTCGAACGCCTCGGCGGTCTCGACACCCTGGTGGTCGATGCGCTGCGCTACCAGGTCCATCCGACCCACGCCCACCTTGAGCAGGCTCTGGCCTGGATCGACCGCCTGAAGCCGCGCCGGGCCGTGCTGACCAACATGCATGTGGATCTGGACTATCGAACGCTCCTGGCCGAGCTGCCGGCCGGCGTCGAGCCTGCGTATGACGGTCTGGAGCTCGACATCCCATGACCGCCTGTCCCGGCCCCGCTCTCTTGCCTACCTCCCTGAAAGAAGGGGGGAATCGGGACTATAGCATAATTTCCCATAATGTAGATTATGCGACTTTTGTATGGAGCCGCGTATGACAGGCCCGGTCGATCCGCAGTCGCCGTCGGACCGGACGGACGGTCCCGGCCCCGCTCCCCTTCCCCGCACCGGTCGTCCGTTTGAGGACCTGGTCGAGCTGATGGCGCGCCTGCGGACGCCGGGATCGGGTTGTCCCTGGGACCTTGAGCAGACCTTCGAGACAATCTCGCGCCACACGATTGAGGAAGCCTATGAGGTTGCCGACGCGATTTCCCGGCGGGACATGGCGGATCTTCGCGGTGAGCTGGGTGATCTGCTCTTCCAGACGATCTTTCACTCGAGGATGGCTGAGGAAGCCGGCGCGTTTTCCATTGGCGACGTCATAGCGGGCCTCGTGGACAAGATGGAGGCCCGGCATCCGCATGTCTTCGGCGATGCGCGTATTGAGAGCGCCGATGATCAGACGAGCGCCTGGGAGGCGATGAAGGCCGCCGAGCGGGCCTCCCGTCGGCAGACCGGGGCGCTTGACGGTGTCGCTCTGGGGCTTCCGGCGCTCATGAGAGCGGAGAAGCTGGCGAAGCGAGCCGCTCGCGTAGGGTTCGACTGGCCGGACGCCGCTCAGGTGCTGGACAAGCTTGATGAGGAGGTCGCTGAGTTGAAGGAGGCGGCAGGCCTCGAGCGTCCGGATCCTGCTCATGTGGCTGAGGAGCTCGGCGATATATTGTTCGTGATCGCCAATCTCTGCCGGAAGCTGGGTGTCGATGCGGAGGGAGCGCTGCGCGGCGCAAATGACAAGTTCACGCGACGTTTCAGCGGCATGGAGGCGCTGGCTGAGGTGTCGGGACGTCGCTTCGAGGATCTGACCCTCGCGGAACAGGAGGCTCTCTGGACGCAGGTGAAGGTCCAGGAGCGCAGCTCTCGCTGAACTCACCTGAAATCCTCTTCAGGTCCGGATGACCGCGTCGGGTGAGATCCCGTTCAGTCGCTCGATGTCGGTCTCGCTCATGAAGGCGATGAGTTCGAGCTCTCCGTCCTCGGACAGGCGTTCGGACGAGATCTCACAATGGCTGTGAAGCCAGGCGCGGCCCCGGCCGTCATGGGGTTGGAGGCGTATGGTCCGCATGGACCGGCCGGCGAACAGCATCGCCTCCGCCTCGTACAGCGCTTTCGCCAGGCCATCTCCTGTCAGCGCCGAGGCGAGGACCGCTTTGGGAGAATGGTGGGCGGCCCGTTCCTGGAGCTGATCGCGTGAGGCCGGATCAAGCGCGTCCGCCTTGTTCCACACCTCAAGGATCGGCGGTCGGTCGATCCCTGTCTCGGCCGCCAGCTGATCCAGGATTGAGTAGACGTCTTCGGCCTGCACGTTTGTATCCGGATGGGAGATGTCTCGGACATGGATCAGCAGCCCTGCCTCCATCGCCTCCTCGAGCGTCGCCCTGAAGGCGGCGACAAGATGGGTCGGCAGATCTGTGATGAACCCCACCGTATCGATGAGAGCGATCGGGCGGCCCGACGCGCCGAGGATCTCGCGCGAGGTCGGATCAAGGGTCGCGAACGGCATGTCGGCGGCCAGCACGTCCGATGAGGTCAGTCGATTGAACAGCGTGGACTTGCCAGCGTTGGTGTAGCCCACCAGCGCCGCCACCGGCGCCCCGCGACGGGCGCGTCCCTCTCGCTGAAGCTTTCGGGTCCGCCGGACATCCTCAAGATCACGACGGAACCCTGCAATGCGCTTGTCGAGCATTCTGCGGTCCGCTTCGAGCTGCGTCTCTCCCGGGCCGCCCAGGAAGCCGAAGCCCCCTCTCTGGCGCTCCAGGTGGGTCCAGGTGCGGACCAGTCTGGATCGCTCATACAGAGAGCGAGCCATCTCCACCTGCAATCGACCCTCAGCCGTGCGGGCCCGAAGCCCGAAGATCTCAAGGATCAGCCCGGTGCGGTCGACCACCTTGCGTTTGATCTCACGTTCCAGATTGCGCTGCTGAACAGGCGTCAGAGCGCCGTCCACCACAAGCAGCGTCGCGCCCGTCTCGTCCATTCTCTGGCAGATCGTATCGAGCTGTCCCTGTCCGAACAGACGAGCCGGATGCGGCTCCCGGATTGTCACGCGTTCAGAAAAGGCCAGTCGGACCCCGAGCGCCTCCGTCAGGCCCTCGCTTTCCTGCAGCCGCGAACTGGCAAGCCGCGTCCCTCCGATGACCGGAAGCACCACGGCGGCGCACTCCTCCGCCGGTCTCCTGTCTATGAGGTCACGTACCATGGCCGCCCCCCGTCAGGAGCGCCGGGTCCCAGAAGGTCCCTCCCTGGCTTACAGAGCGCACGGAGCGCTCAATCCTGCTCGCCATCCTGGTCTTCGAACAGATTGACCGGCGCATTGGGAGCGATGGTTGAAATGGCGTGCTTGTAGACGAGTTGCGGCGGACGTCCCTCGCCCTTGAGCAGCACGCAGAAATTGTCAAACCACGACACCACGCCCTGAAGTTTGACGCCGTTGACGAGGAAAACCGTAAGGGGAGTTTTGTTTTTCCGGACGGCGTTGAGGAAGATGTCCTGAAGATTTTGTTTTTTATCTGACGACATGGGACTGAAGCCTTCTGTTGTGTCGCGGGCCTTTGACGGCGGTTTAGACCGTCGGGGGCGGTCAGAGCAATGGGGAGGTTTTGTCCACTGAAAGACGACGGAAAATCGGGCGCATCAGGCCTGCTTTCCGGACCGGGCGCGTAAAAATCGGGCGAATCCGTCTCCAGCTCAGCTCTCCTTTGCGCCTGAGCCAGACTCCACGCCGAGCGCCTTGAGCTTGCGATGCAGCGCGGAGCGCTCCATTCCGATGAAAGCCGCGGTTCGCGAGATATTGCCTCCGAAGCGTGTGATCTGCATGGCGAGGTATTCCCGTTCAAAGTGCTCACGGGCGTCCCGAAGCGACATCGAGATCATCTGCATCGAGGCGCCTGCGCCGGGGCCGGGGCCGACGCTTTCGTTGGGCAGATGATCAGCGGTTATGGGGCCTGGAGGCTCTCCATTGGTGAGGATAAGCAGACGCTCGACGACATTGCGCAGCTGACGGACATTTCCTGGCCACTCGCTGGCCTGCAGAACAGCGAGCGCGTCCTCGCGGAATTTTCGAGCCTGCAGGCCCGTCGCATCCGCGACGCGCCTGACGAAGTAGTTCGCGAGTTCGGGAATGTCTTCGCGGCGCCGCTCAAGTGACGGCGCCTCCACGGGCACCACATTGAGCCGGTAGTAGAGATCTTCGCGGAACCGTCCGCCGGCGATCTCCGTGCGCAGATCTCGGGCCGTGGTGCTCATGACCCGCACATCCACGCTCACATCATCCCGTCCGCCGCGTCGCCGGAAGCGCTGATCGACAAGCACCCGGAGAATCTTGCTCTGCGCTGCGATAGGCATGTCTGAGATCTCGTCGAGCAGCAGCGTTCCGTTGTGCGCCTGCTCGAACAGGCCGATCTTGGTTGTGCGTCCGTCAGCGCTTTCCTCTCCGAACAGTTCGGTCTCGACACGGTCCGGCTCCATACTGCCGGAACTGACAATCACGAACGGCCCTTCTGATCTTTGTGACCGGTCATGGATCAGGCGCGCGACCAGCTCCTTGCCGGATCCGGGAGGTCCGGAAATGAGGATGCGGCTGTTTGTTGGCGCCACCTTGTCGATGGCCACTGAAAGTTGTGCGATCGCAGCCGAACTTCCAACCAGTTCGGTTGAGGAGGATGAGCGCGTGCGGAGCTGGGAGTTCTCTCTCTTGAGCGCGGCGTGCTCGAGCGCCCGGCGCACCGTCACGACAAGCTTTTCCGCCTGAAAAGGCTTTTCGAGATAATCATAAGCGCCGCGCCGGATGGCCGTGACGGCTGTTTCCACCGTGCCGTGTCCGCTGATCACCACGACCGGCAGGAGCGGGTCCATCTGCTTGAGAACCGAAAGGATCTCGAGGCCGTCGAGTTCAGAACCCTTCAGCCACACGTCGAGAACGACAAGTTTTGGCGCCCTGTTTCGCACCGCCGCCAGGGCGTCCTGCGATCCGCCAGCCGTGCGGACGGTGAAGCCTTCATCCTCGAGAATGCCCCCGATCAGGTCCCTAATGTCGCTCTCATCGTCGACAACCAGAATTTCCGTCGCCATCACGCAACTCCCTCGATTGTCGATGCGTCGTGCAGATCCGTTCCGGGCGGATCGATGGGAAGCCGGATATCGACACGCGCTCCCTTCGCCGCCTTGTCATTGTCTCCGAGCCACATACGCCCTCCGTGGTCTTCGATGATCCGTGCGACGATCGCCAGACCGAGGCCGATGCCGGATTTGCGCGTCGTCACATAGGGTTCAAGCAGTCGGTCGCGGTCTTCAATGGGAAAGCCGGGTCCAGTGTCGCGAATGACCACCTCGATCTCTTCAAGCCTGCGCGTGATCTCTATCGCAATTACGCCGTTTGGGGTCTCTCCCGGAGCGTGCGCTCCCTCGATCGCTTCAGCGGCGTTCTTGATCAGATTGGTCAGGGCCTGAGCGAGCATACGCTCATCCCCGTTCATGAGGATCGGACCCTCGCCCCCTTCGAGGCTGACCGTCAGTCCCGGAGACGCCATGCGCTGCGCGAACGCCACAGACTGCGCCATGTCGACCAGGTTGAATTCGCTCAGGGTCGGCTTGGGCATTCGGGCAAACCCCGAGAACTCCTCGACCATGCGTCCGATGTCGGCGACCTGCCGAGTGATGGTGTCGGTGCAGCGCTCGAATGTCTCAACATCCGTTGTGATCTGGGACGAAAACCGACGCTTGAGACGTTCGGCGGAGAGCTGGATCGGCGTCAGCGGATTTCGGATCTCATGAGCGATCCGCCGTGCCACATCACGCCACGCCGCCTGACGCTGGCCCTGCACCAGTCGTGTCGTGTCGTGGAACGTGATGACGGCGCCGGCGCCGTCGAGCTCGGGGGCTGCGCGCATCTGAAAGTGGGTGGCGCCTGCCTCGGAAACACGTCTGAATGTCGCCTCTACGAGCGACGCGGCCTCGAGAGCCCGCCGCGTCGGCAGTACGAACTCCGGAGCGATCTCCGAAAGACTGAGACTGCGCTCAGGCGACTGAACGAAATCAAGCAGAATCTGCGCAGAGGCATTGGCGACAGTGATGTTCATCGAGGCGTCGACACGGATCACGCCCGCTTCGACACCCGAGAGAACGGCTTCGATGAAGGCGCTTCGCGTTTCTGCATCGATACGGCCGCGATCGAGCGCCTGAGTCTGACGAGCGATCCGCTCGGTCATCTGATTGAATGCGTCTGCGAGATCGTCGATCTCGTCGCGTACGGGAGGTCTTTCCATTCGGACAGACAGGTCGCCGTCTCGCACGGCGCGCGCAGCGCCGGCGAGGCGTCCGATCGGCACTGCGATCCGGTCGGCGGCGGTCATGCCCAGCCAGGCCGTTCCGAGCAGCATCAGCATCGCGGTTTCCAGATAGCTCAGTAGGAGGACCAGGCTGAGGCGATCACGCCGGTCCTGCGCCTGGCGGAATGCGACAAGCGAATCGTTGGCCTGGACGAGCCGTGCGCTCACCTCAGGAGGAATAGTGCTCGACGCCTTGATGTAGACGTCCTCGAAATTGGGCGCGCGGAAGAAGACCCGGATCGCATCCTTGTCTTCCCGAAGAGAGGTTTCTCCCGCCTCCACCGCCGACCATTCGCTGGGCGTCGGCGCTTCGGAAGGAGCGCCCTGGTCCGCAGCCAGCTCGAACAGACGATTGCCATCGTGATCAAACGCCTCGATGCGTCGGAAGAGGCCCCGGTACTCGGCGCGCAGTCGTGTGCAGGCTTCCAAAGCGATAATGTCGCGACGGCATGTATCGGCATTTTCAAACGAGAGGTCGGAGATGATGGCGTCCATTTCCGACTTCGCTTCCGCAGACAGATCATCGAGGGTCGCGCGCGCCGCCGCAGCTCCTCCTTCGACAATCCGGGTCACGGGTTCGCTGAACCAGCTCTCGACGCTTCGATTGATGGTGACGGCCAGAAAGCCTGCCACGATGACTGTCGGAATGGCCGCAGCCAGGGAAAACAGGAAAAGAATGCGCAGGCGCAGTCGACCCCCGCCGGCGGTCTCCCGGTTCTCTCTGAACAGTCTCACCACGCGCAGCGCCAGAACGCCCGCCAGCCCGGCGATCAGCCCCAGATTGGCCGCCAGGAGCCAGAACAGGCCCGGCCGTCCGGCGGCCTCCGGGCTGACGTCGGTGACGGTCAGATAGGTGGCTCCGGCCGCCGTTGCAGCGGCGACGCCGAAAAGGAGGCTGAACATCACCGAGGTGAAGCGACTGATGCGATCCCGGGTCTGAGAGGCCTGCGCCATGATCGAGGTCCGCGTGTCCCGAAGAACAGTGCCCCGATCACACGCTGTGGCTCGGATGCAACGTCAAACGTGACAACATAAGCACACCGTGGTGCTTATGCGCAACAGGACTCTGGCGCCTGTCTCAGTCCTCGGATCCGACCCCAAGACTGTTGATCTTGCTTCGCAGCGTATTGCGGTTGAGCCCGAGAAGGGCGGCCGCCCGAACCTTGTTGCCGTTTGTCGCCCCCAGCGCGAGCCTTATGAGGGGGCGCTCCACCTGATCGATCACGATCTGGTGGACATTGCCGGCATCAGGGTCGGTGTCAGGATCGGCATTGAGCGCCGAGGTGAAATAGCGCGAGAGAAGCGCCTCGACCTCCGTCTCGAACTCAAGCCCGATCGGTTCCTTTGTGGTTGAACGCAGTTCGCGTTCCACCTCTCTTGCGGAAATAACTGGCTCCGGGCTCAGAGCGGACAGGCGCCGGATCACATTCTCAAGCTCGCGAACATTGCCCGGCCAGTCATAGGCGACCAGGAGGTCGTAGGCGCTCTTGTCCAGCTGCTTTTCGGGCAGTCCTTCTTTCTTCGCGCGAACCAGAAACGCCGCCGCCAGGTCCGTTATATCGTCCTTGCGCTCCCGGAGCGGCGGGAGGGCCAGCGAAACGACATTCAGCCTGTAGTATAGGTCTTCGCGAAAGAGGCCCTGATCGACGAGCGATCGCAGGTCATACTTGGTCGACGCGATGATTCGGACATCGAGATTGTCGCCCTGCTGAGCGAAGCGTCCGTCCTGAAGAAAGCGAACCAGACGGGTCTGGGCTTCCAGAGGCATGTCGCCGACTTCATCGAGAAACAGAGTTCCTCCATTGGCGTCATGGACCTTTCCCCTGCGGGGGCCTCCGTCCGCGCGCGGGCTGCCGAACAGCTCCGCTTCAATCTGATCGCGCTGCAGGGCGGCCAGGGTGACCACCACGAAGGGGCCGTTCTTGCGCTTTCCAAGATCGTGAATCGCCCGCGCGGCCAGGTCCTTGCCGGTTCCGGATTCGCCTTCGATCAGAACCGTCAGATCATTGTTCATGATGCGGGCTATGATGCGATAGACGGACTGCATCGGCTTGGAGCGCCCGATCAGCGGAAGGGATTCGTCCTTTTCCGCCCGACGGGTAAGAGGTTCGGCCGTTTTTGACGGTTTCTTCTGCAATGCCCGCCTGACAATCTCGGCGAGACGATCGATGTCGAACGGCTTGGGCAGATAGTCGTAGGCGCCATGATCGGACGCCATCGCGGCGGTGAGCACCGTCGATTGTCCGCTGATGACGATGACCGGCAGCTCCGGGCGCACGCGACGTATCTGGGGAAGCATGTCGAAGATTGATTCATCGGGCATGTAGACATCGGTGATGAGCAGATCGCCCTCGCCGGCCTGGATCCACCTCCACAGCGCCGACATCGTGTTGGTCGAGCGCACATGATAGCCCTCCTGGGCCAGCGTCTGGCTGATCACCAGCCGCACGCTCGCATCGTCGTCAGCGACAAGTATGGTCGGTCCGCTCATGGCGCTGATCCTGTCTTGCGTGCGAATGGAAAGAGAAGACGGAGGCAGGCCCCCGTCGGGCTGTTGTCCAGGATCACAAAGCCGCCATGGGCGGTCATGATTTCAGAGACGACCGCGAGTCCGACGCCGGCCCCAGAGGACTTGGTGGTGTAGAACGGCTCGAAGACATGGGCGACCGCCGTCTCCGGAACGCCTGACCCGTTATCGGCGACGGAGATCTCGAGAGCTCCATTGGCCCTCGGCGTATCCCGACCTGAAAACCGGAACCCGGCCCGGTAACGGGTCGACACCACAATACGCGGACTCCGGGGGCCCGTTGTGGCCGCCTCCACCGCGTTCTTGATCAGATTGAGGCAGGCCTCGTGAAGATGATCGGGGTCGACTTCGATCTCGGGCAGGGACGGGTCGAACCTCAGATCGAACTGCGCGTCGGCCCCGAAACTGGCGCGGGCCAGATCGAGGGCGCTGTTGAGTACGATATGAACGTTGGTGGAGCGCGTACGGGGCTTGAAGAAGGTTTCGAAGGCCACGAAACGGTCGACGATACGGCCGATTCGTGAGCCCTCTTCACGGATCAGAGCGAGCAGATCCTGCTGATCGTCCCTCGCCTTGCGTGCGAGCAGCTGAGCCGCCCCGATGATGCCCGCGAGAGGGTTCTTGACCTCGTGACCAAGCATCCGCGCCACCTGCGCGACGGCCGAGACCTCTGCCGCGCTCTCCTCCTGGAGCGGGCGGCTCACCGCCAGCGACAGCACGAGACCGGCTTCCCCGTCCGGCGCAGCTGAGAGATCGATATCCTGACCCCGGATCTGCGGACCCGAGAGCCTGAGGCCTCGGGCCGAAACGACCCCGCCTTCACGCCTCGCCCGGATGATGAAATCGAACAGGGGGCTGTCCTGGGCCACCCAGTCGCCAAGCGAGCGTCCGATCAGCAGGGGGGCGCTGCGGCCGAGGAGCGTCTCGGCGGCAGGATTTAGAAACGTGATGCGATCGCTCACGTCCAGCGCCAGAACCGCGAAGGGCATGGCGTCAAGGATCCGATAAGGGTCGGGATGGGCCGCGACGGCTGCGATTGAGGCTGAGGGTCTCATGCTGCGAGCCTCACCTCGAAGAGGGCCGCCTCGAGAGCTTCCACAAGGTCGGCTGCGCGTTCGAGCCGGCAGAGCCCGGTGCGCGTCCCCGTATCAGCTTCCCGCCCCTCGTCCTCGCAGTATGCGTCGTAAAAGGCCGCGATGTGCTTTCGGACAACCCGGACGCCCAGTCCTTCTCCATAGAGCTCCACGCTGTCGAACACCTGCCGGATCATGGAGGCCAGCCTCTCCTGGCGCGGCGGCGCACTGAACGCCTTTCCCTCAAGGCCTGCGGCGATTTCGGCGAGCCGCCAGGGTCGGCCCAGAGCGCCGCGCCCCACCATCACCCCCGCGGCTCCCGAGCGCGCGAGGCAGATGCGGGCGGAGGCGGTGTCGAGAATATCTCCGTTGGCGATAACGGGCAGGCTAACGGCCTCCACCGTCGCCCGGATCTTCGTCCAGTCCGCCTGACCGTCATAGAACTGGTTCCGGGTCCGGCCGTGCACGGTGATCATCGAGGCGCCTTCGCCTTCCGCTATGCGCGCCAGTTCAGGGGCGTTCAGTCGATCCTCGTCCCAGCCGAGTCTCATTTTAACCGTGACAGGCTTCGGGCTGGCGGCGACCGCCGCCGCGATGAGCTCGCGCGCAAGGCCTGGTTCCCGCATCAGGGCTGACCCGGCCTGCCCGCCCGTCACGCGTTTGGCCGGACAACCCATATTGATGTCGATGATGTCAGCCCCAGCCGCCGCGGCCAGCTCCGCCCCCACCCGGATCCAGAGAGGTTCCCGGCCGGCGAGCTGGACAATGAACGGGCCGCCACCCGAATGAGGAGCGGCTCGACGAACGAATTCCTCGCTCTTGCGCGCCAGCTCGGAGCCGGCCACCATCTCGGTCACGACCGCCGGGGCGTCGAAATACGCCGCCTGCGTTCTGAACGCCGCATCTGTCACCCCCGACATGGGGGCGAGAAATACGGGCGCTGGCAAAGGGACGGCGCCAATCTGAAACACATGAACCTCACAGACTCAGTCGAGTTATGCCTAATACTTAGGCAACCTAAACATAGCATACGACCAATCCCAGCCGAAAGATTTCTACCGTGGTCAAAAACAAGGCAAAAAGCATATCCGGCGCCTGCGGATTGATAATCGTGGCGGCCGGTGAGGGGCGCCGCATGGGCGAGGGGCCGGCCAAGCAGTATCGCGAGGTCGGCGGGAGACCCATGCTTCTCTGGAGCGTGACGGCGGCCCTTGCCTGCCCTGCGATCGACCGGGTTGTCGTTGTGGTCCCCGCTCAGGATGAGGACTATGTCCGGGGCCTGTTGCCCGAACAACAGCGGATCAGGCTGGCTCATGGCGGCGCGATGCGAACGGATTCCGTTCGCTCCGGTCTCACTGCCCTTGCTGATCTGGACCCGGCTGCGGTGCTGATCCACGACGCTGCCCGTCCCGGTCTGACCCCGGAGGTGATCCTCGAACTGCTTGCGGCTCTGGAGGGGGCCGATGCGGCGGCCCCTGCCCTGACCCTGACCGATGCGGTCAAGGAGCTGGGCGAGGATGGACGGTTGAGGACGGTTCCCCGCGACAACTTGCGTCGCATACAGACCCCACAGGCCTTTCGTACCGAGACGCTCATCCGGGCCTTTGAACAGGCGGCGGAAGCGGCGGTCGACGACCTCGCTCTGGTGGAGGCGGCGCTGGGGCCCGATCGCGCGCGCATCGCATTGACGCCGGGCCGCGCGGAGCTCATGAAAATTACGCATGCGGAGGATCTGGCGATCGCTGAGCGACTTCTTTCCCCGCCCCCGTTCCGTATTGGTGAGGGGTTCGACGTCCACGCCTTCGGCGAGGGCGACTTTGTCACCCTGTGCGGGGTGGCGATCCCCCATTCCCGCGGCCTCAAGGGCCACTCTGACGCCGATGCCGGATGGCACGCTCTGACGGACGCCATCCTCGGGGCGGCGGCGCTCGGGGATATCGGCGATCACTTTCCGCCCTCTGACCCGACCTGGAAAGGCGCCTCGTCCCTGATTTTCCTGACGCACGCCGTCAAGCTGGTTCAGAAAATGGGGATGGCGGTCGTCAACGCCGACATCACCCTGATGTGCGAACGACCGAAAATCGCGCCTCACCGCGAAGCGATGCGGATTGCGACCGCCGAAGCGCTGGGGGCGCCGCTCTCTTGTGTGTCGGTGAAGGCCACCACAACCGAGAAACTGGGTTTTCTGGGCCGGGAAGAAGGGATCGCGGCATCCGCGGCGGTTCTGCTTGGACCGGCTCCCATCTGAGCCGGACGATGTTTGCCGCCGCGGCGGCGTGTGTGTGTGGAGGCCGGAGACGATGTTTGACGACCATCTCCTGATGCTGGCGCGACTGACCCTGGATGAAGCCCAGCAGCGGCGTCTGAAGATAGCGACCGCCGAGAGCTGCACCGGCGGCCTCATCGCGGCGCTTCTGACGGAGATCCCGGGTTCCTCGGCGACCGTCGAACGTGGGTTCATCGTTTATTCGAACCGCGCCAAGGAGGAGATGCTTGGCGTTCCCGGCGATCTGATCGCGGATGCGGGCGCCGTCTCTGAACCGGTGGCGCGAGCCATGGCCGAGGGCGCGTTATCCCAGTCCCGGGCCAATCTCGCCGTCGCCGTCACCGGCGTCGCCGGCCCTGGAGGGGGCACGCCTCTGAAGCCTGTGGGGACGGTCCATTTCGCCGTCGCCCGTGAAAACCGTCCTGTTTTCCATCAGGTCATGCGTCACGGCGATGTCGGCCGTTCGGAGGTTCGCCGCCTGACCCTGGTTACGGCTCTGGAGATGCTTCGGCGGACGATGACCTGATCAGACCGAGGCGTCGGGGCGTTGGTCGGCCAGCCGCTTTGCGGATCCGAACCGCCTCTCGGCTTCCTCCAGAAAGCACTCGATCAGGCGCTGAACGGCGAAGTCCCGGTTACTTTCCGCAAGGGCCTGAAGAAGGAAGTTCCGAAACTCGAAGTCTATGTGAAAATCGACTGTCGATCCCGTCGGCGTCGGAGTGATCCGCCACCGGTTGGTCAGACGTCTGAGCGGACCACGCACCAGGGCCACATCAACCGTCATGGACGAACGCTTCGTCTCGATGTCGGTGGTGAATGTCTCGGAAAATCCGCCGAAACCAACCGTGGTCTCTGCGCGACCCGTCCAGCCATCCTCTCGGGTCTGTTCCGAGACGACCCTCAATCGACGGAGCCACCTGACGAAATCAGGATAGCGGCGGACGTCCGAGATCAGGTCGAACACGTCCTCGCCCCTGTAGGGTAAGTGAAGTGTTCGTCGGCATATCGTCACCGAGCGGCTCTCAGGCGTCGCCAGCGACAAGCATGGCTCGTCGCGCTGCGCGCAGGCGCTCGAAATCCTCGCCCGCATGATAGGAGGACCGCGTCATCGGGCTTGAGGCGCACATCAGGAAGCCTTTCGCGCGCGCAATGGTGTCGAGGGCCTGGAATTCCTCGGGCGTCACAAAGCGATCGACCGGAGCGTGCTTTCTGGAGGGCTGCAGGTACTGCCCGATGGTGATGAAATCGACGCCGGCAGAGCGCATATCGTCCATCACCTGCATCACTTCTTCTTTTGTCTCTCCGAGGCCGACCATCAGGCCGGACTTCGTGAACTGCGACGGATCGCGCTCTTTCACGCGCTCCAGAAGGCGCAGGGAATGATAATATCTGGAGCCCGGGCGGATCGAGAGGTAGAGGCGCGGAACCGTCTCAAGATTGTGATTGAAGACGTCGGGTCCGGCGTCGATGACAAGATCCGCAGCCCGTCCCTTGCGCAGGAAATCCGGCGTGAGGATCTCGATCGTCGAGTTCGGCGACGCCTCTCTGATCGCCCGCACCGTCGCTGCAAAATGTGCGGCGCCTCCGTCCGCAAGATCATCGCGGTCAACCGAGGTGATCACCACATGCTCAAGACCCATCGTCGCCACAGCCGCTCCGACGCGACGCGGTTCATCGGCGTCAAGAGCCGCCGGCTGGCCGGTACGCACATTGCAGAACGCGCAGGCTCTCGTGCAGGTATCGCCCATGATCATCATGGTGGCGTGCTTTTTTGACCAGCATTCGCCGATATTCGGGCAGCTGGCCTCCTCGCACACGGTCGCGACCCTCGCATCGCGAACGATGGACCGGGTCTCCAGATACCCTTCGCTCGTCGGGGCTTTGACCCGGATCCAGGCCGGCTTGCGCACGAGCGGGGTGTCCGGCCGATGACGCTTCTCCGGATGACGCGGGCCGCGGCCTGCATCGTCGCCCGAGGATGGGGGCGTTTGTCCGCTGCGGTTGTCGAAGAGTGTCGCCATGGGCGTTTTTAACCTGAACGGGCGGCTGTGGAAACAGGCCAAACGAGAACCCGCCGGGATCAATGGCGGATCTGGGACGATTTGTCCTCGCCGTCTCGTGAGCTATACTAACCGAAATGTCACGAGACGAGCCCCGCGGCAGGCGGGCGGCAGGGAGAGCGAAGATGGGGTCTGTCCGGTCTGCGTATAATGTCGGCAACACGAAACGCTCCGTGTTCGAGGCGCTTCTCGCCGCGCGCAAGGAATATGGCGGGCGCAAGGTCGCCATTCATGACGCCGACGACCGGAAGCTGACCTATGACGAGATCATCCGAGCGGCCTTCGCACTCGGATCGGCGCTCAAGAAGGGCACCCAGCGCGGCGAAGCGGTCGGCGTCATGCTGCCGACCGGCGCAGGCGCCGTCATCGCCTTCTTCGCGCTCAGCGCATTTGGAAGAACCCCGGCGATGCTCAACTTCACGGCGGGGGCGCGAAACATCAAGGCCGCCCTCTCTGCCGGGCGCGTGAAGCGGATCGTCACCGCCCACGCTTTCATCGAGAAGGGAGAACTCCAGCCGCTGGTCGATGAGCTTCGCTCCTCGGCGGAGTTCATCTATCTTGAGGACGTCCGGTCGAGCCTCGGGGTCGGCGACAAGGCTGCCGGCGCCATCGGGCCTTCAGCCCCCTGGGCGTTCGCCGCGCCCGCCCGCCCTGAAGATCCGGCGGTCATCCTGTTCACCTCAGGAACCGAAGGCGATCCGAAGGGAGTTGTCCTGACCCATCAGAACATCGTCGCCAACGTCCATCAGATCCTGGCTCATGTGCCCGTCGCCCTCACGCCGAACGACGTCCTGTTCAATCCTCTGCCTATCTTTCACTGCTTCGGACTGACCGCTGGGGCGCTTCTTCCTTTGCTGACCGGCATGAAGTCAGTGCTCTATCCCACGCCGCTGCACGTCAAAATCATTCCGAGCCGGGTCGAGTCGACCGGCTCGACCATCCTCTTCGCCACGGACACCTTCCTCAATCAGTACATTCGGGCCTGCCAGGGCGATGAGCTGGGCAAGCTTCGCTTTGCGGTCTGCGGGGCCGAAAGGGTTCGTGACGAAACGCGTCAGCTTGTCAGGCGGCGTTTCAACGTCGAGCTTCTTGAAGGTTATGGCGCCACGGAAGCGGCTCCGGTTATTGCGGTCAATCAGCCGGGTCTCAATCGGGCCGGCACGGTCGGACGCATGCTGCCGGGAATGGAGGTCCGGTTCGAGCCGGTGCCTGGCATTTCAGACGGCGGACGCATGTTCGTACGCGGGCCCAACGTCATGGCCGGTTATCTGATGACCGATCGTCCGGGCGAACTTCAGGCCCTCTCGGACGGCTGGCACGACACGGGCGACATCGTCTCCATGGATGCGGACGGATATCTGACCATTCGCGGTCGTCTCAAGCGCTTCGCCAAAATCGGCGGTGAGATGGTCTCGCTTGCGGTCGTTGAGAACTGCGCCTCGACTCTGTGGCGCGATCATGAGCACGCCGCCGCAGTGCTGCCTGATAAGCGCAAGGGAGAGCAGATCGTGCTTCTCACCACAAATCCGAAGGCGGAGCGCCAGGAGCTCCAGCGCTGGGCCCAGGATCACGGTGTCAACGAGCTGAGCCTTCCCAGGAAGCTCTATGTCGTGCCGTCCATTCCCGTTCTTGGCACCGGAAAAATGGACATCGGGGCTGTCCAGAAGCTGGCGGCGGTCATGGCTTCAGCCTCGGATGAGGTGGTTCCTGCCGTATCAGAGCCCTGACCAGGCCGAGACTTCAGATGTGAAGAGGGCGCCCGTACGCGGCCAGGACGCTTTCGTGCATCATCTCCGACAGCGTCGGATGGGGAAACACGGTCGCCATCAGCTCGGCTTCGGTGAGTTCTCCCTGTCGCGCGATGGCGAAACCCTGAATCAGTTCAGTAACGCCCTCGCCTGCGAGATGGGCTCCAAGAAGCTCGCCCGTGGTCTCGTCGAAGATCGTTTTGATCATTCCCTCCGTCTCGCCGAGCGCAATCGCCTTCCCGTTGCCGAGGAAGGGAAAGCGGCCGACGCGGATTTTTCGGCCTTTTGCCTTCGCCGCCTCTTCAGTCAGACCGACCGAGGCGACCTGTGGGTGCGAATAGGTGCATCCCGGGATGTTCCAGGTCTCGAAGGGGTGTGCGGACGCAAGCCCCGCCATCGCCTCGACAGCCGCGACGCCTTCATGCATCGCCTTGTGAGCAAGCCAAGGGCCCCCGGTCAGATCCCCGATCGCAAAAAGCCCGGGCACGCCCGTTCGTCCGCGATCGTCCACGATCACGTGTGTTCGCTCGATGCGGACGCCGAGCGCCTCAAGCCCCAGGCCTTCGACATTGCCGACGATGCCGATGGCGAGAATGACCCGGTCGGCCTCGACCGGCGCGCGGGTTTCGCCCGTGCGGATCTGCGCCCTCGCCCCGGTCTCGTCGACCGTCAGGGATTCCACGCTTGCCGAGGTCATGATCCGCATACCCTGGCGCGAGAACTGCCGGGTCATGAAGGCGGAAATCTCCGCATCCTCGACCGGCAGGATCCGATCAAGCGCCTCCACGATCGTGACCTCTGAACCGAGGGTCCGGTAGAACGAGGCGAACTCGATCCCGATGGCGCCCGAGCCGATGACCAGCAATCGTCCGGGAAGGATGTCTGGCGTCATGGCTTCGCGATAGGTCCAGACGACGCCTCCGGCGGCCTTCAGTCCTGAAGCCGGCGCCTCGCGGGCCCGCGCCCCGGTCGCGAGCAGAACGAAGCGGGACTGATGGACGCCGGCGTCCTTTCCTCTCTCGATCACGACGCGCGGCGCAGGCTGACCGGCCTCCAGCCGCGCCCAGCCTCGCAGGACATCGATCCGATGCTTCTTCATCAGGAAGGAGACCCCGGAAGACAACTGTCCTGCAATCGCTCTGGAACGGGCGACCATGGCCGGAAGATCCGGGGTCGCTGACGTCGCATTCACGCCGAAGGAAGAGGCCTCCTTCGCCAGATGGAGCACCTCGGCCGATCGAAGAAGGGCCTTGGTGGGAATACACCCCCAGTTGAGGCACACCCCTCCCAGATCAGCCCCTTCAACGATCGCGGTTTTCAGTCCGAGCTGTGAGGCGCGGATGGCCGCCACATAGCCGCCCGGGCCCGATCCGATCACGATCAGATCATAGGTCTTTTGTTCGGCCATAGGCTGCTCTCTCTCCCGATCCATTCACGCCGCAGGGCGAGCATTTTTCCCGATCAGTTCGTCTCGGCCGGGGCAGCTGGCTTCAGCGATATGCCCAGAAGTCCTTCCACCGGCTGCGGATCAGGGGCCTTGTAGCCATTGAAATTGATGGCTTCGGCATGACGAAGCGCGTCCTCGAGACTGTATCCCTTGTGCTTCACGAGATAGGCCGCCCACATATGGCTTGCGCGCCAGGCGATGGTGCAGTGAAGAAGCACCTTGCCCTTCGCCGAGGAGATGGCGGCGGCGACCTTATCGACGGCTTCCGGCGTATACGGATTAGCCATGCCGTCGAGCGGAACGTGGATATACTCCACCCCGAGTTCGGAAAGCAGAGCGGCCTCGTCGAAGGGCACCACCTTCCGGTTGTCCATCTCCCGCGGCGTCCGCAGATTGATGATCGTGGTTACGCCCTCGGAGACCAGCTGACGAAGCGCATCGGCGGTCGGCTGCCCGCCGATGAAGACCGGACCGGTGTCGGCGAATGCAGCCAGAAAATCCGATCTCTGGATCTTCTCCGGAAAGCGGATCGTCTCTTCAGCGACCGCAGGGGCGGCCGTGGATGCGGCGAGCAGGACGCCCGCGAGGATCATGGATAGTTTCATTGTCGTTGTCTCCCGTTTGCGCGCCCCGCCTGATCCGGGGAGCGCTCTGTCTGGACGTACACCTAGCGGACCCCGCTCTGCCCGAAAAGCGGTCGACCGCACCGCCGACTGCGCAAGGTCAGAGCAGCATCGCCTCCGGCGTTTCAACGAACTGCCTGAAATGCTGAAGCCAGCGTGCGCCGACAGCCCCGTCCACCACCCTGTGATCGCACGTCAGCGTCACCGTCATCACTGTCGCCGTGGCGAGCTCGCCATTGCGGACAACCGGTCTGAGGCTGCCCTCCCCGACCGAGAGGATCATTCCCTCCGGCGGATTGAGAATGGAGGAGAAGGAGCGAATGCCGAACATGCCGAGGTTCGAGATGGAGAACGTGCCGCCCATATACTCCTGCGGGGTCAGCTTGCGGGATCTGGCTCTTGCCGCGAGATCGCGGGTCTCAGCGGCGATCTGAGCGAGCCCCTTGGTCTGCGCGTCGCGGATGACCGGCGTGATCAGTCCGCCCTCAATGGCCACCGCCATTGAGACGTGAGCTGACTTGTGCCGGGCTATACCCCTGTCGGTGAAACTCGCATTGGCGTCCGGCTCCGCGATCAGCGAGAGCGCCGCAGCCTTGATCAGCATGTCGTTGACGGAGATCTTTCCCCCGTCTGACATCGTCTCGTTCATGGCGCGACGGGCCGAAAGCAGGCGATCGATCTCTAAATCCACGGTCAGTGGAAAATGCGGGACCTGCATGAAGCTCTGGGTCAGGCGGCGGGCCGCTATGCGCCGGACGCCGTCCAGTGGAGTGAGCTCATAGGACCCTGGCGGGTAGATGCGGTCATCGAGTGTCGCCGGCTCGATGAGACTGAAGCCTCCTGCCGGGGAACCCGGCGGGCTTGCGGCTCGGGATGGGCCTGTCCCGGCTTTTGATCCAGAGGCAAGCGCTTCGATATCGGCCCGAACGATGCGTCCCTGAGGTCCGCTTCCGGTCACGCCGGCGATGTCAACGCCGCGTTCAGCTGCAAGGCGTCTCGCCAGGGGCGAGGCCCGAACGCGCCGGCCGTGTTCCGCCCTCGGCGCAACGGCTGCCCGTGAAACGACTGCAGGGGCAGGATCTGTCCGCCCGGGAGGGGGAGCGGCCGGAGCCGTGAGCGCGGCTGGCGCAGGCGAGGCGACGACCGCAGCTCCCGGCGACCCCTCGCTTTCAAGTTCCGCGATGACGGAATTGACCTTCACCCCTTCGCTTCCTTCGGGAACCAGAAGACGGACGATCACGCCCTCCTCGACCGCTTCGACCTCCATGGTCGCCTTGTCCGTTTCAATCTCGGCGAGGATATCTCCCGGACGCACGCGGTCGCCGACCTTGACCATCCACTTCCTGAGGGCGCCTTCCTCCATGGTCGGGGAGAGCGCGGGCATGGTGACGGTTGTCTTCATGCCCCGTCTCCCCTGTGAAGCAGCGCGCGAACGGCGGTCACGATGTCGTTCGTTCCCGGCAGAGACAGGGCCTCAAGATTGGCTGCATAGGGCAAGGGCACGTCCTTTTGGGTCACGCGCAGCGGTGGAGCGTCCAGCCAGTCGAAGGCCTCCTCGACCACCCGGGCCACGATCTCCGCTCCGACGCCGAAGGGACGCCAGCCCTCCTCGCAGCAGACGAGCCTCGAGGTTTTGGCGACGCTCGCAACGATGGTGTCCATGTCGAGGGGCCTCAGGCTCCGGAGGTCGATGACCTCCGCAGATATTCCCTCCTGCTCCAGCCGCTCGGCGGCCTCCAGCGCGAACCGGACCATTCTTGAGTGAGCCGTCAGGGTGACGTCCCGGCCTTCGCGTCGGATGCGCGCCTTGCCGATCGGCTCGAGCACATCCTCGCCCTCGGGAACATCGAATTCGAGGCCGTAGAGCAGCTCATGTTCGAGGAAGACGACGGGGTTCGGATCACGGATGGCCGCCTTGAGGAGGCCCTTCGCATCGGCGGCGTCATAAGGGGCGACCACTTTGAGGCCGGGAACGTGACCGTACCAGGCTGAGAAATCCTGACTGTGCTGCGCGCCCACCCGGCTCGCCGCTCCGTTAGGACCGCGGAAGACGATCGGACAGGACATCTGACCGCCCGACATATAGCGCGTCTTGGCGGCTGAGTTGATGATGTGGTCGATGGCCTGCATCGCGAAGTTGAACGTCATGAACTCGACAACCGGACGAAGACCGGCAAAGGCCGCTCCGACCCCAAGGCCTGCAAAGCCGTATTCGGTGATGGGCGTATCGATGACCCTTTTGTCGCCGAACTCTTCCAGCAGTCCGCGGGAGACCTTGTAGGCCCCCTGATACTGACCGACCTCTTCGCCCATCAGGAAGACCCGGGGATCCCGCCGCATTTCCTCAGCCAGAGCATCCCGAAGGGCGTCGCGCACAGTGACGCGCCGCACCGCGCGGTTCTGCGCCGGGTCGCCGGCGACGACGGACGCAGCGATGGGCTCGGCAGCCCGCGGGGGCGAGGGTCTGGGCGAAGACGGCGCGGTTTCGGGCGGATGTGAGGGCGCCGAACGGATCGGGGCAGCGGGTGCGCTCGCCCCGGCTGAGACCCCTGACCGCTCATCCGTTCTCAGTCGGGCGATCACGGCGTTGACCTTGACCCCGCTGGAGCCGGCCGGCGTCACCAGCGTCTCGATCACGCCTTCATCGACAGCCTCGACCTCCATGACCGCCTTGTCGGTTTCGATTTCCGCGAGAATGTCGCCCGGTCGGACCCGGTCGCCGGGGGCGACGAGCCACCGGGCAAGCGCTCCCTCTTCCATCGTGGGAGAAAGGGCCGGCATCAGGATATCGATCACCATGGGTCTCAGATCTCCGCGAGCACGTCGGTCCAGAGTTCGGACGGATCCGGCTCGGGACACGTCTGTGCGAACTCGGCGCTGTCGTTCACGATCTCCTTCACGTCTGTCTCGATCCGGCGAAGGTCTTCCTCGCTCGCCTCACCGCGCTCGAGAAGGCGTCGCTTCAGCATATCGATCGGATCATGACGGTCTCGCATCTCGGCGACTTCTTCCCGGCTTCGGTACTTGGCGGGGTCGGACATGGAATGTCCCCGATAGCGATAGGTCTTCATTTCCAGTATGAACGGCCCCTCTCCGGCCCGCGCGCGATCGACGGCGCGGCCGGCGGCCCGGCGAACAGCGAGCACATCCATTCCATCCACTTCGGCGCCTGGGATCTCAAAGGAGAGGCCGCGCTTATAAAGCTCTGTCTCCGCGGAGGCCCGGGCCACGGACGTTCCCATAGCGTATTGGTTGTTTTCGATCACGAACACGACCGGAAGCTTCCAGAGGGAGGCCATGTTGAAGGCCTCATAAACCTGTCCCTGATTGGACGCCCCGTCTCCGAAATAGGTCAGACTGACGGCATCCGTTCCCAGATAGCGGTTGGCGAAGGCAAGCCCGGCCCCGATGGGCGCCTGCGCTCCGACGATGCCGTGACCGCCATAGAAGTTCTTCTCCTGGCTGAACATGTGCATCGAGCCGCCCTTGCCCCGGGAGTATCCTCCGGAGCGGCCCGTCAGCTCCGCCATCACGCCTCGCGCATTCATGCCGGCAGCCAGCATGTGGCCATGGTCGCGATAGCCGGTGATCACCTGGTCCTGAGGCTCAAGCACGGACTGGACGCCGACGACCACCGCCTCCTGACCGATATAGAGGTGGCAGAAACCGGCGATGAGGCCCATGCCGTAGAGTTGTCCGGCTTTTTCCTCGAAGCGCCGGATGAGAAGCATTTCCCGATACATGGCGAGAAGCGCCGCCCGTCCAGGTTCGGCTCTGCGCCGTTTCGGGCGCGGCGGCGTTGGGCCTGCCGGAGGCGCTGTCTGGCTGGAGGTCGGGGCGGCGTCGTCCTGGGAGGAAGAGGTCACGGGCGGCGGATCCTTGCATTGAGGGCGCTCACCTTGTCGATGTAGGTGCGCGGTCCCCGACAGTCAAATCAGCGCACGGCGATGATAAGCTCGTCAGCGCGGCTGTAGGAGAGCTTGGTGCGGGCCAGTTCTTCGACATAGTCCAGATCGAGCGTGGAATCGCGAAGACGGGTCAGATTGACCAGGAGACGGTCGCGCTCGGTCTCGAGGGTCGCGAGCTCTTTGCGCAGGGTGATCTCCTGAGCCTGAAGCTCCGCCCAGCGAGCAAGACCCTGCTCGCCCGCCAGCGCGTGATAGCAGAAATAAAGAAGGACTGCGCTGAACAGCCCCACCACGAGATATATTCTGACCCCTGTCATCGCCCCATCGGTCCGTACGACACCACGGAGGCGACAAGACCTGCGGAGGGTTAATGGGCCGTGAACAACGGCATCTCAAGTCGTCGGGCGGCTTAAAGCCACCATCTGCGCAATCGTCAGAATCTCAGCGCCGAACGGCCAAGATATCGCGCCTGAGAATCGAGTTCCTCTTCGATTCGAAGAAGCTGATTATACTTGGCGAGTCTGTCTGAGCGCGCCAGAGAGCCTGTCTTGATCTGACCGCAGTTCGTGGCGACTGCGAGATCGGCGATCGTTGCGTCCTCAGTCTCCCCTGACCTGTGGGACATGACAGCCCCATAGCGGTTGATCTGCGCCAGAGACACCGCTTCCAGCGTCTCGGTCAGCGTGCCGATCTGATTGACCTTCACCAGGATCGCGTTGGCGATGCGCTCTTCGATCCCCCGGGCGAGACGTTCCGTGTTGGTCACAAACAGGTCGTCTCCGACGAGCTGGCAACGGTCTCCGACGCGGTCGGTCAGGGCTTTCCATCCCGCCCAGTCGTCTTCCGCCATGCCGTCCTCGATGGAGACGATCGGATATCGCTTCACAAGATCTGCGAGATAGTCGGCGAACGCCTCGGATGTGAGCGACTTGCTCTCGCCGCTCAGCTCGTAACGGCCGGCCCGGAAGAACTCGGTCGAGGCGGCGTCGAGCGCGAGGACGACATCTTCTCCGGGAAGATAGCCGGCCGTCTCCACGGAACGCAGGATCAGCTCGATGGCTTCCTGGGTTGATCCGATATTGGGCGCAAATCCGCCTTCATCCCCGACATTGGTGTTATGGCCCGCCTCGGAGAGGTTCTTCTTCAGGGCGTGGAACACCTCAGCTCCGCAGCGCAGGGCTTCGGCGAAGGTCGGCGCCCCGACCGGCATGATCATGAATTCCTGGATGTCGATCGGATTGTCGGCGTGCGCCCCGCCATTGATGATGTTCATCATGGGGGTCGGCAGGATATGGGCGTTGGCCCCGCCGACATAGCGATACAGCGGCAGGCCGGCGGCGTTGGCGGCTGCTTTCGAGACAGCGAGCGAAACGCCGAGAATGGCGTTGGCTCCCAGCCGTGATTTGTTCTCCGTGCCGTCCAGATCGATCAGAGCGGCGTCGATCAGCCGCTGATCCTCCGCCTCCATGCCCGTGATCGCAGAGCAGATCTCTTGATTGACCGCCTCGACGGCCCGAAGGACGCCCTTCCCGCGATATCGCGATGCGTCGCCATCGCGAAGCTCGACGGCTTCGTGAGCCCCGGTCGATGCCCCCGAAGGAACGGCCGCCCGGCCGGTTGATCCGTCCTCGAGCGTGACCTCCGCTTCGACCGTCGGATTTCCCCGGCTGTCGAGGATTTCCCGGGCGTAAACATCGACGATCTCGGTCACGAGCAAACCCTCTTCAAGACGTGGAAGGCGGCCCCCCCGCCTGACAAGGTTGGCCGGACGCGGTCGCCCGGCCGCAGGCGGATTAGTCCTCGCTCGGCGTCAGGATCTGCTTGCCGCGATAAAGTCCGGTCTTCGGGTCGACATGGTGCGGACGGCGGAGCTCGCCCGTCTCGGCGTCTTCAATGTACGCGGCGCCGACCAGACGGTCATGAGAACGGCGCATACCGCGCTTGGAAGGAGAGGTCTTTCGCTTGGGAACGGCCATGAACGCCTCGGAAGATGACAAAAAAGGGATGGAGGCCGGGTCGCCCCGTCCTTGCGAGCGCGCTTCATACGCGCTGATATGCGTCCCTGCAAGACCGCCTTCTCGCTCCCCTCGGGCAATCCCTCATGGCCTCCCCTTCCCCCGACGCCGCCGCCCTGATGCGGGAGGCCCATGCGCTCAAGGCGGCCGGCCGCCTCGAGGAGGCGCTGGGGCTCTACCGTCAGGCCGTCTCGGTTAACCCAGCAAGCGCGGTGGCCGAGCACAATCTCGCTGGCGCGCTGGGCGACGCCGGCCGTTGGCGGGAGGCTGAGCCCCATCTGCGGTCCGCCTTTCTGAAAGGTCTTGACGCAGCGGAAACCTGGCTGGTTCTGGCGCGTTGCGAGGAGGCTCTGGGCCGTCATGATGCGGCCGAGCAGGCGTTTGAGGCGGCGATTGCACGCCGGCGGGACCTCTACGACGCTCACAGGGAGCTCGCCCAGCTCCGCTGGATGCGCGACGGCGATCCCGATCGGGCGCTCGCGGGACTGGAGCGAGCCCGGCATTCGGCCTCGGAGGATGTCCGTCTCTCGGTGATTCGCTCTGAAATCCTTTCGACGGCCGGTCGATTGCAGGAAAGCGCCGATGGTCTGGCCGGGTTATGCGCCAAGGCGCCCGGTGATGGCGGCCTCGCTCTCCTCGCCTCTCAGGCTGCCGGAGCCGCCGGCGATCCGGCCGCCGCCCTGGCCTTCGCCGAGCAGGCGAACGCGCGGCTGCCGCCTCATCCCCCGGTGCTGATCACCCTGGCGGAGGCCTGTCTGATGACCGGGGACGCCCGCCGGGCGGCCACGGTCGCCGCCCGTCTCCGCGAGACGGCGCCGACGAACCAGCACGCAATAGCGCTTGAGGCGACGGCGCTGCGTATGCTTGGCGATCGGACCTATGACGAGCTGTTCGATTATCCATCCCTTGTGAGGGCGTTCGACATCGACGCCCCGTCCGGCTGGCCTGATCGGGCAGCGTATCTTCAGGATCTGACCCGAGCGCTCGAGGCGATCCACGCCTACGAGGCGGAGCCTTTTCATCAGTCGCTGCGAAGAGGAAGTCAGGCCGCCCATCTCCTTCAGGCCGACGATCCCGCGATACGGGCCCTGCCCGCCGCTCTCGACGGAGCCGTGCGGGCTTATATCGAAGGGCTGGGAGAGGGATTGGATCCTCTCCGACGTCGTCGGACAGCGTCTTACGCCATCGAGGGCATGTGGTCGGTTCGCCTTCGTCCCGGCGGGTTTCACATCGACCACGTCCATCCCATGGGGTGGATTTCATCCGCCCTGCACATCCGCACGGTCGATCGGCCCGGCAAAGAGGGATGGCTGCGTTTCGGGCGCCCGGGTGTCGTTACATCGCCGCGCCTTGAAGCCGAATACGACGTTCAGCCTGTCGCGGGCCGACTGGTCCTGTTTCCGGCTTACATGTGGCACGGCACTCATCCCTTCGAAGGCGACGCCCGTCGTCTGACGGTCGCCTTCGACGTCCTGCCGGGGCGCTGAGCCTAGACGAGGCGGCTTTGCTCGACGGCGGCCGCGATGAAGGAGGTGAACAGCGGGTGGGGATCGAAGGGACGCGACTTCAGCTCGGGATGAAACTGAACGCCGATAAACCAGGGATGGTCCGTCAGCTCGACGATTTCCGGCAGGCGGCCGTCCGGAGACATTCCGGAAAACACCACGCCGTGAGGCTCAAGCTGCGAGATCACGGAGGCGTTCACTTCATAGCGATGCCTGTGGCGCTCGCTGATGGTGTCGGTTCCATAAATGGCCGCAACCCGGCTGCCCGCTCGCAGGACCGCCGGATAGGCCCCCAGTCTCATCGTCCCGCCGAGATCGCCCCCCTGCTCGCGCACTTCCCGTGTGTTGCCGCGCGTCCATTCTCCCATCAGACCCACCACCGGCACGTCCGGACGTCCGAACTCCGTGGTGCCGGCGCCGGCGATGCCCGCGAGATTGCGGGCGAGCTCGATTACGGCGAGCTGCATTCCATAGCAGATGCCGAAACAGGGCAGTTTGTGGCGACGGGCATATCCCGCCGCGCGCATTTTTCCGAGGGCGCCGCGCTCTCCGAAGCCTCCAGGAAGGAGCACCCCGTCGACCTCATCGAGTTCGCTGAGATCGCTGTCCGGATCGTCGAACTTGTCGCTCGGGATCCATCGCAGCTCGACCCCGACCCGGTTGGCGAGCCCGCCATGGCCCAGCGCTTCAACCACAGACTTGTAAGCGTCATGCAGCGCCACATACTTGCCCACGATGGCGATGGTGACCGATCCGTCAGGACGCGCCAGCGTCTCTGAGACATGCCGCCAACGGGAAAGGTCCGGGGATCGGGCGTCATCGAGTCGGAAATGGCGCAGCACTTCCTCGTCGAGGCCTCGGGCGTGGTATTCGAGAGGAACGTCATAGATGTGACGGGCGTCCAGCGCTTCGATCACGCTTTCCGGGCGCACATTGCAGAAAAGCGCGATCTTCCGCCGTTCATCCGAGGGAATGGGGAAAGGGGCGCGGCACAGCAGGATGTCGGGCTGAATTCCGATTGAACGCAGCTCCTTGACCGAGTGCTGCGTCGGCTTCGTCTTCATCTCGCCCGCTGTGGCGATGTAGGGCAGCAGGGTAAGGTGGATATAGACGCACTGCTCGCGACCGAGTTCCTGGCCGAACTGCCGTATGGCCTCGAAAAAGGGCAGCCCTTCGATATCCCCGACCGTGCCTCCGATTTCGCACAGCACGAAATCCACATCATCGCTGTCGGCCCGGATGAAATCTTTGATCGCATCGGTGACATGCGGAATGACCTGCAGCGTCGCTCCGAGGAAATCTCCGCGTCTCTCCCGTTCAAGGATGGACTGATAGATGCGGCCTGTCGTGGTGTTGTCTGATCGTTTGGCGCTGACGCCGGTGAAGCGTTCGTAATGCCCAAGGTCGAGGTCCGTCTCCGCCCCGTCGTCCGTGACGAACACTTCCCCGTGCTGCGTCGGCGACATCGTTCCAGGGTCGACGTTGAGATAGGGGTCGAGCTTGCGCAGGCGCACGCGATATCCACGCGCCTGAAGCAGCGCGCCGAGCGAAGCCGAAGCTATGCCCTTCCCGAGGGAGGACACAACGCCTCCCGTTATGAAGATAAAACGCTTCATCACGGATCAACAGTCTAGCGATTCGGGGTCGATTGGGCGAGGCGCCGAGATGTCACGCCCGGGTTACCCACCGTTTTGTTGCTGAACGGTCGGCTGGGTCGGCTCGGCGGGTCCGGGGGTCGCCGCAGGAGCGGGCCCAGGCGCCGCAGGAACTGCCTGCGTGGCCGCCGGAGCGGCGGGGGCCAGAGGGTCGGCCGGGGCTGGCGCCGGCGGCGCCGCCGAGGCCGGGGCTCCGGCAGGGGCCGGCGCGCCGGGAGCGGCGAGCGGGTCGAACATGTCGCCCTCCCGCTTCTCAAGTTCTCTCTGCACGCCCGACGGGGCGCGGGCCTCCTCCGTGTTGAGGCGCGTCAGCGTCAGGCTGGTCACAAAGAAGACCGCAGCCAGGATCATGGTCGCCCGTGAGAGCACATTGGCGACCCCACGCCCGGAAATCAGCCCGGATCCGCTTCCGCCGCCGCCCATTCCCAGGGCGCCCCCTTCAGAGCGCTGGAGCATGACGAGGACCACCAGCGCGATGCACGCAAGGAGGTGAATAACCAGGAGAACGTTGAGCATGGAACAGCTTTACCGCAGGAAACGCCAGCCGCCTCAAAGCACGTCCGGAGCCCGCGGCCAAGCCCTTTCCTGCGCGTCTATAGGGTCAGAAGGGGCTTCAGAGGCCTACAGACGCCCGGGCGATCGCCAGAAAATCGGCCGCTTTCAGGCTCGCTCCCCCCACCAGAGCCCCGTCGACGTTCGGGGTCGACATCAGGACGGCCGCATTATCGGGTTTCACCGAGCCCCCGTAGAGGATCCGCACGCCCCTGCCCCTGTCTCCGAGCCGGTCGCACAGCGCCTCCCTGAGGCGGCCGTGGGCTTCAGCCACCTGATCCAGCGTCGGGGTGAGGCCGGTTCCGATCGCCCAGACCGGTTCGTAGGCGATCACGATCCCCGCCGTCTCGTCAGGAATGGGGGTGGAGCGCTCGAGCTGATCGGAGATGACGGACAGGGTCGCCCCGGCCTTCCGCTCGCTCAGGCTCTCGCCGAGGCAGATGACCGGCTGCAGGCCGGCGCGCAGCACCGCGCTCGCCTTGGCGTTCACCATGTCCGAGGTTTCGCCATGGGCGGTGCGGCGCTCAGAGTGTCCGACGAGAACATAGCGCGCCCCGACATCCGCCCACATTTCCGCGCTGATATCGCCCGTAAACGCCCCGGCGCGTTCGGCGTGACAGTCCTGTCCCCCGAGGCCGAGCGCGGCGCCCGAGAGGAGCTCTCCCGCCAGCCCCGCCAGAACCGCAGGCGGGCAGATCGCCATCTCCACCCGGTCGCGAAGGGCCTCTGCGCCCTCGATCATCGCCCGAATCTCGTTCGCCGAAGCGCGGGATCCGTTCATTTTCCAGTTGCCGGCGACAAGCTTTTTACGTTCGGTCATGCCAGACGCGCCTTGCCTAAGAGAGAGGCCTCGCCTAGCAAGCCCTGATCCTGGCGACAAGCCTGACCGGGCGGGCCGCCGGAGGGACGCCGTCTCCCATGGCGACGGGTCTCTTATCCTGCTGAGGGAAACGCGCCGATGATGTCTGTCATGCGTTCATTCGTGAAGTCCAAATGGGCCCTGGGCCTGTTTGCGCTTCTCATCATCAGTTTCGGCGTCTTCGGGGTCACAGATCCCTTCTCAGGCGTCTCCGGAGGAGGCTTTGTGAGCGCCGGGGAGCGCTCTCTGGGCGCCCGCGACGTCTCAAGAACCCTGGATCAGGAAATTCGCTCCATACGCGAAGAGAACGGAGAAATCCTCTCCCAGGCTCAGGCCGCCGAGCGCGGGATTCCGCAGGCGATCGTTCAGGAGCTGACCCAGCAGCTCACCGCCCTCGCCTACGCCGATCGCATCGGCCTGCGGGCGAGCCCGGTGGCCGTCGCAGAGATTATCGACGGCGCTCCCGCCTTTCAGAACGGTCTGGGCCAGGTCGATCGGGATGCGATCGCCCGTTACGCGAGTGAACAGGGTTACACGGTCCCTCAGTTCGAGACCTATCTTCAGGACAGCCTGACCTACGATTATCTGCGCCAGGCGGCGCTCGGAGGTCTGCGCGCGCCGGAGATCCTGTCGCGGCCCATCATCACCTTTCTCAGTGAACGCCGGACCCTGACGGTCGCTCGCCTCACCGAGGCCAGCCTTCCCGTCATCCCGCCGCCCAGCGAAGCTGACCTCAAGGCCTTCTACCAGGAACGCAGCGCGGCCTTCGCTCAGCCGGAGCGTCGCATTCTCGCCGCTGTCAGCTATTCGCCGGAGGATTTTCTCGACAAGGTGAAGGTCGATCCGGCCGATGTGAAGGCGGAGTATGATCGTCGCATCCGTGAGTTCTCCGGCCCGGAAACCCGCGAAATCGCCCAGTTCACTGCCGCAACGCAGAAGGCGGTTCAGGACGTGGTCGACGGCGTCAAGCAGGGAAAGTCTCTTGAGGCGGCCGCGGCCGCGACCCCCGGCGTGACGCTGGCGGTCCTTCAGGTCAAGGCGGCCGATCTGACGGATAAGGCTTACTCCGACACCGTGTTCGCTCTGCCGAAGGGAGAAACCTTCGGACCGATGCCGCTTGGGGAGTCTTTTGTGGGCGTTCAGATACGCTCCGTAATCCCTGGGGAAGCCACCCCCTTCGTCCAGCTGGAGGAAACCCTCTCGATGGACGTGGCGCGGCGGGGCGCTGGCAAGCTCTTCGACGATTCCGAGGAGATGGTTTACGACATGGTGAGCGGCGGTGCGTCGCTCGAGGACATCGGTTCAGAGCTTGGCGCGCCCGTGATCGCCTTCGCTCCGGTGGATGGTTCGGGGCGATTTGAAGGGGGCGCGCAGCCTGGCCTTCTGGCCCGGCATCCCGAGGCTGTGAGCGCCGTCTTCGCCCTCAGCGCCGGGGAAGTCGGTCAGATTGTGGAGGCCGACGGCGAAAGGCTGATCCTGCGCGTTGATACGATTGTTCCGGCCCGCACCCCCGCCTTTGAGGAGGTCAGCGCTCGGCTGCCGCCTCTTTACCTCGCCGCCAAGCAGGTCGAGGCCGCGGAGAAGGCGGCTGGCGGCGTTGTGGCGGCCGTTCAGGGCGGCAAGACGTTCGAAGCGGCGGCGGCAGCAGCGAAGCTCCGAGTGATCACTCTTCCCGAGCCGGTCACCCGGGCCAATGCGGCGGGTCTCGATCCGGCCATTGTCGAGGGCGTCTTCGCTCTCAATGCAGGGGTCGCCTCGGTGGTGAGGGACAATCAGGGCGAGCCATGGGTCGTCCGTGTCGAAGGGATCGAGCCGGGAGGCGCGAACCCTGATCCGCAGCTGGTGGCTCAGGTGTCCGGTCTGGTTCAGCAGTCCCTGACCCGGGACATTGGCGAGGCGTTCTCGCGTGGGGTGACGGCGGTGGTGAAGCCCAAGTCCAACGAAGGGGCGATCAAGGCCTATCTCGACGGCTTCACGACCGAGGAGACGCCATGAGCGAGGCCCTGCCCCGCCTGCAGGTCCGACGACGCGTTGACGACACTGAATCGCCCGTTTCGGCGGTTCTCAAGCTCGGACCCCTCTCTCCTGGCGTCGTGCTCTTTGAGAGCGTGATGGGCGGTGAGAACCGGGGTCGGTACTCGTTTGTCGGTCTCAACCCCGATCTGTGGTGGCGGGTCAGAGACGGCCGGGCCGAGACGGCGAGAGACGCCGGCTTCACCGACATCGTTTCGACGAGCGATCAGCCTCTGACCGATATGAGACGGTTCATCGACGCCTGCAGGGCGGACGGTCTTGAGGGCCTGCCGCCCATGGCGGCCGGCGCTTTCGGCTATATCGGCTACGACATGATCCGTCATATGGAGGCTATGCCCGATGCGGCCCCGGATCCGAACGGGGTGCCCGAGGCGATGCTGATGCGTCCGTCAGTGGTCCTGATTTTCGACGGCGTTCGCCAGGAGATCATTCTCGCCGCTCCCGAGCGCGGGGGCGCCGATGAAGCGGGTCGGCGGCTCGATGAGATCGAGGCGCGTCTCGACCAGCCCATGCCGGCCGCGCGTCCCACCTCAGCGCCGGTCGACGTGGTGAGCTTTACCTCGAATGTCACCCGCGAGCGCTATCTTGAGATGGTGGGGCGGGCCAGGGATTACATTCGCGCCGGCGACATCTTCCAGGTGGTGCCCAGTCAGCGGTTCAGCGCTGCGTTCTCCCGGTCCCCTTTCGCGTTTTATCGTTCCCTGCGTCGCCTGAACCCCTCCCCGTTCATGTTCTATGTGAACTTCGGAAGCTTTCAGATCAGCGGTTCAAGTCCGGAGATTCTCGTTCGGCTCAGAGGCGGCGTCGTCACTGTCCGGCCGATCGCCGGAACTCTTCCGAGGGGCGCGAGCCGTGAGGCCGATCTGGCCAATGAGCACGCCTTGCTGTCGGATCCAAAGGAGCGCGCCGAACATCTGATGCTCCTGGACCTCGGGCGCAATGACGTCGGCCGTGTCGCCGCGCGCGGCAGCGTCGAGGTGACCGAGAGCTTCACCATCGAACGCTACTCCCATGTCATGCACATCGTCTCCAATGTGCAGGGGCGTCTGCGCGAGGGCGAGGACATGGTCTCGGCGCTGGTCGCTGGCTTTCCGGCCGGGACGGTCTCGGGCGCTCCGAAGATCCGCGCCATGGAGATCATCTCCGAGCTGGAACCGCACAGACGCGGCGTTTATGCCGGCGGCGTCGGATATTTTGGCGCAGGCGGCGACATGGACACCTGCATCGCTCTGAGAACGGCTGTGTTCAAGGACGGCCGGATCCATGTCCAGGCGGGCGGCGGGGTCGTGTTCGACAGCGATCCTCAGAAGGAATTCGAAGAGACGGTCCACAAGGCGAGCGCGCTTTTCCGGGCCGCTGAAGAAGCTTCTCGCTACGACGCCGGCGCCGGGAGGGGCGGATGATCCTCCTCATCGATAATTATGACAGCTTCACCTACAACCTGGTGCACTTCCTCCAGGATCTGGGCGCAGACGTCAGCGTCGTGAGGAACGACGCCCTGACGGCCGCAGAGGCCGTCGCCAGCGGAGCTGAAGCAGTCGTTCTCTCTCCCGGGCCCTGCGCGCCGGTCGATGCGGGCATTTGCCTGGAGCTGATCGCCGCTGCGCCGCCCGAACTTCCCTTGCTTGGGGTCTGTCTGGGGCATCAGGCGATCGGCCAGGCCTTCGGAGGACAGGTCGTTTCGGCGATGGAGATTATTCACGGGAAAACCTCTGAGGTGACCCATTCGGGAGGTCCCCTCTTCAAGGGGGTTCCAACACGTTTTGAAGCCGTCCGGTATCACTCCCTCGCGGTTGCCCGGGCCGGGCTACCCGAAACGCTGCGGATCGACGCGGAAACGGCCGACGGAGAGATCATGGCGCTCTCTCACGTCGGGCGGCCAATCTTCGGCGTTCAGTTCCACCCGGAGTCGATCGGATCTCAGCATGGCATGACCATGCTTGGAAACTTCCTGAAACAGGCCCGAAAGCCGAAGAGAAGCGCTGCAAGAAAAGGTCCGGCGACGTGAGCGAGCCGGTTCGCACCGCCCTTCATTGTCTCGTCGCCGGCGACCGGCCGGATCAGGACGCGGTGGCGTCCGCGCTGGAATCCATTCTTCGCGGGGAGTGCGATGCGGCGCTCATTGCGGCGTTTCTCACCGCCCTCAGTCTGAGGGGCGAACGAACTGAGGATATCGTTGCCGGCGCGCGCGTGATGCGCGCCCATCTGAGGCCGGCCCCCGCCCCTGAGGGCGTGATCGACACCTGCGGCACCGGAGGGCTTGCGTGGGTCTCGCTCAACACCTCGACGGCCGCAGCGTTTGTGGCGGCCGGCGCAGGTGCGACAGTCGCCAAGCACGGCAATCGCTCCGTCCCGCCAAAGACCGGCTCGGCGGATGTCCTTGAAGCTCTCGGCGTCAATCTGACACCCTCAGACGCTCAGATCGAAGCGTGCTTTTCCTCCGCGAACCTCGCCTTTCTGTTTGCGCCCGCTCATCACGCCGCCATGAAGCATGTCGGTCCCGTCCGGCGCCTGCTGGGGATCCGGACGCTGTTCAACCTGCTGGGTCCTCTGGCCAATCCCGCCGGAGCGCGTCGCCAGCTTCTTGGGGTCTATGATCCCGCCTGGCTCGAACCTTATGCGAACGCGCTGCGTGAGCTCGGGTCCCGACACGCCATGGTGGTCCACGGTCTGGACGGGATGGACGAGATTTCGACTTCCGGTCCCACCCGCATCGTGGAGTTGAAGGAGGGCGACCTGACCATACGTGAGATGCTTCCGGAAGACCTCGGCCTCACCCGGTCGCGGCTGGAGGATCTGCGCGGCGGGTCAGCCTCAGAGAACGCTCAGGCGCTTGCATCTGTGCTGGCCGGCGCGCCGGGACCGTTTGCGGATCTGGTCTCGGTGAACGCAGGCGCGGCTGTCTATCTTGCCGGTCTGGCGGAGGATCTGCGCGAAGGGCTTCATCTCGCCCGTCTGTCCATCTCGAGCGGTCGCGCCATGGCCGCCCTCGATGCGCTCAGGGCGGCCTCTCATGGCTGATGGGGTCCCAGATCGTCTCCGGCGGATACTTGATTACAAGAAGGACGAGGTGCGCGCGCTTCGCGCCGAGAGATCTCTCGCCTCACTTGAGGCGGACGCAAAAGAGCAGTCGCCGCCGCGGGATTTCGCCGGAAGTCTTCTGTCCATCGCCCGGTCGGGAGGAAACGCCCTGATCTGCGAGATGAAGCGGAAAAGCCCCTCCGCCGGGGCCATCAATACGGCTCGCGCGCCCGCCGAGGCGGCTCGCGCCTATCAGGCGGGGGGAGCTGCGTGCATTTCGGTTCTGACCGACGGACAGTCTTTCGGCGGTGAGATCGCCGATCTGACAGAGGTGCGCTCAAGCGTGTCTCTGCCGGTGATCCGCAAGGATTTCATGATCGATCCGATCCAGATTGTGCAATCCCGGGCGATCGGCGCGGATGCGATCCTGATCATTATGGCTGCGGTTGACGACGCCTGCGCCCGCGATCTTCACGCTGCGGCTGACGCCCTGGGCCTCGCCGTTCTTCTCGAGGCTCATGACGAGAGTGAACTTGAGCGCGCCCTCGCCCTGCCCTCGCCGCTCGTGGGGGTGAACAACAGGGACCTTCGCCGCTTCGTCACGGATCTCGGGGTCTCTGAGCGTCTCTCGGCGCTCATACCGGCGGATCGTCTTCTGATTTCCGAAAGCGGCGTGGCGTCTCCGGCCGACATTGTCCGACTTCGCGGCTGCGGAGCGCGCAGCTTTCTCATTGGCGAGGTGCTGATGCGGGCGGAAGATCCGGAAGCGGCCGTAAGAGCCCTTGTTGAGGCCCGATAGGAAAACGGTAGGTCAACGGGTCCCGCGCCCTGCGACCGCCTCGGGCGGGCTCAGCGGCTCGGGGACCTGGGGCAGACCCGACGAAATCGCGTCGCGGACGCTCATAAGGCGGGCGAGCCGGGCGGACACAGCGCCTTACGCCCTGATCAGCCCAGCCCTTCGATTGTCGGCGTCCGGCCTGCGGTCGTCATGATTTCCGATCCTTTGATCGCGCCGCCCTGAATTTGACCTGACCGATTAGGAAATTGACCCATAACGTGAACACATGTAGAACTCTTTGCGACTCATGATGGGTCTCGAGGACGCCATGCTCACGAAAAAACAAAAAGAATTGCTCGAGTTCATTCATGAGCGGATCCTCGCCACAGGGGTTTCGCCCTCCTTTGACGAGATGAAGGAGGCCCTCGATCTGGCCTCGAAGTCGGGGATCCACCGGCTGATTATGGCCCTTGAGGAACGCGGCTTTCTGCGCCGTCTGCCCAATCGGGCGAGGGCGCTGGAGGTTTTGAAGCTGCCGGAGAGCGCAACCGCTCCCACGCCGGCTGCAGCGCCGAGCGCGCCTCCGCCGCGCGGCCCGTTCAGGCCCAGCCTCGTGGGCGCTCCCCAGGAGCCCAGGGCCGAGGCCGTGAGATCTGGGCTTATCCCGGTTCTGGGACGGATTGCGGCGGGAACCGCCATCGAGGCGATCCAGCACGAAACCCATCGTATCGCCCCGCCGGACGGACAGCTCGATCCGGATACGCATTATGCTCTTGAGGTGCGTGGGGATTCGATGATCAACGCCGGGATCCTGGACGGAGACACGGTGATCCTCAAGCGCACGGATATCGCCGATTCCGGAGATATCGTGGTCGCTCTGGTGGATGAGGCGGAGGCCACTCTCAAGCGCTTCCGCAAGAAGGGTGGATCGATCGCGCTCGAGGCCGCCAATCCGGCCTATGGGACGCGGATTTTCGGGCCGGATCGCGTCCGCATTCAGGGGCGTCTCGTCGCGCTCGTTCGGCGCTACCTCTAGCAGGCCGGCGGATAGTCTTTCTTGCCGGGAGGGGATCCTCTTTGCTCGCCCTCTTGCCTCCAGGCGGGGCTCTGTGGTCTTCCATGGCCGGTCTGCGGGCTCGGGCGGAGATGACCTCCAGCCGCGCAGCGAACCGATCGGGTTGTTCATGCAGGTTGTCACGCGCTTTGCGCCGTCTCCCACAGGTTTCCTTCACATCGGGGGCGCCAGGACGGCGCTGTTCTGCTGGCTGTATGCCCGGGCGAAGGGCGGAAAGTTTCTTCTTCGGATCGAGGACACTGATCGCGAGCGTTCAACCCAGGCGGCGGTGGACGCCATATTTGACGGCCTGAGCTGGCTCGGACTGGATGCCGACGAGCCGCCCCTGCTCCAGAGCGAGCGCGCGGAACGTCACAGGGAGGTCGCTCTGGAGCTGGTTCGTCGGGGGGCCGCCTATCGCTGTCCGGTGACCCAGGACGAACTTGAAGCGCGACGCGCGGCGGCGGCGGCTCTGCGCCGCGAACGCGAGATCGCCGCTCCGATGTCGGAGCGCGATGCCGCCTCCCTCGAGGCGGCGCGCGATCATCTCATGAAGCCTTTCAGATCCGCCTGGCGCGATCCTGCGCGCGCGCTGCCGGACGGAGCGCCTTATGTCGTGCGGCTGAGAATGCCGGATGAAGGAGAGATTGTCGTCGAGGACAGGGTCCAGGGTCGGGTGCGGATCGCCTGTTCGGATCTCGATGATCTGATTCTTCTGCGCTCGGATGGAACGCCGACTTACATGCTGGCGGTTGTGGTGGACGATCATGATATGGGCGTCACCCACGTGATCCGCGGCGACGATCATCTGACCAACACCTTCCGTCAGTTGCCCATCTATCTGGGCATGGGATGGACCCCTCCGGTGCATTCGCACGTCCCGATGATCCACGGCCCCGACGGCAAGAAGCTGTCCAAACGTCACGGGGCGCTGGGCGTCGAGGCCTATCGGGAGCTCGGTTATCTTCCGGAAGCGCTCAAGAACTATCTGCTTCGTCTGGGGTGGTCCCATGGAGACGATGAGATCATCGACACGGACCAGGCGATCGCCTGGTTCGATCTTGACGGGCTCGGCAAGGCCCCCGCCCGACTGGACATCGCGAAGCTGAATGCGGTGAACGGCCATTACATGGGGCTTGCGGACAATGATCGTCTCGCCGACCTCTTTTTCGCCCTGCCGTTCGAACCGGACCTTGAGGCTCGACTGAGCCCGGCGGCCCGCGAGCGGATCCGGGCCGCCATGGGGGTTCTGAAAACACGGGCGGCGACCATTGTTCAGCTCAAGGACGCCAGCGCGTTCCTGACCGACCTGAGACCGATCGCTCTGACCGGTAAGAGCGCTGACCTGCTCAATGATGAGGCGCGAGAGCGCCTGCGACAGGTCGTCCGTCGCCTTGAGGCCCTCGCGGACTGGTCGGAAGGTCCTATTCGGGATGAAATGACGGGTCTTTGCGCCGAACTGGGGGTGTCGATGGGCAAAATCGGCCCGCTCCTGAGAGCGGTTCTGACGGGTGGGGCCTCGGCTCCCGACATAATGCTTGTACTGACTTTACTTGGACGTAATGAGTGTCTGGCAAGACTGAAGGATCAGGCCGAAGGCGCGCGCTGAGCCTGTCGTCCCGTTGCGGACGGGAATTTCGAGGAGAGGGACTATGGAGAACAAGGTCAAACTGAAGGGCAAGGCGCAGATGACGGTGAACGGCCGTACGGCCGAATTCCCTGTCTACAGCGGGACGCTCGGACCGGATGTCGTTGATATCGGGACCCTGTACAAGCAGGCCGACGTGTTCACCCTCGACCCCGGGTTCACCTCGACCGGCAGCTGCGAGAGCCAGATCACCTTCATCGACGGCGATGAGGGCGTGCTCCTCCATCGGGGATATCCGATCGATCAGCTGGCCGAGAAGTCCTCCTTCCTTGAAGTGTGCTACCTGCTTCTTCACGGCGAGCTTCCCAACGAAAGCCAGGCGAAGACGTTCAATACGACGATCACGCGCCATACCATGCTGCATGCGCAGTTCGACCGGTTCTTTGAAGGCTTCCGCCGCGACGCGCACCCCATGGCGGTGATGGTCGGCGCCGTAGGCGCCCTCTCGGCTTTCTATCATGACTCGACGGACATCAATGATCCGGTTCAGCGCCTGGTCGCCTCCCACCGCATGATCGCCAAGATGCCCACGATTGCGGCCAGAGCCTACAAGTATACCTCCGGCCAGCCCTTCGTCTCGCCGCGAAATGAACTCGACTACGCCTCCAACTTCCTGCGCATGTGCTTCTCGGTTCCGGCAGAGGACTATGCCGTCAATCCGGTGCTCGCCCGGGCCATGGACCGCATCTTCATCCTGCATGCTGATCACGAGCAGAACGCCTCGACCTCGACGGTGAGGCTCGCCGGATCGTCCGGAGCCAATCCCTTTGCCTGCATCGCCGCCGGCATCGCATGTCTTTGGGGGCCCAGCCATGGCGGGGCTAACGAGGCCGCTCTCAAGATGCTCAGTGAGATCGGGACCGTCGATCGCGTGCACGAGTACGTCAAAAAGGCGAAGGACAAGAACGATCCCTTCCGCCTGATGGGCTTCGGCCACCGGGTCTATAAGAACTACGACCCGCGCGCGAAGGTGATGCAGAAGACCTGCCATGAGGTTCTCAAGGAAGTCGGCGCGGAGTCCGATCCGCTTCTGCCGGTCGCCATGGAACTCGAGCGTATCGCGCTCAGCGACGAGTATTTCATCGAGAAGAAGCTCTATCCGAACATCGACTTCTATTCGGGCATCACGCTGAAGGCGATGGGCTTCCCGACGGACATGTTCACCGTGCTGTTCGCCCTCGCCCGTACGGTCGGCTGGATCGCCCAGTGGCAGGAAATGATCGAGGATCCCACTCAGCGCATCGGTCGTCCGCGTCAGATCTACACCGGCGCGCCTCGCCGCGACTACGTGCCCATGAGTCAGCGCGGCTGATCTCTCAGGCCGGTTTCAGGCCAGTTTCAGGATCGTTTCTGCGGCGATCTCCGCTGCAGGACGTCCTGGTCCGGCCATCGCCTCGAGGGCCCGCTTCTGGCGGGCCCTTTGCGCATCCAGCGCCTGCGGATCATCCAGCAGCCTGATGCAGGCGCCCGCCGTGCGCGCAGGCGTGAAACGCGTCTGGACAAACTCCGGGGCGGCCTCTTCTCCCGCCGCGACATTGATGAGCGTGATGAACCGCGAGCGCATCAGAAAGAGACGCGCAATCGCCCATGTGACCCATCCTAACCGATAACCCACGACGATCGCTGCGCCCTGGACGGCAAGCTCGGTGGTCACTGTTCCCGAACAGGCCAGCGCGACCTCCATGGCGGCGAAGGCGGAGGACTTCTCATCCTCCGACACCAGAACATGAGGAAAGGTCCAGGTCGCAGCCATCGCGCGAACCTGTTTTTCTACGCCTGGCGCCATAACGCAGACCACGATCACATCGGGCCGCTGGCGGCAGACCTGTTCGCAGGCTTCAATCAGCGTCGGGGCCGTGCGGCGGAGTTCCGAAGGGCGGCTGCCGGGAAGAAGACCGACGATCCGGCGTCCGGAATGAAATCCGTGCGCCTGAGAGAACGCCTGGCCGTCCGCCTCGCGACCTCGCCCGAGAGCGGGGTTGCCGATGACCGTCGTGGCCAGCCCGTACTTCTCAAAA
Organism: uncultured Alphaproteobacteria bacterium; assembly: GCA_903831255.1. Classification (GTDB taxonomy): domain Bacteria; phylum Pseudomonadota; class Alphaproteobacteria; order Caulobacterales; family Hyphomonadaceae; genus UBA7672. The sequence continues at coordinate 58,613 of CAIKWZ010000040.1, forward strand.
TACGGCTGCTCGAATGCGTGAATGCACAGGAGGTGGTCGCACCAGCGCGCAAGAACCTTCGCCCGCCCGGGACGTGTCGCCCAGACCTGCGGACCGATCAGCTTGATACGGCGCGCCTTGACGCCCGCGAGCTTCAGCTCCCGGGCCAGACGCCACATGAACCCCCAGGAATCGATCAGAACCACTGCATCCGGCGCGCTCGCCGCAATCGCCTCGGCCGCCTCCCGAACAAGGCGCTTCACGCGCGAATACGCCTTGAGGCCGTCCACGAGACCCAGAACGGCCAGCCCGTCGAGCCGAACGGGAAGACTTGAGGCCGCAGCGCTCATCGCTCCCCCGCCGATCACCGAGAGACGGACGTCCGGCGATCTGGCCTTCAGGGCGGCGATCACTTCCGCGCCAAGCGCGTCCCCGGAGGCCTCCGCCGCCACAAGCACGATATGGCGGCTCACACGATCTCCTCCGGACGGAAGCCGTAGATAAACAGCCCCAGCTGATCGGCGAGTGCAATCGTTGCAGGCCGGTTCACGATCAGAGCGCCGCCCGCGAGAACGGCGAGCCCTGAAAGTTTCCCCTCCGCGGCTCGTCTCACCGTCTCCTCGCCGATCGTGGGAAGATCGACCCGTGCGTCCTGTATGGGCTTGGGGCGCTTCACCAGAACGCCTCCCTGACCCCGAACGGCAGGCGGCAGAGCGGCGCAGCGCGCGAGCATGTGGTCGGTGCCTTCCTGAGCCTCAAGGGCGAGAACGATGCCGCCAGCGCTCACCGCGCCCTGTCCGATATCGAGCGCGCCGATCGCTTCTGCGGCCTTCGCCGCACGGCGGATATCCCGCCAGTCCCCCTCGCCGGGCGCATGCCGACCCATGACCCCCGATGGAGCGAGAAGGGCGCTGGCCGCCTGTTCGGCGCCGATAATGCGCAGACCGGCGGCGCTGAAGGCCCCGAGCACGACCCGCAGCAGCGCGTCGTCGCCCTTCCCGGCGGCTTCCTTCAGAGCTGGCAGGAGACTGAGGCCTTCCTCGTCGAACGTGAGCTGGCTGAAGTCCGGACGCTGAACCACCCCGGCGAAGACAATGTCCTCACACCCGGCGTCTTTCAGAAAGCGGATCTGCCGTCCGGTCTCGCCGATCCCGAAACTCTGTCCGCCAAAGGCGGAGACAAGGTCTGGGTCGGCAAATCCGCTGACCCCCAGCACCACGACTTCGCGGCCTGCAGCCCTCGCCAGCTCGGCGGTTCGTCGAGGCAGGTCTCCTGCGCCTGCGATGATCCCCAGCGGTCCGCTCATAGCCTCACTCCGCCGCTGGCAGACACAGAGGCCTGCGATCGCCGTCGCGGATGAAGGCGAGGATCTCGCTGACCTCCGCACAGTCGCTGTGACGCGCCGCGACGAGCTCCAGGCGCTCGCTGAAAACGCCGGCGCCGTGAAAGAGCTCCCGGTAAAAGGCGCGCAGGGTCGTGATGGTCTCGCGTGAGAAGCCGCGTCTCTTGAGACCGATGAGGTTCAGGCCATGCAGACGTCCGTGATTGTCGGCCATTCCGAACGGGATGAGATCCCCGAGGAGGGGCGCACCTCCGCCGACCATGGAATTGCGGCCGATCCGAACAAACTGATGGATGGCGGAGAGGCCGCCGAAGTTGACATTATCGCCCACCTCGACGAACCCGCCCATCACTGCGCCGGTCGCCATGACGGCCCCGTTTCCGACAATGCAGTCATGACCGATATGGCTGTTGGCCATGAAGAACCCGCCGTCGCCGACGCGCGTCACGCCGCGACCCTTGGGGGTGCCAAGGTTCATCGTGACCCCTTCGCGAAGGATGTTCCCTCGCCCGATCTGCAGGGCGGTGTCTTCACCGCGATAACGGATGTCCTGCGGCCCCTGACCGAGTGAGACGAAGGGATGAACGACCGTATCGGCGCCGATCGAGGTGCGTCCCTGGACCGATACATGGCTGATCAGCTTCACGCCCGCCTCGAGACGGACAAGCGGACCGACCGTGCAGAAAGGGCCGATCTCGACGCCCTCCCCCAGCTCCGCAGCCGAAGAGACGATGGCTGTGGGGTCTATGGACACGCTCATCGGCCCGTCTCCTTTTCAGGCGAACGCCTCGGCGTTCAACCGTCCTTCGAGCCGCGTTTCTGCGCTTCCCGGGCGAGCCATGCAAGCTCGCGCATCCACGTCCGCGAGGGCTTGGCCGGATAGCCGGCGACGGTCTCGCCCTCTGCGACATCCTTCAGCACGGCGGCCCCGGCGGCGATGCGCGCCCCGCGACCGACGACGATATGATCGCCAAGACCGACGCGGCCCCCGAACTGCGCCCCATCCCCGACGATCGAGGAGCCCGAGACGCCCGCGAAGGCGGCCATCACGACGTGACGTCCGATACGAACATTATGCCCGATGTGGCAGAGGTTATCGATGTGAGAGCCCTCGCCGATGACGGTGTCGGCGAAAAGTCCCCGGTCGATGCAGCTGTTGGCGCCGACAGTGACGCCGTTCTGAAGGATAACCCGCCCGAAGTGCGGGGTGAGGCGTGCTCCGTCGGCATGCTGAGCGAGGCCGAAACCGGTCTCCCCGATCACCACCCCGGACAGCAGCGTGACGTCGTCGCCGATGAGGGCGCAGCTGATGACTGCGCCGGCCCCTATCCGGGATCTCCATCCGATCTGCACTCCGGGCCCGATCACGGCGTTCGGACCGATCGCAGCTCCGGCCCCGATGGTGGCCCCAGCCCCGATGATGCACCCTGGAAGGATCCTCGCCCCCGCCTCGATCCTCGCTGTCGGATGGATCGCCGGATCCCCGGGCTGTGTCTCGATCCGCTGGAAAATCCTCTCGCTCGCCCGGGCGAAGGCGGCCCTCGGTCGTTCCGAAACGATGCAGGTCATCCGGTCCGGGCGCCCTGAAAGCGCCTCCGGGCGAACAAAGCAGATCCCTGCCCGCACCCGACGTAGCGCATCCGGACTGCGATCTTCGAGGAAGGTCAGATCCTCTGGTCCCGCCTCGAGGCTTGGCGCGACGGAGGCGACCACCCGGTCTTCCACGCCCTCGACAACGTTTGATCCGGCCTCCGATGCCAGTTGAAGGGCGGAGGCCGGACCGAGATAGGCGTAGAAACGACGGTCAATCACCGGCCCGACCCAGCCCTCAGGGCTTGGGAGCGGCGGCGGCGGCCGGCTGGGCCTTGGCCATCGCAGCTTCCGCGGCGGCTTTCAGCGCAGCAAGGGTCGGCGTCGTGGCGTCGAGTCGCGCGACGACCTTGGCGCTGATGTCGGCGACCGGCTTGACGAACCAGGTTGAAGAAATCGAGACAACGATATCCGCCCCGGCTTCCTTGGCGGCAAAATCCACCGCCGGCTGCAGCGCGAGGGTAAAGGCCTGATTGGCCGCCGTCTGTTGCTGTCCCAGGGCCTGGTCGAGAATATTGGCCTTCTGAAGGAACTCGTTCTTTTTCTTGTCCAGAGCCTCGACCCGCGCCTTGAGCGTCGCGTTGGCGGCGAGCGCTTCCTTGGAAAGGGACTGGATCTGCGGCTTCAGAGCCTCGTCTTCCGCCTTGATCTCGGTTCCAAGGGTCTCGAGGCCAAGCTTGGTGACCCCTTCCTGTCTGACGCTTTCGATCGTGGCGGCGATTTCCTTGCCGACCTTGCTGTTTTCGCGGATCGCCGCTTCGTCGATCACGAACACTTTCGACTGCGCCTGCGCCGCCGTCATGGTCGACGTGAAGCCTGAGAGCAGGAGCGCGGCCAGCGCCAAATGGTGAATTCTCATACTAGAACCTCGTATTGGTGCTGAAACGGAAGGTCTCAGTGCGATCGTATTCCTCTCGCGCCAGGATCTGGGAGAGGTCGAACCGGATCGGTCCGAACGGCGAATCCCAGAAGATACTGACGCCTGCCGACGCTCTGAGGCTGGCGCTGTCGTCAACCCTGAACGCATTAAACAGATCGTCCGCCTTCCGGTCGCGGTCAACGCCGTCGAGCAGTCCGACCGTCCCGAACTCTGCAAACATGGCGCCATCAATTCCCAGTTCATCCGGGGCGAACGGGATGGGGAAGGAGAGCTCAAGAGCGCCGATCGCGTAGGCCTTTCCGCCCAGGGCGTTGAACGGACGGACCTGCTGAGGCAGCAGCGTCCCGGCGGCGTCGCGCCGCGCGGCGGTGAACAGCAACTCTCCGGCCGAATTGACCTGTTGGTTACCGTCGGTGTCCAGCAGGGGTGTTGAGAGATAGGGAGCGGCCACCCCGGGCGCCCGGGCGATGGTTTCCGTCTCGTAGAAGTACTGGACCTCTCGGGGCCCCAGGCCAGCGACATCAAAGCCCCGGAATGAGTTTCCGCCCTTGAAGAAGCGGTTGTTGATGCGGATCGCCTGATCGCCCCAGCTTTCGATATATCCCGCCTCGATGCGGGCGCTGGCGGTGATCTTGGGCAGGATGCCGCGATAGACTGCGCCTCGAAGCTCGGTCTTCACGTAATTCACATCCCCGCCCAGCCCGGCGACGTCCTGGCTGAAGGACAGGTTGAAGCCGCGTGTCGGCTCCAGATAGTCGTTCGTCCGGTCCATCGTCAGGGTGTAGCCGACCGCTGATGTCAGACGCGCGCCCTGCTGATCGCAGAGAGAAGATCGGAAGAAGGCGTCGTTCGAGCAGTCGGTGAGCAGGGGATCCAGCTGCAGGTCGTCGTCCCGAAGGTTGTAGCGCAGACCGATCTGATCGGTGTCCGAGAGCGGGAACAGCAACCGCCCGCCTAAGCCGACAATGCCGTTCTGGAAGCCGGCCTCTTCATAAAAATCCGACTGCGTCATGAACAGGTCGACGCCCACGGCGAGGTTGCGGTCCTGGAATTTCGGCTCCGTGAACCTGAATTCGATGTCCTGCTGGCGCGAAGTTGTCTGGATGCGCGCGCTCAGGAATTGTCCGCGGCCCCGGAAATTGCGCTGCGTCGCGCTGACCGAGAAGAGGAACGCGTCAGCCGATGAGAAGCCTGCCGAGAAGGCGAGCTCGCCCGTCGCCTCTTCCTCGACCTTGACCTTGACCACGTTCCGGTCGTCGGTCGAGCCGGGCTCTTCCGTGATCTCCACGCTGTCTTCCTTGAAGAAGCCCAGCGCGCGGATGCGGTTCTTCGCGTTGTCGAGCAGAACCTTGTTGTAGGCATCGCCCTCCGCCGTGCGGATCTCCCGGCGAATGACGCGATCGAGGGTCTGGGTGTTGCCGGCGATATCGATCCGCTCGACATAGACGCGCGGTCCCTCATCGACCTCGAAGATGATGTCCACGGTCTGGGTTTCGGGATTACGCGTTTCGCGAGGTCTGACGACCACGTTAGCGTACCCGGCCGATCCGGCCGCGAATGTGATCGTATCGATCGAATCCTCGATCATCTTGCTTTTGAAGAGTTCTCCCGACTTGATCGGGAGGATCAACGCGAGACGCTCTCCCGAGAGCTTCTCCAGCTCGGTCTTCACCTCAAGCTTGCCGAAATTGTAGGACCTGCCCTCATCCACCGTGAAGGTCAGGTAAAAGTCCTCCCGGTCCGGCGTCAGCTCACCCACCGCAGCCGTCGTTCGGAAATCCGCATAACCCTGATTGGTGTAGAACTGCCGGAGAAGGTCCCGGTCATATTCAACCTGGCCAGGGTTGTAGTTGTCGCGCTTCTCAAAGAACCTCCACCAGCGGGACTGGCGCGTTGCGATCTCGCGCCTGAGACGGTCGTCGGTGAAGCGATTATTGCCGAGGAAGTTGATCGACCGGACCCCTGTGACGGGACCCTCCTCGATGACGAAGATGAGATCGACGCGATTTTGCGGGAGCGCCTTGTACTGGGGGGTCACGGTCGCCGCGAAGCGGCCGGCGCGACGGTAAACCTCGAGGATACGCTGGACATCCTGCTCGACCCTCGATCTCGTGAAGGTGTTGCGCGGTTCGATCTCGGTTTCTTCCTCCAGTCTCTCCGTGGTGACGGCGTTGTTGCCCTCGAAGATCACCCGGTTGACGATGGCGTTCTCGATGACCCGGATGACGAGGTCATTCCCCCGCCATTCGAACACCACGTCCGCGAACAGACCGGTGGCGAAAAGCGCCTTGAACGAAAGATCGATTCGATCCGGATCGTAGGCGTCGCCAGGCTTCACCAGGAGGTAGGAGAGAACCGTACGGGATTCGATTCGCTGATTGTTCTCGACGACGATGCGCGCGATCACGTCGCCGGGCTGCTGGGCCCAGGCCTGACCTGCCCCGCTCGCTTCCTGTACGGCGACGATCGCCCCAGCTGAGGCCGTCAGCGCCAGAGCGCTTGCGAACAATGACCGCATCACGTTCCCTCTTTGCAGGGCGGGCCGCAGGGCCGCCGAACCTGTCCCTTAAGACAACATGCCCGATAAAACCTCAAGCGGTCCTCCGGGGCGCGTCACGTCGTTCCAGGTTACTACCACAGCAAACCCGATAAGACATGCAAGACCTATTGTCAGTCCGATCCTCTGTATCGCCTCGGGAATTTCCCGGCCGGTGGCCGCTTCCGCCAGGCACATCACCGCAGCCCCGCCGTCGAGGACAGGGATGGGCAGAAGATTGAAGAAGCCGACCCCGATGGAAAAGAGGGCCGCCAGCTGCAGGAGGGTCAGGCTGACATTGGCCAGCCGCTCCAGGAAGCTGAGCTCCGTCTGCTTCATGTGAAGGTCGGTGGCGTTGTCTGCAATGCCGAAGATCCCGACCGGGCCGCTGAGGCGGTCAATCCCATCCAGACCCGTCACGAGGCGTCTGAGAACCGTCACCGTCGATCCGATGGCCTCCCCGGTAGCGCTGACCCCGTAGGCCGCCGCCTCCAGGAGGCCGGGCCTGCGGACATCCAGATCGACATCTTCCAGAGACAACCCGACCCGCCCGATCTTCTCAACGACCTTGAACGCCTCGCTTCTCTCCTCGCGGGTCTCCGGAACGGCGGTCAGGGTGAGGCGCTCCCCGCCCCTTTCCACCAGATAGACCACGCTTTCTCCCGCGCTGAGCGCGGTTGCGCGGATCACATCGCCCCCGGTCGAGACGGCCCGTCCTCCCGCCTCGAGAATGAGGTCCCCTTTCCGGAAACCGGCCGCTTCCGCAGGGCTGGCCGCCTGGACCTCCGCAACCCGGACAGCTTGGGCCTCCGGGAGGCCGGTGATCATGGCGAGGGTTGCGAGGGCGAGGATGGCGAAGATGAAATTGGCCGCTGGTCCGCCAAGGGAGATCACCAGTCTCTTGAGGGGATGAAGCTCATGAAAGGCGCATCCGGTGAGATCCGTGGTTCCGACGGCTCGGGAATCCGAGGGCGCCTGCATCTCGCCGGCGAACTTCACAAAGCCCCCGAGCGGCAGCCAGTTGATCCTCCACCGTGTGCCGCGGCGATCGCGAACTTCGAGGAGCGATCCGCCGAAACCGACTGAGAAGGATTCGATCGCGGCCCCGAACAGGCGCCCGGCCCAGTAGTGTCCGAGCTCGTGCACCGTCACGACGATCCCGATGAGCAGGATGAAGGAGAGAGGCGATGCGGCGATCGAGAGCAGTTTTTCGAGCACGGGTTCCTGTATCCTTCCTGGATCGCGATCTTCGCGTCAGCTGGCGGCGCCAAGGCGCTCCGAGCACCTCGCCCGCACCTGCCTGTCAAGGTCGTAGATCTCTTCAAAGCTCCCCGGCGAGGCGTGTCGCCCCTCGCGGATCGTCTCCTCTAGCATGTCCCCCGCCATGCGGGAAATCGACAGGAAATCCGTTCGTCCGTTCAGAAACGCCTCCACAGCCGCCTCATTCGCCCCATTGAGGGCTACGCACGCCCCGCCTCCGGCTGCGACGGCCGCCCTGGCGAAACCAAGGGCCGGAAACCGCACCGGGTCTGGCCCCTGAAAATCAAGCCTGCCGATCTTGGCGAGATCGAGGCGCTCAAGGCCTGGAACCGGCATCCGGTCGGGCCACGACAGGGCGAAGGAAATCGGCGTGCGCATATCGGGCATTCCGAGCTGCGCGAGCACTGAACCGTCGTCATAGGCGACAAGCGAATGAATGATGGACTGCGGATGGACGAGGATTTCGATCCTGTCCTCAGGAACGTCGAAGAGCTGAACCGCTTCGATCAGCTCAAGGCCCTTGTTCATCATGGTGGCGCAATCCACCGAAATCTTTGCGCCCATCAGCCAGTTGGGGTGACGTCGGGCCTCCTCAGGGGTCGCCTCCGCCATCCGCTCGAGGCTCCAGTCCCGAAAGGGTCCGCCGGAAGCCGTCAGAATCAGTTTTTCGACGCGATCCGGGCGATCGAGCACCTGAAAGATCGCATTGTGCTCTGAATCGACCGGCAGCAGTTTTGCCCCTGATTTTCGCGCCTCTCTCTTGAGAAGATCTCCGGCGCAGACGAGGCTCTCTTTATTGGCGAGAGCGACCCGCGCGCCGCTTCTGACCGCCTCAAGGGTCGATGGAAGCCCGGCGATGCCGACGATCGCGGCCACCACGCAGTCAGCCTGACGGCTCGCCGCCTCCACCACGGCTTGGGGGCCCGCGCCGACCTGCACACCCGACCCGGCCAGGGCGGACTTGAGCTCCTGGTAGCGGGCGGGATCCGCAATGGCCGCAAATTCCGCACGCGAAGCAACCGCCGCGCGAGCAAGCTCGTCCACTCTCGAATGAGCCGTAAGCGCCACAGTCTGGAAACTGGGGCCTCCCGGCGAGGGCTTCGAAAGGAGGTCGAGCGTTGAGACCCCGATCGAACCTGTCGCTCCGAGCACGGAGACCCGCATGGGATCGTTCATCCCCCTGCCCCCGGGCTGATGGCGGGGGCGAACTGGGGCGCGAGCCAGAAAACCACAGCGGCCGCCGTCACGGCGGCCATAAGGGCGTCAAGCCGGTCAAGCACTCCGCCATGACCGGGCACCAGGCCGGAGCTGTCCTTCACGCCGAACATGCGCTTGAAGCGCGACTCGAGCAGATCCCCGCTTTGCGCGATTACGGACAGGATCACCCCGGTGGTCAGCCAGTGAAAGGCGTCGGCGCCCGTGATCCGGGCGATCGTCAGTCCGACAAGACCCGAGCACACCACCGCCCCGATGGCGCCGGTCCAGGTCTTGTTCGGGCTTTCACGAGGCGCAAGGCGCGGGCCGCCGAACCCTCGGCCCGCAAAATAGGCGGCAATGTCGGAAGCCCATACGATGGCGAGAACCCCGAACAGCATCGCACGACCGTCCGGAACCGCCTCACGTATCCAAACGAATGCGCCGAAGGGTAAGGACACATAGAGCGCCCCGATCGCCATGTGGCCGGCGTCATGCCCCGTCAGGCGGGCCAGAAGGAAGATGATCGCGGCCCCGCCGAGGCTGACGAGCGCCAGAGGCCCGAGCCCCAGAGCGCCGACCGCCGTGGCGGCGCAGGCGCCAAGCGCTGTCGCCACATAGAGCATCCAGACCCCGGGGCGTCCGGTTCCCCGTGTCGACATCCGCGTCCACTCCGCGGCCGCCGCCGCGCCGCAGGCAGCGGTGACGATCTTCAGCACCACCCCGCCGAGGGCCACCGCGCCGAGCCCGACCGGAATGAGAACCGCCGCTGAGGCGACGCGCATGACGATCTCGCGTGTAAGCAGGGGCTTGGGAGCTTGCGTCATCGCCTCAACCTCACTCTCCCACGCCGCCGAAGCGCCGATCGCGTCTGCGATAGGCCTCGATCGCCTCCGCCAGGTGGCGGTGCTCGAAATCGGGCCAGCTCACCTCGAGGAACATCAGCTCAGCATAAGCCCCGCTCCAGAGCAGAAAATTACTGAGCCTCTGCTCGCCGCTGGTGCGCAGGATAAGGTCGGGCTCGCGCGAGCCTGCCGTCCAAAGGGATGCGCCCAGCATGCTCTCATCGATATCTTCAGGCCGCAGCTGTCCCTCGCGCACCGCCAGCGCGAGCCTTCGCGCTCCGGCGACGATCTCCGCGCGGCCGCCGTAATTGAAGGCGATATTGAGCGTCAGGCCTGAATTTGAAGCTGTCAGCGCGACGGCCTCCTCGATCAGCTGGAGGATATCTGCGGCGAGACCCTCGCGCTCTCCGGGAATACGGATCCGGACATTTTGTCGGTGGAGGCGCTGGAGGTCGCTGCGCACGAACATGCGCAGGAGATCAAACAGGGTCTCGACCTCTTGTGGCGGGCGCTTCCAGTTCTCGGTCGAAAAGGAGAACACCGTCAGTTCGCTGAGACCCAGATCCCTGCACGCCTCGACCGCGCGGCGCAGGGCCTCGACGCCCGCACGGTGTCCCATCGCCCGGGGCTGACCCCGAGCCTTCGCCCAGCGGCCGTTTCCATCCATGATAATGGCGACATGCTCAGGTCCGGCCCTGAGGCCGTCCCCTTTTGCTGGCGCCGCACCGGGCTGGATGGAGATCGGCGCCTGGCTCACACCTGCATGATCTCTTCTTCCTTGGCCTTCATCGCCTCATCGATGGCGGCCACGGTCTTGTCGGTGATCTTCTGAACGTCCTTCTCACGGGTCTTCAGCTGATCCTCATTGATTTCGCCGGCCTTCTCGAGGCGCTTGAGGAGATCCATCCCATCCCGACGGACGTTCCGGACAGCCACCTTGGCGGCTTCGGAGAACTTGCCGGCAAGCTTGGCCAGTTCCCGTCTTCTTTCCTCGCTGAGAGGAGGAATCGGTATGCGAAGCGTCTGTCCGTCCATGATCGGATTGAGGCCGAGGGGAGATTCCCGGATGGCGCGGTCAACCGCGCCGACCATGCTCCGATCCCAGATGCTGACCGAAAGCATACGCGCCTCCGGGGCGCTGACCGAGGCCACCTGATTGAGCGGCATCATGGATCCATAAGCGGACACATGCACAGTATCGAGCAGATGGACGGAGGCGCGGCCGGTGCGAAGACCTGTGAATTCTGTCTTGAGCGACGCCAGAGCGCCGTCCATTCGTTTTTCAAGCGCCTTCAGATCATACTGTTCAGCCATCGCGATCTCCCAGCTCAGCTCTTCCTGGTCTTCCGACCGATTGTCGTGCTGACGCCCTGGCCGGTGAGAACCTCGGACAGGCCGCCCTTCTTGTGAATCGAAAACACGACAATCGGAATCCGGTTTTCTTTCATAAGGCTGATTGCGGTCGCGTCCATAACCCTAAGTTCCTGAGTCAGGACGTCGAGATAGTCGATCTGGTCGTATCTGACCGCCTCGGAATCCAGCTTGGGGTCCGCCGTGTAAACGCCGTCGACCTGAGTGCCCTTGAACAGGGCGTCGCAATTCATTTCCGCAGCCCGCAGGGCCGCTCCTGTATCGGTGGTGAAAAACGGGTTTCCGGTCCCCGCCGCAAAAATGACGACGCGACCCTTCTCCATGTGCCGAACCGCCCGGCGACGAATGAAGGGTTCGCAGATCGACTGCATCGCAATCGCGGACTGGACGCGGGTCGGAACGCCGATGCTCTCCAGCGCGCTCTGCATCGCCAGCGCGTTCATAACCGTGGCCAGCATGCCCAGATGGTCCGCCTGGGCGCGGTCCATTCCCCCAGCCGCTCCGGTCATCCCCCTGAAGATATTCCCGCCGCCGATGACCAGGCAGATCTCCACGCCGAGTTTGAGGCCGGCCTTCACCTCCTCCGCGAACTTCAGGCAGGCCTTTGGATCGATTCCGAAGGCCAGATCGCCCATGAGCGCCTCGCCCGATATCTTGAGCAGGATCCGACGGTACCTGAGTTGCGTGTCGCCAGTCATGGTGTCCCCTGTCAGCCGGACGCCCCGCCGTAGCCGGCGGGGCGTCACAGTCTATGCGGTCAGGAAGGCTTTAGGCAAACGACTTAGGATTTCGAGAAAGCCGCCACTTCAGCTGCGAAGTCCGTGACTTCCTTCTCGATGCCTTCGCCGATCTTGTACTTCACAAAGCCCTTGAGAACGACCGGTGCGCCGATCTCCTTGCCGAGCGTTTCAACGAACTTGGCGACCGTCATGTCCTTATCGCCGAACATCGCCTGTTCGTTGAGGACCACTTCCTCGTAAAACTTGCGCAGACGGCCTTCGACCATCTTCTCGGCGACGTTGGCGGGCTTGCCAGATTCCTTGACCTGTTCGAGCAGGATCGAACGTTCCTTTTCGATCACTTTCGGGTCAAGCTCCTCGCGAACCGTCGCAAGGGGAGCGGGATCCGCAGACGCCACATGCATGGCGATCTTCGAGCCGGCCTCTTTGAGGGCCGCTTTGTCCCCGGTCGATTCGAGCGCGACAAGCACCCCGATCCGGCCCAGGCCTGCGGACACCACGTTGTGCATATACGTGGCGACCACGCCGTCCGAAACGGACAGCCCGGCCGTCCGGCGCAGGTTCATGTTCTCGCCGACAGTCGCCACCAGACGCAGAAGCATGTCCTTGACCGTTCCGTCGCCATCCGGAGACGGCGCTCCGGCCGTGGCGTCAAAATCGCCGCCCTTCGACAGGGCGATCTCGGTGATCGAACGCACCGCGCCCTGGAAGATATCGTTCCGGGCCACGAAATCAGTCTCGGAGTTTACCTCGCAGATCGCCCCGGAGAGCCCTGTGGACTGAAGACCCACAAGCCCGTCGGCGGCGACACGGTCAGCCTTCTTGGCGGCCTTGGAGAGGCCCTTGGCGCGCAGCCAGTCGATGGACGCCTCGATGTCGCCGTTGTTTTCCGCCAGCGCCTTCTTGCAGTCCATCATTCCGACGCCGGTCTTTTCGCGCAGCTCCTTCACGAGCTGAGCCGTGATCTCGGCCATGATTATCCTCCTGGATCCGTTAGCAGTGGTTGTGGTTCGGCCGCCTGCCCGTCTGACCTTCAAGGCTCAGACGTTCAGACGGCCGATGATGGGTTTACGCAACGAGCACTGTCCCGACTGAGCCGGAACATTCCGTCCCCCGTATCAGGCGCCCGGGGCCGATTCGCCCTCAAGACCTTCGAGAGCCGGCTCCCGCACCGTTTCGGCGGCGCCGATATCGACACCCGCCGCCATGGATGAGGCGTCGAGGCCATCGAGAACCGCGTCAGCCACGAGGCCGCAGTAAAGCTGGATGGCGCGAGCCGCGTCATCATTGCCCGGGATCGGGAAGTCCACCTCGTCAGGGTCGCAATTGCTGTCGACCACGGCGACGACCGGGATGCCGAGCTTCCGCGCTTCCTTGACCGCGATGGACTCCTTATTGGTGTCGATCACGAACATCAGGTCCGGCAGGCCGCCCATGTTCCGGATGCCGCCCAGAACGCGCTGCAGTTTTTCCTGTTCGCGCTGAAGCTTCAGAAGCTCCTTCTTGGTGAGGCCGGTCGAGCCGCCTTCGGCAAGGGTTTCGTCGAGCTCACGAAGACGACGGATGGATTTTGAAACCGTCTCCCAGTTTGTGAGCGTGCCGCCCAGCCAGCGATCGTTCATGTAATACTGCGCGCAGCGCCCGGCTGCTTCCGCGACCGCGTCGGCCGCCTGACGCTTGGTGCCGACAAAGAGAATGCGCCCGCCCTTCGAGGCGGCTTCCCGAACGCGCACCAGAGCCTGGTGAAGCAGAGGAACCGTCTGGGACAGGTCGATGATGTGAATGCCAGAGCGCTGGCCGTAGATATAAGTCTTCATCTTCGGGTTCCAGCGATGGATCTGGTGTCCGAAGTGGGCGCCCGCGTCGAGCAGCTGGCGCATAGAGAATTCAGGTAGAGCCACGTGTTTCTCCTATCCGGTTGGCCGCCGCGGACAGGCCGACTGGATCGTCAGCACCGGAATTGCGTCCGCGTGTCGGAATAGCGCGGCTTATACGCACTTTCAGAAAAAGGGCAACAGCCCCCTCGAGGGACGCGCCGGCCCGGGTTTTTGGGGCCGCCGCCCCTCCCCCGTCAGGTCGAGGGGCGCACCTGATCGACCCCAGGGGCCGACTTGAACGCCGACATAGCGCCGAAGTCGACCGGATAGCGACCCTCAAGGGCGATGGTGACCACCCGATCCCCGTCGAGCGGAATTTCCAGCATGATCGACCCGAAGCTCCCGCCTTTGGCGCGTCTGAGCCCTTCGGCGACCCCGGCGATCGCCTCAAGGCCCGCCGACGGGCTCACCCGGACGCAGAGGGCGCTGTGGGTCCCGAGGCTGGTCTGGCTGAGCGGCTTGACGCTTTCGATCGAGAAACGCAGGTCCTCGTCCTGGCGTCTGACCTTGACCCGGGCGATCACCTTCTGACCCACATCGAGGGTTTCCCGCTGGGCGTTCAGGATCTCGGGCGGCGCCATGACCTCGAACTCGCCGGAGGGGTCCGACAGCGTCACATAGGCAAATTTCCCTCCAGTTCGTGCGGGCTTTTCGACCCGCGCCCGAACGACCCCGATCATATCGAAGGAGAGACGTGCCATTCCCGCGGCCTCTCGGTCGGCGGCCAGTACGATCCGCTCCCGGAGATCGCTGGTAAGCACATCATCGAGGGGATGTCCGCTGAGGAAGAACCCGACGCTGCCGAGTTCATGGTCAAGCCTCTGGCTCTCGCCCCAGGCCGGCGTCTCCGGAAGACGGATCGCAGCTGAGGGGGCGTCGCCGAACAGGCTCACCTGGCGGCTTGCGCGTTCCTCTCCTGCGGCGGAGGCGAGCTGGGCGAGGAGCCCGGCGCCTGCGTGCGCTCTGGCTCTGTTTGGCTCGAGCGACTGGAACGCCCCGGAGCGGGCAAGAGCCTCGAAGCAGCGTTTGTTGACCAGCCGGGCGTCCACACGTTCTGCGAAATCCTGAAGATCCCGGAAGGGTTGCTCCGCGCGGGCCGTCTCGACGGCCTTCATCGCCGGAAGGCCGACGCCCTTGATGGCGCCGAGGGCGTAACAGATCGCTCCCTCCCTGACGTCGAAATCGGCGTTCGAGCTTGTCACGTCAGGGGGTCGAACGGTGAGCCCGAGCCGCTTGGCGTCCTGAAAAAAGGCGGACAGTTTGTCGGTGTTGTGAATATCGAGGCTCATCGAGGCCGCCAGGAACTCCACGGCATGATTGGCCTTCAGATAAGCGGTCTGGTAGGCGATCACCGCGTAGGCGGCGGCGTGCGACTTGTTGAAGCCGTACCCCGCAAACTCATTGACCAGCTCGAAGATATACTCCGCCCTCTCCCGGCTGACGTCCTTTTCCGCGGCGCCTGCCAGGAAGCGGGTTTTCTGCTTGGCCATCTCCTCGGGCTTTTTCTTACCCATGGCGCGACGAAGCAGATCTGCTTCTCCCAGCGAGTACCCGGCGAGGATCTGGGCGATCTTCATCACCTGTTCCTGGTAGACGATGACCCCGTAAGTCTCCTTCAGGACCGCCTCGAGGTCCGGATGGAGGTAGTCAGGGTCGCGTCGGCCAAACTTCACGTCGACATAGGTGTCGATGTTTTTCATCGGGCCGGGTCGATAGAGGGAGATGAGGGCGATGATGTCCTCAATCGTATTGGGACGCACCTTTCTCAGCGTGTCCCTCATGCCCTGCCCTTCGAGCTGGAACACGCCCAATGTGAAGCCTGAAGCCATCAACTCGTAGGACTTCGGGTCGGCAAAATCCTCGAACCCGGGCCCCGGCGTCACGCCCTGGCGGGCAAGAAATCCGAGCGCCCGATCAATAACCGTAAGAGTCTTGAGGCCGAGGAAGTCGAACTTCACCAGGCCGGCGTGCTCGGCCCACTTCATATTGAACTGTGTCGCGGGAAGGTCCGACCTCGGATCCTGATAGAGCGGCGAGATCTCGGTTAAGGGGCGATCGGAGATAACGACGCCTGCCGCGTGGGTCGAGGCGTTGCGGTAGAGGCCCTCGAGTTCCTGGGCGGTCTCGACAAGGTGTGCGACCTCTTCCTGCGCCTCCATGGCCTCCTTGAGGCGCGGCTCCATTTCCAGAGCTTCCGCCAGAGTGGGCGGTTTGGCGGGGTTGAACGGCACGAGCTTGGCCAGACGATCGACCTGCCCGAACCCGAGCTGGAGGACCCGTCCGACGTCCCGGAGGACAGCTCGGGCCTGCAGCGTTCCGAAGGTGATGATCTGGGCGACCCTGTCCTCCCCATAGCGGCGGCGGACATAATCGATCACCTCGCCGCGCCGGTCCTGGCAGAAGTCGATATCGAAGTCCGGCATGGACACGCGTTCAGGATTGAGAAAGCGCTCAAAGAGGAGACCAAACCTCAGCGGATCGAGATCCGTGATGGTCAGCGCATAGGCGACAAGCGAGCCGGCGCCCGATCCTCGCCCGGGACCCACCGGAATGCCTTGCGACTTCGCCCACTTGATGAAGTCCGAAACGATCAGAAAATAGCCCGGAAAGCCCATCTTCTGGATGACGCCGATCTCGTATTCGAGGCGCTCCCGATAGACCTCTTCGGAGGCGTAGTGCGGCCGCCGGGCCAGTCTGTCGGTCAGGCCGGCGCGGGCCTGGGCGGCCAGCTCGTCGTCCTCGCCGCGGCCTCCTTCGCCGCTGAAGTTTGGAAGAATAGGGGCGCGCCCCTTCGGCCGGAAGGCGCACCGCCTTGCGATCTCGACGCTCGAGGCGAGAGCCTCCGGAAGGTCTGAGAACAGCGCCTCCATCTCCTCCGGGGTGCGCAGGTGATGATCCCGTGAGATACGAGGGCGTTCTCCCTGGGATACATAGGTCGAGTTGGCGATGCATAGCAGCACATCGTGTGTGGGATGCTGCGAGGGTGTCTGAAAGCGCGCATCGCAGGTCGCCACCAGCGGCAGATCCAGCTCGTCGGCGAGCCGGATCAGCCCCTCTTCCGCGTCGCCCTCTCCGGGCTCGCCATGTCGTTGCAGCTCCACATAGAGACGATCGGGGAAAGCGTCTGCAAGCCTTGCGAGCATTGGCCGAATCGCATCGAGGCGTCCGCCCGCAGCGCGCCGGTTGAATAGGCCGCCCCGGCCTCCGGTCAGACAGATAAGGCCCGCTGACAGCTCCGTGACGCGTTCAAAAGAGACCTGCCGGTTGTCTCCGGCCGGGCTGAGGAAGCTCTCGGAGGAAAGTCGCATCAGATTACGATAGCCGTCTTCCGTCTGCGCGATGAGGGCCAGGTCGCCCTCCTCGCCGGCCACGCCCGCCTCGCGCACCCTGAGGGTTATTCCGGTGAGCGGCTGAACGCCGGCCTCGGAGAGGGCTTCGGACAGCTCAAGGGCTGCGAACAGATTGTCATCGGTGACGCCGATGGCCGGAGCTCGTGCAGCCCTGGCCCATTTCGCAAGATCCTTGGGCCGGATCATACTTTGCAGAAGGCTCAGGGCCGAGCGCACCCGCAGATGGATAAAGCTCGGAGGCTTCGAGGTCATAGACGCAAATCCCCGGTCTCGGTCCAACCGCGCTCCCGCTCGCCGTCCCCGCCTTACGACAGGGGTTCGGGACGGGCGTAGGGCTCAAGGCGCCCGGAACTGAGCGTCAGGACGCGGTCCATGAACGTCGTGAGCTCCATATTATGCGTCGCCACGAGAACCGCCACCTTCTCGCGCCGCGCAATCTCGAAAAGGCTCTGGAAAACTCCGCCCGAGGTCTTCGGATCCAGGTTTCCGGTCGGCTCATCGGCGATCAGAACCTTGGGACGGTTGGCGAGGGAACGCGCGATGGCGACGCGCTGCTGTTCGCCCCCCGAGAGCTGGCCCGGCTGGTGATGGTCCCGATTTTCGAGATTCATCATGCCGAGAAGCTCACGCGCGCGCACCCGGGCGGCTTTTTTCGACATGCCGTTGATCATCAGAGGCGCCGCAACATTGTCGATGGCGTTGAGTTCCGGCAGCAGGTGATGGAACTGGTAGACGAAACCCAGGTGAACCCGGCGCGTGAGCGTCCGCTCGCGATCGCTCATCCGTAGCGCGTCGCGGCCGCCGAAGAGAACCGAGCCGCTGTCGGGCTTCTCGAGCAGTCCGGCGATATGAAGCAGCGTCGATTTACCTGAGCCGGAGGGGCCGACGAGACCCGTGAGCTCGCCCGGGCGAAGGTCGAGATCGACCTCTTTGAGAACCTCGAGAGTTCTTTCTCCGGACCTGTAGCTCCGGCTGACGCCGGAGAGCGAAAGAACGGGGGCCTGATCCGCGAGAGACATCGCATCGCTCATTGGAACCGCAACGCCTCCACCGGATCAAGACGCGAGGCCCACATCGAGGGAATGAGCGTCGTGGCCACGGACATCAGGAAGGCTGCGATGGCGACAACCACCACCTCTCCGACCTCGAGCTTCGCTGGGATCGCATCGAGCATGTAGATATCGGATGGGAAGAGCTGAAAGCCGAAGAGCCCCTCGAGGAAGTGCTGGATCTCGGCGATATAGATACAGAACAGAACCCCGCATGTGAGCCCGGTCGCCACGCCGACCATACCGAGCATGCTGCCCGTCATCAGGAATATACGAACCACACCGGCGCGGGTCGCGCCGATAGTCCGCAGGATCGCGATGTCTCGCGCCTTGTTCTTCACGAGCATCAGCACGCCGGTGATGATGTTCAGAGAGGTGATGGCCACCACGATCAGAAGAATGAGACGCATGACGTTTCGCTCAACGATCAGCGCCCGCACATAGGTGCCGTTGCGGTCGATCCACGTCGACACATAAGGCATGCCCTGGGTCATCAGATTCGTGGCGAAGGACTGCACCGCATCAGGATCCTTCACCCGAACCCCGACGATCGGATAACCCTCCTCAAGAGAGAAGAACGAGGCGGCCGAATCAATGGGCAGAAAGATGGCGAACCGGTCATACCGTTCGTTTCCGACATGAAAGATCCCGGACACGGTGAAGGTCCGTGTCCGCGGCGAGCGGCCGATCACGGTTCGCGCGCCGTTGATCTGGGTCAGCGTGAGCTTGTCGCCGACATAAAGGCCGAGCGCGTCTGCAAAGGCGGCTCCAACCACGATATCCTTGGACAGGGCGCCGCCGGCTCCGAAAGCATCGAGCGAGCCCACATCCCGTCCGCGTGAGGCGAGGTTCGTCATTCCCTCGCGGATGAGCATGTTGGCTCTCAGATCTTCGGGCCGGATGCCCCGGATCTGCACGCCCTCCGAGCGACCGTAAGCAGAGGCGAGCGCGGTGCCCTCCACGATCGGCTCGACCAGGGTTACATCCTCGCGCGCCTTGAGGTCCGCCATGATCACATCGACCTGGCTCTGAGGAAGACCCCGTGTGTCGACGTAAGCATGGGGCTCGAAGCCGATGATCTTGGACAGAAGCTCCAGGCGGAACCCGTTCATGATCGACATGATGACGATCAGCGCCATCACAGCGAGCGTGATGCCGATAAGGGAGACGACGGAAATCAGAGCGAGGCCCCCGTGCTCGCGCCTTGCGCGGAGGTAACGCACCGCGAGCATTCGCTCGAAAGGTCCGAAGGGACGTTCGACGATACGCGGTTCGCTCTGGGTCATCCGCCGATTGTCCCCACCAGTTTCTGGATGGCGGCCTCGGCGCTCATCTCGACAACAGCGCCGGTGGCGCGATCGCGCACCTCCACCACGCCGGCCTTCACCCCCTTGGGGCCGACCACGACGAGGGTGGGAATACCGGCCAGTTCAAGCGTCGAAAACTTCGCCCCGGGACGCTCAGGCGTATCGTCGTAAAGAACGTCCACGCCGGCCTTAAGCAGAGCGCCATAGACGCTCTCGCAGACCGTCGATACGGACGCATCGTCCGGCCGCAGGCTGACCACGGCCGCACTGAAGGGCGCCACGGCGGCGGGCCAGATGATGCCGCGCTCGTCATGGCTGGCTTCGATGATGGCGGCGGCGAGCCGCGAGACGCCGACACCATAGGACCCCATCTCCACGGGAGCGTCCTTACCGTCCGGTCCTGTGACATGGGCCTTCATCGGGGCGGAATACTTGGTGCCGAAGTAAAAGATGTGACCGACCTCGATCCCCCGCGCCGCGAGACGACGCTCTTCGGGAACCTCGCGCTCGAAGCGGGCCGGATCGTGCATCTCCTCGGTTGCAGCATAGAGCGCGGTCCGGCGGTCGAATTCGGGCTTGAGGTCCGACTGAAAATCAAGATCGAGACCCGGAGGCGCCATGTCCACCAGTTCGCGGTCGCAGAACACGGCGCTTTCCCCGGTGTCGGCGAGGATGATGAACTCGTGACTGAGGTCGCCCCCGATCGGACCCGTGTCGGCGCGCATCGGGACCGCCTTCAGTCCCATTCGGCTGAACGTGTTCAGATAGGCGCAGAACATCCGGTAATAGGCCTGACGCGCCGCATCCGGCGTCAGATCGAACGAATAGGCATCCTTCATCAGGAACTCGCGTCCGCGCATGACCCCGAAGCGGGGACGGATCTCATCCCGGAACTTCCACTGGATATGATAGAGGTTGAGCGGCAGCTGCTTGTAGGATTTCACGAACGACCGGAAGACGTCCGTGATCAGCTCTTCATTGGTCGGGCCGAACAGCATCTCCCGCTCATGCCGGTCCACTATCCGCAGCATTTCCTTGCCATAGGCTTCGTACCGCCCGCTTTCCCTCCACAGTTCGGCCTGCTGGATCGTCGGCATCAGCAGCTCGACAGCTCCGGCGCGCTCCTGTTCCTCACGGACGATCGCCTCGATCTTCTGCAGAACACGAAGGCCCAGGGGGAGCCAGGTGTAGATCCCGGCCCCGTTCTGCTTGATCATGCCGGCCCGCAGCATCAGCTGATGAGAGACAATCTGCGCTTCTGAGGGTGTCTCCCGCAGGGCGGGCAGAAAGTAACGTGAAAGGCGCATGATCGCCCGATCCTTATGGGAGGTTGGCTCATAACGGGATACAGGGGCCCGGCCCCCGGCGCAATCGCCGCGGCAGCAGTCCCCTCAGACAGGAGCGCTGTCGGCGGCAGCCAGCGAATTGATCAGAATACCGGCCCCGAGCGTCGCAATCGTCGCAATTCCAAGCGCGATCGCGACCTTGAAGAGCAGCCGGGGCGCAACGGGGGCGGAGGGTTCGGTTCCCGGCTCCACGTGTCCGGCGTCGATCTGGCTGGTCTGCCCCATCGACAGGATGGGCAGCAGCGCCAGCCAGAACACCACCATAAAGACGACGACAGCTTCAAAAACGCCCATGATCGCTCCTTCAGTGGTCCTTTGGCGTTTCCATCAGCTCGATCAGCACGCCATTGCTGTCCTTCGGGTGAACGAAGATCACCAGGGTGCCGTGGGCGCCAAGGCGCGGCTCGCCCAGGACTTTCGCCCCACGCCGCTCCATTTCCGCCTTTGCCTCGTGGATATCGGCGACTTCGAAACAGACATGATGCTGCCCGCCCCGCGGGTTTTTCTCGAGAAAGTTGAGAATCGGAGACGTGTCCCCGAGCGGCTCAATGAGCTCGATCTGGGTATTGGGCAGATTGACGAAGCCGACCCGCACGCCCTGGGCGGGCATGTCGAAAGGCTGGGTGAACTCGCTCGCTCCGTAAAGCGTTCGATAGGTTTCCATCGCGGCTTCGATGCTGGGGACGGCGATCCCGATATGGTTCATGCGCCCGATCATATCTTAAACTCCCTCCTCACGCGTCCTGTCTCAAAGTCGGCGCCCGTCTCAACGCCGGCGCCAGTCTCAAAGCCGGTGAATGACCACGTCCACCAGCGGTCGCTTTCCGAAGGTGATCTCGACGGCGCGTCGGACCGCGCGCTCGAGGGCCCTCTCAATCCGTTCGTCGTCCGCCAGATCGGAGCGGGAAAGTTTGGACATCGCTGTTTCCGCGGCGTCATCGAGCGCTTCCAGAGATTCGTCCGCCAGACGACCATCGGTTTCCGAAAATCCTCGCGCCGTGACCGCCGGTGCGCCGGCTGGACCGTTTTTGCCGATAACGACGCTCACTCCGACATGGCCGTTGAAAGCCAGCCGCTTTCTTTCTCCCAGTCCGGCCGCATGCTCCGGGGTCAGCCGATCGCCGTCGACGTAAAGGCGGCCGGTGGGAACCTCGTCGATCACCTCCGCCGGTCCAGGAGCGAGTCGAATGACGTCGCCATTGTTCGGCGCAAGAGCTTCGGGCACCTGAAGCGACAGCGCGAAGCGCGCATGTTCCCGGATGTGACGACGCTCGCCGTGAACCGGCACGCTGATCTTCGGGCGGCTCCAGGCATACATCCGCCGGAGCTCCTCCCGGCAGGGGTGTCCGGAGACGTGAATATCCTCCTGCCGCGGCGTGATCAGACGAATGTTCCGGTCGGCAAGCAGGTTCTGGATGGCGCCGATCGCCCGTTCATTGCCGGGGATGACGCGTGAGGAGAAGATAACCGTATCGCCTTCTCCGAGACGCACTGAGGGATGATCGCCCCTCGCGATCTTCGACAACGCGGCGCGCGCTTCGCCCTGAGATCCCGTGCACAGGTAGAGAATGTGTTCGGCGGGCAGCTCGACTGCATCTTCAGGATCGATAAACGTCACATCGCTGAGGAGCCCGACGGACTTGGCCGCGGCGGCGATCCGGAGCATGGAGCGTCCCACAAGGCACACCGAACGACTGCTCCGTCGTGCGGCCTCGCAGGCGGATTGAAGCCGAGCCACGTTGGAGGCGAAACTGGCGACGGCAACCCTCCCGGTCTGCTGTGCGACCACAGCGCAAAGCGCCTCGCGCACATCAGCTTCCGAACCCGCTTCCCCGTCCTCGAACACGTTGGTGCTGTCGCAGACCAGCGCCAGAACGCCTTCCCGCCCGAGCTCCTCGATCTTCGCCTGGTCGAAATTGTCCCCGATTGTCGGATCCGGATCGATCTTCCAGTCGCCGGTATGCAGAACCATGCCAAGGGGCGTGCGAATGGCGAGGCCATTTGGTTCGGGGATGGAGTGCGTCAATGTGACGAGCTCGACATCAAAGGGCCCGAAGGTTCGTCTTTCTCCCATTTGAAGGATGTTGAGACGCGCCTTGCGCTCCAGGCCCCGTTCTTTCAGTTTTTCGGCGACCAGGAAGGCCGTGAAGGGCGTTGCATAAATAGGCGCCTTGAGAAAAGGCCACAGCCAGCCGATGGCGCCGATATGGTCTTCATGGGCATGGGTGAGGATGATCGCCTCTATGGCGTCGGCTTCCTGAGCCAGAAAATCGGGGTCCGCCATGATCAGTTCGACCCCCGGCGTGCTGTCGTCGCCAAAGGTGACCCCGACGTCCACGACCAGCCATCTCCGGTCCTCCGGCGGGCCATAGGCGTACGCATTGAGGTTCATGCCGATTTCCCGGCACCCTCCAAGCGGTGCGAAGATCAGTTCTGGCTTGCTCATGATCCTCGCGCCGTCAGGCGCCCCTCGACGTCGCCGTCACATTGCGCTGATAAAGTAGCAATAGTCCCCGGATCGTGACATCCGGGTCAAAGTGATCAATCCGTCTCGCCGCCCCTTCGAAGAGAGACGCGACGCCCCCGGTTGCGATTGCTGTCATGGGCTGGCCATACTCCTCCTTGATCCGTTCGACCAGTCCGTCGATCAAATCAATGTATCCCCAGAACACTCCGGCCTGCATCGCCTGCACGGTGTCGCGGCCGATAACGCGCTCGGGACGCTGAATGGCGACCCGCGGCAGCTTGGCGGCGGCTTCATGAAGCGCCTTCATGGACAGATTGATCCCCGGGGCGATGATGCCGCCCTCGAACGAGCCGTCCGCCGCAACCACGTCGAAGGTTGTCGCCGTGCCGCTGTCGATCACGATCAGCGGCCCTGAATAGGCGGCGTGAGCTCCAATCGCGTTCACAAGGCGGTCGGCTCCGACCTCGCTCGGCCTCGAAATGCGCACCTCGACCCCGAGCCGGACATTTTCTCCAACCACAAGAGGTTCAACCTTCAGATAGCGACGCGCAAAGTTCCTCTGATTGAACAGGGACTGGGGGACCACTGTGGAGATGATGCAGGCGGTCAGATCGAGCAGTCGGAGCTGGTTGATCTCCATCAGCTGAGACAGCCAGACGGCGTAGTCGTCCGCCGTCTTGGTCATATCGGTCGCGCTGCGCCATTGCCCCCGCCAGGTCGATCCGTCGTGAACGGCGAACAGCGTGTTGGTATTGCCTGTATCAATGACCAGCAACATAGGGGATCCCCTTGGAGAACCTAACCCAATACCGAAATTTCACCGGCGCGGATATGGCGCAGATCGCCTCCATCCAGCTCCAGAATGAGGGCCCCGTCGGGTCCGAGGTCGCGAAAGATCCCCTCCAGCGAACCGTGCGCCGGAGACAGTGCGATACGCTGTCCGAGACCTGCGGCGCGGATCTTCCAGGCCTCGCGGATCGCCTCGAAGCCGTGGTCCTGGAACGCTGACAACCATCCCCGTAATGAGGCGTCGAGCGCATCGAGAAGGTCGAGGGGACGAACGCCCCCTCCTCCGGGCAGATCAGCCAGCCGGCCCGTCCTGCGCCCTGGAACGCTCGGAGCCATGGCGATATTGACGCCGAACCCCGCTGCGACCCAAAGCCCTCCGCCGATCGCGCCGGTCTCGATCAGAATACCGGCGATTTTGGCGTCTTCCCACATGAGGTCATTCGGCCACTTCAAACGGAGCTCGCGGCTGTCCGCACGAGCCGCCCCGACCGCGTCATGAAGCGCCAGGGCGGCGACAAAAGACAGAAGGGCGGTCCTGGCAGGCGGATCCGATGAAGTAAAAAAGGCAGTGGCGCAAAGATTTCCGGAGGGCGAGGCCCAGTTGCGCCCCATTCGTCCCCGCCCCGCTGTATGGAAGTCCGCCTGGATCCAGACCGGCCCCCTGTCGCCGAGGCGGGCGCGACGCTGCGCCTCTTCATTCGTGCTGTCGATCTCTTCAAAATGGACGACCGGCCAGGCCCGGTCGAGCGCGGGAAAGGCCATCCAGATCAGCCGACGCTCGCCTGAGCGGCAAGCTCGAGAACGCGCCCGATCAGAATGGTCAGCGCGGGGAAACTCAGCAGAGCCGTAGCCGTGACAACGAGCCCGGTTCCAAAATCAGAGTTGTCCAGAGGCTCGCCGGCCGGCTTCATCATCATCGCCCACACCAGACGAAGATAATATCCGAGGGACACCACGCTCGCCAGCGCGCCCACAAGAACCAGCCAGAGAAGGTCAGACCGCAGAGCCGCTTCGAACACCTGCACCTTGCCCCAGAAACCAACCGCCGGGGGAATGCCTGCGACTGAGAAAATAAGCGTCATGAGGCCGAGGGCGATGCCTGGCTTGTGTTTCAGAAGGCCGTTGAGATCGGTGACCAGGTCAAGCCCCTGGCCTTTGCGCCGCAATCCCAGAAGACCCGCGAACAGACCGAGCGTCGCGATCACGTAAAGCGACATGTAGACAAGCACAGCCGGGGCTCCTGCTTCCGGCCCCGCTGCGACCGCAATAAGGGCGAAGCCCACGTTCGAAATCGAGGAATAGGCCAGAATTCGCTTGAGGCTTGTCTGCCGCAGGGCGCCAAAGGCCCCGATGAGCATCGACATGGCGGAGAGAATGGCGACCACTCCCTGCCACGACGCCTGGTGAGGGCCAAACGCCCGAAACAGGACGCCCGCCATAAGGGCGACAGCGGCGATTTTTGGAGCGGTGGCGAAGAAACTGACGACCGGCGTAGGCGCGCCCTCATAAACGTCCGGCGTCCAGATATGGAAGGGCGCGGCGGACGCCTTGAAGGCGAGGCCTGTCAGGAGAAGCACGAGACCAAAGATCAGCCCAACGGACGGATCGGCCTGGGCGATTACGTCAAAGCGCGTGCCTCCGGCGAAACCGTAGATCAGCGAAGCCCCGTAAAGCAGCAGTCCCGAGGCGAGCGCTCCAAGGACGAAGTACTTGAGACCTGCTTCCGCCGACCGAAGATTATCGCGGGCGAAGGCGGCCAGAACGTAGGAGGACAGAGAGAGGGTCTCGATCCCCATGTAGAGCGCCATAAGATCATTTGCCGAGAGCATGATGCCTGCCCCGAGGGAGGCGAATATGGTCAGCAGCGAAAACTCGTAACGCTCGAGGCCCGTCCCCCGAACGCTCGCGCCCGACATGGCCAGAGACACAGCGGCCATGGCGTAGGCGACTGATTTGGCGAGGCTGGCGAAGGGCGTGGACAGATAAAGGCCGTTGAAGGCTTCCTCCGACCCGCCCATACGACCGAAGGACAGAACAGACGCCGCAACAAGCGCCAGCGCGGACGCGAGGCGCACGAGGCGGCTGGAGCGGTCGCCCGCGATGGCTCCGAAGAGGACGCCGCCGACCCCGAATAGGGCGAGAAGCACTTCCGGCGCCGCTGAGTGAAAATCGGTCAGGAGATCCATCGCTGCGGTCCTATTTCCCGATCATCTGGAGAATATCGCGGGTCGAGCCCTCGGTGATGTCGAAGACAACCGAAGGAAAGACGCCCAGCCCGAGAGCGAACACGGCGAGGAGACCGAGAATGAAAACCTCGGTGAGCGTGACGTCGCGGATATCGAAGAGCTTCTCGTTGGTCATCTCTCCGAACACCGTCCGTCGGTAGAGGGTCAGCATATAGACAGCCGAAAGGATCACGCCGAGCGCGGCTCCGGCGGCCGCCCATGAGGAGGCCTGGAAACCGCCCACCATGGTCATCAGTTCCCCGACGAACCCGCTGGTGCCCGGCAGGCCGACATTGGCCATCGAGAACAGCATAAACAGCGCCGCATAAACCGGCATCCGGTGAACAAGGCCGCCGTAGAAAGCGATTTCCCGGGTATGCATGCGGTCGTAGATGACCCCGACGCAGAAGAAGAGCGCGCCTGAAATGACCCCGTGAGAGATCATCTGGAAAATGGCCCCCTGAATACCGGCCTCATTGAAGGCGAAGATGCCAAGGGTCACGAACCCCATGTGCGCCACCGAAGAATAGGCGATGAGCTTCTTGATGTCGGTCTGACGGAACGCCACCAGCGAGGCGTAGATGATCGCCGTGACGCTGAGAATGAACATCAGGGGCTGGAAGAGGATCGAGGCGTCAGGGAACATCGGCAGAGAGAAGCGGAGGAACCCGTATCCCCCCATTTTGAGAAGCACGCCTGCGAGGATCACCGACCCGGCGGTCGGCGCCTCCACGTGAGCGTCCGGCAGCCATGTGTGGACCGGCCACATCGGCAGCTTCACCGCGAAGGACGCGAAGAACGCCAGCCACAGCCAGGTCTGGACGCCCGGGTCGAAGGGGTAATCCTGAAGCGCCTGTACGTCGGTCGTTCCAACCGTGACGTACATGTAAATCATCGCAGCCAGCAGGAGGAGAGAGCCGAGAAGCGTGTACAGGAAGAACTTGAACGCGGCGTACAGCCGGTTTTTGCCGCCCCAGACGCCGATGATGAGGAACATCGGAATGAGACCGCCCTCGAAGAAGACGTAGAACAGCATCAGGTCGAGAGCGCAGAACACTCCGATCATGAGTGTCTCGAGAACGAGGAACGCAATCATGTAGTCGGAAACGCGCTCCTCGACCGACTTGAAGCTCCAGAGGATGCACAGCGGCGTGAGGGCCGTCGTCAGCACCACCAGAAGGATAGCCATTCCGTCGACGCCCAGATGGTAGGACACGCCTTCATACCAGGCGACCTTCTCCACCAGCTGAAAACCTGACTGGGCGGGATCGAACTGCTGAAGAGCGATCAGCGACACGACCAGACATGCAAGAGACACGATCAGTGCGATCGGCTTCGAAGCGCCGTCCGCGAGGCGCGCGCCGCCCGCCATGCGAAGGGCCGTCACAACAAGGGCGCCCGCAAGCGGCAGGAAGGTCGTCAGACTGAGAAGAGGCAAACCGTTCATGCGTCAGCCCCTCGCCTGGCCGAAAAGAACCGCCGCCCCGAAAGCGACCGCGGACAGAAGAATGACCAGCGCGTAGTGGAAGAGATAGCCGGTGTGCAGACGCGAAAGTCCCCCGGCCCCCGCCTGCGCCAGCTTGGTGACCCCGTCAGGACCGAGGCCGTCGATGATCTTCCGGTCGCCGACCTTCCAGAAAAGATCTCCCAGCAGGGCGGTCCCCCGCACGAAGACAAGTGAGTAGAGTTCGTCAAAATACCACTTGTTTGAGAGGAAGCTGTGAAGCGGCCCGCCATTGGCCGCCATGCGACGCGGCAGCGCCGGCCGCAGAATGTAGAAGTAGGTCGCAAACAGCAGTCCGCCGATCCATGCCCCGGCTGGAGCCAGAAGCACCCAGAACGGAACATCATGACGGTCATGGAGCACATGATTGTCCGGCGCGGTGAAGATCGCCGTGCCCCAGAACTCCGCCTGATGATGGTCGACGAAAGTGTCGTAGAACACCCCGCCCGCAAGGACAGCCCCGACCGCGAGAAGGATCAGAGGCAGCGCCATGACCCACGGTGCGTCGTGGGCGTCGTCGTAGGCGTGGTGATCGGCGCGGGTCTGACCATGAAAGGTCATGAACATCAGACGCCATGAGTAGAAGGAGGTCAGGAACGCGGCTCCGATCGACAGCCAGAAGGCGAGCGGGCCAAGGGCGTCATGGGAGGCGTAGGCCACCTCTATGATCGCGTCTTTTGAGAAGAAGCCCGCAAAGCCGACATGCGCCTGCTCAACGCCCGGCAGTCCGACCCCCGTCAGGGCGAGAGTTCCCAGGAGCATCATGACATAGGTGAGCGGCATCTTCTTCCTGAGGCCCCCCATCCGTCTCATATCCTGCTCATGGTGCAGACCGTGAATGACCGCTCCCGCGGACAGGAAGAGGAGCGCCTTGAAGAAGGCGTGGGTGAACAGATGGAACATCGCCGCCTGATAGGCCCCGAGGCCCGCCGCGAAGAACATGTATCCAAGCTGCGAACACGTCGAATACGCGATGACCCGCTTGATGTCGTTCTGTGCGAGACCGACCGTGGCTGCGAAGAAGCAGGTGACGGCTCCCACGAGCGTGATGATCATCGGAGCGACCGTCGTGAACTCGTAAATCGTCGAGCAACGGCATACGAGGAAGACGCCTGCCGTCACCATCGTCGCCGCGTGAATGAGTGCGGAGACCGGCGTCGGACCTTCCATGGCGTCCGGAAGCCAGGTGTGGAGGAGGAACTGTGCGGATTTACCCATGGCCCCGATGAACAGAAGGATCCCCACAATCTCCAGACCGAAGACATACTGCCCAAGGAACTCGAACGAGGCCGCCTGAACCGGAACCGCCTCAAGAGCGCCGATCGGCTGAACCAGGAGATTGTTCTGAATGACCGCAAAGACGGTCTCGAACTGAACGCTCGAGAAAGTCTCGATACCTGCCTGCTGAAGGTAGGCCGCAGCGATCGCTCCGTCGGCGCCGATCGACGCCTGGGGAACCTGGATCAGAAAGACAAGGGCCATGATCCCCAGGGCGAAGCCGACATCCCCGACCCGGTTGACCACAAAGGCCTTGATGGCGGCTGAGTTCGCGGAGGCTTTCTTGTACCAGAAGCCAATGAGCAGATAGGAGGCGAGACCGACGCCTTCCCAGCCGAAGAAAAGCTGGATGAAGTTGTCAGAGGTCACCAGCATCAGCATGGCGAATGTGAACAGCGACAGGTACGAGAAGAACCGCGCCCTGTGGGGATCCTCCTCCATGTAGCCGATCGAATAGATATGAACGAGCGCCGACACGCTCGTGACAACGAACATCATGACCACCGAGAGCGTATCCACGCGGATAGCCCAGTTGGCGATAAACGTTCCAATATCGATCCAGCGGGCCAGAACGATCGTGTGGCCGTGGGCCCCGCCTTCGTGCGCCCCGAACGTGTGGGTGAAAAAGAGCGTCCCGGCGGCTATGGCCGCCGACACCACAAGAGCGGTCGTGATCGCCATCGCTCCCCGGTCCCCGAGGAAACGCTGCCCGAGCCCAGCCGTCACGGCGGCCACGCCTGGTGCGAACACGATCAGTAGTGCGGCTAAATCCTGCCAGCCCACGCCTATGCTCCCTTCCCTCGCCTAACCGCGCAACACGCTCACGTTTTCAACGGCGATCTCTCCGCGATTGCGGAAGTAGACCACAAGGATAGCAAGGCCCACCGCCGCTTCCGCGGCGGCTACGGTCAGCACCATCAAGGCGAAGACCTGCCCGGCCAGATCCCCGTTGAAAACGGAAAAGGCGACGAGGTTGATGTTGACCGACAAGAGGATGAGCTCGATCGCCATGAGAATGACGATGATATTCTTGCGGTTCACGAAAATGCCGACGACGCCGATCGTGAAGAGAGCGGCGGAGACGGCCAGATAGTGTTCAACGCCCAGTGCGCCAGCCATGGTTACAGCCCCTGTCCTGGTTTGACGTCGATGAGTTCAACAGCGTCTTTCCGCCGACGCGTCGTCTGCTGTGCGGCTGACTGACGTCGGACGTGGGGGCGAGACCTCAAGGTCAGCACAATGGCCCCGATCATCGCCACCAGCAGAACCACGCCGGCCAGCTGGAACAGCAGCAGATTGTCCGTGTAAATCACTTTAGAGAGCGCCTCGGCGTTCGTCGCCGCGCCGGGCTTGGGATCGAACGTGCCGCTGGGCGCTCTGGAGGAGGCTGCGACCGCCACCACGGCGATTTCAGCCAGCAGCGCCAGGCCAAGTAACGCGCCCGCAGGCAGGTAGGACAGGAACCCCTGCTTGAGCTCGACGAAGTCGACATCGAGCATCATCACCACGAACAGGAACAACACCGCGACGGCGCCGACATAGACAACCACCAGCAGCATCGCGAGGAATTCCGCCCCGATCAGGACGAGAAGGCCCGCTGAGGTGAAGAAGGCGCAGATGAGCCACAGCACGGAGTGAACCGGGTTGCGGGCTGCGATGACGAACAGGGCCGACAGAACGACCACGCTCGAGAGAATGTAAAACGCGATCAGCAGCACGCTGGTTCCCGCCTGTTCAAGATCCAAACCGCCCTATCCGGAGGGGCAGTGTTCAATTCGACTCGCGGCCCCGCCGACCGCGCGCAGTCCTTCTAACGATAGCGGGCGTCCAGTTCCAGATTTCTTGCGATCTCCCGCTCCCAGCGGTCGCCATTATCCAGAAGACGCTCCTTATCGTAGTAGAGCTCCTCCCGGGTCTCGGTTGCGAATTCGAAATTCGGGCCTTCCACGATCGCATCCACTGGGCAGGCTTCCTGACAGAAGCCGCAGTAAATGCACTTCACCATGTCGATATCGTAGCGCGTGGTCCGACGGCTCCCGTCCTCCCGCGGCTCGGCCTCAATGGTGATGGCCTGCGCCGGGCAGATCGCCTCGCAGAGTTTGCACGCGATGCAGCGTTCTTCCCCGTTTGGATATCGCCTCAACGCGTGTTCGCCGCGGAAACGGGACGAGAGAGGTCCCTTTTCGAAGGGGTAGTTGATGGTCGCCTTGCGAGTGAAGAACTGACGCATGGAAAGCATGAACGCTGACAGGAAGTCTGTCAGCATCGCTCCGCGTATGGCCTGACCGATGGACATTCCTGGCCCCTAGATCCCGAACTGGTGAGTGAAGACGCGATAGCCGGAGACGAGAATGACCGCCACCAGGGAAGTCGGAAGGAAGATCTTCCAGCCAAGGCGCATCAGCTGGTCGTACCGGTATCTGGGAACGATCGCTTTCACCATGGCGAAAAGGAAGAAGAAGAAGATCACCTTGACCGCAAACATCAGGAACGAGCCGAGCGAGACCAGCCAGTCCGGCATATCGCCCACCGGGATCGGGATCGGGCTGTGCCAGCCGCCGAAGAACAGGATGGTCAGCATGGCGCACATCATCACGATGTTCAGATATTCGCCGATCATGAACAGGAGATACGGAGTGGAGGAATACTCCACCTGATAACCCGCCACGAGTTCGGATTCCGCCTCCGGAAGGTCGAAGGGAGGCCGGTTCGTCTCCGCAAGCGCGGAAATAAAGAAGATGACGAACATCGTGAACATCACGGGGAAAAGCAGGATCCGGTCGGGGCGGAGCAGGAAGGCGTGCCAGTTCCAGATGCCTCCGGCCTGACTGTCGACGATATCGGTAAGGTTCATAGATCCGACGAGGAGAAGGACCGTGATGATCACAAACCCGATTGAGACTTCATAGGACACCATCTGCGCGGCGGATCGAAGCGCGCCCAGAAACGGATACTTCGAGTTCGAAGCCCACCCGCCCATGATAATGCCGTAAACGCCCAGCGACGAGATCGCGAACAGGTAGAGCACTCCGACATTAAGATCCGCGATCACCCACCCCGGAGCGACAGGAACCACGGCCCAGCCCACAAAGGCGAGCGTCAGGGTCAGGATCGGCGCGAGAATGAAAACCGTCTTGTTGGCCCCGGCGGGGATAACGATTTCCTTGAAGACGAACTTGAAGAAGTCAGCAAACGACTGAAGCAGGCCGAACGGCCCCACCACGTTCGGCCCCTTCCGGAGCTGGACCGCCGCCCACACTTTGCGGTCCATCAGCAGCAGAAACGCGAGAGAGATCAGAAGCACCACCATGAAGGCGAGCACCTGCAGCGCGGCGAGGCCCACGCCCCCCCAGACGCCGCCGCCCCATTCGAACATCCGTTCCATGGGCCCCTCCTATTCCGCGGCCGCTGCAGGTCGTGCAGCAAGCTCAGCGCACTCGGCCATTGTCCGCGAGGCGCGGGCGATGGGATTGGTGAGATGAAACGCCGTAACAGCCGCCTTGAACGCCTCCGTTCCCAGCGCCCCCGCTGAGCCGTAGGCAGGCGGAGCGCTGGCGGACGTCGTGGCCGGCGCATAATCAAGACCGAGGAATACCGGGTGGTCGGCCCCCAGCTTAACCCGGAGCTGCGCGAGGGTGTCATACCCAAGCGTCTTGCCAAGATAAGCCGACAGAGCGCGAAAGATCGCCCAGTCCTCTCGCGCTTCGCCCTTGAGCGGTACGGCGCGCTGCGTCCTCTGGACCCGCCCTTCGGTGTTCACATAGGTCGCTGACTTCTCCGTATAGGCCGCCGCCGGTAGGATGATGTCCGCCCGGTGAGCGCCGGCGTCGCCATGTGATCCGACATAAATGACGGTCGCTGCGCCCGTCTGCGAGAGGTCGAGCTCGTCCGCGCCGATGAGAAGGATTGTCTCGACAGATCCAGCCGCCGCTGCCTTGAGAATGCCGGCCGCATCGAGCCCCCCCGAACGCGGAAGGAAACCGAGATCCAGCGCCCCGACGCGCGCGGAGGCCGTGTGCAGGACGTTGAAGCCGTTCCAGCCCTCATCAGGCAGGAAGGCTCCGACCTGCTGAGCCAGAGCTGACGCCGCATGCAGCACAGCGGCCCCGTCAGCGCCGGTCAGGGCTCCCTGGCCGACGATGATCATGGGACGACGAGCAGCTCGAAGTCCCTCGAAGACAGGATGTCCCGCGACCAGCAGGCCAAGATCCTTAGCTCCGCGACCGGCGTCGATCGTCTCGTAGGTCAGATCCGCCCTGGGGCCGATCGAGGCTACCTTAAGGCCTCTCTGGAGCCAGTTGCGACGAATTCTGGCGTTGAGGACGGGCGCCTCGGTCCGGGGGTTCGAACCGATCAGGAGGAGATAATCCGCCTCATCGATACCCATGATTGTCGAGTTGAACAGCCAGCTCTCGCGCGGCAGTCGGGATCCGTCTGATCCGATGCCGAGCGCGGCCCCGTCCTGACGGCCGTCAAGCGACCTGACCCCCAACGCATCGAGAAGATCCATCGCCGCCTTCATGCCTTCCACGCAGGCCAGATCGCCTGCGATGGCGCCAATCCGGTCGGCCGGTCGAGCCAGCGCGGCGGAGGCCGCCTTCAGCGCCTCATCCCACGATACAGGCGTCAGCTTGCCGTCGACGCGCAGATAGGGTCGATCCAGCCTCTGTCGCGCAAGGCCATCAAAGATGAAGCGCGTCTTGTCCGAAATCCACTCCTCGTTGATCTCCTCATTCACGCGCGGGAGAATTCGCATCACCGCAGGACCACGGGCGTCGACGCGGATCGCTGACCCAAGGGCGTCCATCACATCGACGCTCTCGGTCTTGCGAAGCTCCCAAGGACGCGCGTTGAACGCGTAGGGCTTGGATGTCAGAGCCCCGACGGGACAAAGATCGATAACGTTCCCCGACAGCTCTGACGTCAGTGCGCGCTCGAGATAGGTCGTGATCTCTGCATCCTCGCCGCGATTGGCGAGGCCGATTTCCTCGACGCCTGCAACCTCGGCGGCGAAACGAACGCAGCGCGTGCACTGGATACAGCGCGTCATAACCGTCTTGACCAGCGGTCCCATATTCTTGTCGTCGACCGCCCGCTTGGGCTCCTCGTAACGGGAGGCGGCGCGGCCGAACCCCATCGCCTGATCCTGAAGGTCGCACTCTCCGCCCTGGTCGCAGATCGGACAGTCAAGCGGGTGGTTGATAAGAAGAAACTCCATCACGCCGTTGCGGGCCTTGAGCGCTCTTGGCGAACGTGTCTCGACCCGTGGCGGCGTTCCGTCCGGATTGGGCCTCATGTCGCCGACGGTCTGGGCGCAGGATGCAATCGGCTTGGGCGCTCCCACCCAGTCCACCAGACACATCCGGCAATTGCCCGCGATAGACAGGCGCTCGTGATAGCAGAAGCGCGGGATCTCCGCGCCGGCCGCTTCACACGCCTGAAGCAGTGTGTAGGACTTGGGGACCTCAACCTCGGTTCCGTCGACGACCAGCTTGAACGTATCGCTCATCGAGCCCTACTCCGCCGCCAGAGAGGCGCCCGGGACGTGCGGGCGACCCGTGCGGTAGTTGACAATCCGCTCTTCGATTTCGTGGCGGAAATGACGGATCAGACCCTGAACCGGCCATGCCGCCGCATCTCCAAGCGCACAGATCGTGTGCCCTTCGACCTGGCTCGCCACGTCAAGAAGCATATCAATTTCAGATGTCTCGGATTCACCTCGCGCCATGCGCTCAAGAACCCGCCACATCCAGCCGGTCCCTTCCCGACAGGGAGTGCACTGGCCGCAGCTCTCATGCTTGTAGAAATAGCCGATGCGGGCGATCGCCTTCACGATGTCCGTCGACTTATCCATGACGATCACCGCGGCGGTTCCAAGACCGGATTTGACGTCTCTGAGGGCGTCAAAGTCCATAAGCACCGTGTCGCAGATCTCCTTAGGGATCAGCGGCACCGATGAGCCGCCAGGGATGATCGCCTTGAGATTGCCCCACCCGCCCACGACGCCGCCGCAATGCTCTTCGATGAGGGTCCGCAGCGGGATCGACATCTCCTCCTCAACATTGCACGGCCGCTCGACGTGGCCTGAGATGCAGAAGACCTTCGTGCCGGCGTTGTTGGGTCGGCCGAACCCTGCGAACCAGGAGGCTCCGCGTCGCAGGATCGTGGGGGCGACGGCGATGGATTCGACATTATTGACGGTTGTCGGGCACCCATAGAGCCCGGCGTTGGCCGGGAACGGGGGCTTGAGGCGGGGCTGTCCCTTCTTGCCTTCAAGGCTCTCGAGGAGGGCCGTTTCTTCTCCGCAGATATAAGCCCCTGCCCCGTGATGGCAGTAAATGTCAAAATCCCATCCCGATCCGCAGGCGTTCTTTCCGACCAGTCCGGCCTCATAGGCCTCGCGGATCGCGGCCTCGAGGGTCTCGCGCTCGTAGATGTACTCTCCACGAAGATAAATGTAGCAGGCGTGGGCCCGCATCGCGAACGAGGCGATCAGGCAGCCTTCGATGAGAAGGTGCGGATCGTGGCGCATGATGTCCCGGTCCTTGCAGGTGCCAGGCTCGGATTCGTCCGCGTTGACCACGAGATAGTGCGGACGCGCGCCCACCGTCTTGGGCATGAACGTCCACTTGAGGCCCGTCGGAAATCCTGCGCCCCCGCGTCCACGCAGGCCGGATGCCTTGATCTGATCGCAGATCCATTCCGGGCCGAACTGCATCAGCTCGCGCGTGGAGTTCCATGCGCCCCGACGGCGCGCCGCCTCCAGGCGCCAGTCCTCGCGCCCATAAAGGTTGGTGAAGATCCGGTCCTTATCAAGCAACATTTGACCGTGTCCTGATCGGTGACAGCAGACGGGAGGAAGCGCTTTGAGTGGTCAAGGCGCATTTCGAAAGGTTATGGGACGAGCTCATGCGCCCTTCCCTCCCTCGGATGCAGGCGCGCCGGGGATCGAGCTGAGAGGGGACGCTCGCGAACCATCATAGAGAGAAGGATCCGTCAGCGATGTCGGCGAACCCTCCGGAGCGCTCGTCTGGCGCTTCACATAGGGGCCCGGGGCGGGGTTGAGCCCGGCCGCCAGGTCTTCGATGATCTGTTCGAGGGTCTCAACCGAGAGATCCTCGTAATAGTAATCGTTGATCTGCACCATCGGAGCATTCACGCAGGCGCCGAGGCACTCGACCTCCACCCACGAGAACGTGCCCCCGCTGGAGGGTTTGCCTTTCGGACCGATCTTGCGCTCGCACACGCTCTTGAGCTTCTCCGCCCCCCGGAGCATGCACGGCGTGGTTCCGCACACCTGAAGGTGGAACTTTCCAACGGGCTCAAGATTGAACATCGTGTAGAAAGTGGCGACCTCGTAGACGCGGATGTAGGACATTCCCAGACGATCCGCCACGGCGCGCAGCGCCGGTTCGCTCAGCCAGCCGCCATTTTGCTTCTGTGCGACCCAGAGGGCGGGTATGACAGCCGACTGCCGGCGTTCGGCGGGATACTTGGTCTCCCACCAGGCAATCTGGCTTTCGGTGTCCGCGGAGAAGGTGAACACCCCTGTCGTATCAGGATGATGGAAGCGGCGCGCGCTCAACGGTCAATCTCCCCGAACACGATGTCGAGCGATCCGAGGATCGCGGATACATCCGCCAGCATGTGGCCGCGACAAAGCGGATCCATCGCCTGGAGATGGGCGTAGCCAGGGGCCTTGATCTTCAGGCGATAGGGTCGGTTCGTCCCGTCGGCCACGAGGTAGACGCCGAACTCTCCCTTGGGCGCCTCGACGCAGGCGTACACTTCGCCAGCCGGGACATGAAAGCCCTCAGTGTAGAGTTTAAAGTGGTGGATCAGAGCCTCCATCGAGGTCTTCATCTCCGAGCGCCGCGGAGGCGCGAACTTGGACCGCTCCGGAAGAACGGGGCCGACTGGAAGCTTGTCGATGCACTGCAGGATGATCCGGATGGACTCCCTCATCTCCTCAATCCGGCACAGGTAGCGATCCCAGCAATCGCCGTTCTTCCCGATCGGAATGCGGAAATCGAGCTCTGAATAGATCTCGTAGGGCTCCGCCCGTCTCAGATCCCATGCGAGACCCGAGCCCCTGACCATGACGCCGGAAAAGCCCCAAGCGAGGGCGTCGGGCACCGAAACCACGCCGATATCGACATTTCTCTGCTTGAAAATGCGGTTCTCTGTAACCAGCGTCTCGATGTCGTCCAGAACCTTGAGGAACGGATCGCAGAACTTGTGAATGTCCTCGATGAGGTCCGGGGGCAGATCCTGATGCACGCCTCCGGGCCTGAAATAGGCGGCGTGCATCCGCGATCCCGACGCGCGCTCGTAGAAAACCATGAGCTTCTCGCGTTCCTCAAAGCCCCAGAGAGGGGGCGTGAGGGCGCCGACATCCATCGCCTGCGTCGTCACATTGAGAAGGTGAGACAGGATACGGCCGATTTCCGAAAAGATAACGCGAATGAACTGGGCGCGACGCGGAACCTCGATCCCGGCGAGCTTCTCGATCGCGAGACAATAAGCGTGCTCCTGGTTCATTGGAGCGACGTAATCGAGGCGATCAAAATAAGGCAGAGCCTGAAGGAATGTCTTGTATTCAATCAGTTTCTCGGTCCCGCGATGCAGCAGGCCGATATGCGGATCCACTCGGTCGACGATCTCGCCGTCAAGGTCGAGCACCAGTCTGAGCACGCCGTGCGCGGCAGGGTGCTGCGGGCCGAAATTGATCGTGAACTTGCGATCCCCTTCGACGATCGGAGCTGAATCATCCGCCATCACTTGACCCCTGACCCGCCGCCAGCTTTTTCATCGCCTGGAATAACCGACTGCATGCCTTCCCAGGGACTGAGGAAATCGAAATTCCGATACTCCTGAACCAGTTTTACCGGCTCGTAGACCACCCTCTTCTGCGTGTCGTCGTAGCGGACCTCAACCCGACCTGAGAGTGGGAAGTCCTTGCGCAGGGGGTAGCCTTCAAATCCGTAATCGGTGAGGATCCTCCTGAGGTCCGGGTGACCGGAGAAGAGCACCCCGTACATGTCGAACGCCTCGCGTTCATACCAGTTCGCGGCCGGAAAGACGTCGATGGCGCTGGGAACAGGCGTCGATTCATCTGTCCGGACTTTCACACGCAGCCGCTGATTCAGGCGCATCGACAGAAAATGGTAGACAACTTCGAAGCGCTCGGCCTCGCCCGGTCGGTCGACCGCGCAGATATCCACCAGCGTCTCGAAACGGCAAAGGCTGTCTTCCTTGAGGAAGGCCATCAGAGATGGGACGCAAGCGCGCCTGGCTGTCACGGTGAGCTCGCCATGGGCGATGGCCGCATCCAGAACCGCATCCTTCTGGACGTTCAGAATATGCGCTTTCAGCTCCGTTGACATCTGGGCGCGCTCTGAGGCGGTGGTCATCGCTCGATGCTCCCCTCGCGACGGATCTTCTTCTGTAGCTGAAGGATGCCGTAAACCAGCGCCTCTGCGGTGGGCGGGCAGCCGGGGATGTAGATATCCACCGGAACGATGCGGTCGCAGCCGCGAACCACGGCGTAGGAGTAGTGATAATACCCCCCTCCATTGGCGCACGAGCCCATGGAAATCACGTATCTTGGCTCCGGCATCTGGTCGTAAACCTTACGCAAGGCGGGAGCCATCTTGTTCGTGAGCGTGCCCGCAACGATCATCACGTCGGACTGACGCGGACTGGCGCGCGGGGCAAAGCCGAAACGCTCGAGATCATATCTCGGCATGGACGCCTGCATCATCTCGACAGCGCAGCAGGCCAGACCGAACGTCATCCACATCAGGGATCCTGTGCGGGCCCATGTGATGAGATCGTCCGCGCGAGCGATAAGGAAACCCTTGTCCGCGAGCTCGTCGGACAGGCCGGTAAAGAACGGATCATCAGGGCGAATAAGTCCTGCGCCCTCAACCCGGGCTCTGGATCCGGACAAGGCGGGAGGTGTCGAAGACGTCATCTATTCCCACTCCAGCGCGCCGCGGCGCCACTCATAGACGAACCCGATCGTCAGAACGCCGAGGAAAGCCATCATCGACCAGAAGGCGGGGATATTGCCCTCCGCCACCGTGAAGATCCACGGGAACAGGAACGCGACCTCAAGATCGAAGATGATGAACAGAATCGAAACCAGGTAGAAGCGGACATCGAACTTCATTCGGGCGTCATCGAAAGCGTTGAACCCGCACTCATAAGCCGACAGTTTCTCTGTGTCGGGCTTGCTGGGCGCGATCAGGGTCGAGGCGAGAATGAAACCGACGCTGAGCGCCGCTGCGATGGCGAGAAAAATGGCCACCGGCAGATAGTTCACGACCAGCGTCGAAACGTCGTCCATGGGTTACCCCGCTTTCCGTTCGGGAGACGGCCTAAGCCGGTTTGTTACGTCAAGCAAGAGACCCCGCCTCGCCTCGGGACGATCCGGGCCCTGCAAAGCCTCCCTGCCTTCCGCTAAGGTTTGTTTTTAAGCGCCTGTGCAGCGTTTGACGGGTCTGGGCCCGAATCCCAGCGACGCATTGCCGCGCATAGGACGAGCGGCTCCGGCGCCTGCGATTTGCTTCGTTGGCTGGAGCCGCTGCTCCGCCGCCGCGCCACGGGGCAGACGCCGCCGGCCTGGTCCGATTTCTTACGGGAGAGATAAAGCGGGCATGCCCCGCACCACGGAACGGGCGTCCTGAAGGCTGTCAGTGTCAGGCAGGAGCAATCGCCACGAGACCCGCAGTGTTGCCAAACAGCCACAGTGTGCTGGTCGAGGCAAACGGACACAGCGGGTGTTCCGGCGCTGCTCCGCCCTGCGGGTCCGATTCCCCACGTCCACCGGTGCGGTCTCAGGACGACAGGAAGAGAGACCCGGTACGTGTCTGTGAGAAGGTGTCGAACGGTATGTCTTCCTGTTTGAGGAAGCCGCCTGAACCAAGGCGCCCCGCGGCGGTCAGCTCGATGACAGCCGCCGCCGCGGCGGAGGTTGTCCAGGCGATGGCGGTGCGCATTCGTCCGGCCAGATGACGTGGACGATAGGCTCGGACGAATTCCCGGCGGGAAAGGCGCCCCTCCGCTTGTCCTTCGGCCGCCGCATGAACGTATACGACGTCATCCTCCACCGGCGGTTTGGCGTTGGCCAGGATCTCTCCGGCGAGGTCGCGTCTCTCGCGCATCAG
Source organism: uncultured Alphaproteobacteria bacterium (assembly GCA_903831255.1). Taxonomy (GTDB): domain Bacteria; phylum Pseudomonadota; class Alphaproteobacteria; order Caulobacterales; family Hyphomonadaceae; genus UBA7672. The sequence goes on from CAIKWZ010000040.1 coordinate 98,713, forward strand.
AAGCTCATGAAAGAAAAAGTTCATGAGCTGAACATGACCCGGATATCGCATCGTCTTGTAGTCGAGATTATCCACGCGGCCGAGGAAGGTTTCGCACATGGTTCCAAGGCCGCCTGATGTGGTGAAAGCCTCGAGCTTGACCCCGTCGATGTAAACCGTTTCCAGCCACTCCATGGCGGAGACCGACTTGAGGATCCCCTCCTCTATGACCTCGCAGTCATTGAGATACTCGTTGACCACGCCTTCCGGCGACCAGTTGAATGCATAGCCAAGAAGTCCCGTCGGGTTCTGCGGCAGCGCTCCGACGCGAAGTCTTACGGAACGAATCGTCTCGAATCCGCTCGCCAGGTGTGCGCCGACGATTCCGATGAAGCCGGGGGCGAGACCGCACTGCGGCGCCATCACCCGATCATGGCCGTCCGCAAGACGACGGATATAGGTCGTTGTCGGAACATCCTCTGTCAGATCGAAATAGTGCAGACCCTTTTCATGAGCGAGACGAGCGACCGACATGTTCAGAAAGTAGGGCAGACAGGACAGAACCGCGTCAAACCCCTCCATGAGGTCGCCGAGAGCGGAAGCGTCGGCAACCTCGACGCAGACCCGCCTCACCCCGTTTAGCGACGGGCCCGGTCGGACGTCGGCCCCCGTCACCTGGAAGCCCCCTTCTGCGAGGAGCTCCGCCGCCAGCGCGCCGACCCTTCCAAGGCCGAGGACAAGAACAGACTGGAGCCTCATGAAGATGCCTCCTCAGCGTCGAAGCGCACACCCTGAGCCAGAGGCAGCGCTGTGGAGTAATTCACCGTGCTCGTCTGACGGCGCATATACCCTTTCCAGGCGTCGGATCCGCTTTCACGCCCGCCTCCGGTCGCTTTCTCGCCTCCGAATGCGCCGCCGATCTCTGCTCCGGAAGGGCCGATATTGACATTGGCGATCCCGCAATCCGACCCCGAGGCCGACAGAAAACGCTCGGCCTCAAGAAGGTCACGGGTGAAGATTGAGGACGACAGTCCCTGCGCCGTGTCGTTCTGAAGGAAGATCGCCTCCTCGATACGGTCATACTCGATCACGTAGAGGATGGGCGCGAACGTCTCCTGACGAACAATCATGGTCTGCTCAGGCATGCTGACAATGGAAGGACGAACATAAGCTCCGCCCTCCGGAACGTTGGAGGACACCCGGCCTCCGCAATGAATGAGCCCTCCATCGGAAGCGGCGATCCGAAGAGCCTCGTCCATTTTCTCGGCCGCCGCCTCATCGATGAGCGGTCCGACGAGCGTCTCACTTCGTCTTGGATCTCCTACCCTCACCGACTGAAAAAGCCCCGCAAGACGCGCCGTGAGGGACCGGGCAATCGAGCGATGAACGATCAGACGCCGAAGGCTGGTGCATCGCTGTCCGGCCGTGCCCGCGGCGGAGAAGAGAATGGCGCGCACCGCCATATCAAGATCTGCGGACGGAGCGACGATCATCGCGTTATTGCCGCCAAGTTCCAGGATGCTGCGTCCGAAGCGGCGCGCGACGACAGGCCCGAGCTCCTCGCCCATGCGGGTTGATCCTGTCGCCGAAACCAGTGGAACCTGTCGTGACGACGCGAGCATCTCTCCAGCTCCTCGTCCCCCCTGAACGAGGCTTATCAGACCCTCGGGCGCGTCCGCTCCGAACCTTTCAAGAGCGCGATGGACTGAGCGCATGACGACCTCGGCGCAAAGCGGCGTCTTGTCCGAGGGCTTCCAGAGGACGGGATTGCCGCAAACGAGGGCGATTGCTGCGTTCCACGCCCAGACAGCCATTGGAAAGTTGAACGCCGTGATCACTGCGCAGGGACCCATGGGGTGCCATGTCTCCGCCATGCGGTGTCCTGGTCTTTCCGAAGCAATCGTCAGGCCGTGGAGCTGTCTGGAGAGGCCGACGGCGAAATCGCAGATATCGATCATCTCCTGAACTTCGCCGATCGCCTCGGAAACAATCTTTCCTGCCTCGAGCGTTATCCAGGATGCGAGTTGCTCCTTTTCCTGTCTCAGCTGCTCGCCCAGAAGTCGAACGAGCTCTCCCCTGCGCGGCCCCGGAACCGTTCGCCAGGTCTCGAAGGCCTGTCCCGCAGACAGGATCAGGCCCTCAATCTCGTGACCTGACGCGTGGCGAACCTGCCCGATCACCCTGCCGTCGATGGGCGATTTCACATTTTCAGCCGTCATAACGCACCTCCGGAACGCATCCGTGCGAGTTAAGGCGCAGGCGACCTTTTCGGCCTTCGCCGGCGATGGAGGCTATCCCCAATTCAGTCGGACAGCCAGCGGCCGAGGGAATGAGCCGCGACCGATAGCGTCCATTCAGGGGGCGGACAGCATCCGGCATTCATCAAGGTCTGATATCTCCTCGACAGCGCTCCTTGTCATGTCGTCGGGCGCCAGTCTCCGGATCAGAACAAGACCTTTGGGAGAGGAGAGTTTGATGAACCGCACGTCTTCGGAGTTTGACAAGGACGAACCCGAAAGCGCCAGTTCGACAGCTCTCGGGCCGTCATCCGAGGACATCAGCGACAGAGTGACGACATTGTTTGTGTTTCCGTCGAACACGGAAAGTGAGCCATAACCGTCGCTGACGGCGCCTCGCGCGAGAACATGCCCCTTGGACAGGTCGAACCGGCAGACTGAATAAGCCAGATCGGGTGCAGGCCGCACCACCGACTGGGACTGAGGCGTCACCTTAGGGGCGAGGACGAAGGCGTGCAGCCCCACACCCTGCTCGGCAATCCTCTCCATAGCCAAAGTCATGAAGACGGCCGGGGCCCTCCACAGCACCAGCCCGTGACCAATGCCGAGGCTCAGGACAAACAGACCGATGAATATCGCAGCGCGGATCACGGTACGTCCCCCTGGCAGTCGAGGCGTTCGATCTCTGGCGGACGAACAAATGCAGCAGGACGAGCTAATAGCGCCTCGGATGGACGATAAAGCCGAAGGGTCAGATCAAACGCGCCCGCTGACCGGCTTGATATCCACGGACCTTCTTCCGGCGCCGCTCCCTGAATGAGGAACGCCCAGCGCGATCCCGCTCCGGCGCGCGTGCGGTCAAATGACAGCGCCTCGTCGGAGTTCATCGGAAGACGGCTTTGGCCATCATAAAGCGTCACCGACCACCAGAGAGCGTCCTGATCCTCTCCGCTCAAACGATATCGGCAGGCATCCGTCAGTCGCGCGCCCGTATTGTCGGTGGTCCGGGTGAAATAAACCGCTTCGCTCTGAGACAGGGCCAGGAGACCATGTCGGGCCACACGTGTACGGGTCCACGGATCGGTCTGAACCGTGCCGATCGCAAAGTCCGCCACCCATCCGTCAACATCAATCTGGCTCCGGCTGGACGTCTGAGCGCCTGGCAACAGTCCGGACATGTAAAGCGCCGAGCCTCCGCCGACCGCAAGGCCCGCGAGCGAAAGGAGAAGCAACAGTATGAACGACTTCATCTGGACCTCCGCGTGGGAAAGTGTGCAACACTCAGAGCTGTCAGGCTACAGCCTTTCAGTCCGGGCGCTGGTCCCGCAGTGTTGCGATCCTGACCGGGGGTATACATGAGACGCCTTAACGCTGTCCTTGCCGCCGTCGCCTTGAGCGCATGCACGCCCACCCTCGAACTGAGGGACGGCGAGGATGGCCCAAATCCGATGTCCCTCGCACTCAAAGGGATGGCGACGACATATTGCGAGATCCTGCAGACGGGTCGATGGGAGCGTCTGCCGGAAGTTTTCGAAAAGGAGTTGGCCGATCAGCTCATTGCCGAGCGTGAGCGAGCAGAGGTTCTCCTTGGTGCGACAACAAGCTGTCGTCCCGGCCGCGCACTTTATCTCGGGGGCTCACGGTCATTCGCCGAGGTGCTCCGCGCGTCTGCCTCCGAGCGTCTCGACGTCTGGAGGGGCGGAGACGGTCGCGCGCGGGATGTGATCCTGAAGGATGGCCGCAGTCTTAAGGCGGCGCTCGCCTCTGCCCCATGACGGCGTGCCTGGCCGCTTAAGGCCGGGCGAGCTTCGTGATCGATGAGCATCGGTCTCCCTTTGCGTTCCGCATAACCAGCAAACGGATGAAGACGCCATGAGAACGGCGATCGCCCGTCTGTCGGAGCGCCATGCCCGCTAAAGTGACCGGCAGAGCCAAAGGAGCTCCTTCGAGCACGGCTACCGGGATTTTCGAGGATAAAAAGACAAAACATTCCAGAAGGAATGGCGCGAGTGACGGGGCTCGAACCCGCGACCTCCGGCGTGACAGGCCGGCACTCTAACCAACTGAGCTACACCCGCGTTTCCAATCGAAATTGGAAGCGCTGGATTTATGTGGGTTGCCCGCCCCGGTCAAGCTCCATATCGTCGCCCCAGTCTCAAAAACGCTCCCGTCATTCGAAAGGCGCTGTCCGGACGGCGTTACGTCTTGCGGCGGACGCTCTTGGGTCCGTCAGATCCGGCGAACATCAGCGTTCTGACCCCGTCTCCGAGCCGGACATTGACCAGGTTCGTCTGATCTTCGAACGTCTCCCGGAGGATCTGGTTGTCGATTGTGAGCGGGTCCGGGGCGACCGTAAGGCGCGCGGACTGGTAGACGACGATCTCCGCGCCGTCGATCTCAGCCGCCAGGATCTCCGTGGATATAACCCCAGTCGGCCCGGTCAGACGAAATCTCTCCTGCAGATAAAGACCCAGTCGCGCCTGGGCGCGGATCTGCGTCAGGTCCTCGCCGGCCGGCATCGCTCCAGAACGCATCAGGGCGACCTCAGCATCGTGGCCATGCAGGCGATGCGAGATATCGAGCGCGCTCGCGGCCGCATTCCAGTCGATCGTCGAGAGAACGGCTCGTGAGCGGTGCGCCGCAGCACGCGGCGCGAGGAGGGCGCCAAGAAAGAAGGCCAGAAGCCCTCGCCTGGACGCCCTTCCCTTCATGGTCACGGAGCGCTCGCCGGGGTCAGAGGAGCGCTTGCCGTCGGCGTTTCGTCGCTCGCCTTCTTTTTGAGCTCCGTCAGCGCCTCGGCCATCTGGTTGCGCGCGACGCGACCGCGGTCGGACCGAAGAACATCGATCCGGCTCTGCGGCGGTCGGGGCGGAAACACATTGTTCGAGACGTCAGCATCTGCGGTCTGGTGACGACGATCAAACTCGAAGGATGACACCTTCCTGGCTTCCACAAAAACCTTGGTGACGTTCTCGTTGTTCATTCGCCAGATCTCGGCCGGGATCATGACCTCCCGTGACGTGCCGTCCGCATAGTTGATCTGAAGCGGCAGCGGCGACACGAGCCCGCCGATATTTGAGAAGTCGACGAAATAGATAAATGGATTGTCCTTCAGGGCCTGCTCGAACACGCCCTTTTCCGGTTCCTTGAGGTCTTCGAGGAAGGAGGCGTAGTCATTAAGGTCCTTGTTGTTGGTCACGAACTCGTCGTTTTCATTGTAGAAGTCTGCAGCGCCGGGGAAGCGGTCCATATAGGTTTTAAGTCCGCTCTTGCGGTTCTCCAGCACCGTTACGGGAGGAGGCTCGTTGGCGGTTCGCGCTTCGCGCGACACGGGGTTCTCGACATTGGGATCACGCGTCGAGATCCGATACTCCCGCAGTCCGGAAATCGCGATGTCGACGTGATCGGTGGTGTAGAACCAGCCGCGCCAGAACCAGTCCAGATCGACCGCTGAGGCGTCTTCCATCGTTCTGAAGAAATCAGACGGCGTCGGCCGCTTGAAGCGCCAGCGCTGCGAATACTCCTTGAAGGCGAAATCGAAGAGTTCCCGGCCCATGACGGTCTCTCTCAGCACCGTGAGAGCGGCGGTCGGCTTGGTGTAGGCGTTCGGACCGAACTGGGGGATGGATTCCGAGTTGGTCATGATCGGAACCTGATTTTCCGACTGCATGTACTCTGTGATCGCATCAAGCACGTTCACCTGACCCTGCCCGCCCGCAGGGAAGTTTTCTTCCCAGAGCAGTTCCGCGAGATACTCAAGGAAGGAATTCAGCCCTTCATCCATCCACGTCCACTGGCGCTCGTCCGAGTTGACGATCATCGGGAAGTAGTTGTGCCCCACTTCGTGGATGACGACACCGATCAGGCCGTATTTGGCGTTTCGAGTATAGGTTTTCTCACCGGTCTTCTCGTCCTTCACGGGGCGATAGCCGTTGAAGGAGATCATCGGATACTCCATCCCCCCGGAGAGCCAGGTGTTGACCGAGATCGCGGTCGGATAGGGATAAGGGAAGGAAAAGTCGGAATAGACGTCGATTGTGTGCGCGACTGCGCGCGTCGAGTATTTCGACCAGAGAGGATCCGCTTCGTTCGGGAAGAATGACATGGCGAGCACATCTGCTCCCTCGTCCTGCTTCACGATCTGGGCGTCCCAGATGAACTTGCGTGAGGAAGCCCACGCAAAATCGCGGACATTCTCGGCCTTGAACCTCCACGTCTTACGATCGGAAGTTCCCTCCTTCTCGTTGGCGAGAGCTTCTTCCGGGGTGACGATGTAAATCGGCTCCTTGGCGCTCCGCGCCTGTTCGAGCCGCTTGCGCTGTTCGGACGTCAGCGTCTGCTGAGGGTTCTGGAGAACGCCGGTCGAGGCGACGACATGGTCAGCCGGGACGTTCAGCGTCACATCATAGTCGCCAAATTCGAGCGTGAACTCACCGCGCCCCAGAAACTGCTTGTGCTGCCAACCGGTATAGTCCGTGTAGGCCGCCAGTCGGGGAAACCACTGCGCCTGGAAGAAGATATAGGTATCGGTTTCCGGAAACCGCTCATATCCGGAGCGACCGTTGAACACCGCATCGTCCGTGATGTTGAATTCCCACGCGATTTTAACAGCCTGGGATTTACCCGGCGCGAGCGGACGCGGCAGGTCGACCCTCATCATCGTGTCGTTGATGACATACCGCAGCTTAGCCCCGGAGGCGTCGGTCACCGAACCGATTTCGAAACCCTGGGGACGTGTCTTCTGGGACTGGATCTCGGCGAGCTCGCCGATTGTCAGAGTGTCATCCCCGCCCGGCGTCTTGAACGCCGTTTGGGTCAGACGCGCCGCGGAGGTGTCCTTGAACGTGTTCTGATCAAGCTGAAACCACAGGTAGCTCAGATTATGGGGAGAATTGTTGCGGTAGGTGACCGTCTCGCTCGCCTTGATTCGACGTGCTTTTTCGTCAAGGTCGGCCGTAATGACGTAATCGGCTTCCTGCTGCCAGTAGGCCTCCCCCGGAGCGCCCGACGCGGCTCTGTAGGTATTCGCCGTCGGAAGGTCCGCCTCAAGTTGCCGGAACTTGTCTTCAAAGGGCTTCTTGGTTTGCCGGATTGCATCCGCATTCGCCGGGGACCCAAGCAGAGCGCCGCCCAGGAGGGCGAAGGCAAGAAGCTTAAGACGCATATTCTTTCTCCCGAAGACGGCGGACCATACTGTCAGGGGCCTTGGAACCTCAAGATCACGGCAGAAAAAACCCTTCACCTGTGGGAAATCCGCAATGCTCGTCCCGCAGTTCTCCTGATGCGCGAACCCGGCGGCTCGGGAAAAGATAAAGCCGGCGCCCGAAGGCGCCGGCTCAAGGGTGCGTCCGCCGGGAGATCTGGGAGGGACGACACGTCTCTCAGCGGATAAGCCCACCCTGACCTGTTGGGGCTGAACCAGACCTGACCCTCCGGTTGTCCGCGGTTCATGATCCGGGGACCGGGATCGCCCGAGGCGGCTCTAACGTCCCGGAAGGGCGGCGATCACGCCGTTTACGATCAGTGTCTCGATGTCGTCCGATGGCATGCCCCAGTCGGACAGCGCAGAGCGTGTGTGTGCGCCCGGCTCAGGAGGAGGAGCGCCGATGGCCCCCGGGGTGCGGGAAAAGCGAGGGGCCGGCGCAGGCTGGAGGACGCCGAAGGCGGTCTCGAATGTCTTGCGCGCAAGGTTGTGGGCATTCTGCGGGGCCTCGGTCATGGACAAGACCGGAGCGACGCAGGCGTCTGTTCCCTCAAACACTTTCATCCAGTCGTCACGTGTTCGCGTGCGAACGGCGGCGGCGATACGCGCCGAGTAGTCAGGCCAGCGGCTGGCGTCCATCTGAGCGGCGAAGTCCGCCGGATCGAGGCCAAGACCGGGAATGAGGAGGGCGTGAAACTGAGGTTCGATCGCACCCACGGCGAGCCAGCCGCCGCAGGCGCACTCATAACAGTCGTAGAAATGCGCGGCGCCGTCCAGAAGGTTCGCTTCCCGCTGGTCAGACCACATGCCCATAGATTTCATTCCAAAGAACATGGTCATCAGCGAGGCCGCCCCGTCTGTCATGGCGCAGTCGATGACCTGGCCGCGTCCGGACGAGCGCGCCTCAAGGAGCGCTGCGCAGATCCCGAAAGCGAGGTAGAGCGCCCCTCCCCCGAAATCCCCAACGAGGTTGAGCGGCGGCGCAGGCGGCTCGCCTCGGCGGCCCATGGCGTGGAGCGCTCCGGTCAGGGCGATATAATTGATGTCGTGTCCGGCCGAGTGGGACAGAGGTCCGGTCTGTCCCCAGCCGGTCATGCGGCCATAGACCAGCTTCGGGTTGCGCGCGAGCGCAGCATCCGGCCCCAGTCCGAGGCGCTCCATCACTCCGGGACGAAATCCCTCGATCAGGGCGTCTGCCTTCTCAATGAGGTCCAGGGCCGTTTCGATTCCCGCCGCTGACTTAAGGTCAATGCCGACGGATCGTTTCCCGCGACCCATGATGTCCCGGGCTGGCCGACCGACCGTCTCCATGCGGTCGATGCGAACCACATCGGCCCCGAGGTCCGCAAGCAGCATCCCGCAGAATGGTCCCGGTCCAATACCGGCAAACTCGACAACCTTCAGTCCTGATAGCGGTCCAGACGCCATGACAGTCTCCAGTTAGAGGGTTTGTCCGTCATCGACGACGACGTCCGTCCCGGTCACAAATCTTGCTCCGTCCGACGACAGGAACAGCAGGGCTTCATCCAGGCTGTCCTCCGCCATGATGCGCCGACGCGAAGTCGCCCCTATCATCTTCTGTCCGGCCGGGGTGTTCAACCAGTCGGAATTGATTTCCGTGGAGATATAGCCGGGAGAAAGAGAGTTCACATTCACTCCGTGGCGGGCCCATTCCCGTGCGAGGCTTCGCGTGAGCATGACGACCGCCGCCTTCGAGGCGCAATAGGCCGGCACGCCGGCGAGCGCCTTACGGGCCCCGATCGAGGCGATATTGATGATTCTGCCCCTTTCGCTGACCTCAGGGCCCGCCGCGATAAGACGACGCGCCGCCTCCCTCGCCACCATGAAGACAGACGTCACGTTCACATCCATCACGGAGGCGAAGGCGTCACGACTCTGGTCCAGCGGGCCGCCTTCAGCATTCATGCCTGCATTGTTGATCACGGTGTCGACTACGCCGAAACGCTCCTGTGCGAGGTCGAATGCCGCGATGACCTGCTCCTCGCGGGTGACGTCACAGGGCGCAGCCATGCCCGACCCGCCAAGCGAGGTGATAGAGGCCAGGACCTCCTCGAGCCGGTCCTGACGCCGGGCAAGCAGAACGACCTTCGCGCCTTCCCTTGCGAGAACCTGGGCGAAGCGTCGACCCAGGCCGCTCGACGCCCCCGTTACGAGAGCGACACGTCCCTCGAGCCGCTTTGAGTTCAACGCCATCTCCATCTCCCTTGATAATGGGCGCCGGACTCTATCGCCGGACCTCTTGAAGGTCCTTCAGAAGAGACCTGACGGCCTGAAGTCGCTTTCGCGCATCGGGCCAGACCCCGGCGGCGACGAGCTTCGCATCCGGCCTCAGCTTGAGAACGTTTGGCCTCCTGTGCACGAAGGCAATCAGTCGGGGGCCGTCCAGAGGCGCATCCTGACGGAAAGAAAAGACCACTCCCTTAGGTCCCGCCGAGACCCTGGCGACGCCAAGGCCTTTGCAGAGCACCTTGACCGCTGTGACTTCCAGCAGCTGCGTCGTCTCCTCCGGCAACGGTCCGAAGCGATCTATGAGCTCGGCCGCGAACGCCTCACGGTCGGCGTCGGTCTGGATGTCTCCAAGGCGCCGATAGAGCGAAAGCCGGGTCGACAGATCAGGGACATAGCCTTCCGGAATGAGAACCGCCGCCCCGGTCTCGATCTGGGGCGACCAGTCGTCGGCGATCTTTCCACCCTCCCCGCTGCGCAGCGAGTTGACCGCATCCTCGAGCATCTGCTGATAGAGCTCGACCCCGACCTCCCGGATATGGCCGGACTGCTCCTCGCCGAGAAGGTTGCCGCCTCCTCTCATATCGAGATCGTGGCTGGCGAGCATGAACCCGGCGCCGAGACTGTCGAGAGACTGCAGCACTTTCAGTCGGCGCTCCGCTCCTTCCGTCAGGGTCTCCTCGTCCCCTGTCGTCAGATAGGCGTAAGCCCGGAGCTTGGCTCTCCCGACCCGTCCCCTCAGCTGATAAAGCTGGGCCAGACCGAACATGTCGGCGCGGTGAACGATGAGGGTATTGGCCCGGGGTATATCCAGACCCGATTCGACGATCGTTGTTGCAAGCAGAACATCCGCCTTGCCGTCGTAGAACGCCGTCATCGCTTCTTCGAGGTCGGTCGCGCTCATCTGGCCGTGCGCCGTGATGAAGGACACCTCCGGGACCTGCTCGCGCAGGAAACGCTCGAGGTGCGGAAGGTCGGAGACACGCGGCGCCACAAAATAGATCTGACCCCCGCGGAACCTCTCCCTGAGGAGGGCCTCGCGAATGGTCACCGGATCGAATTCAACCACATAGGTGCGCACCGCCAGGCGATCGACAGGCGGCGTGGCGATGATGGAGAGATCCCGGATTCCCGCGAGCGCAAGCTGCAGCGTGCGGGGGATCGGCGTCGCCGACAGCGTGAGGACATGGACGTCGGCCTTCAGTTCCTTGAGACGCTCCTTGTGCTTCACCCCGAAGCGCTGCTCTTCATCGACGATCACCATGCCCAGCCTTTTAAAGGACACCTGGTTCGACAAAAGGGCATGCGTTCCCACCACGACATCGCATTGACCCGACGCGATATCCTCCCGTGTCTGAGACGCGTCGCGGGACGAGACGAAGCGGGACAGTTGTCGGACCGTGATCGGCCAGCCGGCAAACCGTGTTTCGAACGTCCCGAAATGCTGGCGGGCCAGGAGGGTCGTCGGAGCGATCACCGCCACCTGAAGCCCGGACATTGCAGTCAGGAAGGCCGCCCGAAGCGCCACTTCCGTCTTGCCAAAGCCCACATCCCCGCAGATCAGGCGGTCCATAGGGCGACCTGAAGTGAGGTCCGCGATCACATCCTCGATCGCCCCCAGCTGGTCGTCTGTCTCTTCGTACGGGAAGCGCGCACAGAACTCGCGGAAGACGCCGTCGGCGCCGTCGGTGCGCGGCGCCTCCTTAAGCTCGCGCGCAGCGGCAAGCCGGATAAGCTCTCCGGCCATGTCGAGAATCTTGCGGCGGGCGCGCTCTTTCCGGGTCTGCCATCCGCCGCCTCCGAGCCGGTCAAGGAGCGCATCCCTGCCCTCAGAGCCATAGCGAGTGATCAGTTCAACGTTTTCAACCGGCAGGAGGATCCGGTCGCCGCCCGCATAGACGAGCTCAAGACAGTCGTGTGGCGCATCATTCACATTGACGGTGCGAAGGCCCTCATACCGGCCGACGCCATGCTCCACATGGACGACCAGATCACCGGTCGAAAGCGCGGCCGCCTCTGCGATCACCGCCGCTGAACTACGGCGACGCCGGGGTCTGGCAAGCTTGTCGCCGAGAATGTCCTGCTCGGAAATGAGAACGAGATCGTCGTCTTCAAACCCGCTCTCGACCCCGATCTCGGCGACGGAGACGCCGTCCGGATCAGCTTCCGCCAGACAGGAGACGATCGACACCCGGCTTGCGCCATGATCTTCCAGAAATCCCACCAGCCGGCTGGCCGATCCAAGGCTCCACGCCGCAATCACCACCTTGCGGCCCCGCGCACGGCGCTCGGCGATGTGGGCGTTCAGCGCATCGAAAACGTTCGCGGAGGGATCAGCGCGCTCCCTCAGGAAGTTCCGGCCTGCTGAAGCGCGTCCGATCACCCCATCCGTCTTTGCCTGGGCCGGCGAGGCGCTAAATCGCACCGTGGCCCGCGAGCGGAACAGCTCCTCGAGCTCTGCGGTTGTCAGATAGAGGCGTTCGGGCGCCAGCACGTGCGAGATCTGTCCCTGTGCGATCGCCGATCTGCGGGCGTCATGATAGTCGTAAACCTGCGCCAGAGCCTCATCGATGGCCTCGCCAAGACCTTCTTCAAGACCGATCAGGGCGTCCGGTCCGACATAATCGAACAGGGTCTCCATGGCGTCGTAAAAAAGAGGGATCCAGTGCTCAAGACCTGGACGACGAATTCTCTCGCGAGCCGCTTCGTAGGTCGGGTCTCCGCCGGGAGGGCCGAAGGCGGACAGAAAGTTCACCCGCAGTCGACTGAGCGCGGCATCTGAAAAATCGATCTCGCTGACGGGCGCGAGGACGATCTCCCTGAGATCGGACTGCGAACGCTGCGTTTCGGGGTCGAAGGAGCGCACAGTCTCGAGCGTATCCCCGAACAGATCGAGCCGCACCGGCTCGCCCGCGCCCGCCGCAAAGATATCAACGATGCCGCCACGGATGGAGTATTCTCCCGGCTCCCGAACCGTCGCGGCGCGCGCATAACCGTTCGTTTGCAGATAGGCGCTGATCCGCTCGAACGGCGCCGGGTCTCCGACGCGGGCGACGAGGGAGGCCCGCGCCATGTGTTCGCGCGGAGGCACGCGCTGGATGGCGCTGGCTGCGGTGGCGATCACGAGACGGGGACGCGTTCCGCCAGAGCCCGCAATTCGGGCGAGGGCGGCGCAGCGCAGGGCCGCGGCGCCCGGAGACGGCGAGGTTCGGTCGTAGGGAAGATTGTCCCACGCAGGCAGCACGAGAATATCGAGGTCCGGCCGAAAAAACCTCGCTGCGGAGGCCGCCATCAGCGCCCGACGGTCATCACGGGCCAGATAGAGGGACCATCCCGATCGCCGGCAGGCCGCCTCCGTAATCAGACGCACGTCTGCGATAAACGGGGCCTCCCATGCCTGGGCGGGGCGGCGCAGGCTGGCGATATGGTCCCAGACTCTCATCTTTCGCAGGTCTCATTCAGTCAGATCCCGCCCGGATCGGGCGTCGGACGGGTTCCGCCCGCTCAGCCCTGCCCCGGCGTCGGATCGGACTGGGACGCGGGATAGCGGAACGCGAGCACAAGGTCGAGGACCCTGCTTCGGGCCGTCTCCGGCGGCGCCGCCTGCCCGGTGATCCACGAATAGACATCCTGATCGGGAATATCGAGGATTCGCTCGAACTCCTCGAGTTCGCTTTCCCCGAAGCGCTCGAGATAGGCGCCTGCAAAGGCTTCCATGAACAGGTCCATTTCACGAAACCCTCTGTGACCGGCGCGGAAGCGAAGCTTCTTACGAACCTGTTCGATCATCTGGGTCTCCTCGGTGAAAGCGGCTGGCCGGGCCGGGTGAATCTGATCTAGGGTCAGGTCCATCCATGCGCGATCCGGTCCTTTACCCATTCTATGCAGATATTTCGAGCCTTCCGGGAGTGGGGCCGAAGATCCGGCCTCTTCTCGTCCGGCTGCTCGGGGGAGAACGTGTTCTTGATCTCCTTCTGCACCTCCCCACCGGCTGGATCGATCGCCGGTTGAGGTCATCGATCGCGGAGGCGCCTCTCGGAGAGGTCGTGACGCTCCGGGTATTCGTCAATGAGGTCAAACCCTCCCGGGGCAAGTGGCCCAGCCGGATCGGGGTCAGCGACGCCAACGATGAGCTGTCGCTGGTGTATTTCAGGGCGCAGCCCCAATGGCTTCAGAAAACCTTCCGGCCCGGTTCAGAGATCCTGGTCTCGGGACTTTTGCAGGAGCATGAGGGCGGTCGGCAGATCCTTCATCCCGACCATGTGGCGCCTGTCGATGGATCGGGTCATCTGCCGGAGATCGAGCCGATCTATCCGCTGACCGCCGGCGTGACATCCAGAATGGTGAGCCGATTCGTCGCAGCCGCCCTCGCCCGACTTCAGCCGATGGACGAGTGGATCGATCCCCATCTTCGTCGTGAGCGGGGCTGGCCGGGATTTCTGGAGGCTCTCTCACACCTTCACCAGCCCGCAACGTTCGATCCCCAGCTGCGAGACCTTTCACGTGAACGTCTGGCCTACGATGAAGCGCTGGCGCGTGAAATTGCGATCGCCCGCGCCCGGATGGGACGATTGAGGCGACCGGCGCCGTTTCTGCCCCGGGCCCTCGGGGTTGAGCGCCTGATCGTCGAGGCTCTGCCCTATCGTCCCACCCGTGCTCAGACATCTGCTTTCGGCGATGTCAGCGCCGATCTCGCCTCGCTGGCCCCCATGAGGCGCCTCATTCAGGGCGATGTCGGTTCGGGCAAGACGCTGATCGCGGCTCTCGCAGCGGCGCAGGCTGCGGCGGCGGGGTATCTGACCGTTGTCATGTCGCCCACCGAGGTGCTCGCCCGTCAGCAGGCTGACGCCTACTCCCGGATCCTCGCCCCCGCAGGTTTCCGGTGCGCGGCATTCACGGGCCGGGATCGCGGGGCGGCCCGGGAGGACTTGCTGCGCCGGGTCAGGGCTGGCGACCTTCAGCTGCTTTCGGGAACCCAGGCGCTGTTTCAGTCGGGCGTCGATCTCCCCGGTCTGGGGCTTGTCGTTATCGATGAGCAGCATCGATTTGGCGTTGCGGATCGCGTTCGCCTGTCCGGCAAGGGTGGGTCCCCGCACATGCTGGTGATGAGCGCAACGCCCATTCCCCGTACTCTGGCGCTCGCTCTTCATGGCGATCTGGATGTCAGCATCGTGGCTGAAAAACCGGCGAACCGTCAGGACGTTTCGACCGCCGTCGCCCCTGACACAAGGATTGATGAGGTGATGGCTGCGGTTGGGCGGGCGACTGATCGGGGCGAACGCGCATTCTGGATCTGTCCGGCGGTAGACAGCGAAGAGGCGGGCGACGCCTCCGCGGCGTTACGGTGCGAACGCCTGGCGGGCGTCATAGGTCAGAGCGTTGGTCTCGTGCACGGCCGTATGCCCCCGGCGGAGCGCGACGCCGCTCTCGAGCGATTTCGCTCAGGCGAAAGCCGCGCCCTGGTCGCCACCACCGTGATCGAAGTGGGCGTCGATGTGCCGGAAGCGACGATTATCGTGATTGAACGCGCCGAGAAATTCGGCCTTGCGCAGCTCCATCAGCTCCGGGGGCGTGTCGGTCGGGGCGACAAGGCGTCCAGCTGTCTCCTGCTCTACCATCCCCCTCTGAGCGAAGCTGGCCGCGAGCGCCTCGATATCCTGCGCCGATCCAATGATGGTTTTGAAATCGCGGAGGCGGACTTTCGGTTACGCGGAGCCGGGGACGTGCTGGGTCTGAGGCAATCGGGCGCCCCGGAATTCCGTATCCTCAATCTTGCGAACGACGTCCGACTGCTCGAGATCGCCAGAAAAGACGCCGCGTCCATCCTGAATGGAGATCCGGAACTGGCCGGCGCCCGCGGGCGCGCAGCGGCTCATGTGCGTGAGCTGTTCGCCCCGGCCATCGCCACGGTGATCGCGGATGGGTCGGAAGAGGCGTGACAGCCCTCTGTAGGCATTGAGCCTTCGATGGATGTGCTTAGGGATCTGTTCGAGCTGTTTGCGAAAGGTTAGCTTAGTTTCATTAGGCTGAGAAAACTGTCGGCCTGACGCAGATCAGGGGCGCATTTCCGTTAACAGGCAGCGATCACAAGCTGAGCCAGAGGCGGGCGAGGTCACGTGTTCCGTATTGCGATGACATCGGCCCGGTTGCGGAATGGTCTGCTGCTCGTCGCCGCCGGTCTTGGTCTGGCGGGCGCCCTCGCCGGGATCTGGTTATCCCGCCCTGTGCTCATTGACCCACCGGCCCTCTCGGGTCCCTGGACGGGCGATTATGGATCAGGATCCGCCTGGGCGCTGCGTCCCTCCACGCCGCCCCCGGGAGGCTGGCTCACGCCCTGGGGGGTGGACGTGTTCTTCATTCATCCGGCTACGACGAGCCGCGATGGCGAAAGCCTGAAGCCGGGCGACATAGCGTCGGACCAGCGCCTTTTTAACGCGATTTTACCCTCGCACGCCGGGCCCTTCGTGTCCGCGGGCCCGATTTACGCGCCAAGATACCGGCAGTTCCACCGAGGAAGCGACGCCCTGGCGAAGGATCTCGCCTACCTCGATATTGTCCACGCCTTCGACGCCTATATGGAGACGGACAATCAGGCTCGGGGCGTGATGCTGGTCGGGGTTGGCGAAGGTGCGGATCTGGCGTTCCGACTGCTGGAGGACCGTTTTCGAAGCGAGCCGCTCGCCTCAAGACTTGCCGCAGCCTATCTTATCGGCGGACGAATATCGCAGGCGGAAGTCGATACCCGGCTTCGACAACCGACATGCGAGCGTGAGACGGAAACCGGTTGCCTGATCGTCTGGTCTGAAGACCCGCCTTCTGAGGCCGGAGGCGGGGACGGGATCTGCATCAATCCGATATCGTGGCGCCGGGATGAAGCTCCCACCTTGAAATCCGACCATCGCGGCGGCGCCCGCGCGCAGGGCGCTCGACGTCCTGTCATCCATCCTGCAGAGGTCTCGGCGACTTGCCGCGAGGGGCGGCTGCTCATCACCCGAGCGTCCTCGCCCGACCTGCAGACCGACGTCAGAGCCAGAGACCTGACACCTGCCTACAACCTGTTTTATGCGGATATGGCCCATAACGCCGGACTACGAAGTGCGGCGGCCTCCGTCTGGATGGAAGCCAATCTGAGAAAGCCCGCTCCACCTCTTCCAGCGCCCGAGGCGCTGGAAGATGCGCCAATTCATCGGGCGGACGGACGTGTTCACCCCGTCACGCCATAGACCGGAGACAGGCCTCAGAGATCGGCCGCCACACGCATGGAGACAATCTTTCCAGGCTTCTGCGGGGGCTCGCCCCTCGGAAGAGCGTCAATGAGCTCCATCCCGTCCGTCACCTGTCCCCAGACAGTATATTGCCGGTCCAGGAAGGACGCGTCGTCAAAGACGATAAAGAACTGGCTGTCCGCGCTGTCAGGGTTCTGCGCCCGAGCCATCGAGCAGACGCCCCGCTGATGGCTGACATCGTTGAACTCCTGCCGGAGCTTTTTTCCCGAGCCTCCCATGCCGCTCCCCTGAGGGCATCCGCCCTGGGCCATGAAGCCGCTGATCACCCGATGAAAGCTCAGGCCGTCATAAAACCCGCTGCGCGCGAGCTCCTTGATCCGAGCCACATGGCCAGGCGCCTTCTCAGGCAGGAGCTGGATGGTCACTGGCCCGGCTTCGAGCGTCAGGATCAGGGTGTTTTCTTTATCAGATACGTCACTCACTTGGGGGCATCTCCACAATCGCCGGAACCGGCGGAAGGCTGCAGGCGTCCGCGACGCCCGCAGCGTTCGCTTCAGCGATGATCTTTGCGAACTCCGGTCCGTCGGTCCGCTGGACGTAGACGGTGGGCCGCTTGTAGTCCGGCAGATCGGCGACGACCGTCGCCCTGGAAAGTTTGTCGGCGACCCCGGGCGACATACGTCCGTCGGTCTCTTCAGGGCCGGCCTTGATCCCTCGGATGACATCCAAGCCTGTCAGAGCTCGTCCCCATACCGTGTAGGACTTATCGAGAACAGGGCTTGTCTGACGCATAAGGAAGAATTGCGTATCCGCGCTGTTAGGCTCATCCGTCCGCGCCATCGACGACACGCCAGGGCAATGAAGCGCCCAGGTGCTGACGGCTTTATCCGCCATCATTTCCGACAGCGAATCCGGCTGCGATCCGACGATGAAGCCCTGATAGTAACCCGTCTCGGAGCTCGCAGGATCGCCGAGCCACTGAACCTGCGCCTCAGCCGGCTTCCTCTTGAAGGTGAATTCAGCCTTCATCTCAGGATAAGGCGTCGAGAGCATATAGATCGCCGAGACTTCACCGCCCTGAGCCATGAAGTCGTCGATCACCCGATGGAAGGGCAGACTGTTGTAATGACCAGCCCGGGCGATCGTCTTGATCTGGGCGACATGAGTCGGCGCGAAGTCGGGCCTGAGCTCGATCAGCACCTCCTGGCGCTTTATGGTGAGCTGCAGGAGGTTTTCCGGATCAACCTTGCGCCAATTCGCCGGATCATCCGCGGGACCCGCGAGCGCAGCGCCGGTCAGCGCAGCAGAAACGCCAGCCCCGATCAGGGATCGAAGAACGAGGGAAGTCATCAACGGGCTCCTTTCGTCCGCTCAAAACGCTCCTTCAGACGCTTATAAACGTCTGGAGGCACAAAGAGGTCTGCGCTGCCGTCGAGCCGGGCGATTTCCTTGACGAGGCGCGAGGAGACGGCCTGATGCATCGGGTCGGCCATCAGGAAAACGGTCTCGATGTCATGATTCATTTTCTGATTCATGGCGACCATCTGAAACTCATATTCAAAATCCGAGACGGCCCTCAGTCCCCGAATGATCACCTGCGCCTCGCAGGCCTCTGCAAACTTGATGAGCAGGTTCTCGAAGGGCCTCGCCTCGATCTCCGCATGGCCGGAAAACCTGGCGGTCTCGCGCATCACCATATCCACCCGCTCCTCCAGGGAGAAAAGAGGACCTTTGTCGCGATTGATCGCCACGCCGATGATCAGCTTGTCGACCAGCTTGACCGCCCTCCCGATGATGTCGAGGTGGCCGTTGGTGATGGGATCGAACGTTCCCGGATATAGACCAACTCGCTTCACGACGCCTCCGCTCTCCGGGAGGCGCCCGGCCGCTGACTGCCTGAGGGCCCGATACTCAGCCCTCGCCCGTGGTTCCCTCGCCCGGATCCCCGAGCCGCTCAACCGCCACCACCCGCTCCCCGGTCGCAACCCTCAGGACTCTCACCCCCTGGGTGGCGCGGCCCGCGATACGGATCTGGTCGACGCCGCACCGTATCAACTGGGCCCCGTCCGTGACCAGCATGATTTCATCGCTCTCGCGAACGGGGAAACTTGCCGCCAGACGACCGCCTCGGGCGAGTTTGTGTGCGATCAGGCCCTTCCCGCCGCGACCCGTCAGTCGATAGTCGAACGCAGAGGCTCTCTTTCCCATCCCGTCTTCGGTTACCGTCAGGATGAACTCTTCCGCCGCCTGGAGCAAAGCCAGCCTGTCCTCAGAGAGCGATACCTCGCCCTGGACCGCATCCTCGCCCTGTGCTTCGTCAAGTTCCTCCTCGGGTCCCTCTTCGGGAGCCTCAGGTCCGTCCCGTCTCATCGCCGCCGCATGCCTGAGATAGGCGCGCGCCTCCGCCGGTGTCGCATCGACATGGTTGAGAACGGACATCGCTATCAGCTCGTCCCCTGCTCCAAGTCGAATGCCTCTGACCCCGGTCGATGTCCGGCCTGTAAAGACCCTGACATCATCCACCGGGAAGCGGATGCACTGACCCAGCGCTGTCGTTAGGAGAACATCGTCCTCCGGTCGGCAGATCTGAACATCGACAATGGCGTCGCTGTCGTCTTCCAGCTTCATGGCGATTTTGCCGACGCGGTTCACCTGGAGGAAGTCTGTCAGCATGTTCTTGCGAACGCCGCCCGATCTTGTCGCGAAAAGTATGTTCAGGCGTTCCCTCTCGTCTTCCGACTGCGGAAGCGGCATCACCGAGGTGATGCGCTCGCCGGCCTGCAGCGGGAAAAGGTTGACCAGCGCCTTCCCGCGGGAGTTCGGCGCGCCGAGGGGCAGTCGCCAGACCTTCTGCTTGTAGACCATTCCGGTGGAGGAGAAGAAAAGGATCTCCGTATGCGTATCCGCCGCAAAGAGACGGCTGACGAAATCCGCCTCCTTCGTATCCATCGCTCCACGACCCTTGCCCCCGCGGTGCTGGGTCCGATAGGCGCTCAGGGGGGTGCGGACGACATAACCGCCATGCGTGACCATCACGACCATGTCTTCGCGCTCTATGAAGGCCTCATCCTCGAGATCGAGGTCTGCATCGAGGAATTCTGAACGACGCGGGACCGCGTAACGAGACCGTATATCCTCCAGCTCGCTGCGGATGATGCTCATCACGCGCGGACGCGAACCGAGTATGTCCAGATAGTCGCGGATGGCGTCAGACAGACCCTTCGCCTCATTGCCGATCTCATCGCGGCCAAGGCCCGTCAGTCGCTGCAGTCGGAGATCAAGAATCGCCCGGGCCTGATCATCCGAGAGGCGGATGTCTCCGCTGTCGCTGATCACGGTGCGCCGATCCGCGATCAGGCCGATCAGAGGTCCCATGTCCTGGGCAGGCCAGGACCGTTCGAGAAGCGCCTCTCGCGCCGAGTTCGGGTCGGGCGAATAGCGGATGATCCTTATGATCTCATCGATGTTGGCCACGGCAAGCGCAAGGCCCACCAGGACGTGCGCGCGGTTTCTGGCTTTGTTGAGTTCGAAGCGCGTGCGCCGCGCGATCACCTCTTCACGAAAACGGATAAACGCCTGGAGCATGCCGCGCAGGGTCATCAGTTCGGGCCGGCCGCCGTTCAGAGCCAGCATGTTCACACCGAAGGATGTCTGCATCGGGGTGTAGCGGAAGAGCTGGTTGAGCACGATATCGGCGGATGCGTCGCGTCGTAGCTCGATGACGACGCGTATACCCTGCCGATCGCTTTCATCGCGAATGTCAGAAATGCCCTCGATCTTCTTGTCCCGGACAAGTTCGGCGATCTTTTCGACCATCGCGGCCTTGTTCACCTGATAGGGGACCTCGGTGACGATGATGGCTTCACGGTTCCCCTTGAACTCTTCTATCGCCGTCTTCGCCCGCATGATGACCGAGCCGCGGCCCGTCAGGAGACCGCTGCGCGAGCCAGCGCGGCCGATAATGAGGCCTCCGGTGGGGAAATCGGGGCCTGGAACGATCTCCAGCAGCTCCCCTTCATCAATGTCCGGACGATCGATCAGCGCCAATGCTGCGGAGATGATTTCTCCGAGATTGTGCGGCGGGATGTTGGTCGCCATCCCGACTGCGATACCGCCTGCCCCGTTGACCAGAAGGTTAGGAAACTGGGCCGGAAGAACCGACGGCTCCTTCTCCTTGCCGTCATAGTTATCAACGAAATCAACAGCATCCCTTCGGATGTCCGCCAGAAGCGCTTCCGCCGCTCGCGTCATCCGACACTCGGTATAACGCATCTGGGCGGGAGGATCGTTATCGATCGACCCGAAATTTCCCTGTCCGTCGACCAGCGGCAATCCCATCGAGAAGGGCTGCGCCATGCGGACAAGCGCATCGTAAACCGACTGGTCTCCATGCGGATGGAAACGGGCCAGCACATCGCCGACCACGCGCGCCGACTTCGAATAGGCCTTGTCCGACGTCATGCCGATGTCGAACATCGAGTAGAGGATCCGCCTGTGCACAGGCTTCAGTCCGTCGCGCACGTCCGGGAGCGCCCGACTGACGATGACGCTCATCGCATAGTCGAGATAGGACTTCTTCATCTCGGCAATGATCGAGACCGGGGAAATCTGCCCCTGGCCGTTCTCGCCCCTGCGCGAAACGTCGGGGGTGTCGGGGGTGTCTGCGGTTTCGCTCAACGCTCAGGTATCCGATACGAAAGGGCCGGCCATACGCCGGCGGGGAATCGGGTAACTCTACCCCACTTACGCGTCCCGCACCAATTGCCGGACCGATCATGCGCACGCAAGAAAAAACCCACACGCAGCCCCGAACGGGGCCGCGTATGGGATTTTACACAACACTCTGAAATTAAAACGGAATTTCGTCGTCGAAGTCGCCTCGGGAAAAGTCCTCGCGCTCTCCGCCTCCCCCGCCTCGGGGAGATCGGGAGGGGGCGGAACGCTCTTCGCTTATGCGCTCTCCGCCTGACGGTCCGTCGCGACCGTCCAGCATGGTGAGGGTCGAGTTATAGTTTCGAAGAACCACCTCGGTGGAATACTTATCCTGACCGTCCTTATCCTGCCACTTGCGCGTCTCGAGCTGGCCTTCAAGATAAACCTTGGATCCCTTCTTGAGATACTGCTGACAGATCCTGACCAGCCCTTCAGAGAACACCACCACCCGGTGCCATTCCGTCTTTTCCTTGCGTTCTCCCGACGCCTTGTCGCGCCATGTCTCAGAGGTCGCAATCGAGAGATTGACCAGCGAGGCGCCGCTGGGCAGCTGCTTGATCTCGGGATCCCGACCGAGATTTCCTATGAGGATCACCTTGTTGACCGACCCAGCCATGTAATGTCTCCGAATGCTCCTCCGGCCCCGGCTCGAATGCGGCCGCTCCGGTTCCTGACATGATGATTACGCCTAAGCCCCGCCCGAACACTTGGGCGAGTTCCAATCGACCCTGACGCCCTATCCATCCACACCTATCTGACGGACAGGGATCAGTGTTCTTTGTTTGTTCTTGCATGAATTGCCGCGAAGATCAAGTCTGCCTGCCGGCTGGCCAATCGAGGTCGGGCGGGATAGGCCTCCCTCATTGATCAGTTAGGACGAACGTCATGCGCTCTCATAATGAACGGCATGTCGCCTCCCGTATCGGTTGGCTCCGGGCGGCTGTCCTCGGCGCCAATGACGGTCTGGTGTCGACGGCGAGCCTTGTGGTTGGGGTCGCCGCGGCGTCCTCCGGTCGCGATGAGGTCCTGGTGGCGGGCGTCGCAGCTCTGGTGGCCGGCGCTATGTCCATGGCGGCGGGAGAGTTCGTCTCGGTCAGTTCACAGGCTGACGCCGAAGCCGCCGATCTCGCCAAGGAGACGAGAGAGCTTGCTGAAGAGCCGGAGAAGGAGCTGGCCGAACTCGCCGCCATTTTTGTCTCCAGGGGAGTTGAGCTCGAGACGGCTGAGGCTGTGGCGCGCCAGCTGTCGGCCCACGATGCTCTGGGCGCGCACGCCCGGGAGGAGCTTGGCATTTCAACGCTGACAGCCGCCCGACCCATTCAGGCGGCTTTCGCGTCCGCCGCGAGTTTCGCTGCCGGCGCCGTTTTGCCGCTTCTGACCGCGATGATCGCCCCTGAAGCTCACCTGTCAGCTGTTGTTTCCGGCGCAACACTCGCCTGCCTGGCCGTTCTCGGCACGATCGGCGCCGGCGCCGGCGGCGCCAGTCCGCTGAAGCCCGCTCTGAGAGTGATGTTCTGGGGCGCCCTCGCCCTCGCTGCGACCGCAGGCATCGGGTCGCTTGTCGGCGCGGTGGTCTGAAACTTGGGCGCCTCCGGGGTCCGTCCGTTGGTCCTGGGGGATGAAACCGGACGAGCGATCCTCTATAGAGCTGGTCCCGTAAAGGGAGAGGACTTGAGGCGCGTCGTTCCGCGTCTAACGAAGTCCCTCCGATGTCAGGTATCCCATGTCCTCTGAATTGTCTTCGATACGCGTCCGTGGAGCGAGGGAGCACAACCTCAAGAACATCGATGTCGACATTCCGCGCAATCAGCTGGTTGTGATCACAGGCCTTTCGGGATCGGGGAAGTCTTCTCTGGCTTTCGACACCATTTATGCAGAGGGCCAGCGACGATACGTTGAATCTCTTTCGGCCTACGCCCGGCAGTTTCTCGAGCTGATGCAGAAGCCCGACGTCGAGAGGATTGAGGGGCTCTCTCCCGCGATCTCGATTGAGCAGAAGACGACCTCAAGAAATCCCCGCTC
The DNA here is from genome assembly GCA_903831255.1 of uncultured Alphaproteobacteria bacterium. GTDB lineage: Bacteria > Pseudomonadota > Alphaproteobacteria > Caulobacterales > Hyphomonadaceae > UBA7672. The sequence continues at coordinate 122,340 of CAIKWZ010000040.1, forward strand.
GACCGTCGGAACCGTGACCGAGGTTTACGACTACATGCGCCTTTTGTGGGCGCGTGTCGGGACGCCTTACTCGCCGGCGACCGGGCTGCCGATCGAGAGCATGACCGTGTCGCAGATGGTCGATAAGGCCATGGGGTTCGGAGATGGAGCGCGGTTCTACCTCCTGGCCCCGATGGTTCGGGCGCGAAAGGGGGAGTTTCGCAAGGAGTTCGCAAACCTTCTGAAGCTGGGATTTCAGAGGATACGTGTCGACGGGGAGTTCCACGAGTTGGAGGATCCACCGAAGCTCGACAAGAAGCTCAAGCACGATATCGACGTGGTCGTTGATCGCATCGTTATACGGGAAGGGCTTGAACAACGCCTCGCAGAGAGTTTTGAATCCGCTCTGCAGCTCGCCGACGGCATCGCGGTCGCCGAGTTTGTAGAGCCGTCCGCCGCCGCCGGCGCAGAGCCGCGCCGGGTGACGTTCTCGGCCAAATTCGCCTGCCCGGTCTCAGGTTTCACCATTCCCGAAATCGAGCCGCGGCTCTTTTCGTTCAACAATCCAGCCGGCGCGTGTCCGCAATGCGATGGTCTGGGAGAGCAACTCCGGATGGACCCGGATCTCATCATTCCGGACACAGGCCTCTCGCTCTCCGGCGGGGCTGTCGCTCCATGGGGACGCTCGTCCTCTCCTCTGCAAACCCAGACCCTTGAGGCGCTGGCCCGGGCGTTTCGCTTTTCCCTCGACAAGCCCTGGTCGGAGATTGGCGAGAACGCTCAGCGGATCATCTTATTTGGAACAGGCGAGACCGCGGTGGACTTCGTCTATGACGATGGAATGCGCCGGTATGAGGTCACGAGACCGTTCGAGGGCGTGGTCGGAAACCTCGAACGCCGCTTCCGCGAAACCGAATCCGACTGGATGCGTGAGGAGCTTTCCCGCTACCAGTCCGCCGCGCCATGCCCGGCCTGCAAGGGCGAGCGCCTTAAGTCTGAGGCTTTGAGCGTCCGTATCGATCAGCAGACAATCTCCGCAGTGTCCCGTCTGTCCATCCGCTCAGCGGAGCAGTGGTTCAGAGATCTGACTGACCGTCTGACGCAGAAGCAGAACGAAATCGCTGCGCGAATTCTAAAGGAAATCCGGGACAGGCTGCAGTTTCTGAATGATGTCGGTCTCGACTATCTGACCTTGTCGCGCGCCTCAGGCACCCTGTCAGGCGGCGAAAGCCAGCGTATCCGCCTCGCCTCCCAGATCGGCTCGGGTCTCTCCGGCGTTCTGTATGTGCTCGATGAGCCCTCGATCGGACTTCATCAGCGCGACAATGAACGGCTTCTCGAAACCCTCAGGCGTCTGAGGGATCTTGGAAATTCGGTGCTCGTCGTGGAGCACGATGAAGACGCCATCCTCAGCGCCGACCATGTTATCGATATGGGACCCAGGGCGGGCGTTCTTGGCGGACAGGTGGTCGCCCAGGGCTCCCCTGCAGATGTCATCGCGCACCCGGACAGCCTGACAGGTCGATATCTCTCCGGCGCGGAGGAGATCGCCATCCCCCAGCGACGTCGCTGGACCAAGAAGTCACGCTCGATACGTATCGTCGGCGCAAGGGGCAACAATCTGCAAAATGTGACCGCCGAGATTCCTCTTGGCGTCCTTACCTGCGTCACAGGCGTCTCGGGCGGCGGTAAATCGACCCTGGTCATCGAGACCCTTTACAAGGCGCTTGCCCGGCGTCTCAACGGATCGAGCGATACCCCGGCGGCCCATGACAGGCTCGAGGGCGTCGACCAGCTGGACAAGATCATCGACATCGACCAGTCGCCGATCGGGCGCACGCCCCGCTCTAATCCGGCGACCTATACCGGAGCATTCGGCCCGATCAGAGACTGGTTCACAGGACTCCCGGAAAGTCGCGCCCGCGGATATCAGGCGGGACGGTTCTCGTTCAATGTGAAGGGCGGCCGATGCGAAGCCTGTCAGGGCGACGGCGTCGTCAAGATCGAGATGCATTTCCTGCCTGACGTTTACGTCACCTGTGATGTCTGCAGGGGGCGGCGATATAACCGCGAGACGCTCGAAGTCCTGTATCGGGGCAAGTCCATTGCGGATGTTCTGGATATGACGGTGGAGGAAGCGCGCGTCTTCTTCTCAGCGGCGCCCGGGATCCGCACCAAGATGGAAACGCTCTGTCGTGTTGGGCTTGGCTACGTAAAGGTTGGCCAGCAGGCGACAACCCTTTCAGGCGGAGAGGCCCAGCGCGTGAAGCTTGCCAAGGAGCTGTCAAAGCGGGCGACGGGCCGGACGATGTACATCCTCGATGAACCCACCACCGGCCTGCACTTCGACGATGTGCGCGCCCTGCTCGCGGTTCTTCAGGAGCTGGTTGAAAGCGGCAACACGGTTGTTGTCATCGAGCACAACCTCGACGTCATCAAGACCGCCGACTGGCTGATCGATATGGGACCTGACGGAGGAGACGGCGGAGGCCAGGTAGTGGCTGTCGGCACGCCTGAAGAGGTCAGCGAAAATCCGGCATCGTGGACTGGGCGCTTTCTCGCTCAGACCTTTCAAAGACAGGCTGAGCGTCGGGCGGCTCATGCGAAGAAAGCGCTCGGTTCCTCCCTCGCAACGGCCGCGGAGCGTCCGAAACGCGCGCCCAGACGTCCGAAATCAACCGACTGAAATCAGGAAACCCTTCTGCGCGTTGGCGATTCGCATGAGCGTCGGACATGCGACCTGAGCGATGCCGTTAGAGTGAACAATGCGTTGAAAAAGCCGCTATCAAAGTAAAACGTTCGCTTTTTGCGGGGATTCTCGCTCAAACATCCATGCAAAGCACATATGAGAGCTTGATTTCGCCTGTCGACTGGGCTTCCAACACATGCGTCGGTCGCAGCCGCTCTTCAGTCTGCGAAAGTGACCCAACTGATAACTGCGGAGTTTGAAGATCATGGCAACCGCCTCAAAGACAACCAAGACCGCCGCAAAGCCGGCGCCGAAAGCTGCAGCTGAAAAAAAGCAGAACACCGTGAGCCTCAAGAACCTGGCCGCTGTGCTCGCTGACAAGCACGAGCTGCCGAAGAAGCAGTCCGAGGCCGTTCTCAACGATCTCGTCGCGCTTCTGGGTAAGCACCTCAAGAAGGGTGACCGCATCCGTATTCCGGGCTTCGGCATTCTGGTCGTTCGCAAGCGTGCAGCTCGCATGGGCCGTAATCCCGCCACCGGCGAAGCGGTCAAGATCAAGGCCAGCAAGAAGATCACCTTCCGTCCCGCGAAGGACCTCAAGGAATCGATCTGAAGAAAACACAGCCGTCCGGGCCCAGGCCCGGACGGTTTTTTCTGACCGCTGCGGCGGAACCCTCCGGTGGGCGATAGCTCTGACCTAGCGTGGCGCGAACCCCGAAGGACGAAGACCCTTATAGAGCTCTGCTCCCGCCGCGATCGTCGGCAATGAAGCAATAGCCTGCAGTCCGGCGGCGAGGCCTCCGACAACCGCAAAAGACACCGGGCCGGCCGTACCTCCGGCGCCAAGGAACACATCCGCCAGACCCTGTACCAGGATCGCGCAGATGAGGGTTGGCGGCAGGGTCCACAACAGCACAGCGATCATTCTGAAAACGTTGCCGCGCGACCATGGCCAGGTCTGCAGGACCACGATGCGGCGCTCACCGATTGTGGCCGCGTTCACCATCGCAAGCCGCACTCCCAGCGCCAGCAATACCGCAAGCAGAAGCAGGCCCACGATCGCCACAAGCGCCGCCCGTGAGGGGTCGAGGCTTTCGGCGATGGCCTGCAGGAGGGCTTGCGGATCTCCGGCGTATTGGGCCGGATCCCCGCCTGCAGCAATCATCGGACCGAGGCTCAGCGAGCTGAGGATAATCACCGCCAGAAGAAGAACCGGCATCAGCAGAAACGCCACGCTCAGAGCCGCTCCCAGAAGCCGGAGTTCATCAGCCCCGAAGGAGAGGCCGAAACGCCCGACATATTCCTGACGCACGGCCAGTCTCAGCACGCAGGCGGAATACGCCGCGCCAGCAAGCAGCTGGATGATCATGCCGGCCAGAAAGCCCGGGATCGCCTGTTCGGGCGGCGCCGACTGCGCCTGCGAAAGCAGCGTCAGGACTTCGCCCACTCCGACACAGACCCCGAGAACAACGGCCGCAGGAAGCATTCGTCGCCAGTTCGCTCTGAAGAACGCATAGGCATCCCGCACCACCTGTGAGACCGGGATCCCGCCCGAGGGGCCGCCTGAGAGACTATCAGCCATGCGGATCTCATCCTTCCCTGCCCTCGCATCGCGCCCCGAACAGCGCTCCAGACGAGGCGGGTAAGAACATAGGACGCCTTGCTGCGTCTCACAATGACAGCGCTCAAGCCGCCACGGACCTCACGCGCGTCCAGGGACAATGAGCCCTCTTCCCATGTCTGGAAGGTCCATTCTATAGACGGGGCATGACATCAGCGCCCATTCACATCATCGGCGGCGGCATGGCCGGCTGCGAAGCTGCCTGGCAGATCGCCAACCGGGGACTGCCGGTCGTAATCCACGAGATGAGACCGGTCAGAACCACAGAGGCTCATCAGACAGACGCCCTGGCTGAGCTTGTCTGCTCGAACTCCTTCCGTTCGGATGACTGGGAGCACAATGCTGTCGGTCTTCTCCACGAGGAGATGAGGCGGGCCGGCGGTCTCATCATTTCATCCGGAGATCGTCATAAGGTGCCGGCCGGATCAGCGCTGGCGGTCGATCGGGAGGGGTTTTCGAGGGCCGTCACCGAGGCTCTGAGCGCGCATCCCCTCGTCACGATTGATCGTGCAGAGATTTCGGGCTGGCCGCCGGAGGACTGGGACAGCGTCATTATCGCGACCGGACCTCTGACCTCCCCAGGCCTGGCCGAAGCAATCCTGAAGCGCACGGGTCGCGACAGTCTCGCCTTCTTCGATGCGATCGCTCCGATCGTGCATCTGGACTCGATCGACATGGGCAAGGCGTGGCGTCAGTCGCGTTACGACAAGCCAGGTCCGGGCGGCGACGCGGCCGCCTACATCAACTGCCCGATGGACAGGGAACAGTATGAAGCCTTCCTCGCAGCGCTGATCGCTGCGCCCAAGACGGAATTTCGGGAATGGGAGGGGACGCCCTATTTCGAAGGATGTCTGCCGATCGAAGTCATGGCGGAGAGAGGGCCTGAGACCCTCCGCTACGGGCCGATGAAACCGGTGGGCCTGACAAATCCCCACAACCCGACCGTGAAGGCTTACGCAATCGTCCAGCTGCGCCAAGACAATCGTCTGGGCACTCTCTGGAACATGGTCGGCTTTCAGACCAAGCTTCGGCACGGCGCGCAGTCAGACGTCTTCCGAATGATACCCGGACTTGAGAACGCCCAGTTTGCGCGCCTCGGGGGAATCCACCGCAATACGTTCATCAACTCGCCAGAGCTCCTCGACAGTCAGCTCAGGCTTCGCGCCGAGCCCCGAATCCGGTTCGCCGGACAGGTCACGGGCGTTGAAGGCTATGTCGAGAGCGCCGCGATGGGTCTTGTCGCCGGTCGTCTCGCCGCAGCCGAACGGCTGGGAGAGACCCGGGAGGCCCCTCCGGTCACCACAGCGCTCGGCGCCCTGGTCGCCCACGTCACCGGAGGACATCTGACGATGCCGGGATCCTCCGGCGTCTTTCAGCCGATGAACGTCAACTACGGTCTGTTCCCGGATCTTGAGCAACCGATTTCGCGGGATCCGGATGGGCGACGGCTCAGGGGCGCCGAGAAGACACGAGCGAAAAAAAGGGAAATGTCCCTCAGGGCGCTGCGGGATATCGACGGCTGGCTGACGAGCGACGTCGCAGTCTAGATCCGTCTCCAGAAAACCGCTGAGAGCACGGCCAGTCGCTGTCCCAGCGGTCCGGGGGCGGGGCCCGGCCGCACCGTGGCGAGATGTGCGACTGCCGGCCAGAGATCACCCGGCGCCCCTCGGATCAGCCGACGCGCAGAACCAAATCGCTCGGTCGCGTCGGGCAAACCCGCTTTTGCGCTTAACGCGGCGATGGCGCAGGCCTCCAGAGCCTCTCTCCAAACTTCGGCGGCGGAGGGGTTAAGCGCCCGGGCGGCGAGATAGATCGCCCCCGCCTCACAGGCGTGATGTCGGGCTTCGTGCAGGCCGCCCGGCGCATGATCAGTGCCGGAGAGATGATCATCGAGCGCCTCGTCAAACCGATCCAGAAGCGTGTGGAGATCCTGCGCCAGAGCTGTTCGGCCGGACAGCAGCCAGGCCAGCTCCTCGCTCAGATCATGCCGGCGGGGTTTGTCGCCCGATTGCAAGGCCTCCACCGTCTCCCGCCACCACTGGATCCGGATCTTACCGATCATCGCCTCTTTCATACCCAGAGCCCTGAGCAGCTCCTGATGGAACAGGGCCAGGGCGGCAAGGGCGCGACGCTCGTCTGCCGGAGCATAGCGGCTGGCGAGCCAGCGGGCCTCATCGAGGCGGCGGAAACGCGCATCGAACGTCTCGGCGCTTGCCAGATTTCCCGAAACGGCCGTATCGATCATGGTGTGTGCGACAGTCCGTTGCCTGAGGCGTCCTGCGACCTATCAGACCCGAACCGAGAGACAAAGGAAATCATCATGGCTTTCACCCTCCCCCCTCTTCCCTATGAGCGCACGGCTCTTCAGCCTCATATCACCGAAAACACCCTCAATTTTCATTACGGCAAGCATCATCAGGCCTATCTCGACAACCTCAACAAGCTTGTTCCCGGGTCGGCCTTCGAAGGGCTGTCGCTGGAAGACGTCATCCGGCAGTCCCACGGAAAGGCCCCGGGCGTGTTCAACAATTCGGCCCAGGTCTGGAACCACACCTTCTACTGGAATTCCATGAAACCCGGCGGCGGCGGAGAGCCCACGGGCCCGGTCGCGAGCCGGATCGATGCGGATTTCGGCGGCTATGAGGGCTTTCGCAAGGCCTTCACGGAAGCTGGAGCGACCCAGTTCGGCTCCGGCTGGGCATGGCTCGTTCTGGCGGCGGGCAAGCTCGAGGTTCGCAAGACCGGTAATGCTGAGACGCCTCTTACCGAGGCGGGAGTGACGCCCCTCATGACGATGGATGTCTGGGAACACGCCTACTATCTGGACTTCCAGAACGCACGTCCTCGCTACATGGACGTGTTCCTGGCGAATCTCGTGAACTGGGACTTCGTCAACGCCAATCTGGCTGCAGCCTGATGTCCGCCGGCAGGCAGGCCCTCAGGCCTTCCTGCCGGCCGCTTCGGCTCCTCAGGAGAGCATGATCGTGGGCACGACGAACCTCACCATCTCCCCCCTCTCGCCCGTGATCGGAGCGGCGATCGGCGGTCTGGACCTCTCCCGTCCCCTGTCCCTGGAGGAAGCCGGCGCCATTCGCGAGGCGTTGTTGCGTCATCACGTCGTCTTTTTTCGTGATCAGCAGCTGTCCCCGGAGCAATTGAAGGAACTGGGGCGCTCCTTCGGCACGCTCAACATCCACCCCTATGTCAGAGGCATGACCGGCCACCCGGAGATCTTGGAGATTATCAAGGAGCCCTCCGATAAGGTGAATTTCGGGGGCGGGTGGCATTCGGATATGAGCTTTCTCGAAATCCCCGTGATGGGGTCTATCCTCCACGCCGTGGAAGTTCCTGAAGTCGGCGGCGACACACTGTTCGCCAGTCAGTACGCTGCCTGGGAGGCGCTCTCCCCAGGCTTGCAGTCCGTTCTCTCAGGGCTGCGCGCGGTGCATTCTGCTTCCGAGGAGTATGGCGAACGGGGACAGTCCTCCCGCAAGAGGGCTTCCATGGATTCGGAGGTCGTGGGACCCGACACCCCTGAATACGTTCATCCGGTGGTGCGCACCCATCCGGAAACCGGGAGGCGGGGATTGTATGTCAATCCGGCCTTCACCCTGCGGTTCGAAGGATGGACCCGACGTGAAAGTCGCCCGCTTCTCGACTATCTCTTTGAGGTCTCACGGAAGGAGGCATTCACGTGCCGCTTCCGCTGGCGGCCAGGATCTGTGGCCTTCTGGGACAATCGCTGCGTCTGGCATTACGCTCTCAACGATTACCACGGTCACCGCCGACACATGCGAAGGGTGACTGTTGAGGGCGATGCCGTCGTCTGAGCGCTAGCCGCGATCGCGCAGCAGGCGTCCCTTCTGGCGGTTCCAGTCCCTTTGCTTTTCAACGTCGCGCTTGTCGACAGTCTTGCGGCCTCTTCCGAGGCCGAGCTCTATTTTGGCCATTCCACGCTCGTTGAAATACATTTTGAGGGGGACCAGCGTGCGGCCCTCCTTCTCGATACCCAGAATCAGGCGGGCCATCTCCCGCTTGCGAAGGAGCAGCTTCCGCTTGCGACCCGGCTCATGATTGAACTGAGCCGCGGGCGGGTAGATCGGAATGCTCGCATTGATGAGGATAATTTCCCCGTCTTCCTCACGCGCATAGCTTTCAGCGATGTTCGCCCGTCCCGCTCGCAGGGACTTCACCTCGGTCCCGAGCAGAACGATCCCGGCCTCGAGGGTATCCTCGATCTCATAGTTACGCCTCGCCTGACGATTTTCGGCAATGAGCTTGCGGGCCTTCTCCCGCTGGGCGTTCATGCGAGAACTCCCGCCTCCCGCATCGCCTCGTCGATTTCCCGGCGCACGGCGTCAGAGGCTACGGGAAGCAGGGGCAGCCTCACATCTTCAAGGCAAAGTCCGAGGCGGCTGAGGGCGTATTTGGTCGGCGCAGGGCTCGCTTCAAGAAAAAGGGCCCGATGGAGACGCGCGAGCCGGTCATTGAGGCGACGAGCGGTGGCGTAATCTCCCTTCATGCAGGCGTCCTGCACGGCTGCGACCTGAGCGGGAGCGACATTGGCCGTCACGGAAATGCATCCCACGCCGCCCAGAGCGCTGAAACCCACTGCCGTTGGGTCCTCACCTGAAATCTGAATAAAGTCTTTCCCGCAGAGCGCAGTGTGACGGGAGACACGATCCAGCTGAGCGGTGGCGTCCTTGACGCCTATGACGTTTGGCAAGCGGGCGAGCCGACCCATGGTTTCAGGGGTCACATCCGATCCCGTCCGAGCCGGAACATTGTAAATGAAAATCGGCAGCTGAACCGCATCATTGAGGGCCTGATAATGTGCGACGACCCCATCCTGCGTTGGCCGGTTGTAATAGGGGCTCACCACCAGAGCGGCGTCTGCGCCGACCGCTTTCGCAAACCGCAGCAGACCGATCGCTTCCTCCGTCGAATTCGACCCGGCCCCGGCGATCACGGGCACGCGCCCGCGAGCGGTCCGCACGCAGATCTCCACCACCTCCCTGTGTTCCTCGTGCGACAGGGTGGTCGACTCACCGGTGGTCCCGCACGGAACAAGTCCATGGCTGCCCGCTTCGATCTGCCGCTCGACAAGAGCCGCGAACGCAGCTTCATCAACCCTGCCGTCCCGAAAAGGGGTGACCAGCGCAGGGATTGACCCTTTGAACATGAAAGTCTCCGGAACGGGCGAATGGGTGGTGAAGCCGCTTGCAGCCGGCGCCAAGCGAGGGATAATCATCCCGAAGAGGGATTTGGCAAGCACATGTCGCGCCTAGCCTACTTATTCACAGCTGTATCTCTGGCGGCCATCGGCAGCGGGAGCGCCCTGGGGCTTCCCTCGGCGCCGTCCCTTAAGCCCCGGGAGACGATTGAGGCGTCGTCGCTTCCGAAATCGGAATTTGAGATTTTGTTGCGGGCTCTGACGGCGGCCGAGGAGGAACGGTGGCAGGACGTCCGTTCCGCCATCCCGAGACTGACCGATCCGGCCGCGAAGCTGCTGCTCAGGTGGGAAATTGCAACGGATGGAGACTCGGGACTGGTTTTCACCGAGCTTCAGGACGCCCTTGAGACATTCAGCGACTGGCCTGATCGCGCCCGAATATTCGAGGCCGCCGAAATCAGGATCTCCAGATCCTCTCTCACGGCGACGGAGCGCGTAACCTGGCTGCTGGCGAGGGGGCCTCAGACGGGAGACGGAATTCTGGCCCTGGCCGACGCCTATGAGTCTCTGGGGCGGCGGGAGGACATGGAACGGGTCGTTCGCGCGGCCTGGCGGGGACGGGCGTTGTCGAATGATCAGGCCGAAGCGCTCAGGACCCGGTACGGCGCCTTTCTGACGAAGGAGGACTACGCCGCTCGCGTCGACATGCTCCTCTGGCGTAGCAGCATAAAGGCCGCACAGTCCTTTCTTCCAAATCTGTCTCCCGGCGCGCGTCGGGCCGCCGAGGCCCGCATCGGCCTGATGACCAACAGAAAGAACGTCGACAGCCTCCTTGAGGCCGTTCCGGAAGACTTTGCGTCAGATCCGGGCCTCCTCACGGAACAGGCGCGCTGGAATGAACGCCGGGGACGGCCCGCAGAGGAACAAAAGCTTCTTCTGCGCGTCAGGGCGACCGATGCGCCGGTGGTCGGACGGGAGGCGATCTGGAAAGAGCGTCACACGGTCATAAGGCGTCTTCTGCGTGAACGGGATTACGCGACGGCTTACCTGCTTGCCCGAGACCATGGCCTGGATCAGGGAGAGGGGTTTCGGGACGCTGAGTGGCTGGCGGGCTGGCTGGCGCTTGCGCGTCGCAGGGAGCCAACCCAGGCGGAAGCTCATTTTCGGCGTCTGGCGTCCACTCCCGGGACGCCGATCAGCACCGCGCGAGCTCATTACTGGCTGGGAGAGGCCCTCCTCGCTCAGGACCGGCGGGAAGATGCTGACGCGGCCTATCGCGAGGCCGCGAGGCACCCGTTCACATTTTACGGCCAGCTGGCAGCCGAGCGCCTTGGACAGAAGCAGCCGGAGGCGCGTCTGATTGCGTTCGCCCCGACACCTTCGCCCACTCCGGAGCAGCGTGCAGAATTCAGTATGAGGCCGGCGGTCCGCGCGGCGGTGTTTCTGGCCGATTCCGGACGCCTCGCGACGTTCGAGCGTTTCGTCAGTCAGCTGGACGACACGCTGACCTCCCCGCTCGAGCATCAGATGCTTTTCGATATTGCCCAGGGCTATCTTGAGACCAGAGCCGCCGTCCGGAGCGGTAAGGCGGGTCTCGCTCGCGGGATCGTGGCGCCGGACGCAGTCTTTCCGGTCCTGGAGCTGCCCAAGTCCCCGCGCACAGGTTCAGCTGAGCCCGCCCTCGTGCTGGCGCTGTCACGTCAGGAGAGCGAGTTTAATCCCCGGGCTGTGAGTTCTGCGGACGCCAGAGGGATGATGCAGATGATCCCGCGTTACGCTGAGGCGGAGGCGCGCCTGGTCGGACTTCCCTTCCGGAAGAGCTGGCTGACTGACGATCCGACTTACAATTTTCGCCTTGGCCGGGGCTTTCTGGACGACCTCGTGGATGATTTCAACGGATCCTATATTCTCGCCGCAGCCGCGTATAACGCCGGCCCCAGTCGGGCAAAGCAGTGGATTGCGGACTTTGGGGATCCCAGAGCCGGTGCGGATCCGGTGGAATGGATCGAGAGCATACCCTTCTCCGAGACACGCAACTACGTTCAGCGGGTGATGGAGAACCTCCAGGTCTATCGTCATCGTCTTACGGGCGAGCCCACGGTCATCAGCCTCTCAGATGATCTGCGTCGCGGGCGTCCCTGAGCAGTCTCCCGGGTCGTCATCTCGACAAGGGCATCGTCCCGTCGCACCTTCGACGAGTCAGGCAGAGGGACACAGAGGCGTGAACTTCCAGTACGCTTCCGTTCCGTTCCGGAGGGGCTAGAGGAAAGATGACCGCAGGATCAGACGCCTCATGGCTCAAACGGGCTCTTCTTCCCCTGGCGACGATGGTGAGGCTGGCGGGATCGCGCTCGCGCGGAACACGTTCGCCGCTGCTGACAGTCCTTGCGACAGGCGCCGTCACCGTCGCCTGCACGTTGCTGGCCTTCCTCCTGTCGCAGACGACCCCGGCGCGATATGCGGAAAATCTCTTCTATGATCTGCGCATCGCCATGGCTGCGAGGCCTGCAACGAGCCCCATCGTGATCGTGAAAATCGACGACGCAGCGCTCGCCCAGATGCGAGACAGCTCCGAGTGTCGATGTCTGTCGCCGATCGACAAGGCATGGCTGGCCGACCTCGTCGCCGCAATCGGCGCCGGTCAGCCCAGCGCCATCGGGATCGACTATATGCTGGATGTCTGGCGTGACCCTGCCGAGTATGCAGGATTCTCCGCAAAGCTCAGCGCGCTTGCCTCTCCGATTATCGCCGTCGCCCCGCCCCTGTCCCGACCCGGCACGGATTTCAGCGCGCCTTCGGCCCTGACCTATGCGGATGCTCGGGCGCTGATTAAGGACGATTATGACGACGTCGTCCGATCCTACGATCCGCTGCCCGACGGTCGACAGTCCTTCGCTCGTGCGATTGCGACAGCTCTGGGAGTAGAGGCTCCCGTCCGATCCATGCCTCTCGCCTTCCGTTCTCCAATTGCAGGCGCCGGCAGCGAGAACAGGGGCGCCCTTGTTCCGGCCGTCTCTGCGAGCATTGTTCGAGATCTGCCGCCCGAGTTCTTCGCTGGAAAGACAGTGCTGATCGGTCGTGTGACCCGAAGCGCGGATCAGGAGAGCCCTGATCTCATAGAGGACATGCACGCCACCCCTCTGAGATTTCTCCAGGGTCATCATGATGGAACGCCGGGGGTGGAGGTCCACGCTCATGCTCTGGACCAGATGATCCGGGGCGATGTCCTGAGGTCGACGGGCTGGGCCTTCATGCTTCCCTTCGCCCTCGCGGCCGCCCTGGCCGGCTGCGTCTTCGGACGGTCGGCGCTTCGCTGGTGGGCGACCGCTCTCGTGGTCGTCTCAAGTCTGCTCGCCGTGATGATCGCCTCGGTCGTCGTCCTGTGGGCTCTGGGCCTGATGGTCGGCCTTACGGCTCCCACGCTGTCTTTCGCCCTCGCCTACTTCATCACCGGTCGGATCACGACGACCCAGTTGCGAGCCGATAGGGCGCTCTATGCCGGAACCCTTGAGCGCTATCTCGCGCCTCAGGTCATCGAGAGGATTGTTGAAGGCGGAGAGCCGGTGGAAATCGGCGCGAGCGCCCGGGAGATAACGGTTCTGGCTTCGGATATCGCAGACTTTTCCGTTCTGGTCGGCGCAACGGAGCCTGCGCTTTTCTCCCGCCTCATCAATGGCTACTTCGATGGCGTTATCGACATTCTCTGGCGATACGAGGCCATGCTGGACAAGCTTACAGGCGACGGCCTCATCGCCATCTTCGGGGCTCCTGTCGAGCAGCCGGACCACGCGCGACGGGCGCTGGATTGCGCTCTTGCCATCGATCAGTTCTCCGAGGCCTACCGAACGGCGGTCGCCTCGGAGCACGCCATATCGTTTGGCCAGACGCGTATCGGAATTCACACGGGTCCAGCGCTCGTCGGCAATTTTGGCGGAGAGAGGCGCTTCAACTACACGGCCTACGGGGAGACGGTTGTGATTGCGGCGCGACTGGAGGCCGCCAACAAGTCGAGCGGAACACGGATACTTGCGAGCCGCGAAACAATAAACCGGGCCGGCGACTACCCGAAAACACGCCTGATTGGAGATATCGAACTCAAGGGTGTGGTCGGCGCCGTCGGCGCATTCACGATCGACCAATGAGGCGGCGCGACGGAACTTTGGATCAATTGCCATAGGCTCCGAAGCGGGTTTAGGATCCGGATCGTCCGCGGATTTCAATACCGGGTCGGAGGGGCAGAGTGTTTACAGTCGCGCAGATCACCGACCTCCATATCACCACGGACCGTGACAAGCTCAATCAGGAGCGCAATGAGGCGCGTCTGCGAGCGACCCTTGCATCGATTATGAGGCTGCGACCGCGGCCCGTCGCCGTTATAGCGACAGGCGACCTCGTCGATCGGGGCGAAGTTGACGAATACCGCAATCTGAAGGCCGTGTTCGAGGGGTTTGATATCCCCGTCCACTTCGGTGTGGGAAATCATGACCTGAGAGGGCCTCTGCGCGAGGTGTTTCCCGATGACCGTGTTAGAACCGACAAGAACGGTTTTGTTCAGTACGCGATTGAGTTCGACGATTATCGGATCGTCATGTGCGATACCCTCGAAGCGGGAGCTGCGGGCGGAGGGTTCTGCTCCAAGCGAGCGTCCTGGTTGAATTCGACGCTCCGCAAGCGTCCTCGCACGCCGACGCTGATCGGCCTTCATCATCCGCCGATACCGAGCGGCATACGGTGGATGGACGAGGACCCTTCCAGCGGCTGGATCAGACGTTTGGACCGGGTGCTTAGAAAGCATTCTCAGGTACGTGCTGTCACCTGCGGTCATATGCATCGACCACATTCCAGACTTTTCGGGCGAACGATGGTGACGGTTGCCCCCGCGACATCCATCCAGCTGACGCTGGATCTTACGGAGGTCGATGTCCGCGTGCCGGATGGACGGGAGATCCTGCTGGAGGAGCCTGCGGGCTTTACTCTCCACATGTTCGATCGCGGCGAAATCACCGCCCATACCTGCCTCGCCGGGGAGTGGCCGTCGGCGGTGCAGTATCTCTATCCCTTTCTCAAGGACTGAGCCGGCGATCAGCGCCGGTTTAGAGTTCTCGCCAAATCCCGGAGCATAGATGATTGGCTTTCTGACCGTTGCCTGTCTGGCGCTTGCCGCAGCAGGTCTTCTTGCCTGGCTCTTGCTGACACCCAAGGTATCAGTTGAGTCTCCGCCCCAGTCGGCCGGAGACCCTCTGAAACAGAGCCGGATGACTGAGGATGTTCAGTCACCGGGCGGGGCTCGCAAGAGGTTTCGGGGGTTCGTTCAGGGTCTGCTCGCCCGGCGTGTCAGTCGGACAGCCATCGTCTCATTCGCCGTGGGCGCTGTGTTGGCGACAGGGTTGACCCTGGGGGTTCTGACCGTGCGGGGCGAGCTGGGCGGACCGCCTCCGGTCCTGCCGGCGGACGGGCGAAGCGCGGACGCCGGACACGCGGGTCTGGACGATATGGTGACAAAGCTCACAGAACGTCTCGATGCTGATCCTGAGGACGCGGAAGGCTGGGCCTTGCTGGCTCGCTCCCAGGTGCGTCTCGAGAAGTATCGAGACGCGCTGAAACCGTATGCGGAGGCGCTCGCCCGCGCCTCCTCCGATAGTCAGCTCGCGGCTGAGTACGCAGAGACCCGAGTGCTCGCCAATGACGGCGTCGTCGATGCGATCGCCCTCGACCTGTTTGCAAAACTCGCCAAAGAAACGGCCGTCGGCTCCGAAGAGCGTAGCTATCAGGCTCGATACTACCTTGCTCTCCACCAGGCGCAGTCGGGAGATCTTGAGGGCGGACTGGTGGCCTGGAGGAAGCTTCGGGACGACGCCCCTGTCGGGGCGGTATGGATACCAATGCTCGAGGACCAGATTAAAGCCGCGCAGGCAGCGCTCGCCTCTCCCCAGGCCCCGCCGGGAGGGGCTGGTTCACTTGCATCCGCAGCTCCGGCCCGCGGACCGACGGGGGCTGACCTCGAGGCCGCCGCTCAGATGACGCCGGCTCAGCGAAGCGAGATGGTTCAGGGGATGGTCAGCACGCTCGCCGCCCGTCTTGCCGAAACCCCGGATGATGTTCAGGGGTGGCGTCAGCTCGCCAGATCCTACGCCGTCCTCGGACGCAGGACGGATGCGATCGATGCGCTTGACCGGGTGGTGAAGCTTTCGCCTGCCGACCTCGAAAGCCTTGTCTCTCTCGCCTCAGCCCTCGACGAAGACGGACAAAGAGAAAGGGCGACCGCCGTCTGGCGAAAGACCCTTAGCCTCATGCCCGCGCGCGACACCCGGCGCTCAGGTATAGAGAAACGGTTGAAGCAGGCCTGACCAGTCTCGCCTCGGTGTCCCCACGGTCGTCATAAAATCCGGATCCGCACTGTCTGCGCCGATCCTAGAAGGTCTCCATCTGTGCGGCGCCCGAGACAGTCCCTGGACGCGCGGTGAAGAACATTCCGGGCGCAGCGCGGCTTCGCATGAGGGGTATATCCTCGGAATGAGAATGAAACCCATGGCACGTCAGACAGGTGGACGGCGTCTTGTCTGCAGCGTGTTCGCCTCCGTGGCAGGTCTGACACGACTTCACGGACGGGAGCAGCACATCTGAAGAGAGGTTTGAAGTTTCCGCTTCATGGCATGTGGAGCATGCGCTCGTTGAATGTTTTGAGTGCGGGAAGGACGACTTCGGCAGGAAACGGTCCTGAAGACTGACACGCGCAACCTTCACGTCCTCTATCCGTCCGCCTTCCGGCAGCGTGATCTCGTGACAACCGAAACAGGCCCCCCGGGGCGAGAAGATTGCCTCGACCCTCTCCTGGGCCCGCGTAGAGGCGAATGCGAACGCCGTCTCACGAAGCGCTCCCGGTCGAAGCCCTGCCGGTCCGGGTCGGGTGCGTGCGTCAGCTTCAGTCCGAAGGACGCCCTCAATCGTCTGCGCACGATAAAAGTCGTTCATCGCTGCGATGACCTCGAGGGGCTCTCCGTGCCTCAGGACCCTGTCCACTCCGCGCGAGGTCTCAAAGACGAGGGAATGGCAAACCGCACAATCATCCTCCATGCGGATCGGCTCGAACAGTTGTCCGCCCTCGTCCTGCTTGTGGCAATCAGCGCATGTCAGCGAGGCTCCATAAGGCGAGGCTGGTCCCAGGCGGTCGATCAGGCCGGCGACACATCCCCCGGACGCAAGATGAACCTTGTGAGGGAACACCAGGCCAGACCGGTCTCCAGGACCAGGGTCGCTGACCATGGCGCCGTCGCTGCCTCGAAAATTAGCGCGGCCGGGTTCAAATCCATCGCAATCGCCAGTCAAACCCCGAACGGCCATGGCGCTCTCCCGCGTCTGCCGGGCCCGCTGCAGGTCGACAATCGTGGAGACGCGGGACACCAGGGCGGCGCCATCGAGCCCCTCCCCCGCAGACAGGGTCGGACGGAACTCCGGATGGTTCAGACCGAAATCCGCCGCTGCCGAAAGTCCGTCGATCCTGACCTCTCCGTGACAGGACGCGCACGAAGCCTGAGACGCCGCGCTCAGACTGACGTCCGGATTGTGCTCGCTGTGACAGGCCGAGCACCGTTCGGCCTCGCGGCCCAGGACAGACGAGACTGACAGCAGGCTCGAGGAGACAGGGGATAGCTTAGGAGATGCGGAACGAAGCTGTTCCGGGTCGCCATGGTGGCGGACATCCCCGTGACAGCTCAGGCATGTCTCATCACGAACCGAGACAAAGGGTACAGCATGGCAAAGAGCGCAATCGTCAGTGAGAGACCGGTGCGCCGAGCTGAGCGCGCCTGAACTCCAGATGGCGCCGGCTGCGCTCTGAAATCCATGAGAGCGACCCTCTCCGCCCGCGTCCATCAGCGCACTCAGGTCCGCGGGAGCGCCCGCGACAGTCGCGGCGCTCTCAGATCGGCCGACAGACTGCTGGGAGTACATAAAGACAGGAAAGACGAGACCGAGCAGCACTGCAGCAGATGCAAGGATCCAGGAGGCGGCGCGCTTTGACAGCCAGGTGCCTCGAAGACTGAAGGGATCGCCCTTCTGTCCGACATTCCGCCGGCTGAGGCGTTTCTTCTCCTCCACCTCTATCGTTAAGCCGGTTTCGTCGGCCGCCAGCGTCAGAACATGCTGCCCGATCTGGAGGCTCGCGCCCGAACCGAGGTCAATCTCCGCGCGGATCTGGGGACGCCCTGAGAGAACAAAGCGGCCTCCGCCCAGCCCCTCAACCAGCACCCGCCCCGTCCGGATCTGAGTTATACGGACATGGGCGAGACGCACGGTCAGATCGCTCAGCTGGATCTGACAGTCTGCGCCGCGTCCCGCGATCAGAACATCGGCGTTGAGCTGACGGGTCTCCTCCGTCACACGCCGGCTGCCCCTCCGGGAGACATAACTGATGTTTGCAAACATACCCTGCAACCTGTCCGGACCGACCCGTAGTTAAAAACGTCCCGCCGTTCACCACATGTAGAAGACGCTGACCACGTGACCCACGAGCGCCCCCAGAAGGCCGAAGGTCAGAGGTGTGTGCGCATAGAGCCAGACTTCGAGCAGCGCCCGGTAACGTGCATGTCGGCGGGCGCGACCCAGCATCGCGCTTCGGCGCTCAAGCAGCAGCGTCACCCGCTCACGCACCGCCCTTTCGGAGTCGTCTTCATCCTTGTCCTCAATGCCGTCCAGAGGACCCGCTCGGACGGATTGTCGTCTCATCATGGCAAGGGCCCTGGCTGTCGGGCAGTTCCTGTCAGGAGCCAGAATGCGACCAAAAACTCCTCTTACGATCTCTGTATCCTCAATCGCTGACGAGACGAGAAGCGCATCCGCTTCAGACAATCGCCTGGCGGCCTGTCTGAGGGGCGCATCGACCGCCTGAACAGCTTCTATCATCTGTTCTCCGCTGAGCTGTCCCCGGTTATCACTCATCCTGCGGGGAATAACCGAATAAGCGACCGCCCCGATGACACCCGAGAGCACCGTCAGGCCCAGCAGCACAATCGTCAGCGTATGGAGGTTCAATCCGAACTGAAATCCGGAGTGGAGGAGCGAGATCGCCAGAACGGCCACACCCAGATAGACGTGAGCGGATGTCCACGCCTTCAGACTCCAGCGCCCCCCCGTAATGGCGCGCTTGCGTATGCCAAGAAAGGCAAGCCACACGACAAGGACTGTCGCGAGAATTCCGAGGAAATAGCCAGCTGCAGACCCCCCGTTACGGACAGGAGAGGCGCTCGAGCCGGCATAAATCCCCAGGCAGACAGCTGTCAGCAGAAGAGCGAGTTTGAGATATCGGAACCCTCCATGCTTCAGGAAGCTTTCATGGACCGCTGAGCGACGACGTGTTGTGTGATCGACCCGAACCATCGCTTCAGTCCGTCGCTCTGCCCATGCCGGACACCTTGAGGTAGTCCTCAGGCGACACGCGGATGGCGGCCCCGGTAGGACATGCCCTGACGCAGGCGGGTCCGCCATCGACACCCCGGCACATGTCGCACTTGACCGCCTGTTTCACCTTCTCCTTGCTCCCTCCGCCCCCCAGTGTCTTCTCGATCCATGAGTCAGGAGGCTGGCCCGGGCCTGGCCCCATTCCGAAGAGCAGCCACGACACGAGGCCCGGTTTTTTCGGGGGCGGGGTTTCCATCTGGATGACGCCATAGGGACAGTTTCTCTGACACGCCCCGCAGCCAATGCAGGTCTCATCTATAAAGACTTCGCCGTCAGGAGCCCTGTGTATCGCGTTCGGGGGGCACTCCTTCATGCATTGGGGGTTCTCGCAATGACGACAGGACGTCGGCACATGAATATGCGCGTAGGTCCGACCGGCCTCCCGATCGAGCCTCGAGATGCCGTCATGGGTTTCGGCGCACGCCGTCTCGCAGTGGTCGCATCCGATGCAGAGCGTTTCATCGATCAACAGGGCGTCGGTTGCCTCTCCGATGCCCTGCTCCACCAGAAAGTCGGCCACCGACGAGTACATGTCGGCGACAGACCCGAAGCTCGACTTCTGGGCCTCAATGAAGCCGTTGATCTGACGTCTCGAGTAGACCTGCTCCTGAACACTCCGCAGAATGTCCGGCCTGTCGTCCAAAAGGGCCCGGAATGCGTCCCCCGGCAGAACAATGGCTTCGACAGCGACTGCCGCCCGTACAGTCGCGCTTCGATGACCGTCGTCAAAGAGGGCCATTTCACCGACATAACTTCCAGCCGGCACATAGGACAGAAAGACTTCCTTCCCCGCGATCAGCTTTTCAGCCACCACGCTTCCGGAACGGATGATGAATATATCAAAGCCGCTCTCGCCCTCCCGGATCAGGCATTCTCCTGCCTTGAAAGACTGAAGGCGACACTGAGCCAGGATCGTCGAAATATCAGCCTGTGAGATCGTCCCACCGAAGATCTGCTTGATCATCCGTTCAGCGGTCACGGCATCGATCCGACGCTTGACCGCTGGCGCCGTAGCCATCAGCTTCAGCACCGCTGATCGTGGCGCCTCGATCAGAATACTGTCTTCAGCCGCCCTGACCGTCGCGCCTCTGCGACGGCCGGAGATCAACCCGATCTCGCCGAAGATATCTCCCTCGGGCAACGTGACCGTAATGCTCGGATCGGCTGCGTTCACCTCGACAGCCGCGGATCCGTCAAGGATGGCGAACAGGGAGGATCCCATGTCATTTCGGACAATCACCGCTTCTCCTCGGGAAAACACACGCACGTCCGATTCGAGCATGAACTCCCGCAGCTGAAGGGATGTCAGATCATTGAAGATCCCAATCCCTGTGCGCATGCGCTCGAGCCACTCGTCGACCGACCTGCGGCCGGGCAGTCCTCCGAATTTCTCCACGAGGATGGGTTCGTCCGCAGGCCTCAGCTCCTGATTTCCAAGAATACGCTCAATCACGTCGTATCCCTGATTGAGGCAATGCTTGATGAGGGGATAACCCGCGAGCGCTCCGATGACATAAACCCCTGGCGTTGAGCTCTCGAACTCTGACGTCAGAACTGGAAACGCCTCCTTATCGGCGCTCGCGAAAGAAACGCCGCAGCTTTCGACAAAGCGCCGGGCGGGTGTCGCGCCAAGGCGTGCGATCACCCGGTCGCATACAAGGGTGCCCGGGCCGTCACGCGTCTCAACCGTCATCTCCCTTGGAGCCAGGGACACCGGCCGCACCCCGGTCATGAAGTCCAGCCGCCCTTCAGCCCTCGCCGCCTCCAGAAGCGCCACATTGTCAGGCTTCGCGCGGGTGAACTGCATGTCGCGCTGCAGCAGCATGACCTTGTTGCCCAGATCCGGCTCTGCGAGGCCCAGCGCGTTTTCTATTCCGGCGTCTCCACCCCCGACGACAACGATATCCTCTCCGGTGATGTCACGAGGATCGTCGAGCTGATAGTCGATCCGGACCGTCTCGGCTCCCGGAATAGCCAGGCGGTTCGGATTTCCAGCGGTGCCGATTGCGAGCACAACGGTCTCCGCCTCGATCACATCTCCGTCCGCCAGACGAAGCTGAAAGGCGCCGCGGCCCCCCTCGATGGAGACGACCTCAGCCCTGAACCTCACATGGACCTGCCGTCCCTCCGAGGTTTCAGCCCATCTTTCGAGAACGGCTTCACGCCGACCTGCGTCAAATGCGAGATCGCTGCGCAGGACAAGCTGCACCGGCGTCGCCATGACATGCTTGCCGCGCTGATACTTGAAAATGGTATCGCTGAGATGATCAGTCTTCTCGAGAAGGACATGGTCAAGGCCGCGGACGGCAGCCCTCGCTGCAGCGCTCAGACCCGCCGGACCGGAACCGACGATCGCCACTCCGTAACGCCTGAACATCGTCTCTCCCGGCCTGGAAGCCTTTGGTCTCCCCAGACCCGCGCCCCTCCTGGCGGCCCCCTGGCGTATGAAGCCACGGACCGCCCTCGGATCGGGAGACTGCCATACACGGGGTCCGGCGACAATTTTTTTAACCGATTCGGCCGCCGGAAGCGTCCTCTTGCCGTCCCCATCAGGCGCGGCGGCGGTGCCGGCCAGGCCCTGATCCTGCCCCTGATCCTGCATTGCCTAATCTGATAATGCCTGCGATTCTGATCCGGGGACAGGTAACGGGAGCGATCCGACTCAGGCTGACTTTCAGGGCCTGAAGCCGCGCGTCTTCCCTTGGGCCCGAAACGTACGAGTTCTTGACGACGGCAGGTTGGAAGATGGGCAGGACCCGTTCACGAAGCGCCTCACGGCTTGAGCGGTTCGTCCATGTGACCCTCTTGGCCTGCTTTACAACAGGATTGCTCAGTCTGTTGTTCACCGGGGAGGTCTCCGCACAGTCCCCAACGCCGACAATCCCGCGCTTCGACGGTCGAACGCATCTGGGAGTGGCCGCATGCGCAGGGCCATGCCATGCCCGCCAACCCGCACTCGGTATCACTGAGGGCGAGGCCATGCGTGGAAGCGAGGTGAATGTCTGGCAGGATCGTGACAGCATTCGGGGCAGGCACTCTCAGGCGTTTCGGTCTCTCCTCTCGGCTCGGGGCCGGGAAATGGGGGCGCGGCTGGGCCTCGGGGACGCCAGCAAGGCGCCCGAATGCCTCTCGTGTCATTCAGACGCCGCTCCTTTGCGGGGGGAGCGTTTTCAGGTGAGTGACGGGGTCAGCTGCGAAGCCTGTCATGGCGGCGCGGAGACCTGGATCTCCAGTCATTACGCTCCCAGGGCGACCCACGCCTCGAATGTGTCTCTAGGTCTTTATCCGACAGACGATCCTGTCTCACGTGTGCGCCTGTGCGCGACCTGTCATATCGGGACTTCGCGTAAGGATCAGTTCGCCAGCCACGCCATGATGGCGGCAGGTCATCCCCGCCTTGTACTCGAGACCGAGCTGTTCACTTCTCTGCAGGCGCATCATTTTGAGGATAGCGATTACCTCTCCCGCAAGCCGTCTGCGTCCCGCGCGAAGGTCTGGGCGATTGGCCAGGCGGTGTCGATGCAGACAAGCGTCGATATGTATCTCGCCAGCGAGGAGAAACGGGCGGGCGCCTTTCCCGAACCCGCGTTTTTCGACTGTCGATCCTGCCACCGGCCCATCTCGGAACCCCCTCCTGTGGGAGCTCTCCTGCCCCTGAACCCCTTTCGGGCCTCGCTCCCAGGCGACATACCGTTCAACGATGCCTACGCCCTCACGCTTGTCGCCGCCGCCCGGAGTTTCGCTCCCGGGGAAGCGAAGGCCGTGGAGCAGGCCGCAAGGACGTTTCATCAGGCGCTGAATGAACCCCCGGAGAGCAGACGGCGCGCCGGCCTCGCACTGAGCGCGAGGCTTGCGGCTCTCGCAGACGCGTTCGAGCAGGCGGAGTTCAGCGACCGGGCGATCCTGAAAGCGCTCGATGGCGTTCTGGCCGATGAGCATGGTCTGAACCTGACATCCTATGCCGGGGCGGAACAGACAGTCATGGCGGTGGACACCCTCACCCGCGCGCTTTCCGACAGCGGCGGCCTGCCTGCGGAGAAGTCGAGTAGCCTGCGCCGCACTCTGGCGGCGGCTTACGAGCAGCTCGAAGATCCAAACGCCTTTCGTCAGTCAGTGTTTATTCGTCACATGAGCGAGATCGCTGTGAGCCTCGACCTTCGATGAACCATTTGGCCGCGCCAGTTCAACGTGTCATCCGCGCCGCCATTCCGGTCGCTCTGGCGCTTGTGGCGGTTGCGGCCTGCGGCGGCGGCGGGTCCGGGTCCCCGCCTGTCTCACCCCCACCCCCGCCGGCGGCGCCCACGGGGGTTTATCCGGTTCCCGAGTCACGAGCCCTCTCGACGGCAGATGTCGAGAGGATCCTTTCTCAGGCGGTCTCAGAGGCGAACGCCCGGGGGCTAAGGGCCGTCATCGCTGTCACCGATAGAGTGGGCAATGTTCTTGCCGTCGTCGAAATGAACGGGGCAACCCCAACGGTTCGCATCAGACCTTCACGGGGGGTCGACACGGACGCGCAGGGACTTTTTGTCCCGCGGGCGGCGGCCGCCATCTCCAAGGCTCTGACCGGAAGCTATCTCTCGTCGGCAGGAAACGCTTTTTCCTCAAGAACGGCCAGCATGATCGTTCAGGAGACCTTTCCTCCGTCGCCAGCCACAGGAGGTCTGGAAAGCGGTCCTCTGTTCGGAGTCCAGTTCTCGTCCTTGCCGTGTTCCGACCTTGTGTCCCGCTACGTCGCCGGCCGAGGCCCAGTCGCCGGGCCCCATCGGGCCCCGCTTGGCCTTTCAGCAGATCCTGGGGGGTTTCCACTCTACAAGGACGGCGTTGTTGTTGGAGGGGTCGGTGTCTCAGCCGATGACGACTACGGGTTTGATCCGGACGTTCTGGATGTCGATGCGGATGCGGATGAATTCATCGCGCTGGCAGCCACGGACGGCTTTGCGGCGCCGGAGGCCATTCGCGCCCCCCAGATAACGGTGGACGGCGTCACGCTCCGTTACTCGGACGCACGCGAGGCGGGCCTTCGTGTCAGTCCGTCTCTCAGTCCCCCCCTCTCTTCGCTCCTCGGTGTCTCAGCAAGACTACTGCCTGTTCCCGGTTATTTCGCCGACACGCCGCTGGCGATCCGGGCGGGCCTGGCCTACGGGGGTGAGACGTCCGGAATTCGCCGGGTCAGTTCAGGGCCCATCACCTCTGCGGACGCTTATGTCATTTCTGACGGCGCCGGGGCAGAGCGCTTCCCCGTAAGGGCCGGAACAGCATCTGTCGGCGGAGCCCGTCCTCTTACTCTTACCGAGACGGCCACGATCCTGAATGAGGCGTTCGGGGTCATGAGCGATGCGCGAGCCCAGATACGCCGTCCTCTGAACTCCCGCGCCGAGGTCACGATTTCAATTGTCGACTCCGATGGAGCGGTGCTCGGGGTCGTCCGCTCTCCGGATGCTCCGGTGTTCGGCATTGACGTGTCTCTTCAGAAGGCGAGAAGCGCGGCGTTCATGTCGCATCCGCTGGCGGGGTCTGATCTTCAGAGCGCAACGTCAAATCCCGCCCTCACCGGTTCAACCGGTCCCGATGCCAGGGTTCGCGGATTTGGAGCCGCCTTCTCCGGGTACTCCTCGACCGGGCTTTCGCTGACAGGAGCGATCGCTATGTCGGCTCGGGCCGTCGGCAATCTCGCGAGGCCCCATTTCCCCGATGGCGAACTCGCGGCAGGGCCAGGACCGCTCTCGCCCACCTCAATGAACGCGAGCCCGTTTTCGACCGGTCTCCAGTCCGCCCTGATCGCAGGCGATATCGTCCAACACCTGTCGTTTGTAGCAGATCCGTCTGCCAAGACGGATGTTCTCCCCGGTTGTGCGTTTCTACCCGACACCCCCGGTCGACCGTCAGGACAGAACCGCCTCTCGAACGGGCTTCAGATCTTTCCGGGAGGGTTTCCCATCTATCGCGGCGACAAGCTGATCGGCGCGATTGGGGTTTCCGGCGATGGAATCGACCAGGACGACATGATCGCCCTGCTGGGCGTCGCGCGCGCTGCAACGCGCCTTGGAGGCGCTGATCCGCCGTCTAATGCGCCGCGGTCTCTGCGTGCCGACCAGGCGCTGGTGAACGGCGTTCGCCTCAGATACGCGAGTTGTCCGTTTTCACCCCTACTGTCCTCGTCTGCGCAGAATGTCTGCGATGGCCAATAGGTTTCCCCACTTCAACGGTCGGACAGGCCTGATGGCCGGTCTTCTTCTGTCCGGCGTCGCCACAGCCGCGGGACAGACACCCGTGCCGGAGACTGGAGGGGAACCTTCCGAGCGCATCCAGGCGGACGTCCTGAGCGCTGAGATGGACACTCTCCCGAGGCGGAGGCCAGGGCGAGCGTCCGATGAAACGACGGCGCCCGACCTGCCTCCGGGAACCGTGCTGACGCCAGCGCCTGGAGAAATAGACGCCTGCGAGCGCATGGACGGTCTCTACGCCCTCTGTGCTCCGGCGGTTCCCGACCGCTGGCGTCTGGCCGAGAGCCTCAGTCTTGTGAAACCCAGATGGTGGGATCCCTACAATCACAATCCTCTCAAGGGCGACAGGCCGCTTGCCGGAACTGAGGACCAGTTCTTCATTCTGTCGATGGTGTCCGATACCGTCGTCGAGCCGCGATCCTTTCCTTTGCCTGTTGGCGTTCAGACAACCGAGAGGGCTGACAGCCCAGGTCTTTTCGGCGAGCCAGACTCTCTGGCGATTGGTCAGACCTTCGTCATCGGCGCCGCGCTTGTGCAGGGGGCCACCGCATTCAAGCCGCCGGATTTTGAAATACGGGGCGCGCTGGCCTTCAATATCAATCATGCGGAAGTCTCGGAGCGGAGAATTCTGTACGTGCAGCCCTCAAAGGGCGTCTCGCGGACTGACAGCTTTGTGGGCGTTCAGGAACTGTTCTTCGACAAACATCTCCGCAACGTTTCGTCACGTTACGACTTCGACTCGATCAGGATTGGGGTGCAGCCCTTCTCCAGCGACTTTCGGGGATTTCTCTTTCAGGACAATCAGCTGGGAGTGCGTCTGTTCGGATCGCGGGACAACAACCGCCTCCAATACAATCTCGCTGCCTTCGGACGTCTGGAGAAGGATACGAATTCGGGCCTCAACGATCTATTCGCCCCTTTGAGACGAGACCTCGTCCTGTTTGCGAACCTCTACAGACAGGATTTTCTCATCCCGGGGTTCACAAGTCAGATCACAGGATCGCTGAACATCAATCGGGAAGGCGACGACATTGAAATCGACCGGAATGGCTTTCCCGTGCGTCCCGCACTTTTCGGAGACCTGCGCGCGCGGGACTACGATGTCGCCTATCTTGGCTACAATGGCGACGGCCGTCTGGGGCGTCTGAACCTGACCGGCTCAGCCTACCTCGCGGCAGGCGAGGATCGAAACAATGTTTTCACCGGACGAAAGGCAAGCATCCGGGCAGGCTTCGCCGCCATCGAGCCATCCATGGACTTCGACTGGTTCAGACTGAGAGGCAGTTTCCTGATCGCGAGCGGAGACGCCGATCCATATGACGACGTTGAGACAGGCTATGATGCGATCTTCGAAAATCCGCAGTTTGCGGGCGCAGACACCAGTTACTGGATACGTCAGTCCCTTCCGTTGATCGGCGGCGCCCGCGCCGTATCGCTGAATGGGCGCAACGGAATTCTGAACTCCCTTCGTTCCTCAAAGGAGCAGGGGCAGAGTAATTTCAATAACCCCGGAACGATTCTTGCGGGACTGGGAGGAGACGCAGACTTAGCTCCGGAACTCAGAGTCTCCGGCAGTCTCAACCATTTGCAGTTCCAGAACACGTCCTCCCTCGAGGCTCTGCGCATGCAGGGAGACATCGGACGTTCGATTGGTTGGGACCTGTCGGCGGCGCTCACATATCGGCCAGGTTTCATACAGAACATCGTCCTCAGGGGATCCGCTGCGGTTCTGAAGCCCTCGGACGATTTTCGCGGTCTCTTTGGACGAAGCGATGGCGGGGACCTGTTTTATTCGGTCCTTCTCAATACAGTCCTGACCTATTAGGGTTTGCCTGATGCATCCCGAGCGCCCCAACATAAGAAAGACTTCAGGACCCGGCGCGGCTGGGCACGCGGACCTGCAGGGACGTCGTGGCCTGGGGAAACTTCGCTCCCAGCTTCTCCGCATCGCAACGATCGGCGGGATCGCTCTGGCGTGCCTTGCCGTCAATTCGCTCGCGGCCCCCCCCAGTCCGGGAACAAAGTCTCGGGCGGCGGAAATAGCGGGCGATCATGTCGAATACCCGCAAGATGTCGACTACACCCACAAGCGCGCGGGCCCAGCTCCCCGGTCGCAAACCGCTGAGGAAGCCGCTGCAAAGAGCGAGGGCTGTGTCAGCTGCCACGATCCGGTCGATCAGGCCACGATGCATGTGAGCGAGGCTGTCAAACTCGGCTGTGTCGACTGCCACGGAGGCGATCCGCGAGCTGTTCGTCCCGCGGCTGTTGAACCT
This sequence comes from uncultured Alphaproteobacteria bacterium, assembly GCA_903831255.1. GTDB lineage: Bacteria > Pseudomonadota > Alphaproteobacteria > Caulobacterales > Hyphomonadaceae > UBA7672. The sequence continues at coordinate 149,755 of CAIKWZ010000040.1, forward strand.
GACACGCCCGCCTACAGGGCGGCTGTTCAGTTAGCTCACGTCCAACCCCGCTATCCGGAGACGTGGGGCGAGCACCCTGGAGCCAATCCCGTTCGCAGCTATGTCCTGCTCAATCGGGAGAGCCCCGAGTTCATCCGGTTCGTGAACCCCAGCGACTACAGGGTCGCGAGGGAGTCCTGCGGCGCCTGCCATCTTGAAACAATCCAGGCGGCGGAACGGTCCCTTATGGCGACAGGGGCCATGTTATGGGGTGGAGCGACCTATAATAACGGCATCTTACCGTTCAAATCCTACATTCTCGGAGAGGCTTATACGCGCACAGGCGAAGCGGCGACCCTGCTCTCACCGGGCTCAGTTCCCGGGGCGGTCACGCCGGAGCAGATGAAAAAGGGAGCCCTACCCTCTCTGGCTCCCCTGCCGGCATGGCAGGTTATTCCCCCTGCTGATGTCTTTCGCGTCTTCGAGCGCGGCGGCCGCAATGTTCAGACCCAGTTTCCTGAGATTGCTCTGCCCAACTCGCTGGGACAGATCCAGCGCCTTGAGGAGCCGGGCCGGCCGGATATCCGGCAGTCCAATCGCGGGCCGGCGACTGGCCTGCGCGTAGCCATACCGGCGTTGAACATCCACAAGACGCGCCTCAACGACCCATTCACCTGGTTCATGGGCACCAACGATCAGCCGGGCGACTATCGGACGTCCGGCTGCGCGGCCTGTCATGTCGTTTATGCAAACGACCGGGAGCCACGCCATTCCCTGACCTATTCCGCGTTCGGGCGTGATGGACGCTCAGCCCAAAGCGATCCGACAACGCCTCGCAATCAGTCAGGCCACCCCCTCAAGCACGCCTTCACCCGGTCCATTCCCACGTCGCAGTGCATGAGCTGCCACATGCATCAGCCGAACGTGTTTCTGAATTCCTATCTTGGCTACACGATGTGGGACTACGAATCCGACGCGCCCGCCATGTGGCCGAAGGAACAGGTCTACCCGGACGCCGAGGCCGTCCGCGAGGTCCTCGATCGAAACCCTGAAGGAGCCTCGCCGAGAGGAAAATGGGCGGACCTCGAATTCACTCGAAATGTCTACGACCTCAACCCGAGCCTCAAGACGACGCAGTTCGCCGACTATCACGGCCATGGCTGGAACTTCCGTGCCGCGTTCAAACGGGACCGAAAGGGCAATCTGCTCGACGAGGCAGGCTCTGTCATTCGGCCGGATGATCCGGAGAAGTGGCGTCGCGCCGACGAACCTGCCTTCGTGGAGCCTGGCAAGAACCCGGGCAAGGCTGTGCATCTCATGTCGATCCATGCCGAGGTCGGCATGCAGTGTGCGGACTGTCACTTCTCTCAGGACAGTCATGGAACAGGGCTGATACATGGCGAGGTCGCAAACGCTATCGAGATAAGCTGCAAGGACTGCCACGGGACGGCTGACGCCTTACCGACCCTCAGGACATCTGGGCCAGCGGCGCGACCCAACGGGTCCGACCTGTCCACTCTGCGGAATCCCGATGGGAAACTGCGGTTTGAATGGAAGGAAAAGGGCGAACGAAAAGTTCTCGTTCAGAGGTCAATCGTGGACCCGAAACTCGAGTGGGAGGTCTCTCTGGTCCGGGATAGCGTCGATCCTGAGAGCCCATCCTATAACCCGAAGGCCGCACGATCGAAACTCATGGGACGCCTTGGCGGGAACCCTGAGAAGGCGGGATCAGACTATATCTGGGGAACGCAGGTCCCGAAGAAAGATCGCGCGCATGGCGATGAGGAAATGACCTGCTACACGTGCCACCTTTCCTGGACTCCGACCTGCGGGGGCTGCCACCTCCCCATAGAGTCCAACTGGGCGACGACGTCGCACAAGTATGGCGGAGGTCAGGAAAAGGAAAACGCTGTCACCAGGAACTACGCGACCTACAACCCTCAGGTCGCCCGCGATGACGCCTTCCAGCTCGGCCGTCATCAGACCACAAAGGGTTCGGTGATCGCGCCCATCCGGTCCTCATCCGCTCTGGTCCTCTCCTCGACCAATCTCAATCGGGAAAGAATCTACGTCCAGCAGCCGCCGATCAGCGCGGCAGGCTTCTCGTCACAGGCGTTTGCGCCCCACTATCCCCACACGGAGCGACGGGTCGAAACCAAGACGTGCTCAGACTGCCACGTCTCCGAGCAGGAGGATAACAACGCCATCATGGCGCAGCTCCTTCTCCAGGGAACCAATTTCATGAACTTCGTTGGCCTCCACGCCTATGTTGGCGAGGCCGGCGCCATTCAGGCCGTCCGCGTGACGGAGTGGGACGAGCCGCAGGCGGTGATAGGGTCATATCTCCAGCGTTACGCCTATCCGGATTACTACCGGGCTCATGTCGAGATAAACGGCAGAGAGCTGAAAGACTGGACGCGCGGCGCCACATTCGATGCGAGCTCCGGCGGATCGGGCGAGACCCGTCCTCTTGAGGAATTCAGGACCCTCACGCAGCCCGCTCCGGATGATGTCTCATGTCTCCAGGTACGGGGCGAGTATCTGTTCAGCGCAGAGGGTAAGGGCGGCTTCAGGGTTCATGACGTGGCTTCCATAGCCAACAAGGGTGTCTCCGATCCTTTCCTGTCCGCACCATTTTCTCCACTCGGCCATAACGCACATGTCGCGACCCGGAGTGCGACCTGCGTTGCGCTTCCGACCAATCAGCCTGTCGACCCGATACGAAATCGATGGATGAGGGCCTCGCCCGAACTCATCGCAAACGAAGAGCAGGCCATTCATCCCATCTACAGCTATGCCGTGATCACAGACGCTGTTGAGGGGCTTATTCTGGTCAACGTGGAGACATTCCTCGATGGCGAGCCCAGAAACAATTTCATCAGGCGATCCGTCACGTTCAACCCGGCCGGCGCTCTGACCGGGGCGCGGCATGTGACCCTCGCCGGATCGGTGGCTTATGTCATTGTTGAGGACCACCTCGCAGTTGTGGATCTGGATGATCCTCTGAAACCCGCGCTGAGGGCGAGGCTGCCTCTGAAAGGCGGCCAGGCGAGCGCGGTTCAGTTTCGCTACCTGTTCGCGACATCAGACCGGGGACTGCATGTCTTTGACGTGACCCGACCCTTAGCGCCGGTTGAAAGCGCCGAAAGCTTTCTTCCGCTCAGGCATGCCCGAAAGCTTCATGTAGCGCGTACCTACGCCTACATCGCGGCAGGTGAAGATGGTCTCGCCATTGTCGACGTGGAAAAGCCCCTTGCTCCCAGGATCTACATGAAGACGACCCTTGGGGGGGCGATCAGGGATGCTCGGGATGTCGTGGTCGCATCAACCAACGCCTCTCTGTTCGCCTATATCGCTGACGGAACGAGCGGGTTGAAAGTGGTGCAGCTGACAAGTCCTGAAAGTCAGCCGAACTTCTACGGCTTCTCTCCGGAACCAAAGCCTGAGTTTATCGCCTTCCGTCGGACGGCGAAGCCGGCCCTGTCCCTGTCTCGGGGATTAGATCGCGACCGGGCCGTCGATGAGATGGGCGGTCAGATCGCCGTTTTTGGACGCCTGGGATCGCGGCCCTTCAATCGAGACGAGATGGAGAAGCTGTTTCTCCGGCGGGACGGGTCAGTCTATCGGGTGAAGGATGAGGCGCCCCGTCCGGATCGCTGATCGGAACAAACCCGTGGCCGGAGGCGACAGGCGACCGCGCAGGGGCCTTCGCCAATCGACTGTCTGAAACTGCGCTGCAGGCGCCGGGCTGAGCGATCTCGGGGTCCCGCCGCTCAGAGACGGAAGGCCCTGGAGGCTTATCAGTTGACCACCGGGGCCGCGGGTTCAACTCCATCGGTAGCGTCCGGTGTCGAAGACTGAGCGATGAACGTCTCAAGCGCCTCATTCGCGATCGTCCGACAGGCCGAGGTTTTGTCCGCCTCAAGGATCGCCTCAAGAGTGGTGAGCTCTTCAGCCGTGGGACACTCAGCCTGCGCTCCGCGCATCGCACCGAACGCCCGTCGTGTCGGGGGCTTTCTGAGGAGCATGTTCTTGAGCGAGACAAATGTGGTGTTCGACATCTTTCCCGAAGGAGCTGGCAACTGAAGACCGCCGGCGCCGGCAGTGAGACGCACCACCTCCCCAGTCTCGGACATGACCGTCACAACACTCCCCGCCGGAACAGGCACGCTCGCCCCGGCCTCGAGGGAAGTCCCTTTCTTCAGGGACGGATCAGCTGAGCTGAGAACGAGAAACGTTTCCGCACTCGCTGCGCCTGCCCCCACAAGCACAGAGCAGATCATCAAGGTCGCCAGACGAAGTCTCATGAAGCTCTCCCGTTTCGAGACCGACCTAACACGCCCGATCCGTCAAAACTATGGCGACTTCCAGGCCTAAATGGCCGGCGGAGCGCCAACGATCGTGAACGCGGCCCACTGAAGCGGGTCGCCCGCACCGGCTTCAATCTGAGCCATTTGAGCCGCCTGCAACGCTTCCGGAGCCGATTCCCCTTCGGTAAGACGCTCAAAGAAGCCCTTCATCAGCGCGACTGTATCCTCATCCGGCAACACCCAGTGGGACACCAGAACGCTGCGGGCGCCGGCGTAGAAAAACGATCGCGCCAGTCCGCTCAGCGCATCGCCGCCTGAAGGCAAGCCCGACTCGCCGGGGGCGATAGGCTCTGGATTGCCGGTATCGCAGGCAGATAACACCACCAGATCGGCATCAAGTTTTAGATCCAGAACACGGGCTGAATCGAGGAAGACCGTGTCGCTTCCCTCAGCTGCCGATGTCAGAAGGGACGCCTCCGGTAAGCATTCGCGTTCCTCAGGAAAGTCCGCCGCAAAGACGCCATGGGTTGAGAACATAACGACCCTTGCCGAACGGACACCCTCAGATGCGAGAACAGCGCCGTCTGTAAATCTCTCCCGCAGATAAACGTCTTCCTCCCGGGCCTTTGTCGCCGCCTTGACCGCCTCGAGTTCCAGCGCCGTGCCACCCAGCTGCGGCAGGCGCTCAAGGGCGGACTGTATGCGACCAACGCAGCTCGCCGGAAGCTTTCGGGCTCTTACGATGGAGCTGGCGAGCTGAGCGGCGTCGACCGGAGACGCAGAGAGCGGCACAAAATCGCCGAACCCGGCGAATGAACGTGTTCCACGTGAGGGGCCCGCCGAACGGGTCGAAACAAACGCCCGCATACTCGCAACGGACACCAGGGACGATCGTCTCGCGAGCCAGGATTCTGGGTCGACATCAGGGGACTGGGTCAACAAAACCCCTAATGGCAGCGAGGCGAGAGCCCCGCTGGCTTCTATGATCAATCGTCTGGGCGCGCCCTCTGCAAAAAGCCGTTCCTGAACAGGTCCGAACAGATCGAGGAAAAGCTGGTGTGCGGCCTCCGCATCGAACTCGGCATCGGGATTGCGCACAGTCCCCTTAACGCGGTTGACGAGATCGGTGACCTGACTTTCCCCAAGCTTCGTCCGGAAGGCGTAAACGCCATCGCGATCCACAATCAGACCCACGCCGCCCCGCGCGCCGATGGCGAAACGGATGGTGCGTTCCCCTGGTCCCAGAGACTTCTGAAGATCCTTGAGTTCGACGGGCTGAAGCGTCACCACCCCGTAATTGGGAAACTTCCGATCCACCTCCGCCTGAAGGCGCAGAACTTCGGATCGGCCTCTCGCCACACTGGCTTCAGCCGCCTCCCGAACAGCGGCGGGCGCATCCACAGGAAGGGACGAGAGACGAGTGAGGGCCCGTCGCAGGAGCCTGTCGCCGTCCTGCCAGGAGCGGATGATATCGCCCTCATCGCCCGCCATAAGTCTTGCCGCTGTCGCGGCCGCCGTCTGGGCGACCGCCGGACTGGTTATGGTCTCGAAAGCGCTGAAGAGCCTCTCTGCATCAGCCTGAGAGCCGGATTTGCCGTAGGAGTCCGCAAGACCAGCGAGATAGGGTTGGCCCCTCGCCACGCCCACTCCGCGGTTCTCAGGCTGCTCCCTGTAGATTGCAAAGGCGTCGTCAAACACCCCAAAGGCTTCCGCCCGTCGCCCGAGGCCATCCAGAACACCGCCAAGATCCATCAGAAGATTGGCTTCGATACGCGTCCGGGTCGCGGTCTTTCGATAGGTCTCCAGGGCGCGCACAAGTAAGGTTCGCGCCTCTTCAAGGCGGCCAGAAGACGTCTCAAACGCGGCAGCATCCTGTGCGACCCCGGCGAGCAGCCAGCCTCCCGCGCGGTCATCGAGGCTCTTGGCGACCGCCTCAGCCGCCTGAAAGGCGGCTCGGGCCTTCGCTCCCTCGCCCATGCGGACAAAAGTCAGCGCCCGCGCTCGCGTGAGCTGAACGGTCAGGACGGCGGCGCGTTGGCCCGGAGGCAGAAGGCCGGATGTCTGATCGTACCCTGAAGACGCCTCTCCAGCCGAAGCGCGCCAGTCGGCGATTCTATCGAGAGCTGTTTCGCTCTCGACCATCATATCGTCCAGACGTCCCTCGTTCAGCGCTGAGAGCGCTTTATAACCCAGCATTTTGGCGATCATGAAGCCATCGCCAGACGCCTCAGCACTGAGGCGGGCCTCATCGAAGGCTCTCTCCGCCTCTGCAAATCGCCTTTGGTTGGAGAGATTGAGGGCGCGCTCGCTCTGCAGATCGGCGCGACCTGACAGATCGTCGGGCCAGAGCGACGCGTGCATTCGGATAGCGTCTGAAAACTGAAGCTCAGCGGCGCTGAACATCCACAGACTGTTGTTTTCAAAAGCAGCCTTCCGAAGCGTCACGAAGTCGGCGAACCCTCCACCGGACAGCTCCTGACCCAGGGCCGCTTCCAGACTGTCCAGCAGTGCGCTGCGCGGCCCAGCCGGAGCGCCAGCCCGGGGTTCTTCCTCGAGGCCCGCCAGGATCTTCATCGATCGCTCAAGGGCGGGAGCAGCGGCGAGCGCCGCGTCGCCCGCAACCACCGCTCCTCTGGCGCGACCCGCCAGCGAGATCCCGGCCGTGCGGCCAGGAGCAGACTGACCGAGGCGCGGCGCATCGCCTCCGCAAAAGAGACCGTCTAATCGTTCGAGGCCCGCACCATTCCAGTCCTGGGGGCGCCCGTCTGTGCATGTGCGCCGTGTCTCAAGTCTCCATGCCTCCAGACGATCCTCCGCCCCGGCAGGAAACACATACACGCGGCCAAGGCCTGCCGTGCGACCGCACGACAGGTCGTAGGCCCGGTCCTGACGTCCTGAAGCGAGGGGATCTCCATAAACGCGTCGCGCCTGACAGGGGCGTCCCGCCGCATCCGGACCGACAGAGATCACGGTCTTCTGTGAGAGCGCCTGCGCATGAGCGCCGCCTGCACCCGCCGCGACACTCAGCAGAAGCGTCGCAAGCAGCCGGGGAGAGAAAATGCGGATCATGCTCATCACCTACAGCCCCTGCGGCCAGAGATCTTCATTGGCCGTTCCGACGCCAGGATCTTTTTCGACACGGGAGGTCTCCGGAATGAAAAGATCACGCGCCGTATCGTCAATGCTTATGGGACCAGCCGTAGTCTCCGATCCTGAGAGAGCCTCCGCCGCAGCCTCCTCCGGTCTTGGACCGTCACCCTCCCTGTCTCTCTCCCGATCGCCATCGGGGCCAGGCTCTCCGGCAGGAGGAGGGCTGGATCCGGCGGTCACGAGCGACTGGATATCTCCCCCACCTCCACAGGCCGCGGGCGAGCCAATGACACACCCGTTAATCCGGTAGAGGTCGGTCGGCGTAACGCCCTGACTGAGAAGACCAGGAAGTTTGGCGACGCCCGGTCCGGAAACCGAAACGCCGTCCCGACCGATAATGGTCCCGAAGAGAGCGATGCGGTCTGCTCCGGCTGCAAACATTCCCCCGGTCGACGGTGTCGCCAGACGGACCCCGCCGCCCGTCGCTCCCCCGGTATTCTGCTGAAGTATGACACCGGACACATTAAACGTCGTCGCACCAGCCGTTATGTAGGTCTTCCCGGCATCTGCAGACCCCAACTGCGATAGAATGGCGGACAGATCGACCCTGGCGGGATCAGCCGCTGCATTGACGAGATCGACGAACGCCTGCGAGCCAATCAGCACAGAGCCGGATGAGAGGAAGGACAGCGGGCCTATCGGTGCGCTCTCGGTTCCCAGCGCGCCGGTGATCTCGACACCGCCAGTGGCCAGATCCGCCTCGCCGAAGGCGATGGACGCCCCTCCCGAACCAGACACCACGCCAGGAACCCGCACCCTGCCCTGGGCGCCCGTCGTCGCCATGAGCGACCGTACCTTGGCGGCGTCCAGACTGAAGGTTCCCAGCGTGACATTCCCTCCGCCCGCCTGCGTCAGTGACCCTCTCAGAGAAAGCGAAGGAGCCCTGATGCGCTGGAGTTCGGCGTTGGACACCCTTAATCCGGTATCGCCCGACACGCCGTCGCCGAGAACGATTCCCGCCTGACCCTTGGACGCGAGATTGACGCCAGCAGCGCCGCTGACGGTCACGTCCCCATTGATCTGCAGATCCGCGGCGCGAATATCCACCCCGCCATAAAGTCTGCCGATGGGAGAGTTGGCCTCTCCGACGCCGCCCAGAGAATCCTGAACCGTGACAGGACCATTGAGCTGAACGAGGCCGCCGGCGTCGATGACCACATCCCTTTGTGACGTAACGGCGCCCGAAAGTGTAACAGAACCTGACGCAATGAGACCAAGGCCGATCCCGGTATCAGCCGTCGATCCCCCCCGGGAGTTCAGCTTGATTTGTCCGTTTGAGAGCACAGAACCTGCACCCGCGGCCCCGGCCGTTGCCGATAACCTGAGCGTCCTTCCATCAGCTCCGCCGATGGAGATATTGCCTCCGCCCGCATCCACCTTGAGATCCCGGCCTGCAAGCAGGCCCGCAGACACCCCAGCCGCAGCGGATCGGAGCTCAATATCGCCCGTTGCGGTGACATCCGCCACGCTGAGGGCCGTTGCGGCGCTCACCACCGCTTCCGCATCGCGGGACGTGACCGCCTGAGCCGTGACGCTGCCCGCTGAAGACGCCACGCGAACGCCCTGAACGCCGCTCACAGCTCCAAGGCTGATGTCGGTCCGGCCCAACACGTCCACCCGACCACCGCCGGACACGACGCCTGCCTGCACGCCTCCATTGCTTGAAGAGACAGACAAAGCCTGAGCCGAGGTCACCTCGCCCACTCGGACATCGCCGCCAGAGGAGAGATCCGTTCGCCCCGACGTGGAAATGACCGCCCCGCCCGTAAAAGCGTTCCCCTGAACGCCAACCTGAAGTGGGCCAGTCTGATTGACGATGCTGACAGAGCTTCCGCGGACGGAGCGGGCTGAAAACCCTCCGGCGGAGCGGGCGGACATCGAAGCGATCGCGGCAATGTCGCCAGCTGCAACCGACCCGCGCGCTGACTCCAAGTCAACCGCTCCGGTTGCCGAAATCGAACCCGCAACGACCCCTTTGTCGCCGGCCAGAACGGCGTCTCCCCCACGGGCCGACACCGCTCCGCTTGTCAGGCTCCCCTGTGTCGAGCGCAGTCCAACCCCAAGGCCTGCATCGACCGCGCCGGTCGAAAGATCGCCTGTGGCCGTCGCCTCGACGCGGCCGCCGGCGGTGAGAGCTCCTAATACACCCTCTCCTGTTCCGGCCAGCGCAGTGATGCCACCGGACGCGGAAATGGCCCCGGACTTGAGGCCGGTCGCCGACGACAGGCGCACGCCGCCGTTGAGCGCCTGAACGCTGCCGCCGACAAAGCCCTGCTGTGTCGACGCGCCGATAAGGACATCGCTGTTCGACGACGCGACATCCACCGCGCTCCCGCGAAGGGACAACGCTCGGAAGCCCTGCGACGATCGACCGAAGATCGTTCCGCCCGCCGTGACGTCGGAGGCGACCGCAGATCCGCTCCGGCTTTCTAGTTCAAGATCCTGCGATGCAGAGGCATCGCCAACCGTCATCGAACCTCCGGCCTTGATGCGTAGCGTTCCGGCTCTGGCCTTGGCCGACACAACGCTGATCCCGCCATCAGAAAATACATCCAGCCCGGTTGCGGCGTCCAGCGCGCCGGAAATGACCCCTGACTTGCCGTTCAGAAGGATCGTACGACCCGACTGGACGGCGCCGACATCGATGGCCCCGGTCGACGATTGCACATCGACGCCATCCGATCCGGACAGATCGCCCGACTTGATGTCGCCGCTCGAGGTCATCCTGAGAACGCCGGCAGACGCCTGAACTCCGCCTCGGGTAAATGTCCCGCCAGACAGGACACCCACCCCAATAGCTCCGCCAGAGGAAGCAAGACGCACGCTCCGACCCGAGACGCTGGAAGCCTCAACGCCGTTTCGTCCTTCAATGAGAACATCGCCCCCCGCCTGCACACGATCCGCAAGGGCTGAACCAGCAGCCGATGTCAGCTGCGCCTCTGCGGTCGCCTGAACTGAGCCTACGTCGACCCCGGTCTGTCCGAGGGCTCGCGCATAACCATTCTGAGCCAGAAGATCCCCTGCCGTGACAGTGCCGTTGACCGACGATAGGTCGAGAAAGGTCCCGGAGACGACGTCTCCGACCCTGACACCCGCCGCCCCGGCGATCGATGCGCTGAGGGTCGAATTCACCAGTCCAAGACGAACAATGTCGGTAGCTGATCCTGCGATGATCCTTGCAGCAGACGTCACATCGCCCGCTTCAATCTGTCCTTTGCCCTGAAGCCGGATATCGCCGCTCGTCGATACAAGCGCTCCCGGGGTGAATGACCCGGAGCCCCCAACGCCTACGCGAATGCCGCCATTGGCTGACTCGATATCAATCTGCCGGGCGCGCGCACTCCGCGCCGACACCAGGGTGTCGGACCGGACCATGAGATCGCCCCCAGCGTTCACGACGCCGGCTGTTACGGAGCCTGACATTGCCGAGAGATCGATCCTCCCAGCAGCGGTGAGATCTCCCAGAAGGGCCTGCGCTCCCGACAATACGTTGATGTCGCCTCCGCTTGAGGACACGTCTCCGGTGAGCACAGGACCCGTCGATGAATCGACGATAATGGTTCCCGTCCCGGCAATAGCCCCGGTCGTAACACCTGTACGTCCGACAAATGTGACCGTTGTGCCCGCATTGACAGTCCCGGTTGTGAGGCTGGCGTTTTGCGAACGGGCCTTGACCTCGCCTGCAGCAGAGACATTTCCGACGACCGCAGCCTGGGCTGCATCAAGGCTCACATCTCCGGTGGTCGCGACAATCGATCCGGCCGGAAGAGGGCCGGCAGATGCGCTCCCGCCAACATCCAGACGCCCATCGAGAGTATTGATCCGGATGTCTGCTCCCCGGAGCGCATCGAGGCGGGCCCCCTTGAGCGCTTCGATGCGAATAGCCTCATCAGATCGGATCGTTCGGGCGTTGAACCTTCCAGCGGTCCGGACATTCACCTCCCCGCCTTCAACGCTGACATGACCAATTGTGATATCCGGAACCCCGGTGGAAGGCGGTGTCTCATCCTGATTGTAGCCGTTATCAATCAACAGCGAGCGCCCGAATATGTCTCCCGCCATCGGATCGACGAACGAGTTGCTGAGGTAGATGTCCAGACCGTTCAGGACCGCTCCGTTGAGCCGGGAGTTTTCAAGGCGGATCTTCCCGCCGTTCAGGCGGGTGTTCAGCGAGTTGAACCGGACGGTTTCGTGGTCAGGAACCGAGACCTCGCCGTCATCCCCAAAAACCGAACGCTTGCGGATCGCTTCGATCGCGCCCCCGGACACCCGGATCGAGCCTGCTGACATCAGTTCAACCAGGTCTCCGAGAACAGCCCCCTGCCCGCCCAGGGCGAATGCTGTGCGATCGAACCTGACCGTTTCACCCCTACGGGCCTCAACCAGGAGGGCCGGACAGGAGGCGACCGGGCATGCGGTTCCCACTCGATCTGAAGACGTCGCTTCGATCTTCGAGCGAAGGGTGATCTCTGCTGGCAGGTCAGTGTCCTGACTGGGAAGAACGTCAGAAATGATGGAAACCGAACCCGCTCGGGTGACCGACCCCTGGTCCACCAGGATGGAGGCATACCGGTCCTGGCCGTTGCCAAAACCAGCACCCTGACTGGCGGGAGCGTCAACGATAAAATCAAACAGCTGAAGGTCGCTGCTCGTGAGAGAATTCGGCGCTGTTTCGCTCAGCCTCAAGGTGAACGCCCCGGCCGAAGCATAGAGAACCTGGCTGGTCGCTGTCTCTTCGGTCGAGCCTCCGCCCGTCACCGATCCGCCGATATACACCCGGCCGCCAGGTCCGCCCGTGGCGACAAACATCGCCGGTCCGCCGCGAGTGACGATCTGCGCGCCCTGAAAGACCCTCACGCCGTCTGCGGTCAGCGCTCCGGGGCCAAATGCGATTGGAGCTTCAAGAGCGCTATCGACGAAAACCTGAGGGTCCAGGAGTATGCCGGTTGTTGCGAGAAGACCGTTGACGTCAACCCGGGCGTTCGAACCGAAGACAACACCGTTGGGATTGAGCAGCCAGACATTGCCGTTGGAATTGAGGACACCATCGATCAGCGAAGACGAAAATCCCTGATTGCCCCCTGCCTGAACACGATTGACAACAATGGAGCGGCCATCAGGCAGGTTGAACGTAACGGTTTCACCCAGACCGATATTGAACTGGGCCCAGTCGATCACGGATCTGCGAGCGCTCGAGGTCACAGTAAGCGTTGGCCCGGAATAGAAAAACCCTGTCTGCCCCGGAGAGGAAAATGTCACATTGGGGTTTTGCGGAAGCGCTGACGCGGGCAACCCCGCGACGGAGGCCAGCAGGGCGAGCCCGAAGCGGGTGGTGACATGAGAAAAGGCCGTACGGCGCGCCAGTCCGATCTTGCTCATTTCGGATCACTCCCTCCGAACAGACGGCCCTTGAGCCAGCTCACGCCGGTCGATAACTGCACATAAACCCGCGCACGGGAGGCCTCGCTCGAGACATTCGACGAACGGAGCGGTTCAGCCCATACGATATCGAGATTCACCTTGTCGCTCAGCTCGAAGCGAGCGCCAGCGCCAGCAGCGAGAGCCCGCGGATCTGCGGAAACGGACTGATCCTCATTCCATGCGCGCGCCCCTGAAAGCTGAAGAAGGGGACGAACCGTAACATCCCCCCACACGGGATAGGATGGACCCTCGAGCGTAAGTCCCACAGCAATGCCGCTGTCGCCTGCGACAGATCCCGGGTCATAGCCTGGACCGCCGTTCAGGGAACCGAAGTTGAACTCTTCAAACGACGCAAGACCGCTGCCTGAGTGCTGAGCCCGCAGGTTCGTCTTCAGAAGATAACCTCCGCGGAGCGGGGTCTGAACCTCGGCTTCCGCCCGCACAAGGGCCGCCTGTGGGTCGGCGTCAAGACGCGAAAGATCCGCATCGCCGGATCGACTGGCGCCCAGAGCGCCAAGTCCTTTGCGAAGGTCCGCAGCGCCTCTCCAGAGGGACCCACCCAGAAGTCCGTCTGCTGAAAAGCCCGCGTAAGCAACCCGAAGCCGATCAGCAGCAAGGGGCAGATCGCCGAACAATGTAGTGTCCTGATTGACGCCCTCGAGGCCAGCCCGCCAGTAAACAACCTGTCCGCGGCGGATGGAGAGAGGACCTGACACGCTCACGCCTAGAAATGCCGTCTCCGCATTGACGTCCAGAACCGCAATCTCTCCGCCCGGCCGGGCCCGCGCGAAGGCGATATCAAGCCGGCCGGTGACACCGCCTCCGGTTAACAGCCCTTCGAGGGATGCCTGAGCGCCAAGCTGTTCCTCGCCGTCGGCAGATGAGAACAGGCCGAGCGACGACCGTTCCGACCCGCCCAGGAGCCCGACGCCTCGAACCCCGAAAAAGCCTCCCCACGGTCCGAGAGCATCGGCGCCCCAGTTGTTCACGGACGCAAAGGCTTCATTTTCGGGCTGACCGGTGACCAGAACCAGATCAACCTTGTCGGGGTCCGTCCGCGAACGCCGGACAGTAGGCCGGATGTCGGTAACGCCAAGCGATGCCGCCACGGCCAGACCACGCCGAACGTCAAGGGCGTTCAACGCCTGCCCGGTCTTCAATCCTGAAAACGCCCGCAGGACCAGCGAGGCGATCGCAGGATCGGGGGCCAGCGCTTCAAGCGTCTTCAGGTCTCCTTCAGCGACATCGAGGATAAATCGACCGGCAGGCTCGCCCTCCTGGGACCGAATGCTTGCCCGCGCAAAAAGGAAACCCTCGGCCCGGTACCTGCACTCGACCCGCGCAGCGATGCGGGCGAGAGCCTCACGGCTCACAACCTGCCCCCGAAGCCCGGCCCAGTCCTGTTCAAGAACGGACGTACCCAGCACACGGACCCCATCGATCCTGATGTCGAGCAGCGGTCCGATGGCGCTCTCCCCGGGCGCCAGTCCCTGCACTGCGCCCTCGGGACAGGACGGCGCGCCGAAATCGGCCGCCGCGGCCTGAAGAACAGATGGAAGACGAAGAACTTCTTCGCGAGAGAGGCCCGCAAGCGGGGATCCTCCCACGGAGGGCGTTTGCGCAAGGGCGCCTGACGATGCTGAACTCACCGCCGCAGCCACCGTCATATACAGGAGACCGCTTCCGCGAGCCGGTCCGATCATCGCCACGATGCGCCCTCCGCCTTGTCCCCGTCGACGATAATCGCCTACTTTCACGGGCGCTGTCTATCCGCCAAAGGCAAACGGTGGAGGCAGTCAGCCGAACTGGAGCGCGTCTGCGAAGGTCGCCGGATCGACATTGCCCCCGGAGAGAATCACGAGCGTCTCGCCTCTGTCAGCGAAAAAGCGTGCATTTCGCATAATAACCGCAAGGCTTGCGGCGCCGCCTGGCTCGCACACGAGACGAAGCGTACGAAAAACGATCGACATCGCCGCTTTCAGATCGCCATCATCAGCGGAAAACGCCCCCACAGAGTGTCGCTGATGGGCCTGAAACGTCAGAATTCCCGGAGACGGCGCCATAAGAGCGTCTGCGATCGACCGAACGCCGGGCGCGTTTGTCTCTCTGCGACCCGATGAAAGCGAGCGGACCAGATCGTCATGCCCGGAAGGCTCCGCCCCGAACGCGCGCGCCGCAGGCGCAAGTTCGGCCAGCGCGCTTGCGCACCCCGCAAGCAAACCTCCTCCGCTGGCGCTGCAGACAAGGCTTGCAACTGATACCCCCGCCTCGTTGAGGTCGCTACACGCCTCAAGGGCGGCCGTCCCCTGACCCGCCATCACCCATGCGTCGTCAAATGGCCGAATAAGGGTCGCCCCGGTCTCGTGGAGAATCTCATCTGCGATCGCCTCGCGGCTCTCCCGGATGCGATCGTAAAGCCGGATATGCGCGCCGCGCGCAGCAGTGCTCTCGATCTTCGCACGCGGCGAATCCTCCGGCATCACGATCCATGCAGGCGCCCCCAGGAGCCTCGCGCTCTCAGCGACCCCCTGGGCATGGTTTCCCGATGAATAGGCGACGAGCCCCCGGCTCCTCACGTCCTCGGGAATTCGGCTTACCCTGTTCCACGCTCCCCGCATCTTGAAGGAGCCGGTTCGCTGCAGCATCTCAGGCTTGATCCAGACCCTGGCCCCGATCGCAGCATCGAGCTCATCGCTTCTGAGAAGGGGCGTGCGCACGCACACCCCTTTCAGTCGACGTGCGGCATCCTCAACGTCTTCAAGCTCTGGGAGATCCCTGAGAGGATCGACGATCATGAAGCCTGGCTGACCCGCTCGCGGACATAAGACGAAGAAAGGCCAATCAGGCCGCTGCGAGCCTCTTCGTACTCACGAACGAGACGCTCGACATACTCGCCGGCCCCCATCTTCCGATCGACCGCCCCGATCCCCTGGCCGGAGCCCCAGATATCCCTCCACGCCTTCGCCTGCGCCTTGTCGCCCGTCCCGAAGTTCATGGTCGACTTGTCGCCCTCAGGCAGGTTGTTCGGGTCGAGACCTGATGCTGAGATCGACGGCGCGAGGTAGTTGCCGCTGACGCCCGTAAAGAGGCTGGAATAGACAATGTCCTTAGAGGAGCTTGAGACAATCATGTCTTTGTACCCATCGACCGCCCGGGCCTCGTGGGTCGAAATGAAGGCCGAGCCGATATAGGCGAAATCAGCCCCGATGGCCTGTGCGGCAAGCACAGCCCGACCGGTCGCGATGGAGCCGGAAAGAGCGAGCGGTCCATCGAAGAACTGCCGGATTTCCTGAATGAGAGCAAATGGCGACAGCGTGCCGGCGTGACCGCCAGCGCCGGCGCAGACTGCGATCAGACCATCTGCGCCCTTCTCGAGCGCCTTGTGTGCGAAGACCACATTGATGATGTCGTGAAGCACGATACCGCCATAGGAATGAATGGCGTCGTTCACATCTGCTCTGGCCCCAAGGGACGTGATGATGATCGGCACCTTGTACTTGACGCAAAGTGCGAGATCTTCCTCGAGCCGGTTATTCGACTTGTGAACGATGAGGTTGACGGCATAGGGCGCGATCCGAGCCGACGGATTGGCCCGTCGGGCCTCCGCAAGCTCCGTATTGATGCGGATAAGCCATTCTTCGAACTGCTCGACCGGGCGGGCGTTCAGCGATGGAAAGGATCCAACCACGCCCGCCTTGCACTGAGCGATCACCAGATCGGGGTTCGAAATGATGAACAGCGGAGAGGCGATCACGGGAACGCTGAGCGTCCCCTGGAGGGAGGCGGGAATGGCCAAGGAAGGCTCCTGAACAGAAAATGCGGCGTTGCAAACCGCTGGACCGTCTCATCATACAGCCCCAGCCTCGCTCCGCAACCGTCGGTCCGGTGCGCCATTCGAAGGTCTTGACGCCGCCGTTGAACGGCGCCCCATAGCGGGCGATTGAAAGGACGATCGGTCATGGCGGACGAACTCTCTCTGTCGGCGGAATTTCCCCGCGCGGACGAGCAGCTATGGCGCGAGATTGCGACGAAAGCCCTCGATGGCGCAGCCCCGGAAAGCCTCAATACGCGAACCCAGCATGGCGTGACCGTCAAGGCGCTCTACAGCGAGGCGGACTGGCCCTCGGCTTCCAATCCCTCGGGCGCGCCAGGCGCCGCCCCCTTTACGCGCGGGTCTGCGGCTGAGCGGGACCCCTATCTTCCCTGGGACATACGCCAGGAAGCAAGCTCTCCGCGGCCCGCCGATGCGGCGCGCGAGGTTCTCGAGGCCCTCGAGGGCGGGGCCTCCTCCATCGAGCTTCTCCTCGACAGGACAGGCCGCTCCGGGGTGCAGATCTGGTCGGCGTCCGATTTCGCGATCGTTCTGGAGGGTGTCAGGCTGGACCTTGCATCCCTCTCTCTCGCACCTGTCGGGGCATCGCTTCATGAGGGCCTGTCCCTTGCGGCGCTTCTCGCGTCCTCGGGTGTTTCCGCGGATGCTCGCATTGACTTCAATCTGGACCCGATTGGCGTGATGGCGCAGACAGGTCGAATTCCTGACGCGCCGTCCGATGTCGTTGCCTCCACAGGCGCCGCCGCCGTCGACATCACATCGGCGTTCCCAAAGTCCGCCGCGCTTCGCGTCGACGCGCGGATCGTTCATGAGGCCGGAGGAACGGAGGTCCAGGAACTGGCGTACATGGCCGCCGCAGGAGCTGAGTACGTTCGCTCGCAGATGATCGCAGGCGCCTCCGCACGCGCCGCCTGCCGCAACCTCCTGTTCACCCTCAGTGTTGGTCCGGATCTGCAGATCGAACTTGCCAAACTGCGCGCCGCAAGGCGGATCTGGGCGCAGATAGCGGACGCATTCGGAGCGTCGGCGGCGGAGATGCGCATCCAGGGATGTTCCTCAAAGCGCATGCTCTCGAAGCGTGACCCATGGGTCAACGTTCTTCGGACGACAGCGGCATGCTTCGCCGCCGGCGTCGGAGGCGCGGACATTGTTCTCCTGAACGCTTTCTCCGACCCCCTGGGACGTCCTGGGCCGGCAGCCCGCCGTCTGGCCCGGAACACACAGATCATCGCTCAGGAGGAATCGGGTCTTGGCAGGGTCATGGACCCCGCAGGCGGCGCCTGGGCGCTGGAGCGTCTGACCGAGGACCTCGCGTCTGCAGCCTGGGGCCTGTTTCAGCAGATGGAACGTGATGGAGGCGTCGTGCAGACGCTGTCGGCCGGCCGCTTCCAGGCGGCGACGGCCCAGGCCAGAGAAGAGCGGGAGCGGGCCCTGGCTCGCCGAAAAGAATGGGTGACAGGCGTCAATGATTTTCCGGATCTGACGGAGACCCCACCGCAGGTCGCGACCCCGCCCCTCCGGGAGGATGAACTCGCCCCGAACCGCGCCATTGTGGGCGGAACATTCTCCACTTTGTGCGCCGCCGCGATTGAAGGGGCGAACCTTGCCGACCTGTCTGCGGACGCCACGCCGGCGGAGAACGTCGCACCCCTGTCGCAAATTCGCCTGTCGGCGCCCTTCGAGGCCCTTCGTGATCGGGCTGAAGCTGAAACGGCTGCGGGACGAAAGCCGGAAGTGATTCTCGCAGTCCTCGGCCCCCTGTCTGAACACTCCGCACGCGCAACCTTCGCACAGAACTTCTTCGCCGTAGCGGGCGTTGCAACGACGTCTCCGGCGCCGGAAGACCTGGCCGCGCAGGTGCGCCTGAGGGCGGGAGCCGGCGGGGTCCCGATGGTCTGCCTTTGCGGCTCGGACAAACGCTACGCCGCCGAGGCTCAGAGCGCGGCCAGCGCGCTGAGGGAGGCTGGCGCCGGGCGAATCATCCTCGCGGGTCGCCCAGGTGAGAATGAGGCGGTTCTTCGATCCGCCGGGGTCTCCGACTTCATCTTCGTGGGTGTTGATGTTCCTGCGAGCCTTACCGATATTCTGGGTTGGCGTACAAGCTGAGCACGCCGGCCCGTCGAACCAAACCTGGAGCCCGACCATGATCCGAAACGGTAAAAACAGCGCCGGCGCCGTCCTCAAGATGCTCGCAGGCGCCGCGACGGCGGCTCTGGTCCTCGCCGCTCCCAGTTTCGCGGATGCGCCGCAAGCCGCCCCGGCGGACACTCGACCGCCGAACAAGAAGGATGCCGTTCCTGCACTCCCGGGCCAGAACCGGGCGCCTCTCGCGGCATCCGGAGTGGAGGTAAAGAGCAAGGTTATCGCAAAGGGTCTGCAGGAGCCGTGGGCGATCGCTCGCCTTCCCGGCTCTGGTTATCTCGTGACCGAAAGAACCGGTAAGCTACTTCTGATCACTCCAGAAGGTACGCGAAGCGAGGTGACTGGCGTTCCGGAGGTGGACGCCCGCGGACAGGGCGGGTTGATGGACATTTCCCTTGCGCCCGATTTTTCGGCG
The DNA here is from genome assembly GCA_903831255.1 of uncultured Alphaproteobacteria bacterium. Lineage (GTDB taxonomy): Bacteria > Pseudomonadota > Alphaproteobacteria > Caulobacterales > Hyphomonadaceae > UBA7672. The sequence goes on from CAIKWZ010000040.1 coordinate 169,004, forward strand.
ACCCGGGAGATCTACCTGACATTCTCCGAACCGCGGGGTCAGGGAACCAATGGAACCTCACTGGCGCGCGCGCGTCTCTCAGTGGACGGGTCACGACTGGAGGCTCTTGAAGTCGTCTTCCGTCAGTTGCCGGCCTGGGCGTCTCCCCTTCACTACGGCTCCAACATCGAATGGGACGCTGAGGGATACCTTTATCTGACCCTCGGAGAACGTTCCCTGCCCGCAACCCGGGTTCTCTCTCAGGACCGCTCAACTCATCTCGGCAAGGTCGTACGTCTCACCCGGTCCGGCGCGCCGGCGCCCGGAAACCCCTTTCTGAACGACGCAGGCGCCAAGCCTGAGGTCTGGTCCATGGGCCACCGCAATGTCCAGGGCGCCGCGATCCATCCCTCGACAGGCAAACTCTGGACGATCGAGCACGGCCCCCGTGGAGGGGACGAGCTCAATATTCCGCGGGCGGGGGGAAACTATGGCTGGCCCATCATCACCTACGGGATCGACTATCCAGGCGGTCCGATCGGCGAAGGCGTCACCGCGAGGGCCGGTCTTGAACAGCCTGTTTATTACTGGGACCCGGTGATCGCCCCAGGCGACATGACCTTTTATCGCGGAAGTCTTTTCCCGTGGAAGGACGACCTTCTCATTGCGGGGCTCTCCGGCGCCCTCGTCCGTCTGGAGCTTTCAGGGGAAAAGGTTGTGGGAGAAGAGCGTCTGGCCCGTGATATCGGCCGCATCCGGGATGTCCTGGAGGATCAGGATGGATCTCTGCTCATCGTCACCGATGAGAAGGACGGGGTGCTGGCCCGGCTGACGCCGGGCTAGTCGATATACAAGACGGGCCAGCCCCGTGAAGCGTTGCAGCTTTGCGGTTATTTCGGACGCAGCGGGGCCATTCCGAGATGGGTTCCGCCATCAACGATGATGAATTCTCCCGTCACATGCCGACTGGCGGGGCCAGCGAAGAAAAGGATTGTTTCTGCGATGTCTTCGGGCATGGAGGCGACTTTCAGCGGCGTGGACGCGGCCACCTGCTGGGCGATGCGATCCTCGACCGCCTCTCCCTGATACTTGGTGAACCAGCCGGACCCGATATAGCCCGGGCAGACGGCGTTGACCCGAATAGCGGGCGCAAGGGCCCTTGCCAGGCTTAAGGTCATCGTATTGAGGGCGCCCTTCGAAGCCGCGTAGGCGACCGAGGACCCGATACCCATGACGCCGGCGATCGACGACACGTTGACGACCGAACCCTTTCCAGCCGCCTCCATATGAGGCCGAGCCGCCCGGATCATCTGGTAGGCCGCCACGACGTTGATCCGGTAAAGACGCTGGAAATCCTCCGCCTCCAGAGCATCAAGATCAGCATGGTTCGCGAACTTCGTGATGCCGGCGTTGTTGACCAGAACATCGACCCCGCCGAAGCGCTGCGCCGCAGCCTCCGTAAGGCTGCGACAGTCACTGTCTTCGCCGACATCCGCCCGAAACGCAAAGGCGTCGACCCCGAGGCCGCGACACTCCGCTGCGACAGCCTCAGCCGCATCGGCGCTTGAGGCGTAGTTGACGCACACGTTTGCGCCTCGCCTGGCCAGACCCAGCGCCGTCGCGGCGCCAAGGCCGGTTCCGCCGCCCGTCACAATCGCCCTCTTGCCCTGCATATCGCTCATCCGCCTCTCCCCTCATCTGTGTCCTGTCGTCCGGATATCACTTTCCATCGGCCATGGAAGTGTCAATGAAACAGGGGAGAGACGGGCAGCTGAAGCGGCCCGCCGAAACCCTTATCCGCCTCGTCTCATTCGAAAGGCCAGAAACTGCTCCTTGGTGACGCTTCCATCGCCATCCTCGTCGATCTGGGGCCAGATCATGTCGGCGAACTCGGCCGCCCTTTCCGGCAAGGTCGATGTCCACTCGGCCTTGTCGAGCTTGCCGTCCTTATTTGCGTCAGCGGCGACGAAGCGGGCCTCACGCTGCTCGGGGGTCGGAGGGGTCTGGGCGAGCGCGGATTGTGGGCCAATTGAAACACTTAGGGAAAGTCCGGCTATCAGAAGGGCTGAACGCATTGTTTTCATCTCCGGAACTCCAAAAACGAGAAGGCAAACCAGGTCGCTGAGGGTCCCGAACCGGCCCCCTCGCCGATCAAACGGATAACCGGACGCATTTCCGTCGCCCCAAGCCGCTTCCATAGGCAGAGACCCGGATGCTAGACAAAGGCCTGTCTTCAGGCCGCGGAGCCCATCATGTCGCTTTCCTTTCCGGACTTCGCCGCGAGAGCCTTTCAACCAGCCGCCGGGGACCCTGAAAGACGGGCCGCGTCCCAGGCGGTTTCGCACCGCACGTGGGATACGCCGGAAGGTGTGCCGGTGCGCAGTCTGTACTCGGCGGCCGACACTGCGGGCCTCGACTTCATAAACGATTTTCCAGGTCTCGCCCCTTTTGGCCGTGGACCCTATCCGACGATGTACGCTCAACAGCCATGGACCATCCGGCAGTATGCCGGTTTCTCCACCGCTGAGGATTCAAACGCCTTCTATCGGCGCAACCTTGCCGCCGGTCAGAAGGGGCTGTCCGTCGCGTTCGATCTGGCGACGCATCGCGGATACGACAGCGACCACCCAAGGGTGACCGGCGATGTCGGCATGGCGGGCGTGGCGATCGATTCGATCTTCGACATGCGCACGCTCTTTGACGGCATACCCCTCGACCGCATGAGCGTCTCGATGACCATGAACGGCGCAGTGCTGCCGATCATGTCGCTGTTCATTCTGGCGGCTGAGGAACAGGGCGTCCCGCCAGAGAAACTCTCCGGGACAATTCAGAACGACATTCTCAAGGAGTTCATGGTCCGCAACACCTACATCTATCCTCCGGCGCCATCGATGCGGATCATTTCCGATATCTTCGCCTACACCTCTCAGCGAATGCCCAAATTCAATTCCATCTCGATCTCCGGCTACCATATGCAGGAAGCTGGCGCGACGGCGGATCTTGAACTCGCCTACACGCTCGCCGACGGGGTCGAATACATTCGCGCCGGTCTGGCCGCCGGTCTGACAGTCGATGCCTTCGCTCCCCGACTGTCGTTTTTCTGGGCGATCGGCATGAACTACTTCATGGAGGTCGCAAAGATGCGGGCGGCTCGCCTGCTCTGGGCGAAGCTGGTGAAGCCTTTCAATCCCCGGAGCGACAAATCATTGTCGCTCCGTACCCATTGTCAGACATCAGGCTGGTCGCTGACCGCCCAGGACGTCAACAACAACATCGTTCGCACCTGCCTCGAGGCAATGGCCGCCGCAGGCGGACAAACTCAGTCCCTGCACACCAACGCCTTTGACGAGGCCCTTGCTCTGCCAACTGACGTCTCCGCGCGCATCGCGAGGAACACGCAGATCTTTCTTCAGCAGGAGGCTGGCGTCACACGAACGATCGATCCTTGGGGCGGCTCCTACTATCTTGAACGCCTGACCCACGATCTGGCGAAAAAGGCCATGCAACACATCGACGAAGTTGAGGCCATGGGCGGTATGGCCAAAGCCATCGAAGAGGGCATTCCTAAGCTGCGGATCGAGGAAGCCGCCGCCAGGACCCAGGCGCGCATCGACAGCGGCCTTCAGACCATTGTAGGCGTCAACAAGCTGCGTCTGTCCGAGCCGGAAGACGTGCCTGTTCTCAAGGTGGATAACGCCCGGGTCCGCCAGATGCAGCTCGATAAGCTCGCAAGACTTAGGTCGGAGCGATCGCAGGCCGAGGTCGACGTCGCACTGAACGCACTCACCGAAGCTGCCGCAACGGGTCAAGGCAATCTGCTCGAGCTCGGCGTCCGCGCGGCTCGCGCCCGCGCCACCGTCGGAGAGATCTCTCTTGCAATCGAGAAATCGGTCGGTCGCCACCAGGCGGTGATCCGTTCGATCAGCGGCGTCTACGCCTCGGGGATGGGAACGCAATCCGGAAAGGTCGACGCGGCACGGGAGATGGCGGACGCCTTCCAGAGATCAGAGGGACGCCGTCCAAGGATTTTGATCGCGAAAATGGGACAGGACGGCCACGATCGCGGACAGAAAGTGGTCGCGTCAGCCTTTGCGGACCTTGGCTGGGATGTCGACATAGGGCCCCTTTTTCAGACACCGGAAGAGGCAGCGCGCCAGGCGGTCGAGAACGATGTGCATGTCGTCGCCGCATCCTCTCTTGCAGCAGGGCATCTCACTCTCGTGCCGGCGCTGAGGGCCGCGCTCAGGGCCGAGGGACGAGAGGACATCACCATTGTCGTGGGAGGCGTTGTTCCGCCTCAGGACTATGATGAGCTGAGGCAGGCTGGAGCTGCGGCCATCTTTCCACCCGGAACGGTGATCGCCGATGCTGCTGTGGAGCTGATGTCGGCGCTGGGCGTCAAGCTGGGTCACAACTCCCGACCGGCGGGCGCGGTCTGAGCCAGGCGATCCTCTGGGAAGCTGCAGGAGACAAGAGATGAAGTTGAGATCTGTTCTCCTGGCGCATTCAGCAGCGATCCTTCTGGCCGGATGCGCCACTCCACCCGCCCCCTATCAGGCGGCCAGCAACCGTGATCAGCCCGGGTACTCCGAAATTCGCATTGAGCAAGACAGATACCGCGTGACCGTGACAGGACGTTCAGCAGCGGACAGTGAGACAGCCGAGGCGCACGCACGGCGCAGAGCCGCCGAGCTGACGCTGGCGGCGGGCTATGTGTCGTTTCAGATCGTCCGCAGCGAGACATTTCGGTCGGAGGCCAGAAATACCGCCCCACTTGACACCTTCCCGGGTCCGTTTCCCTTCGATCCCTTTCCGCCCGCTGTTCGTCGGGCAGACCTCCGACAACCTTCCGGTCCCGTCCGGACCGTGATGGAATTCGTCATGTCGAAGGCGCCCGCTTCGTCCTCTCCTGAACGGATTGATGCGGCCCGGATTATCGAGGACGCCGTCGGTCCATGACAGGACGCGGCCCGGCCCTATGAGGGCGGGCCATCGCCTGCTGACGCACCCTGGGCCTGGCGCAGGGACCCGCCGGCGCCTGCAGGGTGTGCGACGGGTCTGAAGGAGGATGGATCGTCTCATCCCCTCCGGACGGCGACGTTGAGCTCGCCAGCGCCCGACGGGTCGCTTTGCGCCCGAAGATCTGAGTTCAGCCTGCTCCTCATCGGCCTCAAGATCCGTTAATCAGCCGATGAAGCCATCACGTCTGCGCTTCCTCACGCTGACCGGTCCGGAAAATCGCTCCATGATCCCTGAAGACCTGACCTCGAGAGCCGGTTTGTCGCGGGCGATCACGCTGGCGGAATCGTCGCGCCGGGACCATCAGCTGGCGGCGCGGCGACTGATCAGCCAGATCATGCCCCTGACCGGAAAGGCCTGCAGGCTGGGCGTGACGGGCGTGCCCGGAGTTGGCAAGTCGACGTTCATCGACACGTTTGGATCGCTTCTCACCTCCAGGGGGATGAGGGTCGCGGTCCTCGCAATTGATCCGACCTCCCGCCGGTCAGGCGGCTCAATCCTCGGCGACAAGACCCGCATGGCGAATCTGTCGATGGACCCACGCGCGTTTATCCGGCCCTCGCCCGCTGGCGACACGCTGGGCGGTGCGGCGGCTCGGACCAGGGAGGCTATGCTGCTGTGTGAGGCGGCCGGCTTTGACGTTGTGATTGTTGAGACGGTGGGGGTCGGTCAGTCCGAGACCATGGTTTCCGATATGGTCGACATACTCCTGGCTCTGATGCTTCCCAATGCGGGCGATGAGCTGCAGGGAATCAAGAAGGGCATTCTGGAGGTGGTGGACATACTGGCCGTCAACAAGTGCGACCTGGACCGAAAGGCCGCGGAGCGGGCGAGGAGCGGGTATGAGACGGCGCTCCACCTGATGGCGCCCGCAGATGGGGCCGCCCCTGCCCCGGTTCGCCTGATCTCGGCCCAGACGGGCGAAGGACTTGATGAGCTGTGGGATCTGACGGTTCGGATGCGCGCTGCAGCCGACACGTCAGGGCGCCTTCAGCGTCGTCGGGCCCTGCAGCAGGTCAGATGGCTGGAAGCCCTGGTCGCCGAGGGACTTCAGCGTCGGTTTGAGGCTGACCCCAGGGTCACCGCGTGCCTGAAAGACGTTCGAAAGGACGTCGAGGAGGGCAGAACACCGGCGTCCGCCGCCGCCGATTATCTGCTCAGTCTGACGGACGAACCGGCGCGAGCCCCTGACGAGCCATCATCCTTCCCAGGTTGAAGAGCAGCGCTGACAGGTCGTCGCGCGCCTCCGCTTCGGTCTGTCGCGCGGGAGATTGTTGAGGTAGAACGCGTCAGAGGTTCAGGAGACAGGAATCAATGCGTGCGGCGGGCGGACTGTCCGGGCTTCGCTTAGGTATCGGCGCGGGGATGGCGCTCGCGGCGATGCTCCTGGCGCCGCCAGCGAAGGCTCAGCTCGCCGACCAGCCCATGACGTTTGAATGGGGAAGCGTCTTCGGAGATACGCCGGCAATCTTCGCAGATGGCGAGTTCACCCCGGAGACGCCTGACGCCCTTAAGTCCTTCCTGAGACGATCCAGATACTCCCCGGATACACGCATCTATCTGAACTCGACAGGCGGCGATCTGAGCGCCGGCATGGCCGTGGGTCGGATCATTCGCGAAGCGCACCTCAACACCGGCGTCGCCACAAACGCCCGGCGACCGCCGAACGACCGGGGAATAGATCTCCATGCCTACTCCCGGGTCTATCCGGGATACTGCATCAGCGCGTGCACCCTCGCCTTCCTTGGCGGGGTTGCCCGTCATGTCGAAATCGGCGCCACTTTCGCCGTCCACCAGGTCTCCATGGACTGTGTGGACAAGGCGAGCGCACGGTCGAGGTTTCCATGGCTGCTTCTCCCGGACGTCAGATACTGCCCTGACCTGACCGAAGCTCTGTCCATGCTTCAGGTCGCCAACGGGGAGATTGTTGAATATGTGCGCACGATGGGCGCGGATCCGGTTTTCCTGACCGAGATGTCCAAGGCCGGTCCGCAGACCCTCAACGCCCTGACTGAGGAAAAACTCAACGCTTACCGCATCAACTTCACCCATCGCTCGCTCTCCTGGTCCTATGAGACGGACGCTCAGGGACAGTTTTTCCTGCGCCATACCCAGGGCGACGAATGGAAGGAGGACAGGCTGGAGTTCTTCTGCGACCGGACAAGCTCGCCGCGATTGCTGATGTGGCTGGTCCACGACACAAGAAGGAGCCGAGGGCGCGAGGATGCGCAGGGGATCGTTGATCTGGCCTCGGGAGGCCTGTCCCTCTTCTGGCAGCTGGCGACGCCGGGACCGGATGGGTTCTCAGATGTACGCAATGTTCGACTTGAGAAGACAGAGATCATCACGCCTCCGACCGTCAGCCCCTACGGAAACGTGACGATGACCATCGATATCTCGAAGCGCTTCCTCGATGTCCTGACGACCGCCAGAAGCGTGCAGCTCACCACCACGACGCCGGAGCCGGATTCCGTGACGGGTTTCAATCTCATTTCTCTGGACCTGGATCGGGACAAGATCGCCGGTATGGTGCGCTCCTGCGGCGGGTCGGCGCCATGACGGCCGCCGGTGAGGAAGGCCTTTTGTGGCGATCAGGAGGGTGCCATTGCGGCGCTGTCCGTTACGAAGCTCTGGCTCCTGACGATGTCGAAGTTGAGGACTGCAACTGCTCGATCTGCACGAAGTCCGGCTATCTCCATCTGATTGTTCCGGCATCACGATTTCGGCTGCTGACGCCTCGTTCGGCCCTTCAGGAATACCGGTTCAACACCGGATGCGCCCGTCACCTCTTCTGTGGGACCTGCGGGGTGAAGTCCTTTTATGTCCCGCGCTCGAACCCGGATGGTTATTCGATAAATCTCAGATGCCTGGATGAACCGGGCGCATTCAGGTCCGTCCGCATCACACCCTTTGACGGCCTCTCAGACTGGGAGGCGCAGGCCAGCCGTCTCTCCGACCGATCTAAGGAGGTCTGAGGCTCTGCATCCGCCCGTCTGCATCATCAGAAAGAATAAGATAGCCCGACGGAGATCTGCCTGGGCGACCCTGGCCGGGCTCCCGCCGGACGAAATCCCGCATTGTAGACTTCATCCGTCAGATTGGTGACGGACCCTGTCAGGAATGCGCCGGGAAAGAGCTCGAGGCGCCCCGACAGATCCAGAAGGATGCGTCCCTCGATCAGGTCGGTTCCGATCGGTCGACCCCGCCCGACGGTTGAACGTGCATCGCTGACGTAATTGATCAGAAGGTGAACTCCAGCGGACTCAGTCTCTATGCCCGCCGTGACGGTAAGCTGGTGGCGGGGCATTTGCGGCATAAGATCTCCCGAGGCAACCTGCCCCCAGGGAGAATAGGAAGAGCTGAAGGACGATCCGAATTTTCCTTCGGTCAGCGTGTAGACCAACCCAACCGGCGCCGAAAAGGACTGACTCAGAAGATCGCCGACATCGGCCTCGGCAGCAACTTCAAGTCCGCGAACGCTGGCTTGTCCGCCAGAAAACTGGTCTCCGATCGTGCACCCCTCCCCCGATGAGGACGTGCAGGTTCCGACAAGATTGTCGAACTCATTGGCGAACACGACAATCTCGGCGTGAACGACGGCATCCTGATAGCGGGCGCCGGCCTCATAGTTCCAGGACGTCTCCGCATCGGCGAGACTTCCGGGAGCAGGTGGTGAAAAACCCTTATGGACGCCGGCGAAGACGCGAAGGGTCTGAGTGGGCGCGAATGTCGCGCCTAGGCCCGGAATGACGGTATCCAGCCTGTTCAATACAGCCGGCGCGCCCCCGGATCGGGCTGGATCCGTCAGAGCATACATGGCCTGTCGGCTCTCTATGCTCTCCCAGCGGACCCCGGGAGAGAGGATGAAATCTCCCCAGCGAATCTCGTCCCGCACAAAGGCCGACCAGGCCTCAGCGGACGAAAAACGATTATCCTGGGACCCCGGAGCACCGGCCGATCGGAGCACCATGCGCGAATTCGACATCTGATAGCGATCGTCGTTCTGGAAGCGATCTTCATAGTCTTCGTGACGACGCAAAGAGACCTGAAGCTGATGGTCCGCCGGACCCGTCGCGAAGGAAAAATCCAGAGCCCCCTGAACTCCTGACGACACGTATGAACGCTGATTGTTCCTCACCCGGAGTTCTCCGGCCGGACTGAACGCCGAAACAAACCCAGGCGCCCCGACCAGAGCGTTGTAGGCCTCGCCGAAGGTGGTCGGAGAGGCGAGAACGGACGAGAGGGTCAGCCAGCTCGTGTCCGTCCGGTTGCGAACATCCTGAAGCTTGTACCACTGTCGCCAGGTACGCGTTTCATACGCGATCGCGGTGAAGGCGAGATCAGACCGCAGCTCGGCTTCATAGGTAAGCTGCATGGTCTGATGGTCGACCAGCATTCGGTCGCGATCGCTCGCCCGGTAGCGTCGAAAGGGCTGCTCGGCAAAGTCCTGAAGCGTCAAGCCGAGATAAGTCTCATCGGAGACCTCGCTCGAGGACTGGAGCTTGAACTCCAGGCCCTGAACCGGCCCGCGCTCTCCGCGCGTGCGCACTCCGAGGCGGACAACTCCATCCTGGATGTCGAAGCCGGTCCCTCGGTCTGTATCCAGCGCCTTGAAGCCGTCTGAACGCTCATCAAGGAGCTGCAGAAACCCTCCAACCTCCAGATCCGCCCCAGCCTGCCGCCATCCGCCGGCGCGCGCGTGGAGACGGGATCCCCCATAATCGCCCGCGCGGAGTTCAAGTGCTCCTGAAAGTCCCTCGACTGTGTCCGGAATGGGCGCTCCGAAGAGGTGCAGCGCTCCGCCAGTGGTGAGCGGCCCATAGACAATCGAGGCGGGTCCCTTGGACAACTCAAGGCCCGTCATGCGAGCCAGCCTTGGAAAGTAATACGCAGCCGGGGCAGAGTAAGGGGCTGGCGCCATGAGGACCCCATCTTCCATCACGGTGATGCGGCTGCTCCTGTCCGAGCCCGATCCACGGATCCCGATATTGGGGCGCAGGCCGGCGCCATCCTCTTCCTGAAGATAGACCCCCGGGGTCAGGCGCAGCACGCGATTGGGGTCGCTGTAGGCATGTCTCTCAAGATCCGCCTCATCGAGACGCTGAACCGATCCGCCAATATCAAAGAGACCCTCGCGATCCGCAGTAATGGTGATGCGTTCGATGCCGCCTGAGGCGGGATCCGGTCCTGGCTCGAGACCGGACGCGGGCAAGGCGCACGCCAGAGCGGCCCCGGCGAGCATCCATGGCCGATAAAGTCCGAAGTTCGGAGACGGCATCCCGGAGTCCTTATTGCGAATAATTCGCAATCTCAGCTCTAGGCCCATTCCCAGCGTGTTGCAAGTGCGTCGCAAAAGCACAATGCAGAAACACCCTTCAGGCCCGCCTCGCCATCTCTCGGCTCAGGCGCCCGGCTTCCTCTACCCAGTTTTCAAAACGCACGCGTCCCGCCCCGCCCAGCTGGGCGTCAAGCCACTCCGCCTCGCCCGGCGACATCCCAGCGATCTGATCAAAATGAAAAATGCCGAGCTGATGAAGACGCGTCTCGATCGAGGGGCCAAGGCCAGGCAAACGCTGCAGGAGGTCCGGCCCTTCCGGACGAGGCCCCGTCCGGCAGAGGTTGGGGTGGCGGCTCGGCGGCGCGTTCAGGTCTCGTCCCGCGGGGGGTGAAGACTTCGCCGATGTCGATGTCTTCGAAACCTGGCCTCGGAGCATGTCCTCGAGCACCCGGATACGGGCGTCGGCATAACTGGCCCGCAATCTGAGCCTGAGAGCCTCCCCGTCATCCCCCTGGGGAGCCCGTCGGATTTCGTCTGAAGCCGTCTCCGGCGGCGCCGACGCGGCGGACATGGGGTCCGCCTCCTCCCTTTCAGAGCGAACATCGGGAAGAAGAAGAACTTCGCTCATCCGGCGTCGAGGCCTGAGTGGGGTCCCCAGTTTTATTGCAATGAACCAGCCCAGCACGACGCCGAGGCCGATTGCGAGGATGAGGAGGATCCAGATCTCCATGACAAGCCATATCATGACTTTCGATCCCTCCTGATCAGCCGGATTTCTATCCGGCGACTGGCCTCGGGCTCGATAGCGCCCCCGGACCCTCGTACGGGCCGCGAAGCCCCGTAGGCGGACACAGTCATTCGTTCTCCCGAAACCCCTGCCTCCATCAGCGCCGACCTGACCGCCTCGGCGCGTCGGGCGCTCAAACGCATATTGGCATCCCGGGAACCCGTGGCGTCGGCGTGACCTTCAATGATCAGGTCCCAGTTTGAGCAGGACAGCAGCTCAGCGGCCATGACGGAAATTCTGTCGAGTTGCGAGCCCGTCAGACCCGCCGCCCCCAGATCGAACTGAAAGGTCGTCGGCTCAAGCCCCTTCGAAAGCGCAGAGCATGCGGGAGCCGCTGACGCGCCCGCCTTGTCCCGGGACATCTCATGCGGCGCGTAGCGAACCTCTGAGACGCCCCGCAACCATCCCGACCCGCTGGAGCCACGCACGCTTTGCATCGCCACGAGCCGCGCCGTCTCGTTCGGAGGCGTTCCCCGAATGAGCCCGGTCCGACCCGACATTTCAACCATCGCCCAACCTGCCCCAGCCGACGTCAAGGCCGCCCGGGCCCGTATCTCGAGGCGGCGCTCGAGGGCCAGAGCGAGGGGAACCGCCGCGCCGAACAGAAGAACCATAGCGACGGCCGCGACCGATGAGAGGCGCGGGAGGCGCAGACCAGGACGAAAAGGTCGAAGTTCAGAGACAAGATCCATGGCGTTTCAGACTTCCATCGTCTCCCTAACATGCATAGACCAGACACGCCGGGCATGATCCGGTGCGTAGTCCGGCCTCCTCCATGCCTCAACGACCCTTCCCATGACGCCTGCAGACCGCCGCACAGCCGGACAAACTCCGGAACACGTCACAAGCGTGTCCAACGATACCGTGAAGCTCCTTAGATCGCTTGATCGAAAGAAGGCGCGTGAAGAATCGGGACTGTTCTTAGCGGAAGGCGCCCGCCTGATCGAGGAAGGACTTCGCCATGGATGGCGTCCGTCCGTCGCGCTCGCCGGCCTCCAGGCCCTTGAACGCCCCCGCACCGCAGACCTGCTTGGACGCTTGCGGACTGCCGGCGCAAGAACGCTGACCGCCAGTGAGAAGGTCATGAGCGCCGTCTCTCGCAAGGACAATCCCCAGACAGTTATCGCCGCTTTTCACCAGCGTCTGTCAGCTTTAACGGAACTTCCCACGCAGGGGCCACGACGCTGGCTAGCGCTCTTTGAGGTTCGGGACCCGGGCAATCTCGGCACAATCCTGCGTACCGGCGATGCGGCGGGCGTCGACGGGGTCGTGCTCATAGGAGATACATGCGATCCCTTCTCCATGGAGGCGGTGCGCGCCTCTATGGGGTCGATCTTTGCAATGCCTGTCGCCCGGGCCGGGACCGACGAGTTTCTCAAATGGAAGGCGGCGACAGGAGCTCAGCTGACGGCGGCTTCCATGCGCGGACGGGAGCGTCACGACCAGGTCCGCTACCCTGAGCGGACCATAGTCGTTCTAGGCAACGAGCAGTCAGGGCTTCCTCCCACACTTGAATCTGAATGCGACGTTCTGGTGAGGATCCCGATGTCCGGAGCCGCCGATAGTCTGAACCTCGCATCGGCGGCCAGCGTCATGATCTACGAAGTCTGGCGCTCGACCGGCTATGAGGGGGCGACGCCGTGATTATCCGTCCCTTCTCTCTCCTCCTCAGCAATGACTGGCGGGACTACGAGCTTCTCGACAGCGGCGAGGGACGTAAGCTTGAGAGGTATGGCGACCAGCGCCTGAACCGTCCGGACCCTCAGGCGCTGTGGCGCCCGCAGTCTCCCGTGGACAGCTGGAAAGCGGATGCGGTTTTCTTGGCCCGAGAGGGGGAGGACGAACGGGGACAATGGACCAGTCCCCGCCGCCCGCCGCCGGAAAGCTGGCCGATCCGCTGGGAGGCGCTGACGCTCAACGCCCGATGCAGCGCCTTTCGACACACCGGGGTCTTCCCTGAGCACTCTGTTCACTGGCGATGGGCCTCTCAGTCCATTCGCGATGCGGGTCGACCCGTCAGGCTTCTCAACCTCTTCGGCTACACCGGCGCCATGAGCCTCGCCGCTGCGGCGGCCGGCGCGGAGGTTGTTCACCTGGATGCGTCAGCAAAGTCGATCGCTCAGGGCAGAGAAAACCAGACGCTCTCCGGCCTGGCGGACAGGCCGATCCGCTGGATCTGCGACGATGCGATGAGCTTTGTCGACCGTGAGATCCGCAGGGGCCGGACCTATGACGCGATTGTGCTGGATCCGCCGAAATTCGGTCGCGGCCCTAAAAACGAGACCTGGCGATTTGAAGAGGAGTTCTCGCCCTTGCTGGCGAGGGTCCGCCAGCTCCTCTCCCCCGATCCTCTTTTTGTGATTGCGACCGTCTATGCGGTGAGATTGTCCTACCTGGCCGTGGCGCAAACCCTGGCGACGACATTAGAGGAGCTCGGTGGGGAAATCGATTGTGGAGAAATGGCTATTCAGGAGAGCGGGCGGGGCTTCACCCTTCCGACGGGACTTTTTGCGCGCTGGCGCCCCGCCTGATCGGCGTGCCGGCTGACGCAGGGAGACAAAGGAACCCGTTCTGTTCCCCCTGAACAGGACCGCTTCTTTCACCACCCCGGATGGAGAGCTGACAAAGCGGCGATCTGGCAGGGGCAGCAGGGATCGAACCCGCGACCCTCGGTTTTGGAGACCGATGCTCTACCAGCTGAGCTATACCCCTAAAACCAGACCGTCACGGCCATACGCGATGCGCGAACGGAGTTCAAGGCGCGTTATCTCATTGGCGAAAATCGTCAGCAGCCACATGACAAACCCCTCTGCCGCCTTTAGGCCATCCCACAGCATAAAGTTCAGTGTGAAAGCCCGATGAGCAACGCAGTTCTTATAGAAACCGGTCCCTGGGCGGGGTGGAAGACCTGGCCGAGCGACGCCTTCGAGACCAGCAGTGGTCCATTTTACTATCGGAAATTCGACGATGGCCGTGTCCTGTGCAGATTTATTGCAGAGCCCCGGCACATGAACGGAGGAGGGTTCATGCACGGCGGCTGCATGCTGACCTTTGCCGACTACTGCGCGTTCGCATTCGCTCAGGATGTGCTTGAGGGCAATGCGGTGACCGTGAACCTCAGCGGAGATTTTCTCGGGCCGGCCTCAGTTGGCGACCTTATGGAGGCGACCGGAGAAGTGACCCGTGCAGGCGGTCGGCTGATCTATGTTCGTGGACTGATCACCGCGGCCGGACGGCCGTGCCTGAGCTTCACATCCGTTATAACCCGGGTGAAGACCAGGACGACCTCCTGAACCCTGTTCAGGCGAGGCCTGGCCGGCTCGCCATCCTGTCTCTCCATGCGGACAGAGCCGGCAGCGTCTCCCACGGCTTGAACTTCACGAGCCGTCCGAAACCCATGCACACATAGAGCGAGATGTCGGCGATGGTGAAACGATCACCCGCGACGAAAGGCGAAACCGCCAGTCTTTCGTTAAAGAAAGATGCCCCCATGATTGCCCGGCGCGAGCAGATCTCCGCCCATTCCTTGCACTGGGGCGCCTCCAGCTCCGCCATCGCCGGGTGGGAGTGGCGGAACCAGCCGGCGATGTGACCCATATAGGAAAGCTCGACCCGCCGATCCCACATCTCGATCACCGCCGCTTCCTGACCATCGCGACCCATAAGATTGGGCTCAGGAAAAACGCTTTCGAAATATGTGCACACGGCCCGGCTCTCGGTAATGTGCACGCCGTTATCCAGACTGAGTGCAGGAACCTGCGCGAGCGGGCTGACTTCCCGATAGGCAGGCGTCTTATGTTCGCCCTTCATGATCGAGACCTCGACCCGTTCGATCTGATCCCAGGCGCCCTTCTCCTGAAGGAAGAATCTCACCCGGTCCGGGTTGGGGGCCATGGCGGCGGTGTAGAGCTTCATTGTGAACTCCCGTGGGGTGGTATCCGATCTGAAAATCCGCAACGCCTGATTAGCGGTCCCTGCGGGGCCGGCGTGCGCTCCGCTCGGGCGGCCCCCTGGGTCGCTCATCGCGGCTGCCGCGCGGCTCGCCAGACTTTTTCGGCGCGTTGCTGCTGGCTCGGGCGCGCACCGGGCGACTGGGATCCGGGCGTCGTTCGGGAGCGATCATCTCTCCGACTTCCGCCAGAAGATCCGCCGGCGACACCTCAGCCACGACGCCAGGAGCGAGATCAGCAAGTTCGAAAGGACCGTAAGAGACCCGGATCAGCCGGTTCACTTTCAGGCCGAGGCTCTCAAGCGCCCGCCTCACCTCCCGGTTCTTGCCTTCCGTCAACACCAGCTCAATCCAGCAATTGGCCCCGACCGATCGCTCGAGACGCGCTCGAATGGAGCGATACTCCACCCCGTCGACGACAACTCCGTCGCGCAGACGATCGAGATCAGGTTGCGTGATACGTCCATAGGCCCGAGCCCGATAGGTTCTCTCGAGGCCGGTGCTGGGAAGCTCGAGCGCGCGGGCGAGACCCCCGTCATTGGTCAGCAGCAGCAGCCCTTCCGTGTTCAGATCAAGCCGGCCGATGGTCAGAACCCTCGGAAGCTCGCCAGGCAGCATATCGAATATTGTGGGCCGACCATCCGGGTCCTGATTGGTGGTCACCAGGCCTGCGGGCTTGTGATAGCGCCAGAGCCGGGAGACCGACGGTCGCGCCACTGGCTTCCCGTCGACCAGAATTCGTTCCTGCCCCGTCACTTTGAACGCCGGAGATTCGAGCTTCACCCCATCGACCACAACACGACCATCGAGGATGAAACGCTCGATCTCCCGCCGGGAGGCGAGGCCGGCGCTGGCCAGGTATTTGGCGATCCGCTCCCCCTCCACGGGGGCGCCCGACGACTTGACTGGGGTCTCTCGACGATCCGGCATGGGCATACCTCTCCCCTAGAGATGGCTTACAATAAGCGGCGCCGCGAGCAGCGCCCCCAAGACGCTTTCAAATCCGACATTGAATGCATTGAGGCCGGTCCACGCGCGGTCCAGAAAAATTGAAATGACCCGCCCGACCCCGGCCCCGAACCACCCCGCCCCCAAAATGGCGGCCCCGAGCGCAGCCCCCTCGAGTCCCGATGCGATCGCATAGGCGGCGAGAGCATGACTGAAGAAAAACAGCCCCCCATAGGTGCCCCTGAACTCCGATTTTCCTTCGACCAGTCCGGGGGTCGCCTGAAGTCGGACGATTTGCGAGGCCCATGACGGACGAAGCATGGCGTAAAACCCCATGCCGCCGCCAATGAGGCAGCCGAGGAGCGCGGACATATCTGACAGTGTCATGCTGGAGTGTTCCCCTTTTTCATGAAGCGGCCGCGCGTGAAGCGATGAGCGAGCAGCGCGATGCCGAACAGCGATGTTGAGAGCGCCAGCACGGCGGCGGCGACAATCAGCGGATGATTGAAAGACTCGCGCGATCGGTAATCCATGATGTGCAGGGACCAGAGCAGGTCATAAGTCCTCCACAGATCCGTTCGCACCGGACCGGGCCGCCCGCTGACGGCGTTAACGTAGAGCACCGGCCGTCCCGACCCCTCGAAATGCGCCGCCCACATGGGACCTGTTCCCCCAGCCTCCCTTGGCGGCGCCTCCACGAACTCCATCCTTGAGGGCTCCTCCGACCCAAGCCAGGAGACTGAGGCGATCGCGCGGGCCTGCTCCTCAGAAATTGGAGACAGAACCTCAGCCGTTTCAGCCGACACAAGGAAGGAGCCGATCTCAGCCCGGATTTCGTAGACTGGCGTGCCTGCAAGCGATCGTAGCGTGACAGAGACAGGACGATCCTCCACCACCGACGACAGGGCCTCCTGAGGCGTGACCCGAACAGCGGAAAGATCCACCACGCTGTCCTCAGACGCCGACCACAGCCGGTCCCCCCGAATGTCCGAGATAGGAAAAAGCGTGAAGAAGAGCCCCGTGGCAGTCCAGACAAGGAGCTGAACCCCTACGACAAGACCAAGCCACTTATGAGCAATGGCGATGCGACGGGCCGCTAAGGGTGAGATCATGACGCTAGCCCTACGCCGTTGCAGAGGCGCGGTAAATGGAGAAGCCCCGGTAAAGGATTATTCCACCGAGCAGAACTCCGGTCCGTCCTCAGGAGCTTGACCCAATCCGCATCCGACCTCCAGAAACGGGCTCATTGCGTCTGACAGCTCACGGGTGCGTCTGTAAATCACCTCCGCGGTCGGGGCCGCCTCCGGCGGATCGAACACCCATGAAGGCGCCCCCGCAATGACGCAGGCGTCAGCGGTTAGCAGGCCTCGCCGACAGATTTCATCCCGCAGCGCCACCAGCTCCAGACCCGCGCGCCTTAATTCGCGATCAGCCCGGATCAGATCGCCATCTTCCTGCTCGACGGCAGGGGCCCCTTCCTCGAGACCTTCGCGCGCGCGCCCGAGCAGGACGCTAAGTCGCCCCGCATCAATCGCCAGCACGAAGGGCTCGGGAATTTCCTCCGGGGGCGCCTGCACCGTCTCTGCCGGACCGTCACGCGGCGCATCGCCTGCAGCAGAGGTTGCGTCCCTCTCCGGCGAACAGGCAGACAAAAAAAGTCCCAGCCACGCCATAGCCGCCAGTTGTCCGGATCTTGTCATCCCGTACCTCCCAATTGAGGAGCGAAGCGTCTCCAGGGCCATTCAAGCCTCCCGCCTCAGGTCAGTTGTCCGGACGCAAGCTCGGCATACCGTCCCCCAAGCGCGATCAGCTCTTCGTGGCGACCGCTCTCCACCACGCGGCCGCTGCTGAGAACGAATATCCGATCCGCGGCCCTGACTGTCGCAAGCCTGTGGGCCACGACAATTATGGTACGTCGCCCCGCAACACGTGCAAGGGCATCCTGCACCAGCGCCTCACTTTCAGAATCAAGCGCGCTGGTCGCCTCGTCCAGCAGCAGGATCGGCGCCTCCGACAACAAGGCGCGTGCAAGAGCGACCCGCTGACGCTGTCCCCCGGAAAGATTACGCCCCCCCTCTCCGACAGGCGTCTCAAGTCCCAGCGGCGCTTCGTCGATAAAATGACAGGCAGCTTCCCTCGCGACCCTCAGAACATCGTCGCTGGAAGCTCCTGGTCGCCCGAGTAGAATATTGTCCCGGATCGTGCCCTCGAAGAGAAAGGCGTCCTGAGAGACCAGGGCGAAACAGCCCCTGAGGGAAGACAGAGACAGGTTGCGCAGATCAACGCCGTCGAGCCTGAACTGTCCGGCGTCTGCGTCATAAAGGCGAAGGAGGAGATTGAAGACTGTAGATTTCCCCGAACCCGACGGACCAACAAGCGCGGTGACGGCCCCTGGCTCAGCCCTGAAGGTAAACCCGTTGAGCACTGAGGAGGAGCGTTCCGCTCCGCCTGGATAGGAAAAAACCACCTGATCGGCCTCCACCAGGCCTGACGACCGGAAGTTCGTCTGAGCTCCGGGCCGATCAACCACGCGCGAAGGCTGATCGAGCTCCTGGTAGACACGATCCGCAGCTGCGACACCCTCGTTGAGCACCGAGTTCAGCGTGCCAAGCGCCCTGACTTCGGGCGAGGCAACGCCAATCGCGGTGATGAACCCGATCACCTCCCCAACGCTCGCCTCCCCGGCCAGCGCACGCCACCCGGCGAACGCGAAGAGACCCGCGAGCGCAACCCCTCCCATCACTTCAAGGAAGGGATCGACCAGGGCCTTGGATCGAAGGATGCGCAGATAAAGGCGCGCGCGCTCTTCAAAAGCTGACCGGGCGCGGTCGATCTGGCGCCCTTCGAGAGAATACGCCTTGACGGTCCGCGCGCCCTGGAAAGCTTCAGTCAGAAAGGACGACAGCTCGCCAGCCTGTTCCTGGGCGACACGCGATGTCCTGCGTATGCGATCACCCAACCGAACCACGGGCCAGAACGCGACCGGATAAACAACGATCAGAAGCAGAGCGAGAGGCCAGTCCTTAAGCAGCATGAAGAGGACGCACGCCGCCACTGTCAGACTTGAGCGAGCCAGATTAGTCGCCACCCGCAGGCTGGCCTCGCGGATCAGCTGCACGTCGTTAGAGAAACGGGACACATAGGCCCCGGATGCGGCGGCCTGCAGACGACTGAAGTCTCCGCTGATCAGTTTCTCAAACAGACGATGCTGAAGATGAATAAGGGCGCGCTGAACACCGATATTGTTGGCCTGGGTCTGCCAGAACAGCGCCGAGGAGCGCAGCAGAACCAGGGCGAGGATAGCCGCCGGCGCGATCGTAAAAACCCGGGGATCGCCATCTTTGAGCCAGTCGACCGCCCGCGTCGTAATCTCCGCATAGCCGTATGCCGCGGCTGCCGTCAGGGCCGAAAAGACGACGCCGAGCGCCAGCCACCGCCACTGCGGCGCCAGCCAGTCACGGGCGAAGCGCCTGGCGAGCCCGCGCGCCGATGCGGGTTCAGCGGTCAAACATCGTGCGAGCGACCCGTCTCGGGATCGAGAAGACGATGCGCATGCAGGATGAAATACCTCACCTGCGCATTGTCGACCGTCCTCTGGGCCACTCCCTTCCATGCCTCGAATGCGGACTTGTAGTCCGGATAGGCTCCTACGAAGTGAATTTTGGTCAGATCCCGGAACTCAACCCCGGTGACGTCCTTGAGTTCTCCGCCCAGAACCAGATGAAGCAGCTGTTTACGAGAGGTCGTTTCAGGGGCCGGCATGTCTCTTCTCCCAGCCTGCACCGATCATGCAGGCGCAACGGCGTTCAGGACGGCGTCCAATATCAGCGGGTGAAGATTCGCGCCAGCCGCCACCACTCCCGCCAGCCTCGGATCCGCTCCGCCATAGCGGAAGGACCGTCCCATCCGGTCGCAGGCGCATCCCCCCGCCTCGCTCAGGATCAGCGTCGCGGCCGCCAGATCCCAGTCGGCCTTGTCTCCGAGGGCAACGGCCGCATCGCAGGAACCCGCCGCAACAAGTGCGATCCGGTAGGCGATGGAGTTGGGCATAGGATCAAGATGACGGACAAGCGGCCACCGGAGCGTATTCCGGAACACTCGGGATTGCCCGACGATCAGGCACGTATCGACCTCAGAGGCTTCGCTGGTCCGGATCCGATTTCCGTTAAGATGAGCCCCGGAGCCCGCAAGACCCGTAAACATCTCGCCTGTCATGGGGTTGAACAGCACCCCGGCAAGGGTTTCGCCCCCAAGAATAAGCGCCAGGGAGACGCAGAACCCGGTCGTGCCACGGATCAAGGCACGCGTCCCGTCGATCGGATCAACAAGGAAGGTCGGCTGGGACAGATCCGGCGGCCCCGACCGCTCCTCCTCCTCGGACAACCATCCGTAATCCGCACGCGACTGGTTCAAGCGGCTGCGGATCAGTCTGTTAAGTTCGATATCGACGTCCGTAACCACCTGACCGGGAGATTTCTCCCAGGCGCGAACCCCGCGTTTCAGGCGCTCAATCGACAGCTCGCCAGCCTCACGTGCGACCCCGGCCATCAGAGCAAGGTCGGATGCAGCGTCAACGACCGGCAAGCATCATTCCTTCAATGAGAAGGCTTGGCGAGGTGACCGAACTGCGCACATCGAGGTCGGAGCCGGGCTGCGCGCGCAGGAACATGGAAATGAGATCTCCCGCCACCGTGACCTCGGAGACAGGATAGGCGAGCTCCCCGCCTTCAAACCACATTCCCGACACGCCTACGGAATAATCTCCGGTGTTGGCGTTGAGCGAAGGTCCGAACATATCGGTCACAAAGAGACCGGACCCTGCGTCGGCCATCAGCTGCTGGAGCGAGGACGCTCCGGGCTGCAGTTCGAGATTGGAGGGACTGACGCCGGGGGGATCTCCAAACCCGAGACTGGCGAAACCGTTAGGAGAGAGCCCGAGCTGACGGGCGGAAGGACCGTTCAGCAGCCAGTCGACCAGACGTCCATCCTCCACGATCAGGCGCTTGCCGACGGGACGCCCTTCACCATCAAAACCGCGCGAACCGTACCCGCCCGGGCGCAGAGGATCATCAATGATGTTCACACCCTTCGCAAAGACCTGTTCACCGCGCTTATCCTTCAGAAAGGAGACGCCGCGCGCGACAGCCGGGCCCGACACGGCGCCCAGAAACGCACTCAGAAGCGAACCCGCCTCGCGGTTCTCAAATATCACCGTCGCCGTTCGGCTTTCGAGCTTGCGGGGAGAGAGACGCTGCACCGCCCTCTCGCCTGCGCGACGGCCGAGGAGCTCGGGCGCCTCAAGCAGTCCGCGCCGTCGGGAGGCATGGCTGTCATAATCGCGTTCCATCGCTCCGTCTCGGGCCGCGATCGCCATCACGGCGGTTGAGACATAACCGGATGCCTGCCGCGCAAAAAATCCGTTCGACGCCGCAAGGTAGGTTTCGGACGACGACCAGCTGGCGCCGGCATGGCCCACCTGAGCGACCCCTTCAACCGCCAGAGCCGCCGCTTCTCCGGCCCGCGCACGAGCCTCGAGCTCGGCGGCGTCCGGCGTATCGTCGCACTCAAGATCCAGACGCGGGCGCTCCCGGGAGATCTCGGTAGCGTCCGCCAATCCGCACCACCTGTCTTCGGGGGCCTGTCGGGCCATGGCGACGACCCGTTCGCTGAGCGCCTTCAGACTGTCGGGCGACAGGTCCGTCGCCGAGACATGAGCCTGACGCAACCCCACAAGCGCACGCAGGGCGATCCCCCGAGATTCCTCCCGCTCGACACTTTCAAGCTCGCCATTGCGAACCTCCGCCGAGAGGCTCGCGCTTGCGGTCAGCCGCGCGTCCGCCTGCGACGCTCCCGCCTTGAGCGTCCGCTCGATCAGCGAAGCAAGAATGTCCTCAGACGATACGGCCATGAACCCTCGACAAAGCAAACGGGGCGCCGGTCATCCGCCGGCGCCCCGCTGATACAGTAACCCGCCTCGAAAGACTACTTTCCCCGTCCGTCGGGCAGGCGATCATTGATATCGTCCCGGATATCGAGAAGCGTAACCAGCAGACCGCAGACGATCGTCGCCACAAACCAGCCGGCGAGCAGGCCGATCACGATCGACAGGGCGGCCTCTGCGGAGGGATTAAGCAGGCTTCCGAAAAGGCCCTGGAAGACCTCGTTCACATCGCTGCGCTGCAGGTAAGCGCCGAAGGCGTAAAGCCCAATGATCACGAAGTAAGCGATGTAGATGATCGTTCGGAAACTATTGATAATGAAGATCTTCATTGGGCACCCCTCACGTTTTCCGTGAAGTTTATACCCTGATTACAGGGCTTGCGCGAACGAATTTTTAAGCAGTGCGGGGCGCCTGTCACTCCCGGCCGAGGAGACGGTCCAGATTGAGAAATCCCTTCCAGTTCCTCAGGAAGTCGGCCTTGACCCGGTCCCGATCATAGGGCCCGGCCACCCACGCTTCGAAACTCAGGCCGTCGGGCCGGCCTTCTGACAGATAGGTCTCGAAGAAGTAGTCGAGCATCCCCGTCTTGCCCTCGCGGATATGGAGGTATTTCCAAGACAGCTGCCCCAGAGCCTCCTCGATGGTCTGACCCCGTCGAAAGTGCATGTAGAGCGTCGCCATGAGCCCGGCACGGTCCGCTCCGGACTTGCAGTGCATCAGGGCCGGATAGGCGATCTGCTCAAACAGGTCCCGCGCCCTGAGCACCCTTTCGGCCTCCGGGGAGTCCCTGGAAAAGACCTGAAAGTCGACAAGCCGGACCCCTTCCCGCTCGCAGGCCTCCTTTTCAAGGAGGTAGTATCCCTTCGGGCTCGGCCCCCGGAGATTAATGATCGTTTTTATCCCCAGTTCGGACGCGTACCGGCCAACCTGTTCCGGCGAAGGCTGGTTGGCCCGCCACATCTCGGGAGAAATCTGGTGAAGATTATGAAATCGTCGGCGCAGGAAGCCGTGATCGCCCCAGACCAGCTCCCGCCGGGCTCGCCTGCGGCCTGAAAGCGTCGACAGATCGATGGGGTCCGACATATGGCCTCGGGCGGAGATGACGTTAGGCTAGATGCACGATGGCGAGGGGATTGCAAGGTTGGAGGACTGTCCGGCGGGAGTGTGGCGTCTTTGACACACCCGTCGCAGTCCGCTCTCTGGCGGGAGAAGCCGTGAGGAGTATAACGCCCCCATGTTCAAGCGCCTCGCCCGCTCTCCTGTGATTCCCTACGTTCTGGGCACACTCATCTGGGCCTACCAGGCGATCCTCACGCATACGCTGAGATGGAAGATCGAGGGCGAAGGGCCTGTTCGCGCCCTTTACGAGGGAAACGGGGGGACGATCATCGCGGCCTGGCATTCACGGATCCTGCTTATGCCGTTGGTCGTTATCCGACTGCGACGCCGCTGGCGCAGGCCGCCCGAAAGGACGGCCCTGATGGTGTCCGCCTCACGCGACGGCGAGTTCACCGCGAGGGCCGGTCGACTGCTTGGGCTCCATATCATTCGTGGTTCGGCAGCCAACCCTTCGAAAAACAAAGACAAACGCGGCGTGGCGGCCGCGCGCGAAGCCATAACAGCCATGAAGCGCGGGGCCTCGCTGATCGTAACAGTCGATGGCCCGAAAGGCCCGGCCGGACATGTCGGGATCGGGGCTGTGAAGCTCGCTCAGCAGACCCAGTCCGCGATCATCATCTATGGGCTCTCCGCCAGGGCGCGTCGCCTCGACACATGGGACCGCCTGCTGTTCCCGCTGCCGTTTTCCCGGGCGGCGGCCGTCTTCGCCGAACCCGTAACAGCGCACCGGGACAGAGACCCGGAAGATCTTCGGCGCGAGGTCGAAGCGCGCCTTCGCTGGGCGACAGCGCGAGCAGACGCCCTCGCCGGACAACCGCCTGGAGACGGACCGGAGGCTGAGGCGCCGCCATCGGGCCCGGACCCCGGACAATGACGTTTCTGCTTTCGGCCTATCGAGCCTGCATGGGCGCATTCCACCCCTTCGCGCGACGGGTGATGGCGGGACGGATGCGCGCGGGAAAGGAACGCAAGGACCGGATCCCGGAGCGTTTCGGCCGCGCAACCGCGGTCCGTCCTCCAGGCGAGCTGATCTGGCTTCATGCCGCAAGCGTCGGGGAAATGCGGCTGCTCGTCGATCTGTTCGCGGGTCTGAAAGAGCGGTGCGGCGATCTCTCAGCGGTGATCACCACCCAGACACTCACCTCTGCCGATCTTCTCGCCCGACTTGCGCCTCCCGGACTGATCCACCAGATGGCGCCGGTCGACACGCCTCAGTCAGTCTCGCGCTTTCTGGATCACTGGCGTCCGACCGCGCTGGTTCTTGCAGAAGGTGAGATCTGGCCCGGCATGCTGACCGAGGCGAGAAAACGAGGCCTGCCCTGCGCGCTGGTGAATGCGCGCATGACCCAGCGCTCCATTCAGGGGTGGAGGCGGGCAAGACGCTCGGCGCGTGAGCTCTTCTCATCCTTCGCATTCATAGGCGCGGCGGATGAGGCGACCCGCAGCGGACTGGAAGCCCTGTCCGGGGCCAGGGTTTCAGTGTGCGGTAATCTCAAGCAGGCAGTGCGCGCCCTTCCGGCGCCAGGGGAAAAGGTTCGGGAGATCAGGAGCGCCTTGAGAGAGCGCCCGGTCTGTCTCGCCGCATCGACCCATCCGGGAGAGGAGGCGTTCGCGCTCTCAGCCTTCTCCGTCCTCAGACGGGAGCGACCGGATGCGATCCTGATCATCGCCCCGCGCCATCCCGAACGGGGTGAAGACATCCTGAGCCTCGTGCGTTCATCCGGCTTCAGCGGCAGGCGGCGGGCGCTCGACGGGGCTCACCCCGCCTCTGAGCTCGACGTTCTGATCGCCGACACCCTCGGCGAGATGCCGCTCTGGTTCGCGGTCAGCGACGGTGTGTTTCTGGGGGGCGCCACAGCGGAGGGCGTAGGCGGGCACAACGCGATGGAGCCGGCCGTTCTGGGAAAAAGGGTCCTGACCGGACCTAACGGATTCAACTTCCGGGATATGTTCCGCGACCTGATGGACATCAATGCGCTCGAGATCGGGTACGCTCCGGAAGATCTCGCCGCTTTCTGGCGGCGCGAGATTGGCGCGCCGCCGCTCGGACAGGAAGGCGTCGAACGCCTGCTGCAGTCGGCGCAGAGCGCCCGAGCAGAAACGCTGAGCGCGCTCTTCGCTCTGACGGCGGGAGGCCGACGTCATGCGTGAACCCCATTTCTGGAGAGCTCTCGATCCAAGATCCCGGGCCTCAGCCCCTTTGGTGCGTCGCCTTCTGACGCCCCTTGCATGGGCTTACGCCGTCGCCGGAAGACGCCGTCTTGCGCGAACGGTTGCGTACGATCCGGGCCTCCCGGTGATCTGCGTCGGCAATCTGACCCTCGGCGGAGCCGGCAAGACGCCTGTCAGCGCCTGGGTAAGAGAGCGCCTTGTTGCGCAGGGGTTTCGTGCGGCCACCCTGTCCAGAGGCTATGGCGGTCGTCTGACCGGACCCGCTCATGTCGATCCCCTGACGCACTCCTTCAGACAGACAGGCGATGAGCCCCTCATGCTGGCCCTGTCCGGCGAGAGCTGGATCGCCCGCGACAGGGTGGCGGGCGCGGCGGCGATGGCGGAGGCTGGCGTCGGAATCCTGATCATGGATGACGGACATCAGAACCCCACGCTTCTGAAGACGATCTCCATAGTCGTCATTGATGCGACAGAGCCCTTCGGCAATGGTCATGTCTTTCCTAAAGGTCCTCTGCGGGAGCCGGCCGCCCAGGGGCTCGATCGGGCTGACCTGGTGATCATGATGGGTGATGGACCGACGCCTGACGTGGTGATGACCGCAGGTTTGCCGGTTTTTCGAGGTCGCCTGACGCCGACCGCCGCAACGCCTGCAGGGAGATATGTCGCCTTCGCGGGGATTGGACGTCCTGAACGCTTCTTTGATGCGCTGCGCGATTTCCCGGGCGTTGAGCTTGTAGAGACCGTGCCCTTTGACGATCATCATCCCTATCGCACCTCAGACCTGTCTTACCTCATGACCCTCGCCTCCGAACGAAACGCCCGACTGATAACAACTCAGAAAGACCATGTGCGGCTCAGCCCGGAGGTTCGAGAAAAGGTTTTGACGGCGAAAGTTCATGCTGAGATCGAGAATGAAACGGCGCTTACAGCCCTCATTCTTGCGAAGCTGGAGAGGCGCCCTTGACCGAAGAAAAGCTCGAGCCCGGGGGAGAGGACCCAGCGCCCGGCCGGTATGTTCGTCCTCAGGACATCGATAACCGCTCAACCCTTTTTCAGCGCTTTCTATGGCGTATTGAAGCCCTTGCCTGGGATCTGCTCTACTGGGAGCGCATGAAGTCGCGCTCAGCAGAAGAGGCTTCTGACCTCGGCGCAAAGCTGATGCGGCGTCTGGGCCCGCTCACAGCGGCCCACAGGACGACCTTGCGCAACATAAGACTCGCCTTTCCGGATTGGGATGAGGCAGGCGTCAACACGGTCGCTCTGAGGGCGTGGGAGAATGTCGGGCGCATTGCCGGAGAAATGCCCCATCTGGCCGACTTTGATCCCGATCGCCGCGATGGACGCCTTGTCATCCTCGGAGAGGAGCGTCTGGAACACATCGCGCGCTCCGGACGTCCCGCAGTGATTATCTCAGGGCATTTTGCCAACTGGGAGCTCGTGGCGGCTGTTCTGAGCCGTCGTCTGTCGAATTGTCAGATCACATACCGGGCCGCCAACAATCCGTTTATCGACAGGAGGATCGCACGGGCTCGCTACGCCTATGGAGTTCATGTCCTCACCCCCAAGGGCGCAGGAACGCGCGATCTCATGCGAGCTCTCTCACGCGGACGGGCGGTCGCGCTCATGAACGATCAGAAATTCAATCAGGGCATCCCGGCGCCGTTCTTCGGTCACGAAGCGATGACGGCCCCAGGGCCGAGCCGTCTTGCGCTACGTTATGCATGCCCGCTCATACCCGTCACAACCTCCCGAATTGGCCCTGCCCGCTATTGCGTCACCGTGCACGATCCGATCGAGCCGCCCCCCGGACTTGAAGGAGCCCTCGCCGTCTCGGACATGGTCGCTCGCATCAACCGGTTCATGGAGGCCAGGATCAGGGAAGCTCCCGAGCAATGGTTCTGGATGCACAATCGGTGGCCCAAGGAGGCCTGGGTCAAAGCAGGCGTTATGAACTCACTGAGACCCGGCGGTTGACGACAGCGCAAGTGACGGATCGATCCAGAGATCCTGGTCACGATCAGCCGCCAGAAGTTTCCGAAATTTGAGGCCCCAGTGCACGTGCGGACCCGTGACACGCCCGGTGGCGCCCGACAGGCCTATTGGCTGACCCTGAACCACCTGATCGCCCGTCCGGGCGTCGACACGGCTCATATGCATGAGGACGGAAAGCAGGCCTCGCCCGTGATCGATAAAAACCGCTCCACCCTCAAAATAAAGGTCGGGGTCCGCAAGCAGCACGACCCCGGCGGCCGGAGCAATTACCTCCGTGCCGGTCGGAACGGCGATATCGAGCCCGTTATGGACGCTCGTCCGCCCCTGACAGGACGCGTTGTCCGGCACATAGGTCCGCACGGCTCCGAAAGGACTCGACGTGCGTCCCCTGGCCGGAAGAATGAAGGACAGATCGCCGGACGGCGAATAAACGCCCTTCAGAGCCTGCGACTTTTTTCCCTCGGAGATCTGTGCGTGTCGGGTCTCTTCGTCGGTCTGCGGGGCTATCTTGCCGCATGCCATCACGAAGCGGCTGACCCCATCGGTTCGGGAGGAGACCATGACCTCGGCTCGGGCGCCGCGAACCCCGAACGGCGCGGGCTGATCCAGCGGCGGCGCGAGACCTATAACCGCAATCGGAGGCTGATCCCTTGGAAGTCCGACCACCGCCAGGCCCTGTAAATCCGCCCGCGCAATGGGATGACCGTCGAGCGTCACAACCATAAGCGGCAGTGTGCGACAGACGATCAACCCGCCCTGAAGGGCAGTCTGTGAACACTCCAGCGGCGATCGGCTTACCTGGGCCTCAGCAGACCGGGAAGGATCGGTCGCCACGGCCGGGGGCGGAGACGTACTTCCCCTGGGCGCGGAGGCCTGCGGCGAAGATGGCGGGGCGGAAGACGAAACCGGATCCGACGCGCACCCCGAAGCCAGCGCGGCACAGACAACAATCGCAGCAGCGACGATGGGCTTCACGGGGCGTCCTGCACCTGCTTCCAGCGGGTGAACGCAGACTGCGCATCAAAAAACGCCTCCTGAAGGTCCACGCTCCAGTAACGGAGATCTTCAAGAGCGATGCGTCGCCCGGTCACCGAGCAAACGACAAAACGCCCGGGTCTCAGGACCTCGAAATCCGCATCGAGGTAGCGGAGCTTCGCTTCACCGGCGTCGGGGAGTGTTGTCTTGATGTTCATGACAACCTTATGCCCCGGCTCGAGACGAAAGTTAAGTCGTCTGGGATGGGGAGGACGCCGGCGCCCTTTCAGGTTCAACCAGGTTGCGGCCGCCCCGCTTGGCGCGATAGAGCGCATCGTCGGCCCGTCCGATCAGGCCTTCGACCGTGTCGTCCGGAGCGCGCACGGTCGCCACTCCGCCGCTCATGGTCATGTTAAGGCTCTCCCCCGGTTCAAGTTGAAACGGGCGTTCGCAAATCTTCACCCTCAGCCTCTCGGCAGCCTGCACGGCGAGAGCGGCCGTCGTGTCGGGCATGATCACGATGAACTCCTCCCCGCCGAACCGGCAGGCGAGATCGGCAGGTCGGATGTTATCCTGCAGGCGCCTCGAAAACTCCCTTAAAACCTCGTCGCCGGCATTGTGACCATAGAAGTCGTTGATCTTCTTGAAGTGATCAAGGTCCGCCATGAGGATGGAAACGGGAGAGCCGCCGCGGTTGGCGCGATTAAGAAACTGCACGAGCTGTCCGGTCATGTAACGACGATTGTGAAGACCTGTCAGCTGATCCGTGACGGCCAGCTCCATGGACTGGTCCAGACGCTGACGAAGCATGTCGAGATAACGCTTCTTGCGAACCTGCGTTTTAACCCGGGCGTTCAGTTCTTCATGATCGATCGGCTTGAAGACAATATCGGAGGCCCCGATCTCGAGAGCCCGGACGGCGGCCTTCTCCTCGGACACGTCAGCCACCAGGAGAATAGGGAGATCCCGTGTCGCCTCAAGGGACCGCAGATAGCCGCACAGGCGCAGCGTATCGACGCGTTCATTCGACATTGAAATGATCATGAGATCGACCAGCGCCGTGCTCACGCCGAGCTGGCTTGCCTCGGTCATGGAAATGGGACGGTGAAGCCCCTCCAGATACCGGCAGATGCGCCGCGCCTGCCGTTCATTCTCGTCCACGACGAGAATGCGGGCCGGTTCCGTCATCCGCACCGAAGTCGCCAGGTCTATTGAGCCAAGGCGACGACCGCTCGCCTCCCTCTTGCGAAGCTCGTCGGCCACCATCTTGAAGCGCGTCAGCGCCCTGACGCGCGAGAGCAGATGAACATCGTTGACAGGTTTGGTCAGAAAATCGTCCGCCCCGGCGCCAAGCCCCCGCAGGCGGTCCTCCCGCTCGTTCAGCGCGGTGACCAGCACGACCGGGATATGTTCCGTCCTTGGATCAGCCTTGAGCTGCCGGCAGGCTTCAACCCCGTCCATGCGCGGCATCATGACGTCCATCAGGATGACGTCAGGCTCCTCGGCGACTGCGCGCTCGAGTGCGTCATACCCGTCTACGGCGAGCGTGACATGGAAGTATTCTGTGCTGAGCTTAGCCCGGAGCAGCCGACGGTTCGCTTCGATGTCGTCGACGACAAGGACCCTCGAGGTCATCTCGAGGGTCTCCGCGGGGCCGGCGACGGGGCGGCAGCCCTCGTCGGGGACGCCCCGCGTGGCGAGGTCAGCTGCTTGACCGTATTGATGAAGGGCATCATCTGGATGGGCTTCGACATATACGCCTCGCATCCCGCCTCGCGGACATGCTGTTCGTCCTGACGCATCGCGAACGCTGTCACAGCCATGATCGGGATATCGGAGATCGACGCGTCGTCCTTGATCCAGCGTGTCAGATCGAGCCCCGACACTTCCGGAAGCTGAATATCCATGATGATGAGATCGGGCCGGTGCTCACGCGTAAGATCAACCGCCCGCAGACCGTCCCGGCTCTGGACGGTCTCGTATCCAAACGCGTCCAGCAGGTCGCAGAAGAGCTTCATGTTGAGCTCATTGTCCTCGACCACAAGGACTTTCTTGGCCGCCGCAGTCGCCATCGCTGCATCACGCTCGACACGGGCGGGGTGATTCCCGCCGCTGCTGCCATTCTAAGCCTGATAGTGTTAACTGCTCTTTGACAACATCAAGAAGCATTACTGACAGTCTTATGGCATTCCCGAACTCAAGCCCGGACGATCAGATGACAGATGCGGTCGGGCGCCCGGACCGGGTGGAGGGTTTGTGCCGGGACTGCCGGAGCGATGTCGAGCCGACAGTGAGGACCTGTCCTTCGTGCCGGTCCGCGCGCCTCATCTTTCATCCGTCCCTGCACCGCCTCGCCGTCGCGCATATGGACTGCGACGCGTTCTTCGCGGCGGTCGAGAAGCGTGACGACCCCGCCCTCACCTCACGCCCTGTTATCGTCGGGGGTGGAAAAAGAGGCGTAGTATCAACATGTTGCTATATCGCCCGTTCCTATGGCGTCCGCTCGGCGATGCCCATGTTCCAGGCGCTGAAGGCGTGCCCGGAGGCTGTCGTTCTTCGCCCGCGCATGGACGCTTACGTTCAGGAGGCGAAAAGGATCCGCACCCTGATGCACGAGCTGACCCCGCTGGTCGAAACCGTATCAATCGACGAGGCTTATCTGGATCTGTCCGGAACCGAGACGCTTCATAAGGCCAGTCCCGCCAGACTGATGATGGAGTTGCAGGCCCGAATAGAAGCCGAAATGGGACTAACCGTCTCGATTGGGATCGCCTCCAACCGCTTTCTCGCAAAACTTGCAAGCGAGGCGGACAAGCCCAGAGGCTTTTTCGCGCTGTCGGAACTGGACGCCCCCGGTTGGCTCGCCGCTCGGCCCGTTTCGATCATCGGGGGCGTCGGACGCGCTTTAACCGAGCGGCTCGCCAGAGAAGGAATTGTCAGAATATCAGATCTGCAGGCGATATCCCGGGAGACACTTGTCCGCCGGCACGGCGAGCTTGGCCGCAGACTCTACGATCGCGCATGGGGACGCGACGCCACGCCCATCACCCCTGGGGGAGAACGCAGGAGCGTCTCCTCGGAGACCACATTCGGTCAGGATACGGCTGACGCCCCCTTCCTTGAAGACGCCCTCTACGGTCTCTGCGACCAGACTGCGACCCGCGCCAAGATGCTTGGCGTGGAGGGACGGGTCGTGACCCTCAAGCTGAAGACGAGCCGTTTCCAGACCGTGACCCGACGCCGGACACTCGTCTCATCGACACAACTGGCGAGGATCCTGTTCCAGACCAGCCTCCATCTTCTTCGCGCAGAGCCCTCCGGGGTCAGCTATCGCCTGATGGGGGTGGGCCTGTCCGACCTCTCTCCGGCGGCCGGCGACAGTCTTGATCTCGCCGAACCCGCCTCCCTCAAGAGAGCCGCCGCGGAGAGAGCCGCCGATCGGGTGCGATCTCGCTTCGGGCGCGGCTCAGCCACCACCGGTCGGGGAATGCGGCTGAAATCCCGTACGTCCGCGACCTGACCCATCATCGCGCTTCGGATTTGGAAAGTGGAGCGTTTGTTCATAGAAGAACTCGTAACAAGCTGAGGAGCCGACCATGACCGCCTTGTCCCGCCTTGAGACCGCAGGCATCGTCCTGCCGACCCCGAGCGCCCCTGCAGCAAACTACGTCCCCTTCGTGATGACAGGAAACCTCCTCTTCGTTTCGGGCCAGATATCCATGGGACCGCAGGGACTGGTGCGTGGGCGGCTCGGAGAGACGATGACCCTCGAGGAGGGCCGTGACGCCGCTCGTCTGTGCGCGATAAACCTGATTGCCCAGATCCGAGCCGCCCTTGAGGATCTGGAGCGGGTGGCCCGGGTCGTGAAACTTGGCGGGTTCGTCAATTGCGCACCGGATTTTACCGATATTCCGCAGGTGATGAACGGCTGTTCCGATCTCATCGTTCTGGCCTTCGGAGACAAGGGTCGTCACGCACGTTCGGCTGTCGCCTGTCCGGTCCTCCCGTTCGGGGTCGCCGTGGAGGTCGATGCGGTTGTGGAATTCGTCTAGACGAAACCAGCCCGCCGTGTGGGACGTTTCATGTCACAAGTACGCCCACAGGGGGCTCTGGCGACCGGAAGGTCCGAGCGAGAATTCGATACCATCCTTCGCAGCGGCGCGCCGATGGGGTTTCGGCGTCGAGCTGGATGTGACCTTATCGGGAGACGGCGAGCCCGTCGTCTTTCACGATCAGGACCTGAAACGCATGTGCGGCCTTGAGACCCGCCTCAGGGACCATGACCTGAAAGACCTTGAGAGGATGCGCCTTCCGGACGGATCAACGATCCCATCGCTGGGGCGAGCGATCTGCGAACTTGGGGAGACGCCGACGCTGATCGAACTCAAGGCCCATCAAGATCCCGAGGAGATCGCCTGGCAGGTTCTGCGACAGCTTGCCGGCGCGCAAGGGCGCTTCGCCCTGATGAGTTTTAACCTCGAGACAGTCAGAGCCCTCCTGGCATCCGGGTCCGACAGCCCTGTGGGGCTCCTGCTCGATGCGTCTGACGAGCGGGAGCTAAGCGACGTTCTGGACTGGGCTCTGACCCGCGGCTGCGCTTTCGCAGGACCAAACGTCACCCTCCTCAGGCGCCCGGAGATCGAGGCCTTCCCGCTGCCCTGCGTGGTATGGACCATCAGACGCCGGGAGGATCTTCCCGATCGTCCCGGCTGGGCCCCGATATTCGAAGGTCTTCAGCCAGAAGAGGTCAGTCCCTCCCAATGAACGCTGACCGTGAACTGCTGAAGACCCGCATCGAACCATCGATGACCGCCATCCCGCGCGATAGCTGGAATGCGCTCGCCAATCCGTCAGGACGTCCCACGAACCCTTTCATGGACTGGGATTTTCTCGAGGCGATGGAAATCACCGGATGCGTTTCCCCCAGAACCGGCTGGGCGGCCCGGCACCTTCTTGCTTCAAATTCGGCGGGGGAGCTGACCGGCGCTCTTCCGGTCTACATAAAATCGCACTCCCGAGGAGAATTCGTCTTCGACCACGCGTGGGCGGACGCCCTCGAGCGGGCGGGCGGGCAGTATTATCCAAAGCTCCTGTGCGCATCTCCCTTCACCCCGGTCACCGGCCCGCGCCTCCTTGTCTCGCCGGAAGCCGACAGCGAACAGGTCCGCAGCGCCCTGCTGGGCGGAGCCGTGGCCCTGGCGAAAGAAGCCAGCCTGTCATCGGCTCACTTTAACTTTCTGACCGAGGCGGACTGGCGCTGGCTTGGCGAGAAGGGCCTTCTCCTGCGAACCGACCAGCAGTTTCACTGGGTCAACAGACAGTATGGAACTTTCGACGATTTTCTCAGCGCCCTGACCTCCCGCAAGCGCAAGATGATCCGCCGCGAGCGGGCGCTGGCCCAGGACGGTCTTCACATTGAGCGGGTGACCGGACCATCCCTGACCCAAAGCCATTGGGATGCGTTTTTCGGGTTCTACATGGACACCGGATCCCGGAAGTGGGGCTCGCCCTATCTGAACCGTGCCTTTTTCGAGAGGCTTCACGAACGGATGGCGGATCAGGTCATGATGGTTGTCGCCTATCTGGACGGACATCCGATCGCCGCAGCGCTCAATCTGATCGGCTCGGACACGCTGTACGGCCGGTATTGGGGACGAAGCCTCAACCGTCCCTTCCTCCATTTCGAGCTGTGCTACTATCAGGCTCTCGATTTTGCGATCGAACGCGGGCTGAAGCGCGTTGAAGCCGGCGCCCAGGGCGAACATAAGCTGGCCCGGGGCTATGAGCCCCACATCACCCGATCCGCTCACTGGATCGCCTATCCTCCGCTCCGCGAGGCGGTGGCTCGCTACCTCGATCGTGAACGGGCCGCGGTCGATGAGGGCATTGGATATCTTTCTGAGTTGACGCCCTTCCGACGGGACGTAACGCTGGAGGTCGGGTCGTCGGGTGACGCCGAAGAGGAAGAAGGATTTTAGAATGAGCCTGTCGGGATCCTACGACGCCTCGAACATTTTCGCGAAGATCCTTCGCGGCGAAGCGCCGTGCGTGAAGGTGTGGGAGGACGCCGACACGGTGGTCTTTATGGATATCTTTCCCCAGACCCAGGGCCACTGCCTTGTGGTCCCGCGTGATGTCGAAGCGCGAAATCTTCTTGATCTTCCGGCAGACAGGCTGAACGGGCTCTTCGGGAGGGTCCAGAAGACCGCCAGGGCTGTTGTCTCCGCCTTAAATCCCGACGGCGTGATCATCACTCAGTTCAACGGCGCCCCGGCGGGACAGACCGTTTTCCACCTGCACGTCCATGTCATTCCCAGATACGAAAATCTGCCGCTGCAGCCCCATCATCAGGGGAAGATGGCGGACATGGACGCTCTATCCTCCCAGGCGGCGCGAATTCGAAGCGCTATGGAAGCGTGACGATCAGGTCTCAGGCCGCAGCCGGCGACCCAAGACGTCCGCGAACAAGAGCGTCATAATCGTTCATGAGGGTTTCGGTGATCAGCCCCGGCCGATAAGCTATTCCGGCCATCTCGCACACAGGGGTCACTTCAGCCGCCGTGCCGGTGATGAAACACTCAGAGAAGGTCGGCAGCTCTTCGGGCGTGATGTGCCGGATGACGACCTCATAACCGCGGCGACGCGCCAGCTCGATGACGGTCTGACGTGTAATGCCGTCGAGGAAGCAGTCGGGCGTCGGGGTATGGATCGCCCCGTCGCGAATGAGAAACACATTGGCCCCTGTCAGCTCGGCGACATACCCCCGGTAATCAAGCATCAGCGCGTCCGCATAGCCCTGCGCCTCCGCCTTGTGCTTGGACATCGTGCAAATCATGTAAAGCCCCGCGGCTTTCGCAGCGCTGGGAATTGTCTCTGGCGAAGGTCGCTTCCAGTCTGAGAGGGTCACGCGGATCCCCTTCATCTTATCCGCAAAATAGTTCCCCCAGTGCCAGACCGCTACACAGGTCCGGATGGAGGCCTGCTGAGCCGAAACCCCCATCATCTCGGACCCTCTCCAGGCGAAAGCGCGCACATAGCAGTCGGCCAACCCGTTACGGGCCATCACCTCAAGCTTGATCCGGCCCAGCTCCTCGACCGACACCGGAACCGAATAGCCGACCAGCTCGGCGGACCTGTGAAGACGACGTGAATGCTCCGCGCTCTTGAAAACGACGCCGTCATAGGCCCGTTCGCCCTCAAATACGCTCGCCCCATAATGCAGACTGTGGGTCAGGACATGGATCTTCGCCTCGCGCCAGGGCACGAAGCTTCCATCCAGCCATATCCAGCCGTCACGATCATCATAGGGAACAAAGGACATCAGGGCCATTCCTCGAACAAGACTCTGGCGGACGGGATGCGCATAACAGACTTGAGTTCCGTCTCCAGCTCTCCCATTGTCGGCTCGTGACCGTACCTGTCAACAGACCGCTCTCCTCCTCCGTCCCGTCGCCGGAATCCGACGGCCGTCTCTACCTGCGCGATTCCGAGCTTGACCAGGGCGCAGCCCTGATCCGGGCAGCTGCGCGGCGGCTGTCGGCTGTATCGAATCCGACGCCCGGGTCCGCCCCGATCCAGGACGGCGCCCACGATATTCTCATGGAAATATTCGATCTTGGTCCTCAGGACGTCAGCGGTCTGCGCAATCGCCTCGACATTCCCAAACAGACCCTGGCGCGCTATCTGAACGAGCTGGAAGCGCGGGGACTGATCGCCCGCGAACGGGACAGGCTCGATGGACGGCGGCGCCGTATCCACCTGACCCCGGAAGGAGAAGCGATGACCCGGCGAGGAGCCGAAACGCGCAGGGCGACGATGCGGGAGGTCTTCCTTCTGTGCGGTCCGGACGCCGTGACCGGCGCCCGTCGGGTGCTCGCGGAAATCGCGCGAGGCGCGGCGGGACGCGGCGCGATGGCGGGACCCAGCCGGTGAGGCAGGCAGGCGGACATATCCTCGCGGTGGACGATGATGATCGGCTCAGGGACCTCCTGAGACGATTTCTGACCCGTGAAGGATATGACGTCACCACCGCGCGGGACGCGGCCACAGCGCGCCGGCTCCTTCAGACCATGACTTTCGATCTGGTGATTCTCGATGTGATGATGCCAGGCGAAGACGGCCTCTCGCTTCTCGCCTCAGTTCGAGGCTCGATCTCCTCTCCCGTTATGTTCCTCACGGCGCGCGGCGAAGCGTCGGAACGTATCGAGGGCCTGAAGTCGGGAGCGGACGACTATCTTTCAAAACCGTTCGAGCCGGAAGAGCTCTCCCTGCGCATCGCCGCCATCCTTCGCCGGGCGAGACCAGAGGCGCCCCTCGAAGAGGTGAGATTGTCGGGCGCGGTTTTCCACATCGCTCGCGGAGAGTTCCGGCGATCGGGCAAGCTGGTGCGCCTGACGGAGAACGAGACCCAGCTTTTACGTGTGCTCGCGCTGCGGAACGGCGAGCCTGTCTCGCGCCTTGAGCTCGCTCAGCTCACCGCCGCCGGGGTCGAACGCACAGTCGACGTTCAGGTCACACGCCTTCGTCGAAAGATCGAACCCGATCCCCATGAACCTGTTCACCTGCAGACCGTGCGGGGTGTGGGCTACAGGCTGGCCGGAGATCCCCCCTGACATGTCCGCAGCCACATCTCACGACGACCGGTCACCTGACGCCGGGGGCGAGCCCCCTTTTGGCTCGCACAGGCCATCCTGGGTGGCGCAGCTGATCCTCGCCCTGACCCGCCACACCCCCCTGGGACGCGGCGCTGCGCGCAAGGCGCTTGGAGAAACCCTCCGGAAGCGGTCGGCCTCCCCGGTGGATGTCACGCTGTGGGGGCGAAACGCGCGCCTTCACCTCACCTCGAACTACTCAGAGATGAAGGCGCTCCTCAATCCCGGCGCCTACAGCAAGCCCGATTTCAGTTTCATTCGCCGGCGCCTGCCCGCAGACGGGATTTTTCTGGATATCGGCGCAAACGCGGGGATGTTCTCCCTGTTCGCCGCATCTCTTCTTCGTCCGGGCGGGCGGGTGATCTGTGTTGAGCCCCAGCCTGACATTTTCCGACGACTGCAATTCAACATGTTGCGCGCCAACAACCTGCGGTCGGAAGGAATAGGCGTGACCCTGGTTCCGGCCGCTCTCGGGTCAGAGGCTGGGGAGGCGGATCTGACCATTCCCGATGAGCACGGCCAGGCCACTCTCAGGTCCGGACTGGGCGGACGGACCGTAAAAGTACCGGTGATGACCCTGCACGATCTGTTGCTTCGGGAGGGCCTCTCGCGGGTCGACGTCATGAAGATCGACGTCGAGGGATTTGAGGACGCCGTACTCGAACCCTTCTTCCGGACCGCCAGACGCGATCTCTGGCCGCGCGCGGTCCTCATGGAGCACTGCAATCGGGAACGATGGCGATGGGACTGCGAAGGCGAGTTAACACGCCTGGGCTATGAGACGGTCTATCGTGATCGCGCCAATGTCTTCATGGCCCGTCCCGATCGCGAACGCAGCGCGTCGGAAGGCTGACGACGATGGTGCGACTGAGGGACTTCACGCCAAACGGCTACAATGCCCGCCACATCGTCATTCTGATCGTTCCGATGCTGGTCTTCGTGATCGCAATGACGATGTTTTTCTTCAATTCCCATGTGCAGAATGTGAATACGCAGCTCTCCAGAAGCATGGCTCAGGTCATTCGCTCCGCTCTGGACGAGAGGACCCGGTCGCCGCAATCCTGGGACAGTCTTTCGGAGACCCTCCGAAATTCAGGCCTGATCGAGACCACCTTTGTCCCGGGCGGAGATCTGACCTCTCTCACCGCTCCGGCGCGATGCTGCAGGGAGCTCGGATCAGAACTCGACGTCGCGCTGGAGCGACCCTTCAGCGTCAGCCTGGAGAGGGGCGAAGCGGTCGTGCGGGTGGTCGCCGAGACAGAGGGCGGCTATCTGGTGGCGCGTCTCGATCGCAAGCGCGTCATGGTGATAACCGCCCATATCTTTATTGTCTGGTCGGTCGGATTTTCTGCGCTTCTTCTGGCGACCTCTTATGCGTTTCTCAGAAACCAGGTCCGCTCGATCCTTCAGCTTTCGGCCGCTGCAGACGCATTCGGCCGAGGTGAGGACGCTCCGGGATTTCGCCCCTCTGGCGCGAGAGAGGTGAGAGACGCGGCAAGAGCCCTGATCCGCATGAGAAACAGGATACGTCGATATGCCGACCAGAGAACGGCTATGCTCGCGGGCGTCTCGCATGACCTGCGCACGCCTCTGACCCGACTGCGCCTTGAGCTGTCGATGATGCCGAAGGACGTCGATACGGGTCCGGCGCGCGAGGATATCACTGAGATGGAGGGCATGCTCGACGCTTACCTTGCCTTCGCCCGCGGTGAGGAAGGCGAACAACCCGAAGAAACCGACCTGCTGACACTGGCCTCCGCGGCAAGCGAGGTGGCCGCCCGAAAAGCCTCCCTGACGCTTCGCTGTCCGACGCCGATCCGCATGCGGGTTCGTCCCCTCGCCCTCAAGCGCGCCCTCGCGAATCTCGCCGGCAACGCCGCCGACTATGGGCGGAATGTCCGGATAACCATCCGCCGGGAGGCCGACGCAGCCCTCATCATCGTTGAGGACGATGGTCCGGGAATCTCCCCGGCTCAGTACGAGGAAGCATTTCGTCCCTTTAACCGCCTCGACCCGGCGCGCAATCAGAACGTCTCGGGCGTGGGCCTCGGTTTGACCATCGCCCGCGACACGGCGCGGGCTCACGGAGGAGACGTCATTCTTGGACGCTCTGAGCTTGGAGGCCTCAAGGCGTCAGTAAGGCTTCCAACGAGCCCGAACTGAGGATGCGTCGTCTCAGGAAGAGGCCAGCTCCCGGCTGCGCGCGATCGCCGCGCTGACAGCCGCCTCCATCAGCGCTTCGAGACCTCCGGCGCCCATCAGGATCGAAAGCGCGGCCGCCGTCGTGCCGCCAGGAGACGTGACGGCCCGGCGAAGCGCGGCCGGATCCTCGCCGCTCTCAAGCAGGGCGCCGGCGCCAGAGACCGTCGCTCGCGCCAGAACCCGAGCCGTACTCTCATCAAGTCCGTTCCGCATCCCTGCGGCGGCCAGCGCCTCAGCAAGAAGAAAGACATAGGCGGGTCCCGACCCGGATATCGCTGTGACGACATCGATCAGGTGTTCGTCCAGCGGACCGACGACCTCTCCGAGAGGGGCCAGGAGAGCTTCGATCGCCGCCTGATGCTCAGCCCCGACGGCCTCGGAGCGGCAATACCCGGTGACGCCTTTTCCTATGGCGCCTGACGTGTTGGGCATGGCGCGGGCGACGCGCGACACCCCAAGGGCCGTCGAGATCCGCTCCATGGGAACCCCGGCCATGATCGAAATCACAACGCTGCCCGGTCCCACCCACCGGGCGATGTCCGCGCAGGCGGCCGAGAAGCCCTGGGGTTTAACCGCGAGGACCACAAAAGAACTCGGCTGTGGTTTGGGGTTCAACAGGAGGCTCCCTGCCTGGGCGGTCTCGATCAGATCCCCGGACGGAGCGGGCTCGACGATGCTTACGCCACCGGCCGCAGGTCCCGAGGGATGCGCGAGCCAGCCGCGGGCCATAGCCCCGCCCATCCGGCCGGCGCCGATCAGAACGAGAGAGGAGCTCACCTCAGGCTTCTCCGGCCGTCTCAAAGAGAACAGCTGCGATCGCCTCTTCCGGAGACTTCCCCGCCCACGCGGTGAAGTTGAACGCGGGAAGGAACTGTTCGGCCGCGTCCATGCCCGCAGCGATGATGGCGGCGACCTCTCCCGCCTCGGGAGAGCTTCGGTCAAGCATCGGAATAGTGTGTCGGAAGACAGCCACCCCGTCATCGGCCCAGTAGTCGAAATGCCCCAGCCACAGGCGCTCATTGATCCGGCAGACAAGACTGGACACAGCCGCATTGCGCGACGCGGGAGCCCGCAGATCGAG
Source organism: uncultured Alphaproteobacteria bacterium (assembly GCA_903831255.1). Lineage (GTDB taxonomy): Bacteria > Pseudomonadota > Alphaproteobacteria > Caulobacterales > Hyphomonadaceae > UBA7672. Next base: position 209,097 of record CAIKWZ010000040.1, read on the forward strand.
TGACAGGGAGAAATGGATCGAGGCCGGCTCATCGCGCCAGGCGAACATTCCGGCGCACTCTCCCCAGCGGGTCGTGGTGGCGCAGTGAATCACGCCCTCCTCAGTGCGCTCACACAGCCAGTCCGCCGCCAGGAGGGTCTGTTCGACCACGTCAAGGGCGGTCTCCGGCCTTTCCGGTCCCGACTGGCTGAGGGTGGTCATGACGATCTCCGCGACTCAGGGGCCCAATACGCCTTTCCAGAGGGAAAGGCTATGGCGCGTCGCTGACCGGGACAACCCGGATCGATCGGGCTGATCACAGGCCTGTTCAGGCCTCCGATGGGTCGCCTGAGCCGCCCCCCTCGAGGGCGGAGATCCGACGCTCCAGTCCATCGATTCGTTCCAGCAGGCCTCGGGTCAGCTCCCGGAGGATCTCAACCTCCTCCCGACGGGCCAGATCCATATCCGCAACGAGCCGGTCGGCCTGCGAGCGCATCAGCGTCCGCGCCTCCTCGCCAGCCGCTCCTGCAAGGCCGGCGGCCCCGGTCATCATCCGCGCCAGATCGTCCATGAACGGATTTCGGGTCTGCATATGCGTCTCCAAGGTGGACCACAGGGCCTGAGCCGGTATGTATAGAGGGGTCTGGCCCGCCCAGCACCAACCGGGATAGGTGAAGCTCATGCGCGTGGAAATCCCCTTTCCGAAGATAGATCCGGCCGCACTGACGTTGCCGATCCCCGAAATATCACTCGGATTCCTGAATCTGGAGCCGTTTCCGATCCGCTGGTACGCCCTGGCCTATATCCTCGGCCTGCTGATCGGCTGGTGGTACGCCGTTCGCCTCGCGGAGCGACCCCGGCTCTGGGGATCAAAGGACGCTTCCCCTGTGACGCGTCTGGACATCGATGATTTCGCGTTCTGGGTGATGATCGGCATCCTCTTTGGAGGTCGCTTTGGTTATGTGGCCTTTTATGTCCTTCCCTTCCAGCCTGAGAGAATGGCGGGAGATCCATTGTTCATCCTTCGGATGTGGGAGGGCGGCATGTCCTTCCACGGGGGGCTGATCGGCGCCGCTCTCGCGGTGCTTTACACGGCCTGGTCGCGCAAGATTGACCTTCTTCGTCTCGGCGACGCGGCCGCCGCTGCTGCGCCGATCGGTCTCTTTTTCGGCAGGCTGGCGAACTTCATCAACGGTGAACTCTATGGCCGGGAGACAACGGCGCCATGGGGGATGCGTTTTCCGACCTATGACTGGGGAACCAGGAGCTGGGTCTACTCAGGGGCTGAGAAGGTGGTCCATCCCAGTCAGCTTTATGAGGCCGCCCTCGAGGGCGCCCTTCTCTTCGCCGTCCTGTCGATCGCCATATGGAGGTTCAGAGCTCTCGCGCGTCCCGGTCTGACAGCAGGTCTTTTCCTTGTCCTTTATGCCTGCGCCAGGACATTCGTTGAGAATTACAGGGAACCGGACCCGTTTGTCGAAGGCCTGCCCGACTTCCTCACCATGGGCATGATGCTCTCCGCTCCGATGCTCGTGCTGGGCGGATGGCTGATTTATCGCGCGTTGAAGGTCGAGCCGCGAGCGTCATGACGCCTCTTCTGGAGAGGATACGGGATCTCATCCGTATGGAGGGCCCGATACCGGTATCGGTCTTCATGACGCTCTGTCTTCATGACCCGGAGCATGGATACTATGCCTCCAATCCGGGGATCGGTCGGGATTTCCAGACGGCCCCTGAAATCAGTCAGGTCTTCGGAGAGCTTCTGGGGCTTTGGGCCGCCCATGAGTGGATCGGGATGGGATCCCCGGAGACGATTTTTCTGGTTGAACCAGGACCGGGCCGGGGCGTGATGATGGACGACATGCTGCGGGCGGCAAAGGTCGCGCCGGGCTTCATCGACGCGTTAAGACCCGTCCTTATCGAAGCCAGTCCCGTTCTGGCCGGAGTTCAGGCTCAGAAGCTCGCTTCCTACAACCCGATCGGCGTCAGGCAGCTTTCGGCCGCCCCGGACGGTCCCTTCATCCTGATCGCCAACGAGTTTCTCGATTGTCTGCCCATCCGTCAGTACGTGCGCGATGAGACGGGCTGGGCCGAGCGCTGCATAGGCCTGTCGACGACGGGAGATCTTACATTCGGCCGATCGCCAAGTCCCGATCCGCCCGATGCGCCCGACGGCGCTGATCAGCTCGAGAGAGCCCCCGGCATGGCCGGCCTGATCAGCGAGCTCTCTGAAAGGTTCGCCAGGGGCCCGGGCCGGGCGCTGTTCATTGACTACGGCCCGCCGGCGTATTCTCCGGGAGACACCCTTCGGGCTTACAGGGACGGACGCCAGGCGGACCCCCTTTCAGAGCCCGGGCGCTGCGATCTGACAGCGGATGTCGACTTCTCCCATCTGGCTCGCCTTGCAGAGGCGGCAGGCCTCCGGGTCGACGGTCCGACCTCCCAGGGCGACTTTCTTCTTCGCCTGGGGTTCGCGGAGCGATGCGCCCGCCTGTCCGCGCGGGCCGGGGCGCGAGCCGACCCCGTTCAACGCGCCGCGATGAGGCTTGTCGACCCTCTGGACATGGGATCCCGCTTTCAGGCCATCTGTCTCTCTCCCGGATCGGCCGGCGCCCCGGCAGGCTTCTGACAGGCTGAAAAAAGAATGACCTCGCCCCTTCCCAATCCTCCGACACTTGAGGCGCCGGCCCTGAAACGGTTCAGCCTCCATATTCGTCACGCCTTCTTCGGGCGGCGCGGGGGGGTCTCCGCAGGCGCCTTTAAATCACTGAACTGCGCCCTCGCCTCCGGGGACGACCCCGACAGAGTGACGGAGAACCGCCGACGAGCCTGCCTTGCACTCGGCCTCGCCGTCCCCAGGCTCGCAATCGTCCGGCAGGTCCACTCCGCCCGGGCCATTCGGGCGAGCAATGTTTTTCCCGTCGGAGAGGCCCCGGAGGCGGACGCCATCGTGACATCTGTTCCGGGCCTCGCCCTGGGAATTCTCACGGCGGACTGCGCCCCTGTGCTGCTGTGTGATCCTCACGCGGGCGTGATCGGGGCGGCTCATGCCGGCTGGCGCGGCGCGGTTTCAGGCGTTCTGGAGGCCGCTGTGGAGGCTATGGCCGAACTTGGAGCCGATCCCGCCCGGACGGTTGCCGCGATCGGCCCCTGCCTGTCGCAGGCGTCCTTCGAGGTCGGACCTGATCTTGTGGAAGCGGTTATGGACGCATCTCCATGGGCCGATCACCTGTTCGTCGACGGACGGGAAGACAGAAAACACTTCGATCTCAAGGCTTACCTGATGGCGCGACTCATGCGCCTGGGCCTGTCCCATCTGGACGCTCTCAGCGACGATACGCTGACCGAGCCGGGGCTTTACTTCAGCCATCGCGGGTCGATCAGCCGACGGGAGCCGCAGACCGGTCGTAATCTCTCGGCCATCACCCTCATTGCCTGACGGCGCAGGCCGTCGGCAGAGATCTCCTCCTTCATCCTCAGGAAATCGGTTCCCCCGCATTGCAGGCAGACCTGAATTGCGACAGAAACACGACGCTGTCGCGAAGGCGCCAGCCAGTGGTCGACCAGGAAGGGTTCTTGCTCATGAAACTCATCTCCTGCAACGCGAATCGGCCCCTCGCCGCAGATATCGCAGCCTACCTCGACATTCGTCTGACCGACGCCGAGATCAAGTCGTTCAAGGACCGCGAAGTGTTCGTCAGAGTGAACGAAAACGTCCGCGGCAAGGACGTCTATGTCGTGCAGTCGACTTCGGCGCCGGCGAACGATCACCTGATGGAACTCCTCATCACCATCGACGCCCTGGTCCGAGCCAGCGCAGACCGGATCACGGCGGTGTTGCCGTATTTCGGTTACGCCCGGCAGGATCGAAAGACGGACGGACGGACACCGATTTCAGCCAAACTGGTGGCCAATCTCATTACGACCGCGGGCGCCGACCGGGTGGTGACCGTCGATCTTCACGCGGCCCAGATCCAGGGCTTCTTCGACAAGCCGACCGACAACCTGTTTGCAGGCCCCGCCATCGAAGAGGATATCCGGGAACATTACGGGCTTGGGGATCTGATGGTGATCTCTCCCGATGTCGGCGGGGTCGTTCGGGCCCGGGCCCTCGCCCGCCGTCTGGATGTGGATCTCGCCATCGTCGACAAACGTCGGGAAAAGGCGGGCGAAAGCGAAGTCATGAACATCATCGGCGATGTGAGCGGCCGAACCTGCATTCTTGTCGACGACATGACGGATTCCGGGGGAACCCTCATCAACGCCGCCAAGGCTCTCCTCGAGCGCGGGGCGAGCCAGGTGGCGGCCTATGTCACCCATGGCGTTCTCTCGAACGGCGCCTCCGCCAATATCGACCGCTCCCTGCTCAAGGAACTGGTCATTACCGACACCATCCAGCCTTCGGATCAGGTAAAGTCTGCAGCCAAGATACGGACCATCACTCTCGCGCCGTTGATCGGCGAAGCCATTCGTCGGATCGCTCACGATGAGAGCGTGTCGAAACTGTTTGACTGACGAACCCTGGACGAGGCGTCAGCTCCCGCACTCGTTGAATTCTGCACAAAAAACGATCAATCGCGCATAAAACTTGTACAACCAACCACGGCGTCGATGAGGTTAATCCCTGATCCGCCTTCTGATTAACCAGTTGGTTGTCTTCCCCGCCTAGCGACTCGCCACAAGCGACAGATTTCGCTTCAAAAGGGGATATCGAATGGACGTGCTGAAACTCTCTCGACGAGCGCTAGCGCTCGCCCTGGGCGTCGTGGCGGCGGCGCCCGCTGCGCTCGCCGAAACCAACGCAGGCGACACCGCCTGGATTCTCACAGCAACCGCCCTGGTGCTGATGATGACGCTGCCCGCCCTCGCGCTTTTCTATGGCGGACTTGTGCAGGCCAAGAACGTGCTGTCCGTCCTCAGCCAGTGCGTCGTCATCGCCTGCCTGATGTCCATTCTGTGGCTCGCGGCTGGCTACGCGATCGCCTTCGGCGACGGCGGCGCGCTCAATTCGGTCTGGGGCGGCCTCGAAAAGGCGTTTCTCTCAGGCGTAACGGCTGAGAGCGAGGTTGGGACGCTTCCCGAAAGCGTCTTCTTCATGTTCCAGATGACGTTTGCGATCATCACCCCGGCCCTCATGGTCGGCGCCTACCCGGAGCGGGTCAGTTTCGGGTCGGTTCTGATCATGAGCTCGCTCTGGATGCTTCTCGTCTATGCCCCGGTCTGCCACTGGGTCTGGGGCGGCGGCTGGCTGTACGACATGGGCGTGCGTGATTACGCAGGCGGCCTGGTTGTGCACGCGACCGCCGGCGCTTCATCGCTTCTCATCGCAAAACTGCTCGGGCCGCGCGCGCATTTCCCCAAAGACATGCACCCGCCCCATAGCCCTGTGTTCGTGATGATCGGCGCAGGCATGCTGTGGGTCGGCTGGTACGGTTTCAACGCCGGTTCCGCCCTGACGGCGGGAACTGCAGCCGGATCCGCCATGCTGGTCACCCACCTGTCGGCGTCCACTGCGGCGCTCGTGTGGATGGCGATCGAATGGGTTCGTTTTGGCCGCCCGGGACTGGTCGGAGTGGTGACCGGACTTGTCGCCGGTCTTGCCACGATCACGCCTGCGGCTGGCTCTGTCGGTCCCGTCGGCGCCATTGTTATCGGGGCCCTGGCCTCGGTCGTGTGCTTCTACGCCGTGACCCTGATCCGCGGAAAACTGAAGATCGACGACAGTCTGGACGTCTTCGCTGTCCATGGCGTCGGCGGCATTCTGGGCACGCTGATCATACCGGCTCTGGCCGCCGTCGGACCGATGGCGCCAGGCCTGGGCGGGGTCAGCGTCGGCCAGCAGGCAGGCGTTCAGGCTCTGGGAGTGCTGGCGGTGGTCGCCTGGTCTCTGATCGCGACGGCGATCATCTACTTCGTCACCAACCGGATCGTTCGGTTCCGGGTGAAGTCGGAGCAGGAAATCGAGGGTCTCGATACGACCTCTCACGGAGAGCGAGCCTATCATATGGGCTAGGCCTCAATGGGCGCGAGGGACCTGGCTTGCGGGCCGGTCCCTCATCGCCTATAAGCCCGCCTTTCCTGAAAGGCGGCGGTGGTCGTCGCCTGTGTAGCCTGGCTGTTGCCGTCTCTTCAGGCGGTGGACTTCAGGGCGAAACGGAGACAGTCACACCATGAGCGACATCCTTCTGAACGTCGAAGTGCGCGAGAAAACAGGCAAGGGCGGAGCGCGTGAGTCGCGCCGGGCCGGCAAGATCCCGGGCATCCTTTATGGCGGCGAACGCGGCCCCATCGCCATCACCCTTGAGCGCAAGGAAGTGGTCAAGGCGGTCAAGTCCGGCAAATTCCTCTCTCACGTCGTCCGGATCAGCCACAAGGGCGAGGTCCAGTCGGTTTTCACCAAGGATATTCAGTTTCATCCCGTCACGGACGAGCCAGAGCATCTTGATCTCTATCGCGTTGAGGCCGGACAGCTGATCCGGGTCTCCATCCCGGTGAGGATCACAGGCGAGGCGACCTCGCCCGGTCTCAAGCGTGGCGGCACGCTCAACGTGGTGCGCCACGAAGTGGCCCTTCTCTGCCCGGCCGACACGATCCCGGATGAACTCGTGATCTCGATCGCCGGCCTCGAGATCGGCGAGACCATCAAGATTTCGTCTGTCTCATTGCCTGAGAACTGCCGCCCGGTGATTTCCGACCGGGACTTCACGATCGCATCCGTCCAGGGTCGCGGCGGCAAGGACGATGCGGACGACAAGGCCGAGAGCGACGCCGCATCTGCGGCCGCGGCAGCCAGCGCAGCCGATCCGAAGTCCGGCAAGGCGGCGGCAGGCGGCAAAGCTCCGGCGGCTGGCGCCAAAGCTCCGGCAGGCGGCAAGGCTCCGGCAGGCGGCAAGGCCCCTGCGGGCGGCAAGAAATAACCTGAACAGCGGCGGACGGACCGAAAGGTTCGTCCGCACAGCGGGACGCTCACGCCATGCTCCTGATCGCAGGACTGGGCAATCCCGGCCCGAAATACGCAGGTCATCGACACAATATAGGCTTCCGGGTCATTGACCGGATAGCGTTGCGTCACGGCTTTGCCGCGTGGAGGGGACGCTTTCAGAGCGAGACGGCGGAGGGTCGGCTGCCGACATCATCAGGCGAGCCGGTCAAAGCCCTTTTGATCAAACCTCAGACGTTCATGAACCACTCTGGTCGGGCGATTGGCGAGGCGATGTCCTTCTACAAGATCGCGCCCTCGGAGGTCGTCGTCTTTTACGACGAGCTCGACCTGGCGCCGGGACGACTAAGAATGAAAACCGGCGGCGGCGCGGCCGGTCA
>CAIKWZ010000041.1 GCA_903831255.1 uncultured Alphaproteobacteria bacterium
CCCACAGAGAGCTGAAGGTCACAGTCACCCTCGAGGAGATGAACAACCCAAACGCCCGTCGACAGCATGGGGACCTTCCATCGGTCGACGTGATGGCGATCAGGCAAAGGACCGGCTGACTGCAGAGCGGCTTCGCTGCCATCGTCGTCGTGCCAAAAGGCGCTTGGATAGACTGGGAAGACGGTCGCCGGAAGCCGTTGGGGCCGGTCAAGGTGCTGCTCGCCCTGCTGGCGAAGAAGCCCAATCTCGTAATGGAGCCTTATCCTGGGGCGCAGCCGAGGGTCCGATGCCCCCCGGGCGTCCAGATCTCAACAGCATGACCGCAGATGAGATGTCGGCTGAGGTCGGGCAGATCGCTGCAGGCATCAAGAGGATGTATTCAAGCAAGTCGCCCGCGCTGCGGCGCTAAGCCCGTTGTCCAGGAAAACGAAAACCTTTCCGAACCAGGCGCCGCCAGCGCTCCTGGCGGTGCCGGTAGAACCAGTGCGCGAAAAGCCAAACGCCAAGTGTGAGAACCCCTGCTCTTACCTCCACTTCATCACGATAGTCCGTGCGGCCGTCGGTTCGCGCCTCGATCACGATAAGATGGTCCCAGACTTTGGCGATGTCGCCTATTCCATTGTCGCGAATGCGGAATGCGCCTCGGGCCTGGTCCTCGGGTTGCGGCGTCGTGGTGACGATCCACTGACGGCCAATCGGGATCAGGCCCAGAAACCGCATACTGACCAGATAACGTCCGTCGCCCCAGTGAGCGGGCATGGTCGCGGGATCAATGAGATCAAAGACGATGAGAGGCGCCGCCACGTAGTTTAGCAAGCGAGGTGTTTTCACCTCCGCCCAGATCAGCTCGACCGGGGCATCGAGAATCGTTGTCACAATGACTTTCAGGGGAACCTCTCAGAGCTACAGTTGAAACATTCTGGCGGCGCTTGGGTCTCAAGCGGCAGCGGCTTCTGGCCGCGCTCGATCGGCAAAGTTTGCGATGTCGCGCGGACAATACGGATCCTGCGGTTGGAGGCGAAGATAGAGCGATGGCGCTTCGCTGATTTTCGGTTCGACTTCAACTTAACGCCGTAAGCGATGCGACCATCACCTCCCTCAGCAGATCTTGACGTTCCGCTTGAACGGTTCAGAGAGCAGTTCATCGAGACGGGATTGTGGATAACCGTTGGCGATCCTCTCAAGGGTTGAGGTGAGATAGCTTAGCGGTTCGATATCATCCATACGGCATGTTCCGACGAGGGAAGCTATCAACACTCATGAACAGCCGCCTTCGTCGTGCCCGGCGAAGAGGTGGTGCTTGCGCCGGAGGGCAGTCGGTCGGATTCCATCCTCGACCGGATTGGAGTCCATTTCCACACGCCCATCCCGGAGGAACACCTTAAGGCCCTCCCAGTGATTGGCGATATAGGTCAGCTTCAGGCCCAGGCGAGACTTCGTGCGCACGAAGCATTGAACTCTGGGACCCCAGCAGGAAACGTCATGTCGCCCGGGAATTCACGCGGCTTTTGGCCGGAGATCTGCACAAGCCAGATCAACCGCTGGAGACCTGCCCATCGCGCGAATAAGGCACGGACACTTCTTCCCGTAATCATCGGGCATGAAGCGGCGCCCAAGATACCAACCGACCACAAAGCTGCCGCGATCGGGCGCCGCCGTTCGTGTGGCCGCTAAGTCTAGCTTTGAAACTCTCTCAGACACACGCCAACAGCAGGCGCGTTTTTCTGCGCAAGATCACGGGACAGCTTTCCCGTCAGAAGCAAGCCCCGCACTTCGCGCATCAGCACATCCCGTAATTTGCTATCAGGCGTCACCTTTGCAGCTGCCGCATCGAACATCATCCTACCCTCAGCCGAAAGAGCGCTGGCGCAGGCCCGGCCGGCTGCTGCGTCGGCAGAAGCGGAGCCTGGCGCTGCGAGCACCGAGATCAACAGCAGTAACGATGCTCTTGTTAGGTTGGCTCCTGAACTCGGGCGCATTGAGACCCCCTTCTATCGTTTGCCAACGTTGGCGATCACCCCAATATCGGGCGGCGTCTCGTTGGCGACAAGTTCACGCAACGCCGCCGCAACCGCCTCCGGCCCTTCGACGCGGCGGATCGACATGTGCTTTCGCATGTCCACCGAAATTCGCGCGGATTCGGCGGTGGCGCGCCGCATGACTTCTCCGGGACCCCATTCCTGCTCGCGCTTCAGGAATTGGCCTGGCGCAAAGAAGAAATTGTGGGGCGCTGCGACGCTCTCGCGGCGGAAGCGCTCGGAGCCCCAGTGGGTTGCGCCGACCGCACAGCTGAGCTTCAGATTCGCGCCGAACCGGTCATGAATCGCCGCCACGATCGCCCCGTCACCCGACATATCCACGAACGCCGACAATACGGATCCGTCGAGAGAAGAGATCTCACCATAGGCGCAGACCTCGTCGCAACCGTCGAGCGCGCGAACAAAGCCCTGATTGCGTGGCGATGTGAGGCCTATGACCTGCGCCCGAGCGCCCGAGTGGCGCTTCAATAGATTGCACAGGCCGAAACCTGTCTTTGACGACGCGCTGCCGACGAGCACCTGACGAGCGCCGAAGAAGTCATTATCGATCAGGTAGTCGTAAAGCAGGTAGGACGTCGAGAAGAGCGGAAACAGAATGCAACGCTCGTCCTCCATGGCCTTCAGGGCCTCCGGGTCGCTTTCGGTGCGCTGGTAGGCATTGTAGATTGCGGGCAAGGGAATGCGATGCGCGACCTCGTCGACAAAAGACCTCTCCGAAATCTGGCCCGGCCTGATCAGAACTTCTGACGCCATGGGGAAGAACCCCCAGATACGCTCGCCCACCGGCACCGCCGGGCATCGGCTTTCGACCACATCCGCGAAGCCCCAAACGGGCACAATTCCCCAAGGCTCTTCAACCGGAAAGAACTTCCAGTAACCGATCATGTCGCCGGACAAGGCGTAGGAGACATTATTGGCGGTGAGTGCGAATTTATCGATCCGCGCCAGCACCTCCCCGTCCGCGAGCGCCGGTGTCGATCGCTCCGTCACTCGTGTCTCCCCGAACGACTTCCGCCGCACTTCAACCTGAATGATGGTCATTTGAGGTCTCCCCAGACTTCGAGATGGTTCACGCGTTCGACACGACGAGAGGTGCGCAGGGTCAGCAGGTCGGAGAGACCTGTCTCCGCGAGCAGCGCCTGCATGTCGGCGCTGTCGGCTGGACTCGCTCGATCGGCGACGTCCTGGATCTTCTGCAGTAAATAGAGCCGATACGGCACAACGCCCACCCGCACGGAATGGCCACGCCAGATGAACTCAACTTCGCCGATGCGTCTTTCCTGGGGGCGGTCGAAACCGCTTGTGCCCGACGCCAAGTCCGGGCGCTCCGCGAGCCAGGCGTTGGTGAAGGCGACATAGGCCCGGACCTCAGGCAGGTAATCCTCAGCGATGAAGCGCAGGAGGGCTTTCAAAGTTGCGGGAACGGCGTCAGCCGGGAACAGCTCTTCCGGCGGCCGTCCATATTCGCCAGCGTCCTGAGCTGCGAAGTTCATGCGTTCAGTCCAGCGCCAGACCCGGTAGGCGGTCCGCTTCATGATTGTTGCGGGATAGGGATCGCGCCCGAGATGTGCATGGAGCGGCGCGATCAGACCGTAGTCGCCGATCGTCGGGCGCCCCCCTAGCAGATAGGGTGAACCGTCCAGGTGCGCCTCGAACAGTCGGAGAAATTCAGCGTACGACGCCTCCACTGTCGGGATGGTTTCCGGCGATACGCCGAAGCTCGCCATGGCCGCCCGCATGCGAAAACTCGCCATGTCGAAAATGCCCGCCTTCAGCTCAGGCGGCGCGCCTGTCGGCGCGAAGCCCAGCGGGAAGTCGACCGACAGGAAGTCCCGATTAACGTCGTCAAAATTCCAGCGGTAGTGCATCGCCGGTCGCAACAGGCCTTCACCACCGAAAAACTCGAAGATCTGACCGATCAACGCATGCAGCGGGGTATTCGGGTAGGCAGGATAGCGAGTAGGCCCCTTCGACTCGAAGTGCGCAATGATGTCGGATCCATCCTGAACGAGCGCGCCATCGTCGTGTTCGACGACCGGGATGATCCAGCGGCTGATGCGCGGCACAATCTCATCGCGGAAATGGGCCTCGCCTGCAGCGCAGCTTTCGAACGGGACGCCCTGCTTGATGAGATAGCTGCGCGCCTTGGCCGTATAGAGCGAGCTCGGCGTGCCGTAGAGGCGGAAGGGCCGTGTCCCTGAAGCGTCTGTCCCGTGGGTCATTGTGCAAGATCCTTGGCGCGTCCTGGGCACAGTGCAAGATAAAGTGCGGTCAGCACGATAGGCATTAGAGCGTAGTTGAAGGCGCTCCCCGGCGCCGTGCCCACGGTCTCAATTGGCTTCAGATATCCTGCGAGCGAGCGCAACAGGGGCTCCGCCGCAAACACGCACAGGACGAGCGGCAGAGTTCCCGGGTATCGAATGAGCAACACCCAAAGCAGGCCCGCCAGCAGGAGCTGGATCGCGCCCCATTGGCCAAAAAGTCCGATGATGTTGGGCCCGCCCGCAACCGAAATGTCGATGGTGGCGATGCTGTGCGCGCCGCCATCGGGCAGGAAGACGTGAATGAGGCTCCGGGCGGTGATCCCCAGGAGGATGAGAATCGCCACTCCATACGGGAGACCTGGCCCGACATAGATGCCGGGATCGCGAGGCAGAAGCTGCGCGGTTTTGGGAACCCATGAGACAGGAAGGATAGCCATACCTACACCCTTTAAAGCGCTGAGGGAGATGTGCGCGGGCCCCAAACCTCGCGATGGTTTTCTCGTTTGACCCGCCGGGTGGTACGCATCTCCAGGAGCTGCCCCAAACCCACGCTATCGTAAAAGGATCGACACACGCTGCGACTGGCATCGTCCATAGCAGCGTAAACGTCCGTGACCCGCTGAAGCATGCATATCTTATAGCCGTTAACGTGACCGAGAACCGGCCGGTCGCGAAGCATGAACTCCCGCCCCTTGAAGCCTCGCCCGTCCGGGGAGGATGCAGCCAGCTGGCCTTCCTGCGCATCAGGGTGCGCGGCTAGCCACTCGTTGATCACATCGACGGCCATTGAGATCTCGGGAAGAAAGTCGCTGGCGATATGAGCGAAAATCGCCCGCAGCGTCTCTGGCAGCTTGTCGTCCCCTGTCAGAGCGTGGGGATAATGTGGAAATTCCGGCGTGTCGGGATCATTCGCGTTCATGCGTTCGACCCAACGATAAAGGCTGGTCCATCGGCGCTTCATCATGTCGGCTGGATAGGGGTCGCGGCCCAAATGCGCCCAGAGTGAGGCAATGAACCCGAAATCGGCGCATGTCGGGCGCCCACCCAAAAGGTAGGGATGATGACGGAAATGGACGTTCAGGCATTCGGCTAACGCCTCATACGATTCCTCGATTGCCGGGATCGCCTCTGCCGTCACGCCGAGCGCCGGAAGGTGCCCGTTGAAATAGTCCATCATCGGACCAATCCGCGCGGCCATGTCTGCGTCTGAAGCGCCGAAAGCCCGCATCGACAATCCAAATTCGTGCGCGATGAATTGCTCCTGGTAGGAACGGAAGCTCCATCGATAGTGCATGGCTGCGCGGACCAGGCCCTCCCCGCCAAAGAGGTCCAAGGTCAGCGCAGCGATTTTCTGAAGCGGCGTTTCGGGGTAGACCGAAATGCGCCCTAGCCCGCGCGTCTCGCACCAGTCGATGATGTCCGCCGTGTCCTGAACGATCTCGCCATCATCGGTCATCAGGACCGGATTCTGAAATCGACCGATGGCCGGCAGAACGATCTTCTGGAATCGTGGATCACCGGGAAGAGCCTCGACGTAGGGGATGCTCTGCTTACGCAGATAGCAGCGTACCTTGCCGGTATAGAGCCCGACCGGCGCCCCGAAAATTGTGATGCCTGGGTTCACGATACAGTCTCCCTGCCGCGGCGCGGCGACAATGAGTGCGCGGGAACAACCAACCCGAGCGCTGCAGAGATTGGGCTGGCATAGCGCCCGGGCGGATGATGGCGGCCAGCGCATTTAGGACGCCGGCCGTCGAGCGTCATCTGCGCCGACGGCATGTGCGGCCCGCCGAACCAGGCCAGGCTTGTGATCATCGCTTCGCGACGCTCCGACAGGTCCATGTACGCGATCACTCAACTGCCGCCGTCAGGCAAGCGATAATGGATGAAATCAGGCGTAACTCGGAAATGGCGACCATTGTCAGACCCTAGGCGGCGACTTTTGACCCGCGAGAGCCCCCCGCTGGCGCAAGGCGGAATGACGGACATCGCCCCCCCCCTACTGAACACCAAGAAAGCGGATGATGTGGTCAACCAGTTCTTGTGGAGCGTCTTCCTGGATGAAGTGGTTGGCGTGCGCGATGTTATGGTGCGCCTGGCCCTTGGCCCCTGGAATATGTCCTTGCGCACGCTTGTCCCAGCCCCGTGCGACCGGGTCGAGATCTCCAAAAATCGTCAGGAACGGCTTCCGAAATTCCGCAAGACGCGCCCAGGCCTCGCGATTGAGCGGCGCGCCGGGGTTGTCTGTCTGAACCGCGATCAGTACCGGGAATTCGCAGATGCCAGCTTCGTACTCAGGCGACGGAAACGGAGCGTGATAGGCCGCCAATTCGGCCTCAGACAACTTCGCCGTCATACCTTGCTGCAACACCGGCCAGGGAAACTGCGTCGCCTGCCGCATCATGCCAACCCACATCTTCATGAATTCACTCTCGCCCTCGCCGAGCGGGAGGCCGGTATTAGACGCAATGACTCTATCGAAGCGATCCGGGTATTTTGACACGAGGTAAAGGCCGATCGTTCCACCCCAATCCTGACAGAACAATGTGATGTTCGAGAGGTCCATGGCCTCGAGCCATTTCGACATCCAGTCATAATGGCGGGCCAATGTGTAATCCGACTTCTTCGACGGCTTGTCTGATCGGCCGCACCCCACAAGATCGACGGCAATGACCCGCCGTCCTGTTGCCGCAAGCTGCGGGATCATCTTTCTGTACAAATAGGCCCAGGTCGGATTGCCATGGATTAACAGGATGGGTTGAGCGTCTTTCGGACCCACATCGACATGGTGGATGCGTATGTCCACGCCGCTCGCGTCACGCACCACCGTGTAGGACGGTGCGAAAGCATAATCGGGCAGATTCTCAAACCGCGTATCCGGAGTCCTAAGAATCTCCATGCTCGCCTTCTCCCTTCATTCAGTGGCGCCTATCGCGCCGGTCGTTATCGGGCCGATCAACCTGCCCCGTACTCAGACTTCGATCAGAAGCTTGCCATTATTGGCGCCTGCGAAAAGCATGTCGAAGGCTTCCGGAAAACGCTCGATCCCTTTGACGATATGCTCGCGGAACATCAGCTTGCCCGCTGCGCGCCAGCCCGCCAGCGCCATGAACGCCTCGGGAACTCGGTCGATATAATCGCGCATCGTGAACCCCTGCATCCGCGCGCTTTGCGCAATCAGCTGAAGGTAGTTCGATGGGCCCCTGACCAAGTCCATGTCGCCGTACTGCGAGATGCCGCCGCACACGACGATGCGGCCGTGACGGTTGATTTGCCCCAGCGCTGCGTCGAGTATCTCACCGCCGACATTGTCGAAATAGACATCGATCCCGTCCGGCGCCGCCATCGCCAGCTGCTGCGCGACGTCGCCAGCCTTGTAATCGATAGCTGCGTCGACCTTCAGTTCCTCTAGCAAAAAGGCTCGTTTTTCAGCTCCCCCAGCGATCCCTACGACGCGAGCCCCCTGAATACGCCCAACCTGACATGCGATCGCACCCACAGCGCCAGCCGCCGCCGAGACAACCATCGTCTCTCCCGGCTGCGGACGCCCTATGTCGGTCACTCCGAAATAAGCCGTGTAGCCCGTCATGCCAAGTCCGCTGAGGAAGAGCTGGGGCGGCGCAAGATCAGGTCTAATGGCGCGAAGCCCGTTCGCCGGCAGGTTCGCCAACGTCTGCACTCCAGTAAAGCCTGTCACCCAGTCGCCAACCTTGAACCTTTCGGAGCGGCTTTCAACTACCTCGCCGACGCCGAAGGCCCGCATGACCTCTCCAGGCTGAACAGGCGGCATGTAGCTTCGCTTCGGCGTGATCCAACCCCGCATTCCAGGATCAACGGAAAGGTGCGAAATGCGCACCATCACCTCATCCTCGCGCAGTTCGGGCAATGCATCTCGGGTCATTGCCCAGACGCCGTCGACCTGACCGGCGTGCGGGTAACGTACCATCCGGAATTGGATTGGCGTCGTTTCTGTCGTCATTTTCGACTCACTCTGGTCCTGCGCCTCACTCAGTGCACGATCTGTGTCAGCCCCCGGACCGGGAGATGACGCCCTCAATCACCCGGACAACGTCTTCAGGACTGTCCTCCTGAACGAAGTGGCCGCCTTTTAGCGTCTGGTGAGGCTGGCCCGTCGCGCCGGGGACCCGCGCTATGAACTCGGCGTCGCCGCCGCCCGTGACCGGATCACCGTCGCTGAAGGCCAGAACTACTGGCTTTTTGAAGGCTTCGAGGACGGCCCAGGCAGCGATGTTCTCTGCGACAGATGCATGCTGCCGGGTGATCGGAACCAGAGTTGGAAACTGCCGGGCCCCGGCCTTGAAACTCTCGTCCGGGAAAGGCGCATCATATGCCGCCACTTCGGCCTCGCTCAGCCCACGGCTGGTTCCGGCACTGACGATTCTGCCTGTAGGAAATTCCGGAATGGACTGACTGAAGTTGAGCCAGTTCGCGAAGCCTTCACTCATCTGCTCGCCAACCGGCAGGCCCGTATTCGATATGACCACACCGGCGAAACGCTCAGGGAACGCAGCCACAAGCCGCAAGCCGATCAAACCGCCCCAATCCTGGCAGAAGAGTGTGATATCTTTGAGATCAAGCGCCACGAGCCACTGGCTCATCCACGCCACGTGACGCTCATAGGTGTAGTCCCCCCGCTCAGACGGCTTATCTGATTGGCCGAATCCGATGAGGTCCGGCGCCACCACCCGGCGGCCGTTGGCGGAGAGCGGGGCGATGACCTTGCGATAGAGATATGACCAGGTTGGCTCGCCGTGCATAAGCAGGACGGTGCGGCCGCTGCGGGGACCTTCGTCATAGTAGGCAAGACGCAGGGCGCCCCCGCTTCCGTCTTTGATCTCCGTAAATTCAGGGCTGAACGGCCAATCCGGCAGACCAGAGAAACGGTCCGCAGGGGTTCTTAGAACTTTCATGGGCACGCTTCCGACTTAAAGGGCCACGCCGTATTTATGGCATGCTAAATGCCAATTTTCTATTCTGTGGTCAATACGAATTCAAGAACCTCATTCCCGCTGGAGCTGACGCTGGCCAGATGGAAGGCTTGGATGGCGACTTCAGCCGAGCTCGTCTCCCTGAAAGACGCCCCTCCAGCAGGGCGTCGAGGGATCAGGGTCATGCAAAAAGGCCGAGACCCAGGCCGGAGGAAATGGCCGACGCTTTTTGCGGAATGGGGGCTCTTGACTTGCCTTCCTTCCGTGTCTCAGCCCCGCTGCCCGTCACCTGCACGCCCTTTTGGCTGAGGTTGAGGCCTCGAATTCCGCGAAGGGACCGCCCTCGCGAGGTACGAGCGCCGTGACTTGGGCAGGCCGAGTTAGCGTGTCGCGTAGCCAGACCCAGCCCGTGATGCGAACGCACAACATCGTAAGGCGAGCGTCGCCAACAGGAATTGATCGGAGCAAGTCTTCTACGCCGACTTCGGTCGGCATGTCGCATTTCCGGGATCCATACGATCAGCTCCCCCCTCAAACATTCTGGAAGCCAGATCCTGAGCTGCAGCGCGTACTCGGCCCCAATTGGCGGGCTTGTTCAAACGCACTCCAGAAGACCGGCCAGGCGGAGTTTCAGACAGCACAAGGCGCCTGATCGACGCAAATGAGCAGAGCGTTCATCATCGGGGCGTCGAAAACCGAAGGCGGGGCAAGGTCTTTTTTCTATCCCGCCATCAAAGCCATCAGCCCACGCGAGCGCCGAATTCTTTGTCCCCTTTGACTGTCATCGAGGACGCTGGCCGGTGGGCACGGCGCCTAACGTAAAGTGGGCGCCGGCAATTCGGGGGTCAGGCGATAATCATAGCCGATGTTTTGTAAGTCTGCATGTATTGTGTCGGTCCGTACCAAACACATCCCCGGCCACAGCTGCGCTCCGCAGGACACCCTCGGCGAATGTCATGGCGGCTATCCCTCATTTGCGGTCGCCGCCGTCACTGGATAGTGTGGTAACGTCTGTTGGGAGACTCTGATGCGTCGACGTACCTTCCTGAGCGCATCTGCTGCTGCGGCAGCAATGGCGGGCCTTGGCGCCTGTCAGCCGCGAGATACGGAGGCCTTAACGCAGCCCCCCGCCCCACCGCCCCCCGAGGAGGTCGTCCTTCCGTCTGCAGATGACGAGGCAGATAGTTCCAACGCCCTGGAGCTTGGGGATTTCGAGGGGGTTGAAACGCCCGCTCTCGGCGCCAGTCTCATCGAGCCGGTGGACGCCACCCAATCTCAAGCTGTCCGAAGCCTGATCTACACGAAGGCCCTCACACAGGGCGCCTGGCCTGCGCCACCACTCGATGACGCTCTTAAGGAGCTGATCGCCCGGAAGCGATACTGGGACATCGAGGATGCTGACCGACCGGTTCCAAACTGGCCGAACCTCCTGCGCGCGCCGGATTATCGACACCTCGAGGGCTTCGCGCAGCCCGCTGGAGAGACGTTCGAGCTCACTGCCGAGGCTCTCGTCTTTCTCGCAGAGCGAAACTCCTTTCAGTTCGCGGACCGCCGGGCCGTGCGGGTCTTTGGGCTCCGCGGCTGCGCCCTGTCCGCCCCAGAGGAGGCCAGACCCTTCGCCGCCGCCCATTCGCTGCGGGTTCAGACCCCGGGACATCTCTCTTGTGAATGCGTCATGGGATTGTGGCGTCCTGAAGACAACATGATCGCAGTGTTTCGCGCCTCCACCACACCGTCTGCGTCGAACATGTTCAAGGCTCTTCCGGCCGCCGGATATGGGACAAGCCTCCTGCCCACAGGCAAGTATCGATACCGCGCTGGCACACACAAGGCGAGCGACCCGAAGAAAGCTCAGACGGGCGCCCTTCTCATGGACCAGGACTATGTCGTTCTTCGTACGACGGATGATCTTTCCTTCGACCCCTATCAGGCCGGCGATGTGTGGACACGAGGAGCGGCTCACAACATTCACAGCGCAGGACGATTCCGGGACGGACCGGATGTCTTCGACTCGGCTGGGTGCCAGGTC
Source organism: uncultured Alphaproteobacteria bacterium (assembly GCA_903831255.1). GTDB lineage: Bacteria > Pseudomonadota > Alphaproteobacteria > Caulobacterales > Hyphomonadaceae > UBA7672. The sequence continues at coordinate 11,282 of CAIKWZ010000041.1, forward strand.
GTCCGTGGGTATTACGACCTCAACGACCGGACGCGATGCAACGGCCCCTGGGCGGCGTTTCGCCGTGATGCCGGTCTTGTCGATCCCAGCGGGGCCCCGACGGCGGAGGAAGCTCCAGGCGACGGCAGTTTCGAGTATATGCTGCTGACGGGACAAGAGGCGGCCCTTGCAGCGTCGAAGGAGCCCGGCTTCATGGAAGGATACTATCGCCTTCGCCCCGGCAGTTCAGGTCAGAGCGTTCTGGATTACAAGCAGAAGCTCTCAGCTCTCTTCCCGGACATCAAGCTGGCGGCGGTCGATCGGTTCGACAGCCCGACGTCATTTGCGACGCTGATACTTCATAAGGACCGACAGGGAGAATTCGCATCTGTCGTGACTGAACCGCTGGCCTGAGCCATTCTCCTGTCGGCTCTCCGACGCGTCGAAAAACGGAGCGGCGCCAGCCCCGTCCCTGTCGACATGCTAAGGCTAGGGGTCGAAACGTCCCTCTGGCTGAGGCGCGGTCCAGGATCAAGCCTGAGAGACGCCCATAGACGGGTCGTCAGCGAACCGTCCGAGCAATCCATCCGGCAAAGGCGTCCGCAAAGGCCTTGAAGAAGTCCTGAGTTCTGGCGGCGCGGAACTCCCCAGCGTCATCAAAAAGGGAGAAAGCGTCACCGACATAGGCCTCAGGCTGCTGCATCACAGGCATATCGAGGAAGACAAGAGACTGGCGCAGGTGATGATTGGCGCCGAAACCGCCAAGGGCCCCGGGCGACAGAGACATGATCGCAGCAGGCTTTCCAGACCAAGCACTCTGGCCATAGGGACGCGAGCCGACGTCTATGGCGTTCTTCAGAGCCGCAGGTACGGAACGGTTGTATTCCGGCGTTACGAACAGAACGGCGTCGCACGATCGGATCTCATGGCGAAAGCGCGTCCAGGCTTCCGGCGCGCCGGCAGCCTCGACATCCTCGTTGTAAAGCGAGAGATCGCCGATCTCGGCGATCCTCAATACCGTCTGGTCTGACGCGAGGCGAATAAGCGCCTGAGCGGCCTTGCGGCTCACGGACGCTTCACGAAGGCTTCCGATCACGACAGATACGGCAAAGGGTGCAGGCATGACGAGCTCCTTTGGCAAAGGTGAAAAGGGCGATTGATGAGGTGTTCAGGACGGCGGATCGGGCGTCCGTTCAGGCTGTATCGACCAGTACGAGTTCGCTGTCCTCGAGAGCGATCAGTTCGAGGCGATCCAGACCCGCTATAGCGACGCCGTCTCGGGCGTTCACTTCGGTATCGCCCAGACGAACCCGTCCGAGGGCTGGAGCAAGATAAAGAAAGCGATCCGGCCTGGATGGGTAGACGACACGTTCTCCGGCCCTGAGGGTGGCTCCAAGCACCCGGGCCTGCGCCCGGATCGGAAGAGCGCCTTCATCTCCGGCCATGCCCGAGGCGAGCACCCCAAACCGACCGGTCCGGTCGCTCTTCGGAAACGGTCGGGCGCCCCATGCAGGTTGTCCGCCGGCCTGATCGGGTAAGATCCAGATCTGGAAGATCCTCGTCTCGACGTCTTCCATGTTGAATTCGGAATGGGTCACGCCGGTCCCAGCCGACATCACCTGAACATCACCCGCTCCCGTGCGGCCCATGTTTCCGAGGCTGTCGCGATGAGTAATAGCTCCTTCGCGGACATAGGTGATGATCTCCATGTCCTGGTGACCGTGAGTTGGAAACCCGCTTCCGGGCGCGATGACGTCGTCATTCCAGACCCGAAGTCGTCCCCAGTTCATTCGACGGGGATCACGATAGGCGGCGAAGGAGAAGTGGTGTCGGGCCTTGAGCCACCCATGGTCGGCGGCGCCGAGGCTGGAGAAGGGGCGAAGATCGATCATGGCGGAACCGGTCCCGGGTTTTGAGACCAACACCCTAGCCCTTGCCTGATGATCGTATAACCGGGATAAAGTGGTTTGTTTTGTTCTATAAAGTTGTACGATGGACATCGGTCGGCCCACCCTTGATCAGATCCGCATCTTTCTGGCGGTTGCGGACGCCGGCAGCTTCAATTTAGCGGCCAAGAAGCTCGGGCGCGCCCTCTCCGTCGTCAGCTACGGAATCGCAACTCTTGAGGCCCAGCTTGGCGTGGAGCTGTTCGAGAGGCACGGCTCAAGGCGGCCGCAGCTGACGCCCGCGGGACGCGCGCTTCTGGCGGACGCCCGAGCCGTATCTGACGAAACCGACGGACTGATCGCCCGGGCGCGGGGAATTCGCCAGGGACTGGAGACGGAAGTCTCCCTCGCCTTCGACGTGATGGTCCCCAGTCGGACGATTGCCGAATTACTGCGCGACTTTCAGGAGACCTTTCCAACCGTCAATCTGCGCCTGCATGTGGAGGCGCTCGGCGCCGTCGCCGCGCTGGTGATTGATGAAAAGGCGCACCTCGCCCTCGCGGGTCCCAATCTTCTTTCCCTGCCTGAGCTGGAACGTCGGGCTGCCGGTTCTGTAGAGCTTATCCCGGTGGCAGCGCCTGATCATCCCCTCGCGCTTAGCAAGCTGATTGTGCCCGGAGACATCCGACGCCACCTGCAGCTGGTCCTGACCGACCGCTCGAAGCTGACCGAGGGGCGGGACTTCTCGGTTCTCAGTGATCGCACCTGGCGGCTCGCAGACCTTGGGGCCAAGCACGCTCTGCTGCTCGAGGGCATCGGCTGGGGCAACATGCCGGCACATGCGATCGCCGACGATCTGAGCGCCGGACGTCTGGTCGAGCTCTCTGTGCCTGACTCCCCGCGTGTCAAATACAATCTCAACCTGCTGTGGCGGAAAGACAGCCGCCCCGGCCCGGCAAGCTGCTGGCTTCTGGAAGCGCTGGTGGACAGACGCCCATCCTGAGGGCCTCGATTATGCGCGTGCGAGACATCCGGGAACCGCCCCTGCGCTCAGAGTTGAGCTTCGCCGAGGATCGGTCGGGGAAAGTCCCCGCAGGATCATTACTGCGCATGATTGTGACACAAGATCCTGCGCGATATGTCCTTCAGCAACGACGGCTGATGATCCAACCGGACCGTCGACACACAGGGGACGGACGCATGCGAGGCTTCAACAAGAGACCGGGATCTTTTAAACCCATGCTCGCCTGCGCTGCATTGCTGGCGTTAGCGGGCTGCGCCGCGGCTGTCATGGCGCAACAGGGCCCCTCGACGCTCAAAGCCTATGATGCAGGTCAGTGGACCTATTGGGGAGGCGATGCGGGCCAGACCCGCTATGCGCCGCTTGGCGACATCAACCTTTCCAATGTCGATCGACTGAAGATCGCCTGGAGATGGACCGCTGACTCTAACGGAGGCCCTGGGGCGGACAACTACAAGGCCACCCCCCTGCTTGATGACGGCGTCCTCTATGTCCCATGGGTCAACCATGGAGCGGCCGCCATCGACGCCGGTACGGGCAAGACGCTCTGGACCTACGAAACCCAGCCGGCGGATATTGGCGGGGGGGCCTCATCCCTCGCTCCGAGAAGTCTCGCCTATTGGACTGACGGCGCCGACAAGCGCCTCTTCCATAACTCGCTTGATGGACGTCTGATCGCGATTGACGCCCGAACGGGACAAGCGGCGAGGGAGTTCGGTCGGGACGGCGTTGTCAATCTGCGTGATGATCTCGCCCCGGAACGCTCCGTGCGCAGCGATGTGCGGTCCGTCTCGCCAGCGATTGTGGTCGGCGACATCGTGATCGCTCAGATCATACCCTCTGGGGGGCGTAACAAGGAGGTCCTTCCCGGCGATATACGCGGTTACGACGTACGAACGGGCCGCCTCGTCTGGACGTTCCACGTTGTGCCCAGACCGGGCGAGTTCGGATACGAAACCTGGGAGAACGGAAGCGCCGATTATGTCGGACAGGCTGGCGTCTGGACCATGATGAGCGCGGATCCGGAACTGGGCTATGTCTATCTTCCCACAGATACGCCCTCGAACGACTTTGCCGGCGTCGACAGACCGGGAGACGGGCTCTTCGCCGAGAGCCTTGTCTGCCTCGATGCGAAGACCGGACGTCGGGTCTGGCACTTTCAGACGGTCCACCACGGGGTCTTCGACTATGATAATCCTTCTGCTCCTATTCTTCATGACGTCATTGTGGACGGCGAACGTATTGAGGCGGTCAGCCAGCTGACCAAGCAGGGTTTCATCTTCACCTTTGATCGACGCACGGGGGAGCCTGTCTGGCCGATCGAGGAGCGCGCTGTTCCACAGAGCCGGGTCCCCGGCGAGAAGACATCGCCGACCCAGCCATTTCCGACACGGCCGGTCCCGTTCGCACCGCAGGGCTACAGCGAAGCGAACCTTATCGACTTCACGCCTGAGCTGAGAGCAGAGGCGATCGACATCATGAAGGCCTATGACAAGGGCCCGCTATTCACTCCGCCTGCCGAGGTGACCGCGAGTATCAAGGGGACGCTGATCTACCCGGGCTTCGGAGGCGGAGCGAACTGGAATGGCGGAGCCTTTGATCCAGCCACCCACATTCTCTACATCCCGACCCGCAATCGACCGAGCGCCGTCGGCGTGACGCGCGGAGACCCCGCTCGGACCAACCTGTCCTATGTTCAGGCCAACAACACGACCCTGATGGGCCCTCGGGGCCTGCCCCTGTTCAAGCCGCCCTATAGCGAGCTGGTGGCCATGAACATGAATACGGGCGAGATCGCCTGGCGACAGGCCAACGGCGCCGCACCGGATTTTGTCCGCAATCATCCTGATCTTCAGGGGCTCGGGCTTGATTTCAACGCCATGGGTCAGTTCGACATACGTCCAGGTCCTCTGCTCACCCGGGAGCTTCTGTTCATGGGCGAGTCCGGCACCATATCCGCCAGTCGTGGCGGGGCTCTGCTTCGGATCTATGACAAGCGGGACGGACGCGTCGTCCATGCGACGCCTCTGCCGACCCTGTCGACCGGAGCGCCTATGACCTATGTCCAGAACGGTCGTCAGTATGTCGTGATCGCCGTCTCGGCTCCAGGAAAACCCGCCGAGATCGTCGCTCTCACCCTCGACGGGATGAGCGATAACGGCGCTCCGCCTCCCAGAGGCGTTCCCCTGTCTCCGGCGCCGACGTCTCGATCGACGGCAATCGCCTCAATCAGCGCCACTCCCGCAGAGCTGGCGATCGGCGCTTCAGCCTTCGGACGCATGTGCGCCGGCTGTCACGCGGCAGACGGCTCCGGCGGCGCCGGACCACGTATTACCGGGCGCACTGACCCCGCCAATATCGCGCGGGTCATCTCTCAGGGACAGGGAGAGATGCCCGCGCTGGCTAACAGCCTCACGGTCTCTGAGATCGACGCCATCGCCAAATACGTTGTCAAAACACTCGTGGCGCCAGCAGCAATAACCCGAAGCGGCGCGGCGCCTGACAATCCCTAGGACCGGTCCTGCGGGGGAGATGTCCATTGGGTCCTAAGGTTCAACGGACTGGCTTCTCGAAAGACCTTGTCGATTCGTAAGGTCGGGGTCTTCCCACCTCTCGTCTGGATTGATCTGGGCGGGCGGTCGCATTGTCGGTCAGGATCGCACTGTGGTTGGGCCTCTCAACCCTTCAGAACACAAGCGTCATCCCGGCGCCGGTTTTATCCCCGGCTCGCAGCGCGCGGGACCCGGGACGGTCCAGATCTCAAACCGAAGGGCTTTCACTGTCACAAGGCGTGGTCAGGCTGTCTGACGAAAGCTGCGTCAGCTGGGTCTCAGCAATGCGCGCCGTCGTTATCCGGCGCCGAGACCCATCCGTCAAAGAAAGGTGCTGTCTTCCGGGCGCCAGTCATTGAACATGCCGATCAGGGAACGCCCATCGACCTCAGCTCGGACGATAGCTCCGTTCCACATGCGGCCGAAAATCGGCACGTCATAGGAAGCCACACGGGCGACGCGGCCCTTCAATACTCGCCCATCCTGCAACCGACCATCGAAGACGCGCTCGCGACCGGGGGCCGTCGGTCGAAAATCCGTTACGGCCGTCGCAATACCATCCGCCTCGTAATCTCCGCTCCTTCTGCGAGCCGCCGCGGTCGCGATGAAGGATGTCTCATCATTCCAGAGCATGGCGTAGGTGAAGGGCGCATCAAAACGAGGAGCCGTCTGGACCTGTTCATGGGCCTTGGCCGCCCCGGACAGCTGCATACGCCGACCATCCACAGTGAGAGCGATATCGGCCCATCCTGTCCACTCGGATCGTCCGGCGGGCAGATTACTCTTGAGCCGAGGGCTCGTAAACGCGGCCTCGATCGAGATCGGCGTCTCACCGGGACCGTCGCGTCCCTCGGAACTCTGACGCGCCCGCAGTGTCGCAGACAGGTCGACCCCCGCCAGGGAATGGGCGGATCCCTGCCTTAGAAACCCTACGCCCGTCGACGGCGCCGAGTAGTCGCCGCGGATCATTTCCGGGAGGTTCCGCCACGCAGGGCAGGACACGCGGCGCTCCGTATAGGCGTAGATACGTCCCTCAAACAGGACATGACACCAGACCCAGGTCGCGTTGAGATCTGGGTAGCGCGACACTCTTACGCTGATCCCATTACGGACGTCCCTGTCGAAATAGACGAGCATCAGGGATTCGCTCCAGGTCTCAGCGCCCTGCGTCACCGTCCCATGGGGTTCGTCCGCATGAGCCGTTCCCAAAGTGAACGCCGAGAGGGACCCTCCCAGAAGGGCGCGTCTGTTCATCTCAACCATCCCCTATAGCTCACGTCTAGACATGCAGACGTTGGACGCAGGCTGGGATCGTTGTCCAGAGCGCCCAGCCATGGGATCGCCCCTGGTCCCGCCCGGTTCGCCGTATTCCTCATTCCCTCGCCGAGCTCAGCGCCCGGGCTCTGGCGTTTTGTCATCATTGGCGCCAACCTAAGCGCAATTCCAGGGCGCGATGGACGTCCGGGGCAATGGGCGAGGATCAGATGAGCACCCTTGGGGCGGCCTCACGAGAGGCGAGAACTTTCGACGCCATCGTGGTGGGGAGCGGCATATCAGGCGGATGGGCGGCCAAGGAGCTCTCGGAAAAAGGCCTTAAGACGCTGGTGCTTGAGCGTGGCCGCGATGTCCGCCACGGATCAGACTACAAGACGTTCAATCACGCTCCCTGGGATTTCAAGTACCCGGGAGGGCGCCTGCCGCAGGCGGAGATCGACCGTCACTACCCTAAGCAGAGCCGCACCGGATACACGGTCAACGAGGCGTGGAACCACTGGTTCGTGAAGGATGACGAACATCCCTACACCGAGACCCATCGCTATGACTGGATCCGTGGCTATCATGTGGGCGGCCGTTCCCTGACCTGGGGACGTCAAAGCTATCGACACAGCCCGCTCGATTTCGAGGCGAACGCCCGCGAAGGGGTCGGTGTGGACTGGCCGATCCGGTACGAGGACCTCGCGCCGTGGTACGATCGCGTTGAAAGCTATATCGGCGTCAGCGGGCGCGAGGAGGGCCTCGCCCACTTTCCCGACGGCCAGTTCCAGCCGCCGATGGACATGAATGTCGTCGAAAAAAGCTTCAAGGCGAAGGTCGAGGAACGGTTTGCGGAACGCCGTGTCACCATCGGCCGAACCGCTCATCTGACAGCTCCAACCCCAGAACAGACACAGCTCGGACGGGGAACCTGCCAGAACCGCAATCTCTGCATGAGAGGATGCCTGTTCGGAGCCTATTTCTCCAGTAACGCCTCCACGCTGGTCGCCGCGCAGAGATCGGGCAACATGACCCTCGAGCCCAACGCAATCGTGACATCGCTCATGCATGATGCGCGCACCTCCCGCGCGACGGGGGTCCGGGTGCGCGACGCTGAAACCGGCGCAGAGACGGAGTACTACGCCCGGATCATTTTCCTCTGCGCCTCAACCCTCAATACGGCGTGGATCCTCCTCAACTCCACCTCAACGCGCTTTCCAACCGGCTACGGCAATGACAGCGACCAGGTCGGACGCAACATCATGGACCACCATTTCATGGTCGGCGCCCAGGCGGATGTCGACGGATATGAGGACCGCTACTACACAGGCCGCCGACCCAACGGCATCTATATTCCCCGCTTCCGGAATCTCGGCGACGACCGGACAAAGGCGAAGGACTTCATTCGCGGATACGGCTATCAGGGCGGCGCCAGTCGCCTCGGCTGGCAGAGACTGATTGCGGAAATGGGCTTCGGCGAGGAAATGAAAAAGGCGCTTCAGGACCCCGGCGGCTGGACGATGGGAATCAACGCGTTCGGCGAGACCCTTCCTTATGAGGACAATCGGGTCACGCTCAACGAGGCCGTCAAGGATACCCATGGCCTACCGACCCTGACGATGGACGTCCGGATTCGTGAAAACGAACTCAACATGCGAAAGGACATGCAGGCCTCGGCTGTCGAAATGCTCGAGACGGCCGGGTTCAAGAATGTCCGCGGGTATGATCGGCCCTATGCGCCGGGACTGGGCATCCATGAAATGGGCGCCTGCCGCATGGGCCGGGACCCGAAGACCTCCGTGCTCAATGCGTGGAACCAGATGCATGCGAGCCCGAACGTCTACATCACCGACGGGGCCTGCATGACATCCGCCTCATCGGTGAACCCCTCCCTCACCTACATGGCGATGACCGCACGAGCCTGCGAGCATGCGGTTAGAGAACTCAGATCAGGCAATCTTTGAGAGGCAGGTGCGAACATGATCGACCGACGAGACCTGATCCGACGCGCGGCCTTCATTCTCGGCGGCAGTCTCTCTGCAGGCGCCATCGCCGGCGTGCTGTCAGGATGCGCTTCACTGCCCGAAGGTGAGGATGGCGCAAGCCGATATCTGACCGGAGATGAAAGACTGTCTGTCACAGCCCTGTGCGACCGGATTCTACCGCGGACAGATTCCCCTGGGGCGGTCGATGTCGGGGTTGTATCCTTCCTCGACCGGATGATGGCGGATTTTTACGGAGAGACGGAACGCTCAACGCTGCGAGCCGGGCTGGCCCGGGTGAATAACGAGGCTCTCAGCCAGCATGGACAGACCTTTCATCTCGTGTCGCCGGCGCAGCAGACTGCTCTCATGACAAGATATGATCAGGAGGCGACCGCCCAGAATCGGACCTCAGGGGCGCCCCTGCATTTCTTCCGTATCCTCAAGGAACTCACCACGCTTGGCTTTTTCACCTCGGAATACGGCGCCAGCCAGTTCCTCAGATATGATCCGACCCCGGGCCCTTACCGCGCAGACGTGCCCTATTCGGATGTGGGACGAGCGTTCGTCACCTGAGGCGGTTTCAGAGCCCCGAGATCCATGATCTCGATGTTTCGGAATTCAATCGGCGCCCCTTCGCTTTGGAGGGATATATACCCGCCTTTCATTTCAAGTCGTCCGCCTGCATCTCTGATCAAAGGCAGTGAATCCGCCATGTCCGCCTTCGGATCGAGCTGGGGGCTGGAATAGACGATGCTCACCTCTCCATCGACCCTCTGAGTGACAAGGCCCGAGGGCGACACCTCGATTTCAAATCGGAGCCACCCACCGTCTGCAGGCCTCGCCGACACGGACGAGTTGATGCAATGCTGCTTCGTCAGGCGGCCATCCATCACAATATCCGTTCCAGGCGTGCAGACATTTCCGTTGGTTCGCGGAGCCGATCCGTCCGCGGCCAGAAGTTGCGCCTCCACCGATACCGGAAAGCCCTGATCGCGGGCGATGCCGGCGGGATCCTGAGAAAAGGTCATGACGCCGCTGTTGTATCGGGCCCATCCCGGAGTATCGGCCGGCCCATCGCCTAAAAAGCGATACTCGAGCCGCAGGCGAAACGCCGACACTGGCGCCTCGTGAAACAGATGGCCGAAGCGCGAGCCGAACTCCTGATAGCTGTCATACGACACCCGTATGGCGCCGTCACGTACGGTAAAGGTGTCGCGGTAGTTCTCGCCCAGCTCATAGCCACGGATTTTGGGCGTCCAGCCCTCCAGCGTGCGGCCGTCGAAAAGGGGTCGCCAGCGATTTTCGGGAGCCGAAGGCGCCTCGCCAGCGGAGAGGGCGCATCCGCCCGTGATCAACATCGCCCAAGCCGCAAACCCCGACGCCCAGTTCGCCCGCATGCGCCTTCTCTCCAAAACATCCTATCCAGCGCTCAACGACCGATGGACAGGCCCCTAACAGACCGGCAATGTAGCGCCCGTTCGCATCAGGCAGCAATCGTTCGGACTTACGTCACGAACGGGATCTGCAGACAGCCGGAAAATCGCCCCCGACAAGATGGGGCGACAGCGCTTGGGGAGACAGACAGATGAGCGACGCCGACATCAAATCAAGGTCAGGGCTATTCGCCACCGCCTTTTCCGCCATCGTGGCGACCTCATTCTGCTTCATTCTTCGCGCTCTCGTTATCGGAGAGTGGGGGGTTGAGTTCGATCTGTCGGAGACTCAGAAGGGAGAACTGACCGGCGCCGGTCTGTGGCCATTCGCTATCACCATCGTCCTTCTCAGCCTTCTCATTGACCGGATCGGCTTTCGTCTGACCTTCTGGTTCGCCGCCCTCTGCCATGTCGTCGGACTGGGAATTCTTCTGACCGCTCAGGGATACTGGGCGCTCTATGCCGGAACATTCATTATGGCGCTTGGAAACGGAGCTGTTGAAGCCGCCGCCAATCCGCTGGTGGCGACGCTCTATGCGGACAACAAGCCCAAGCATCTCAATCGCCTCCATGCCGCCTGGCCACTCGGACTAATGCTCGGCGGAGTTCTGGCGATGGGCCTCGGGGATGCGTTCGACTGGCGGATCAAGGTCGCGCTGATGGCGGCGCCGGTCGCCCTCTACGCCTTTCTTCTGCTCGGTCGATCCTTTCCGAAGAGCGAGAGGGAGGCTGCAGGCGTTCCCTACAGGGAGATGCTGGCTGAGGCCGGATTTGTCAGCGCCTTCATCATCATCGCCCTGATGATGCTGGAAGTGGGGCGAGTCGCCGGATGGCAGACCCCGCTGACCTGGGGGCTCATCGCCGCTCTCACTCTCGTCTACGCATGGTTTTCCCGTTCGCCTGGCAAGCCGCTCTACATCGTGTTCGTGCTCCTGATGATCCCGCTGGCGGTCACTGAGCTATCCACCGACAGCTGGATTACCGAGCTGATGGAGCCTGAGATGACGGCACTCGGGCTGCAGGCGGGATGGGTTCTTGTCTACACCTCGGCGGTCATGTTCGTGGTGAGACTCTATGCCGGCCCGATCCTCCACCTCGTGAAGCCGCTGGGCGTGCTCGCCGGAGCCTCCCTCATCGCTGCGGCGGGCCTGTTCTGGCTCTCCGGCGCCACGGGCCTCGCGCTGCTCGCGGCCGCAACTCTCTACGGAATTGGAAAGAGCTTCTTCTGGGGCACCAGCCTCGCGATCGCTTCCGAACAGTTCCCCCGCGGGGGGGCGGTGACGCTCAATGTTATGGCGGGCGCGGGCATGCTGGCGGCGGGGATCGTCGGAACGGTGATGCTGGGCGCCCTTCAGGACCGGGCGATAGAGCGTGGCCTGTCGGCTCACGATACAACTGCCGGATCAAGCCTGTCGCAGACCTATCTGACTGACCGCACAGGCCTGCTCGGATCATACAAAGCCGTGGATCAGACAAAACTCGCCGCCGCTCCGGCAGAGGACCAGCAGGTGATCGCCTCCCTTTCAGCGACGGGCAAAAAGGACGCCCTCAAGGAGGTTGCCCTTGTACCCATGCTGATGCTTGCCTGCTATCTCGCCCTCATGGTCTTCTTTCGGTCGAGGGGCGGTTATCGGCCGGTATCTATCGGCGGAAACGCTCCGTCGACAGACAGTGAAACGACCTGATTGCGAAATCCCAGCAACAAGCCTGTCCTGAAAGCGAGTGAGCCATGGTTGTCTTCAGTCGACGGACCTTCATGACGGGGGCGGCCGCAGCAGGGTGCGCCGTTCCTCTGGCAGGCGGCTGCGCCAGCCTCGCGCCCTCGCCGTTCTTCGGCGGACGAGACCTTCCGATCGGCGTCCAACTCTACACCTTCGGAGACCTCCTGCGAACGGACCTCGAGGGCACTCTCCGGGACATCGCCCGTATCGGCTACAAAACCGTCGAGATCCCAAGCTACATGGGGAAAACTCCCGCACAGCTGCGCGCGTTCTTTGACGCCGCCGGCCTTCGATGCACCAGCGCCCATGTCGGTCTGCGCGCTGGCACAGCGGCTGAGCCGGGTCTTCTTGGCGACCTTGACGCGCTGGCGCGCGATATGTCTGTCATCGGCGCACGTCACGTTATCGCTCCAATCCTCACGGCCCCCGACGACCTGAAGGTGGAGGCCGCCGCCGGCGTCCACATCTATGCGGCGACTGCGTCGGCAATGACCGCGGACCACTGGAAACGTTTCGCAGCTCGTCTCAACGCCATCGGATCGGCTCTGAGGTCGCGAGGACTGAGCTTCGGCTACCACAACCATAATATCGAGTTTGTTCCGGTGGCCGGGAAAACAGCCTGGGACCTTATTCTGGCGGAGACGGATCCCGAACTCGTCACCTTCGAGCTCGATGTGGGATGGGTCGCGGCTGCAGGACAGGATCCTGCCGAAGTCTTCGCCCGTAATCCGGGGCGGTATCGTCTGATGCATATGAAGGATCTCAAGGCCGCTTCACAGACAAACCTCGCCCTCAGAATGGATCCGACTGAAGTCGGCTCGGGCCGCCTCGACTGGAGCCGGATCCTGCCAGCCGCCTACTCAGCCGGCGTTCGGGAGTTCTTCCTCGAACAGGAGCCGCCCTTCGCGATCCCGCGGATCGACGCGGCGGCTCGCGGCTTCGCCTATCTCAACGCCCTCACCCTTTAACTCTCCGGGCCAAGCACTCCATGAAGACCATCAAGGGCCCCGGCCTCTTCCTCGCCCAGTTCGCAGGACCCGACGCCCCCTTCAACAGCCTGCCCGCTATCGCCGCCTGGACAGCCGGAAAGGGATTTTCCGGCGTCCAGATGCCAACGACCGACCCGCGCCTGTTCAACCTCGAGCTAGCGGCCGAGAGCCAGACTTACTGCGACGAGATCCAGGGGGTTCTCAAAGACGCCGGCCTCGAGATCACGGATCTCTCGACCCACCTCCAGGGACAGCTTCTCGCGGTTCATCCGGCGTATGATACGCTCTTTGACGGCTTTGCTCCGGAGACCGTGCGTGGAAACCCTACCGCCCGGCAGGCTTGGGCATCTGATCAGCTCCGGCTCGCGGCGCGGGCTTCGAAGCGTCTTGGCCTTACCGCTCACGCCACGTTCTCCGGCGCCCTCGCCTGGCCCTACCTCTATCCATGGCCGCAGCGCCCTCCCGGGCTCATCGAAGAGGCCTTTGACGAGCTGGCCCGCAGATGGAGACCGATTCTGGACGCCTTCGAGGATGCCGGGGTCGATGTCTGCTATGAGATCCATCCCGGAGAAGACCTCTTCGACGGAGCGACCTACGAGATGTTTCTGGATCGGGTAGGCGGGCATCCGCGCGCCTGTCTGCTTTACGATCCCAGCCACTTCGTCCTGCAGCAGCTGGACTATCTCGAATACATCGATCTTTATCATGAGCGGATCCGCATCTTCCATGTGAAGGATGCGGAGTTCAATCCGACGGGCCGTCAGGGGGTCTATGGCGGATACCAGCCCTGGCTGAACCGGGCGGGACGTTTCCGATCGGTGGGCGACGGTCAGGTGGACTTCAAGGCGATCTTCTCGAAGATGGCCGCCTACGACTTTCCAGGGTGGGCCATTCTCGAATGGGAGTGTTGCATCAAGCATCCCGAGGACGGGGCTCGAGAGGGCGCGGCGTTCATCCGCGACCAGATCATCCGCGTCACCGACAGAAGCTTCGACGACTTCGCCGCTTCCGGCGCCGATGTCAGAGCCAATCGCGCCCTGCTCGGACTTGACCGATGAGTGCGAAGCGACGCCTGAGACTGGGCATGGTCGGCGGCGGGGCAGGCGCCTTCATTGGCGCAGTCCACAGAATGGCTGCACGGCTTGATGACGCGTGGGAGCTCACAGCGGGCGCGTTTCAGTCCGATCCTGAAGCTTCGCGCGCCTTCGGCCTCGCACTGGGTCTGCCGGAGGAGCGATGCTATCCGAGTTTTCAGGTCATGGCTCAGGCTGAGGCCGGCCGAGCGGATCGCATCGACGCGGTCGCCATCTGCGCACCTAATCATGTTCACGCGCCTGCGGCCCGCGCCTTCCTTGAGGCGGGGACGCCGGTGATCTGCGACAAGCCGCTCGCGATTTCGAGGGAGGAGGCCGAGGCGCTGGAGGAACTGGTGAGGCGCACAGGCCTTCCGTTCATTCTCACGCACAATTATTCCGGCTATCCGATGGTGCGCGAAGCGCGACATCTCGTCAGCTCCGGGGCGCTGGGCGCCATACGTGTGGTGCAGGCTGAATACGCACAGGACTGGCTGAGCGTTCCCCTTGAGGACAATAAGCAGGCGCAGTGGCGAGGAGATCCCGCCAGGGCTGGCCCGGGCGGCGCGCTTGGAGACATTGCAACGCATGCGTTCCATCTCTGTGAATTCATCACCGGCCTTGAGACACAAGAGGTCTCCGCAGAGCTCACGACATTTGTTCCGGGACGCCGCCTCGACGACAATGCGCAGATACTCCTGCGCTACAAGGACGGCGCCAGAGGGTCTATCTGGGCCAGCCAGGTCGCTGTCGGGGCTGCAAACGGTCTGCGGATCCGCATCTTCGGCGACCGGGCAGCGCTCGACTGGTCCCAGGAGACGCCTGAGGAGCTGAGAGTCTCTTCCCTTGGCGAGGCGCCGCGCATCCTTCGACGAGGAACCGGCGGCCTCTCCCAAGCGGCCATGAGGGCGACACGACTGCCAGCGGGTCATCCTGAGGGATATCTTGAAGGCTTCGCCCAGATCTATTCGGATGCTGCGGAGCTCGTTCGCGCCCACATGGAGCTGCGACCGCCGGATCCGCTTGCAGCTCTCGCTCCCTCGATCAGCGATGGCGTGCGAGGCGTTCGTTTCATTCATGCCTCTGTGGCCTCAAGCCGAGAGAGCAGCCAGTGGACGCGTGTATGACGACCCGGCTCCGACACCCCCGATGATCGCAAAGAGAGGACACCATGACCCGCAAAGCCCTTTCGCCCCTCAGGAATGCCCTGCTTCTGGCCGCGCTCCCGGCCATGCTGGCGGCCTGCAGTCTGTCGCAGGGTCCCGGCGATGAGAAACGTCCGATGACCAGCGCCGCCGACATGCAGGATGGATGGAGATCTCTCTTCAATGGACGCGATCTCACCGGATGGCGTGGCTACAAAAAGGCGTCGGCGTCCACGAAATGGCGGGTCGAAGACGGGGCCCTGACCCTCGAGGCGGGAGGCGGAGCAGGCGATATCGTCTCAGAGGAGGAGTTCGGCGAGTTCGAGTTGTCTCTCGACTGGAAGATCTCTGAAGGCGGCAATAGCGGGATCATCTACCTGGTCAAAGAAGCCGACGGGGCCAGTCAGACCTATAATACCGGGCTTGAAATGCAGGTTCTGGATAATGATCGACATCCCGACGGTAAGCTCGCCTCTCACCGTGCTGGCGCGCTTTACGACCTGGATGCGCCGTCCGCGCCGATGGTCCGCCCCGTGGGCGAATGGAACAGCGCTCGCATTCTCGTCCACAATGGGCGCGTCGAGCACTGGCTGAACGGGGTCAAGGTCGTGGACACCAGCTATGGCGACGAGGCCTGGAGGACGAAAGTCGCGGGCTCCAAATTCGCGTCGATGCCACTGTTTGGAACCTTTAGCCGGGGTCACATCGCCCTTCAGGACCATTCCGATCAGGTCTGGTACAGAAACATACGTATCCGCACTCTGGACTGATCCCCCATCAGCCTGAAACGAGGGTCAGTCCCATGGCTTCAACTGCGCTGCGAAGATGAGACATGGCCTCTGAGCTCGGCCCTTCATAGGGGCCGGAAGCCGGGCGATTCCCTGGATAGCCGATCTCCTTCCAGCCTTCAGCTGTGGTGTAGTAGGCCCCGATGGTCAGAGCGCGCATACGAGAGAAAAATCGCCCCGCTGTTTCCAGCTCGGGCGGGATCCGGTCCTTGAACGCGACCCGATCGAGGATGCCGCGCCGAACCTCAGGGCTCGCCTCGGCAAAGGACGGCTCGCCACCTTTTCGGGCCTCGTTATCCAGCCAGGCGAGGCCTGGAAGGATGAGCCCGCGCTGCTCCTGCTGAGAGGGATAAGGCGCACTCACCCACTCATCGATAAACAGCGGCACCCCCGCCGCGCTTGCCGAGGGCCAGTCCCCATCGGCGGGAAGGATCAGATCAACCAGCGCGCCGACCGTCTTCAGCTCGGCGGCCGTCAGGGTCAGCGGCCAGGGCGTTTTGGGATCCAGCAAGTCGGGGTCGGTCCCGTATCCCTTCCCCGTCAAAGCCTCCGGGGGCGACCAGGAAAACTCGCCTCCCAGCTCTCCGCACGCAGCCAGCTGACCAGCGGCAAGGCCCGCGAACAGCCAGCGAAGCGTTGTGCGTCGATCGACGATGGGCAGGCGTCTTATCAGAGTGTGCTTCATCGCCCTCTCCTAGAGTTCGCCCATGCGCAGACGGTCCGCAATATGATCAGCCGAACGCATGGCCAGCGCCATAATGGTCAAGGTGGGATTTTTATGCGCCTTCGAGGCGAAGACCGACCCGTCGGTCAGATAAAGATTGTCCACATCCCAGGTTCGATTGAACCCGTCGACGACTGACGCGGACGCCTTCGCGCCCATACGCGCGGTCCCGACTTCATGAATGATTTCTCCACCGACAGAGATCGCCTTGTCCGGCGAGGGGACGTCTCCGAGGATGGTCCCGCCCAGTCGATCGACCAGGTCACGCATGGCGCTCTGAAAATGAGCGACCTGTTTCAGTTCATGCTCAGACCAGCCGAAGGAGAATTTCAATACCGGAATGCCGTGGCGGTCTTTAAGGTCAGGATCGATCGTACAGAACGACTTCTCGTTCGGGATCATCTCGCCGCGCTGGGTCAGTCCGATCTGAGCCCCATAGCGCCCCCGCACCGCCCGACGCAGGTCCGAACCATACCCGTCGAGATCGCCGTATCCTCCCAGACCCGGCTCACGAAATCCCCCGCCGATCTCCACGTGATAGCCGCGCGGAAAATCCAGCCGTCCCGCCGCCTGTTCTCGATAAAGCCAGAAGGGAATGTAAGCGTGCAGCCCCATCGCGCCATCCTCGTTATAAACGGGACGACCTTCGAGGGCGGGGAAATACGCTGAGATATTGGAGCCGACCGTATCCATCAGGTTACGTCCGAGCTGACCGCTGGAATTGGCAAGGCCCTCGGAACGTCCATTGGGCTGCGAATTCAGGAGAATGCGCGCCGTCTCTCCCGTACTTGCCGCGAGGATCACCACCCGACCGCGGGCCTCCCGATGAGCTCCGGTCGCCTTGTCGATATAGCGAACGCCCGAGGCCTTGCCGCTGGCGTCGAGCATCACTTCATAGACCATCGCTCCGGTCTGAACTGTGAGCTTGCCTGTCGCTTTCGCCCACGGGATGAGAGAGGTCGTGGTCTGGAAGGCTGCGCCGATCGCGCAACCCCGACCACAGGGAGACGCCCAGTAACAAGCCTCCCGTTCATCGATCTTGCGGGTCAGGATCGCTCGTCGGGCCGGGACGACGGGAACGCCTAGCGCGTCCCCTCCCGCCTTGAGAAAAAGCTCCCAGACCCGCATCGCCGGCGGCGGCTGGAGAACGCCCGGACCAGAGTCCGGATGATTCTCGAGGCCCAGATTGGCGCCATAGACGCCGACAATTCGTTCTGTACGATCATACCATGGCGAGATGTCCTCGTAGGAGATCGGCCAGTCCACCCCCAGACCATCGCGCGTGTAGGGCTTGAAGTCATAAGGCCCCATACGAAAGGAGTTGCGTCCCCAGTGATTGGTCCGGCCGCCAAGCATCCGGCTTCGAAACCACATGAAGTCCGAGCCCTCAGCTTTCGAATAGGGCTCATCCGGCACTTCCCAGCCGCCGTCGACAATGGCGTCATAAAACCCAAAGGGCTTGTCGGGCGTCCCCGTTCCCCTCAGCGGAGCATCTCTCGATAGATTGAGCATCGGCGCTTCGTCAGGACTGTAATCCCGACCGGCTTCCAGCATGAGCACGCTCGCGCCGGCCTTGGTCAGAACGTACGCGGCCATCGCGCCGCCCGCGCCTGATCCAACAACAACCGCATCATACGGTTCTGTCGTCTGATCGACCATCAGCCCGCCCTCCGCGCCTTACCCAGACACGAACCCTAACCTCATCGCAACGGCTCGTCGAGACGGAGACGGCGGGCCGAACTCTTCAGCGTCCCGTGGGGAGATCCTTGAACGCCACGCCCTTGTCGACGCGCACATCCTGAGGAAGGCCAAGGACGCGCTCGGCGATGATATTGCGCAGGATCTCATCGGTTCCCCCGGCTATGCGAAGCCCAGGCGCCCACATGTAAGAGGCCTGGAACACCGCCTGCTCAGGGGCGATCGCCGGGTCGGAAATGATCCCGAAATGATCCTCCGCCTCAATAGCGGCGCTTGTCAGATCCTGAAGGCGATTGGCGTTGAGAATCTTTCCAATGGAGGATTCAGGTCCAGGCGTCTGCCCCTTGGACAACGCCGTCATTGTCCGGTACTTGCCCAGCGTGTAGCCCTCCGCGCTCACATACCAGGCGGCGAGCTTCTCGCGGAACGCCTGATCCTGAAGAAGGGATCCGCGTCCTGCCGGCGCCGGCGTATTGCGCGCGAGCTCAAGTATCTCAGCGTAGTCCGGCCCATTGGATCCGCCGACCGCGAGACGTTCATTCATCAGCGTGACAAGAGCGACATTCCATCCGTCCCCAACCTCGCCGAGACGCTGCGCATCGGGGATCCTGACATCCGTGAAATAGACCTCGTTGAAGTTCGATCCGCCTGACATCTGATGGATCGGACGCACCTCGACGCCAGGACTTTTCAGGTCGAGGAAGAACATGGTCAGGCCCTTGTGCTTCTCCTTCTCTGGATTGGTGCGGGTCAGCAGGATCCCGTAGTCGGAATAATGCGCGCCTGAGGTCCATACCTTCTGGCCGTTCACCACCCAGTCGTCGCCGTCGCGAACGGCGCGGGTCTTCAGACCGGCCACATCCGAGCCGGCGCTTGGTTCAGAAAAGAGCTGGCACCAGATCTCCTCGCCACGCAGGGCCGGGGCGACATACCGCTTCTTCTGCTCCTCGCTGGCGAAGGCGATCATGGTGGGAATGCACATACCGAGGCCGATGGCGAAGGGCCCGACCGGCGCCTGAAAACGCGCCTCTTCCTGACCAAAAATCACAGAAAAAATCGGAGGCAGCTCACGACCGCCGACGCTCTTGCGCCAGGTCAGGCCCGCATAGCCGGCCCCGGCCTTGAGCGCCTGATAGGCCTTCGCGGCCTTCAGGGGCTCGTCTTCCGAGAAGGCCGCCCGCGTGGCGGGAGACAGGGTCTTTTCAAGCCAGGCGCGCGCTTCGGCGCGGAAGGCGGCTTCTTCGGGCGTGTCGTTGAAATCCATGAGGGTCTCCTTCAGGCCGCATTCTTGGTTTCAAGGCGTCGGACGAGCTTCTCCTTCCATACGCCGGGCGCACCGGCCTGGACTGAAAGTAGCTTGGCCCGTCGGTAAAAGAGATGGCAATCCACCTCCCAGGTGAAGCCCATCCCGCCATGGGTCTGGATGTTCTCCTTGGAGGCCAGGTAGTACGCGTCGCAGGCGGCAACCCGCGCGGCGGCGGCCGCGAGCGGAAGTTCGGAGGCGTCTGTCGAGAGGGCCCACGCCCCGTAATACGTGTTCGAGCGGGCGACTTCGATGGCGACATACATGTCCGCCAGCTTGTGTTTGATCGCCTGGAAGGAGGCGATCTGACGAGAAAAGGCGTATCGACCCTTGGCGTAGTCCACCGCCATGTCGAGGCAGGCCTGCGCGCCGCCGACCTGCTCGAAGGCGATCAGAACAGCCGCCCGGTCAAGCACCGCCTCGGCAAGGTCCCATCCCTCGCCAGCGGCGCCCAGGCGCTCGGCCCTGGCGCCGCGGAAGGTCAACCTCGCGTGCCCGCGGGTCGGATCAAGCGTGGTCAGGGTCTCTCGCGTCACCGCCTCCTGTCGCAGATCGACAAGCACCAGGCTCAGAGACTGGCCCTCGCGGGCGAGGACCACCGCATGGGTGGCGATATCGCCGTCAGTGACGGGGATCTTCACGCCCGTCAGGACCGATCCGTCAAACAAAGTCTGTATCGACCCCGGCGCAGGCGCCCCCGGTCCCTCCGATATCGCAAAAGCGCCTATCACGCCGCCTTCCGCAACCTGCGGGAGCACAGCGCTCTTCTGGGCCTGAGATCCCCCCTTGAGCAGAGCCTCGGTGAAAAAGTACGCGGTGCTCGAGAACGGTATCGGCGCCAAAGCGCGGCCCATCTCCTCGGCCAGGACACAAAGCTCGAGCTTCCCTAAGCCGAGGCCGCCGAATTCCTCGGGGATGGCGGCGCCGAGCCATCCCATCTCCGCCACCGCCGTCCAGAGATCCTTGTCAAAGGATTTGCCAGCATCGTTGAGCACCGATCGAACCACACCCCGGTCCGAGCGTTCAGACAGAAAACGACGAGCCTGGTCCTGGAGCTGCTTCTGCTCGTCTGAAAAATCGAAGTTCACGCCGGACCTCCCTCAGGAATGACAGCCTCACCTTAACGCACACGTCAGGCGTGGAAAGAGCCCCGCCCCCAGAAAACGATCTCCTCGGGCGCGTGGATAGGCGTTGACCGCCGACTTGACGCAGGGACAGGATAGGCGGGACTTTGTCACGGGCGCCTCCAGCCCAACCCAAGGGGAGAGGATCATGATCGCCACCAAGGCCGTGTCGCATGCGGGCGGCGCGCTGAGCGCCCGCATTCTCGGCCTCTCGGCCGGTCTCCTGACTGCGGTCGTTTGGGTGAGCTCGATCCTCTTCGGGCTCTATATCCTGGCCTTCTATGGAGGCGCCCTGCGGGCGGGCCAGCCTGAAGCCTGGAACGAAACCCTGCCTCGCCTTTATGAACCCGAGACGCTCGCAGCCTCGATCGGGATCGGAGCGCATTTCGCCGCCGGCGGCATACTTCTGGTGCTCGGACCGATTCAGCTTCTGGCGCCCATCCGTCGCCTCGCGCCCTCCGTTCACCGGTGGATGGGACGCGTCTATGCGCTCTGCGCCCTGATCGCGGGGCTTGGGGGACTGACGTTCATCGCCATCCGCGGCACCGTCGGGGGCCTGCCCATGTCCATCGGCTTCGCCCTCTATGGAGCGCTGATGGCGCTCTCAGCTTTCCAGACCGCCCGCTTCGGGATCGCCCGTGACCTCGAACGCCACAGGGCCTGGGCGATCCGCCTGTTCGCCCTGGCGATCGGCTCCTGGCTCTACCGGATGGAGTACGGCTTCTGGACGATCATCACCGGCGGCGTCGGACATACGGCAAACTTTCAGGGCTGGTTCGACGTGATCATGGACTTTTTCTTCTACGTCCCGAACCTCCTCGTCGCGGAGGCGTTCATTCGGGCCGGTCGACCCAGGGCCGGCTCATCGACCCGGTGGCTCGCTTCCGGCGCACTTCTTGTGGCTGCAGGCTATCTCGCTCTTGCGACCTGGTTCTTCAGCCTTCACATCTGGGCGCCGGGCATACTCCGCTTCACGTGACCGCCGGTTAGGACTGCTGAGACACGCCGCACCCTCCGGCTTCCTTAAGACCATAGGTATCCGGACTTACTGCAAGGAACTGTCGCTGATGCCATCGCCCCCCGACGCCTCGTCATCCGACACTACAGCCTCGAACGCCGCTCAGATGACCTCGCCTTCTTTCCGTCTGGCGGCGCTTGATCAGGATTTTCTGCTTGATGATTCGATGCGCGGCGTGCGCTTTCTTCTGGAATACGCGAAGGCCGAAAACGCGCTCAGGGACTGGGGCGTCCGGTCGACGATCGTGGTCTTCGGAAGCGCGCGAGCGCGGGATGCAGCGCCAGATCCTCAGAGGAGATGGTACGCTGAAGCCAGAAAGTTTGCGTATCTGGCTTCACGCAAAGGCGGCGCGCTTCACTCAAACGGATCCTATCGCGACAACGTCATCGCTACAGGAGGAGGACCTGGCATCATGGAAGCCGCCAATCGCGGCGCCCATGATGCAGGCGCGCCCTCGATCGGCTTTAATATCACCCTGCCGCACGAGCAGGAGCCTAACGCCTATTCGACGCCTGAACTGACCTTCCGCTTTCACTACTTCGCCATGCGCAAGATGCATCTGGCGATGCGCGCCAACGCTCTTGTGGTTTTTCCCGGGGGGTTTGGGACCCTCGACGAGCTCTTCGAGCTTCTGACCTTGAGACAAACAGGGAAAGCTCCCCCTATTCCTATCGCTCTCTTCGACCAGACCTACTGGAGGTCGATCATCAATTTCGAAGCGATGTCAAAAATGGGTATGGTCGATCGCTCCGACCTCGATCTCATCACCTACGCCGACACCGCAGAGGACCTGTGGAGACAGCTGACCGAGAAAGGCGTTCTCAACCGGCTGTCTCCCGAGGCGCGCATCAGGCTGCAAGAAATCCCTGAAGACGGCGGGCGATAATCGCCTCGGCGTCGCGCATAATGCCGTCGATCAGCTCCTTGCAGGTCGGAATGTCGTGGATCAGGCCTGCAACCATTCCGCAGCTCCAGGCTCCGGCGTCCATGTCTCCCTCAGTCATGATCCTCGGGTAGACGCCAGCGACCTCGCCCGCGATATCCTCGAATTTGAGGCTCGCCCCAAGAGCCTTCTCCTTTTCCAGGAGACGCTCAACCGCAGGGTTGTTCAGCACGCGCTCGGTATTTCTCAAGGGCCGCATCACCAGGCGCGTATCCAGCTCGCTAGCCGCGACGATCGCCTGCTTGACGTTCTCATGCACGGGCGCTTCGCGGGTCGCAATGAAACGCGTTCCCATATTCATCCCTTCGGCTCCCAGAGAGAGCGCAGCCACCAGCGAGCGACCGTCGGCCATGCCGCCTGACGCCACGAACGGGATCTTCAACTCCTCAGCGGCTCGCGGCAGCAGAATGAAGTTCGGGATATCGTCTTCGCCCGGATGTCCGCCGCACTCAAACCCGTCCACGCTGACCGCGTCGCACCCGATCGCCTCGGCCTTGAGCGAATGACGCACCGAAGTGCATTTGTGGATCACCTTGACGCCGTTCTCCTTGAGAACCGGAAGCCACTTCGACGGGTTGTTACCCGCCGTCTCAACGATTTTCACTCCGCCCTCGATAATGGCGCGAACATAGCCGGGATAATCGGGCGGCGTGACCGAAGGCAGAAAAGTCAGATTGACCCCAATCGGCTTGTCGGTCATTTCGCGGCAACGGGCGATCTCACGAGCCAGGAGATCGGGGGTGCGCTGGGTCAGGGCGGTTATGATCCCGAGCCCCCCGGCGTTCGAGACGGCGGCAGCCATTTCCGCGAACCCGACATAGTGCATGCCGCCCTGGATGATCGGATGCTCGATCCCGAAAAGCTCTGTAATCCTGGTCTTCATAGTCAAAACCTTCTTGTCCTTCCGCCCCAGACAGTCTGACCCGCGGTGTCACCCGCACTTTTGATCGAGACATCGAGGATGGCAATGCTGCGTTTGATTCTAACTGCCCCTAACTCGACTTCACGCTTCATCCAAATTAGCGTTATCCACCCAAGAAACCGGATGACGATGTTTCAAGCTCTTTTCTCGCCGCTTCGTCTGACAATCCTGGGCGCGCTGGCTGCGGCCGGGACGCCCGCCGGCTTTGCCCAGGTCATGGAGGTAGGAGCCCACGGCGTCGTCGTCACCAGCGCCCCCATACGCTCCCAGCCGCCCGCTCCCGGGCCAGCCTCCGGCCGGCCCGGAGCCGCGGCGCCCCCGGCCGCCGTGGCTCCGCTTCTGGAAACGGCTGGACGCGAGGCTGAGCTGTCCACGCGCCTGATCGAGGCGGTCAGCTATGTGGAATCGCGCTTCAACCCCGGCGCCCGTTCGCCCAAGGGGGCCATCGGCCTCATGCAGCTGATGCCGGGGACAGCGCAGGACCTTGGCGTCGATCCGGCCGATCCCGTCCAGAACGCCTCGGGCGGCGCTCAATACCTCAAACGCATGCTCGAGCTGTTCAACGATAATGTCGAGCTCGCGCTCGCCGCCTATAATGCAGGACCCGAGGCCGTCATTCGTCACGGAGGCGTTCCACCCTTCCGCGAGACGCAGGAGTATGTTTCACAGGTCATGTCATATCTCGCCGAGATCAGCGCATCGGAGACACCCCCATGAAGCAGGCAAGGCTCATTTCCGGGGCAGGCCTCCTGGCCCTCGCCTCATCCTTCAGCGCTCATGCGCAAACCGCATCCGACCCAAGGGGCTCGGGGCCCATCCTGGCTGCCGTGAACTGGGTTCAAGGAACTCTGCTGGGGAATGTGGCGACGGCGGTGGCGGTCGTCGCCGTCGCCATCGTGGGCTTCATGATGCTGACAGGACGCATGAACTGGCGCCATGCCATTACCGTGATCGTCGGTTGCTTCATCCTGTTCGGCGCCGCCGCCATCGTGGCGGGCATCCAGACTGCCGCACGCCTGGCCGGATGACCCATGACGAGCCTTGAGAGAGACATCGTCTTTTCCGCTCTGACGCGGCCCCAGATGTTCGCCGGCGTGAGCTATTCCTTCTTCGTCCTCAACCTGGTCGCGACCACTGAAATCTTCCTTATCACCAAATCCTTCTGGGCGATTCTGGCCGCTCTGGCGCTCCATGCGGCGGGCTATGTCATGTCATTGCGAGAGCCTCGCTTCCTCGATCTGTGGATTCTCAAGGTGAGCCGCTGTCCGAGGGTTCCAAACTATCATCACTGGCGCTGCAACTCCTACGCTCCATGACAGCCCGGAACCTGCCCCGTCAGGGTCGCGAGACGACCGCCCGCTTTCTCAGACGTGAGCGCCTGGCGCGGGACATGCTGCCCTATGCGCGCCTGATCGATGAGGCGACACTCGAGACACGGGACGGGCAGCAGATCCAGATCATTCATCTGACTGGCTTCGCCTTCGAAACCGCCGATACCCAGGACCTCAATTATCGGAAGTCCATCCGCGACACGCTGTTGAGAAGTCTCGCTTCATCACGCCTTGAGATCGGAGCCTATCTGGTTCGTCATCTTGTCAGGCCAGACACACCCGCCGGATTTCTGAACCCCTTCGCCCGCCGCCTCGACGAGATATGGCGCGCCCGCCTTCAGGACCGACGCCTGTTCGTCAACGATCTGTTCATAACGCTGGCCAGACGCCCCGGTCTCACCAGGGGGAAGACGCTCGGCTTTGGGCGTAATCAGACCTGGGACGCCGTGGGACGCGCCCGCGACCGACGCGACCTCGACGCCGCCCGGGATAATCTGATGGCGAGCCTCGCATCCTATGGGCCGCGGCTTCTCAGCGCCTATGAGGCGGGGGGAGAGACATTCTCGGAGCCGCTCGAGTTTCTCGCCTTTCTGTCTGATGGCGAACTTCGGGCTGTTCGCAAGCCTGCCGGAGATCCGGGGCGGAGCGTCATCGATCGGCGGATCAGCTTCGGACGTGACGCCCTTGAATTCAGCGCCAACGATCGAAGTACGGCCCAACTTGGCGCCGTCGTGTCGATCCGGGAATATCCGCCTCACTCGGCGCCCGGCCAGCTCGATGCGCTGATGCGGGCTCCACATGAGATGGTCATCTCGCAAAGCTTTGCCTTCGTTGACCGACAGACCGCCCTCAACCGTATCAACCTGTCGATCCGCCGCATGCGCGCGGCAGACGATGAGGCGTTATCGCTCCGACGCGACCTCATCCAGGCGAAGGATGATGTCGCCGCCGGACGAGCCGCCTTCGGCCATCACCACCTCACCGTTCTGATCAAGGCGGCGGATTTCGAGGCCCTCGACGCTGCGACCGCAGATGTTCAGGCCGCGCTGACCGATGCAGGCGCAATCGGCGTTCGCGAGGATATCGCCCTTGAGGCGTCCTACTGGGCCCAGTTCCCGGGGAACTCCGCCTTCATTCCCCGCCGGGCCCTGCTCTCCTCGGGCAACTTTGCAAGCCTTGCGAGCCTCCACAACCATCCCGTTGGCCGGCCGGAGGGCAATCACTGGGGCGGCGCGGTATGCGTTCTCGAGACCACAGCGGCCTCGCCCTATTATTTCAACTTCCATGCGGGGGACCTGGGGAACTTTCTCCTTATCGGGCCATCAGGATCCGGAAAGACCGTGATCCTCAACTTTCTTCTCGCCCAGGCTCAGCGCTTCGATCCGAAGGTCGTCTTCTTCGACAAGGACAGAGGCGCGGATATCTTCCTGCGCGCCATGGGGGGACAATATGAGGTTATCCGACCCGGAGTGGCCACTCAGTTCAATCCGCTGCAGTTGCCTGACACGCCCTCCAACCGCCGCTTTCTTCAACAATGGACTGCGAAGCTGACCACGTCGAATGGCGAAGTTCTGACAGCTGAGGATGTGGCGCTCATCGCCTCCGCCGTCAGCGCAAATTATGATCAGGACATCTCGTTCCGTCGCCTGAGATACTTCCGCGAACTCTTTCTCGGCGGCCGGCGCCCGACGCCTGGCGACCTCGCCTCGCGATTATCGCCCTGGCTCGGCGAGGGCGATCGCGCATGGCTGTTCGACAATGAAGTCGACCGGATGGATCTTGAGGCCCGGATCTGCGGGTTCGACATGACCCATCTTCTGGACGATCCTGTTCTCAGGACCCCGGCGATGATGTATCTCTTCCACCGCGTTGAGGAACGCCTCAACGGGCAGCCCTCAATCATCGTGGTGGACGAAGGCTGGAAGGCGCTGGATGACGAGGTCTTTGTGGCGCGTATCCGCGACTGGGAGAAGACTATCCGCAAACGCAATGGAATCGTTGGATTTGCGACCCAGTCTGCGGGTGATGCGCTCGAAAGCCGGATCGCCAATGCCGTTATCGAGCAGTCCGCCACCCAGATATTTCTCCCCAATCCGAAAGCTCAGGAGCGCGAGTACCGGCAGGGGTTTGGACTCTCGGCGCACGAGTTCGATCTGATCCGCTCTCTTCCTGATACATCCCGCTGTTTTCTTATCCGACACGGAACCGAGAGCGTGGTTGCGCGCCTCAACCTGAACGGACAGCGAGATGTCCTGACGGTGCTGTCCGGGCGCGAGCGAACGGTAAGGCTGCTTGATCGTATCCGTGCTGAGGTCGGTGACGATCCGGAGACCTGGCTCCCACGCCTTCTTGAGGAGGCGCGCTGATGGCGATCTGTCCCTCTCCGTCCGGCGAGAGCATGGTTGGCGGCATCGTCCACACAGTCGACTGCCATATCCGGGTCCTCGTTCACGACAGCTATCGCGAGCTGGTGGGGCCCGACACATGGTTTTCAGCGGCCTTCACGGGCCTGCTCACCATCTATATCGCCCTGCTCGGATACCAGCTTCTCTTCGGTCGCGGAGGCGTGCGTGTGACAGAGCTCCCGTTCACCGCCGTCAAGATCGGCCTGATCCTGGCCTTCCTCACCAGCTGGGCCGCCTATCAGACAGTTATCTTCAATCTTCTGTTTGAGGGGCCCGCCGACCTGATGCGCACACTTCTGCGACCACTTCAGATGCAGGGGTCGGGGTTTGATGGAGACGTGATGGCGGGCCTTGAGCGCGCCTTCGACGACATGAGCGAAGCGGCGGGCGCCTATGGGGAGATGGCGAGCCCAACGGCCAACATTCTGCAAGGCGGTCCGATGCTGGGGTCAGGCCTGCTCTGGCTGTCGTCCATCTCGCTGCTTCTTGTGACGCTGGGGGTCATTGTCGCCGCCAAGATCGTCCTCGCCTTCCTTCTGGCAATCGGACCGGTGTTCATTGGCTTTCTGCTGTTTGATGCGACAAGGGGGCTCTTCGAGGGCTGGCTCAGGGCGACGTTCAGCTTTTCGATGGCGCCCATGGCGGTGACGGTCTTCGGCGCCTCCCTCATCATGATCCTTCAGCCCTTTCTTGAGATCCTGACCGAAAACGCTCAGATGAGACTGTTCGATATGGGGGTGGTGATCACGATCAGCCTCGTGATCGCAGTGTTCGCGATCGTGATGATGTTCGGACTGAGCGCAGTCGGGGGCATCGCCAGCGGCCTGCGTTTGGAAGCGTCGCGTCGACCCGAAGTTCCTCAATCCGCCCGCGGAGACATGTACGACAGCCAGGGCGGATCGGCCTTCAGCGATCGAGCCGAACAGATCGCGGCCCGGATCGCGATCCTTGACCGCCAGGCGGGAGGGCCTGCGCAGAGCGCCTATCTTGAACGTGAGATACGTGCTCACGACCGAGGCGGCGCGGGAGAGACCCCAGCCATGTCTCCAGAGGGGCGCCTCGGGGAGGCCTATCGGCGTATCCCCCGGGCAGGATTTGATCGCAGAGTCGGGTCATGACGGCTCAGGAGCGCACGCAGATCGCCGCCTCGGCGACACGTCTTCCCGCCAGCGCATCGCCTTCGGAAGAGGACAGGAACGCTCTGGCGGCGGAAATCTGGCGCGACGAGGCTCTGGCTTCCGCAAGGAGCGGACGGCGCGTCGCCTGGATCGTCGCATCCATAATGATCATCGTATGCGCAGCCCAGGCTGCAGGCCTTGCCATTCTCCTGCCCCTTAAAGAAGTCGTTCCCTACACCGTTCTGGTTGATCGCCAGACGGGGTATGTCGAGACGACGCGGGGCGTGCGCCTCGGCGACCTCGATGACGAGCAGGCCGTCATCCATTCGATGCTGGCCCAGTACGTCCTGGCGCGGGAAACCTTCGATCCGGCCGATTTTGCGGAACGATATGCACGAACTGCGCTCTGGTCGCTCGGTCCTGCGAGAGCGGAGTATGTCGAGCAGTATCGGGAGGGATCCTCCGCCAGCATCCTCGGCGACCTCAGACCCGGGAGCGTCATCCGTATCTCCATTTCCGCCATCGACATTCTCTCCAAGGATACGGCTGAGGTCCGTTTTGAGGCGACGCGCAGGGATTCGGGTCTTGAGGCCTCCGCTGCGACCTGGCGAGCGGTGGTGTCGTTTCGCTTCACCGGCGCGCCGATGAGAATGGAGGACCGCCTCCTTAATCCCCTCGGATTTCAGGTCATGGCCTACAGGAAGGACAGATTGTCGCCTCCGGAAGTGATGTCAGCGGTCAACGATGGAGCCGGTTCTCAGGAATCCCCCACCTCCCCCCTTGCGCAGACGCCTGGGATGGGGATCGATAGCTCTTCGCCGCCCCCAGGCGCACAGCCGACCCTGACAGAGGAGGCCCGAACGCCATGATCGCCCGCCCTATCCTCTGCCTGCTGTTCGCCACCGCCGCCGCCGGAGCCAGCCTTGCCCAGGCCCCGGTCTCACCCGCGCCAGGCCCCGGCGACCCTCGCATTCGCGAGCTTTTGTACGATCCCAATCAGGTGATCGATATCAAGGGATATCTCGGATTTGAGATGGCGATCGAGTTCGACCCCGAAGAGCGGATCGAAACGGTGTCGATCGGCGACAGCCTCTCCTGGCAGGTGACCCCGAACCGGAAGGCGACCCTGCTGTTTCTAAAGCCCATGGCTGTGGGCGGAACAACCAGCATGACAGTCGCCACGAGCAAGAGGCTTTATAGCTTCCTGCTCACAGCAGCCGAAGCTTCGAGACGCGCCCCTCCGCCAATGCTGCGCCTCCGACTTCTCTACCCGGCGCCTCCTGAGCCAGCGAACGAAGCTCCTCCGCTGTCGCCGCCGGCTCCGCCGACGCCTGAACAACTCAATTTCCGCTATGCCTTCAAAGGCGCCAAGGCGATCCATCCGGTGAGGGTCTTCGACGACGGCGTTTCGACATATTTCGAGTTTGTCAGCGACAAGGACACCCCTGCTGTCTTTGTGATTGGTTCAGACGGTAAGGAGGAAATGGCCTCCACCCGCATCGCGGGTCGCTTTACGGTCGCCGATATACGCGCCGAGCGCTTCGTTCTTCGATACGGC
This sequence comes from uncultured Alphaproteobacteria bacterium, assembly GCA_903831255.1. Classification (GTDB taxonomy): domain Bacteria; phylum Pseudomonadota; class Alphaproteobacteria; order Caulobacterales; family Hyphomonadaceae; genus UBA7672. The sequence goes on from CAIKWZ010000041.1 coordinate 41,252, forward strand.
AAGGCGAAGGTCGATGTTCTCAACTCCGGCTGGAGCGTTGCCCCGGCGGCTGCGCCAGCCACGCCAACCGCTTCAGGATCAGGCGCCACTTCATCCACAGGGGCCGACCAATGAGCCCCCCTCCCTCGTCCTCATCGGGCAGGCCCCGTGCAGGAATGAACGAACCGCTCCCACGTGTCGGCATGGCGAGCTCGCCCTGGCCGGTAGTCGCCGGGCTTCTCGGCGCCCTTACCCTCGGCGCCCTGATCTTCATCCAGCTGTCCGCCAATCGCGCGCGTATTGAAGCGGCCCGGCTGACGGACCCAGCCCCAGGAGCCGCGCCGCTGTCAGCGGAGGATGTCCCCCCGCCGCCGGACCTGTCGGCCTTCTCCCAAACGCCCCTGGCTCCGCCGGCGCCAACGCCTGAGGACGCCGCCGAAGCGCCAGCGCCAGCTGCTGCGGCAACATCGCCTCCCCCTCCGGCCCCAGGCCCCACTCAGGCCGAGCTCGAACGCCTGAGGGCTCCGGCGCTGATCATCGATCTGGGAGAGTTCAGAGCGGAGGGCGCGCCGGAGCGAACGACGCCGTCAGGGGGGCCGAGCGCTGCAGCGATCACCGCAGCTGTCGGAGCTTCTCAGGCGCCGGTCGCCGGGGGCACGCCCGGGGCCGACGCCGATGAGCGGTTCGCTCGTCGTCTTGGCCTCGGCGAAGCAGGCAAACCCGCGCAGGCGGTCTCGATGGTCAATCTCTCAACCACGGTCGTCGAAGGATCGATCATTCCCGCCGTGCTTGAAACGGCCCTTAATTCCGACCTGCCCGGTTATGTCAGGGCGGTGGTCAGTCGGGATGTCCGGGGCTTCGACGGTGCGGCCGTGCTCGTCCCGCGAGGTAGCCGGCTGATTGGGCAGTACCGATCGGGCATCGCGTTAGGCCAATCGCGGACCTTTGTGATCTGGACGCGACTGATCCGACCAGACGGGGCGAGCGTCCCGCTCGCCTCACCGGCCACCGATGCGCTGGGACGCGGCGGTCTCGACGGAGATGTCGACCGACATTTTCTCCAGCGTTTCGGCGGCGCGATGCTGCTGACTCTTCTGAATCTCGGCGTCAGCGCAGCTACGGAAGCGTCCGACACAAGCATTGTTATCGCTTCGACACGCGCAGGCGCCGATTCGGTCGGGGTCGCCCTCTCCAAGGACCTCGACATCTCGCCCACAGTGAACGTTCCTCAGGGATCTCCTGTGCGTGTCTTCGTGTCTCAGGACCTGGACTTCTCGACGGTCGGACCTGCGCCGGTCCAGGAGACCAATCGGTGAACGGGGGTGGGGTTTATCTCAGGACCTATATGGCTCCGCTCTCGCCCTGGCTCGACAGGGGCGACATTACGGACATCATGGTCAACAGACCCGGAGAGGTCTGGATCGAAAACGCCTCCGGCGTCGAACGCATCGAGGCGCCTGCGATCACGGAGCTGATGCTTCAGCGTCTCGCCCAGCAGATTGCAGCATCATCCAGTCAGGGCGTCAGCCGGGAACATCCGCTTCTGGCCGCCACCCTTCCCGACGGGGCGCGCGTTCAGCTGGCAGGGCCGCCGGCGACACGCGGGGCCATCGCTCTTGCGATCCGGAAGCATGTCGTTCCAGATCTGACGCTCGAGGACTACGAAGCGGCAGGGGCGTTTAATCCAGTCGACCGCGCGCTAGAGCCGTCTCGTTGCGATATCGACGCCCGTCTGGATGAGCTTCTTCAGGCAGGAGATCTAAGAGCGTTCTTCGCCCTGGCGGTCAGAGCGCGCCGAAACATCGTGATTTCCGGAGGAACAGCGTCCGGCAAGACCACGTTTCTCAACGCGCTGCTCAAAGAAACGCCTGACACAGACCGTATCATCGTGATTGAAGACACGGCGGAGATTTCCCTTACTCAGCCCAATTCCGTCGGACTTGTCGCTGTTAAGAGCGAGCTTGGCGAATCCCAGGTCGGCGTCGACGACCTCCTTCGCGCCTCCCTCCGAATGAGACCCGACCGCCTCCTGGTTGGAGAAATCCGTGGGGCTGAAGCCTTCACCTTCCTGCGCGCCGTCAACACGGGACATCCCGGTTCCTTCACGACTGTGCATGCGGACAGCCCAGAAGGGGCGCTCGAGCAGATCGCCTTCATGAGCCTGCAGAGCGGGCTCAGCCTGACGCGGTCGGATATTCGCGACTATGCGCGTTCCGTCCTCGACATCGTCGTCCAGCTGACGCGCACGAATGGGCGGCGAATGGTCGAACGTGTGGTGATCAATCGCCGAGCCTGAAGCCGGCAGCGAGATCCCGCGATCATTTATGTCAGGCGACGGCTCCAGCCATGAAATCTGGAACCCCGCTCGAAAAGTTCCTCAGATTGGGAAAGATGCTGTCTAGAGAAGCCTGCGGAACGCCGAACCATCGGCCAAGAGCGCCTGCGTACTGATCGACAGACATGGTCGGAATGAGAATGTTTCCAGACATGTCGGGGTTCTGGAAGCCGTTGGTCTGATCGACGCCAAGTGTCGGGTACTGGCCGTACATCCTCCCTCCCCTCACCGAACCGCCCATGATGAAGTGATGCGCGCCCCAGGCATGATCGGTGCCGTCGCCATTAGTGGTGAAGGTGCGGGAGAAATCAGATGCGGTGAAGGTGGTGACGGCCGGGCGCATGTCGACACCGTTCAGGTTTGACAAGACGCTGTCGAAATAGGCCATCGCATGCCCCAGACGCGCCATCAGCGGCGACTGAGCCGTGTTCTGAACGTCATGATTATCGAATCCGCCCATGCTCACGAAGAACACCTGTCTGCGCATTCCCAGACTGGCATTGGCAGCAATCGTACGCGCGACCGCCTGAAGCTGAACCGCCAGTGCGTTCGTCTCTGAGGCGCGGGTGATCGGATTGACGAGCTGACCTGGAGCGGGAACTCCCGAAATCGACGGAGTTGCGAAGGCAGCGTTCAGCAACTCCGAAGAGTCCATCGATCGCACGACTTTGGCGGCGTAATCCTTCATGAAATAGCTCGCGCCGGACGTGTCGCGGATGATCTCCCGGACCCGCGCTCCGGCGTTTGCGGCGCCGAACACCGTCGTCGTCGTCGCAGCAGCCGAGGTAATTCTCACCGCTGGCGTCGCCGTCGCTGTCACCTGATACTGGACCACATTCTGGCCAGCCAGAAAGACCGCATTTCCAGCTGTCGACATGGCGGTGAAGACGTTATTGGTCCCATTGAGAGACAGGAACTGATCCGCCATCAGCCCGCCCCAGCCGCGGCGGGCGCCTTCGGCGGCCCCTGCCTGCCAGGTCGCCTGCTGGTCATTGTGCGACATCAGACTTGTCGGCAGCGGAACGCTGCGCGCACGATACTGCGCTTTGGTCGTCGGCTGGATCAGCGGTCCGACATTGGCCGCCACCGCGAGGCGACCAGCCTGCCAGATGGGCACGAGCGGGGCGAGGTGCGGATTAAGGCCAAAGGTGCGCGCAGACGCATTGGTGCCGGGAGGAACCGGATTGGGAGTTGAAGGGGTGATGGGAAGAACTCCGCCCCAGCTCTCAGGAATCTGCAGGGTGGAGGTTCTGCCCGTTACAGGATTGACCTCTCCGACCGGCGTAGGCGGCGTCCCCACAGGCATCAGGGCGATCGGGACGGCTCCGGTATTCCTCGCTGCGAAATAGCGCGACCAGCTGTCGGTATCGGTCGCCAGCACCATGTTGTGGGCATCGTTCCCACCGAACAGGAAAATGCAGACAAGGGCCTTAAAGTCAGGGGCCGTCTGCGCCGCCGCGGCGCCGACGGTGGCGAGCTGAAAGCCGAAGGTCGAAGCCGCGGCCCCTACGGTCGAGAGGGCGGCGGCTCTGCGAAGGATCTCTCTTCGGGTCTGGACGGACATTGTCATCACCCTGCTCCTCAGCGCTGAACCAGATAGTCGGGCGAAATCATGGAGAAGAACACAGCGGTCTTGGCCCGATTGAGACGAGCGGCGTCGATCTGGGCCTGGGTGCCGCTGGCGGGTATCGTCACCCCATTGACGGCCGCCAGCAGCCGGGTCTGCTGCGCGGCCGACATCTGACCGTAGAACAGCAGATTGTTCATCCGGTCCACCAGCGCTGAAGGCGTCTCAGCCAAAGCGATCTCTGAAGCGTAGGCCGAACGCACATCGCGTCCGGAGCCGCCGGTCGGGGTCGACCCTGCTCCCGCATCGACCACCGACTGAATGGTGTTGATCCACGAAGCGGTCGTGACCTCGTCAACAGCCTGAAACTCCGGGGCGGTCAACGATCTCTGACCAAGCTCCGTAGTGGAAGGCGGAACAAATCCCGGTCTCCAGAAATTGAAAACCGAAGGTGACGTCAGAGGAGACTGACCGAGGATGGTGTTGGCGCTGGTGGAGGTGAATAACCACTTGCCGGACTGAGACGTCGCGCCGAATGCGCGCGCCCAGTTCGCGACGCGGATCACCGGCTCACGAAGTTTTCCGAAGTCCGATGCGGCGACCGACGCCATGTTGCGCGCGTCGTTGTCGGTCAGGACAGCGCGAACCACCGCAGCCATGTCCCCCCTCACTCCGGAGCCGTTGTTGTTGAACACTCCCGCGACACGACTGACATAGGCTGGTGAGGGATTGCTTGTCACAAGCTGTTGAATCAGGCGCTTCGAGATGAAGGGGCCGACATTGGGATGGTTGTAGAGCTGATCGAGCGCGATCTTCAGGTCGCCGGCGACGTCGACGGTTGTACTTGCGGGGATCGTCGTTCCGAGAAAAGTCTTGGCCGAGGTCGAATGGTAGACGGGGTAAAAGATCATCGGCCGCACTGAGCGGTCGGAATGGGCGCTGCCGCCAAAGAAAGTCGTCGCCGTAGGCGCATTGTGGTACCAGCTGATGCCGGTGAAGACCTTCGCCAGCCCCGCAATGTCAGAGGGAGTGTAGGCGGCGATGGGCTGTCCGTCAGACAGCTTCGGCGTCCCGTCCTGATTGAGCTCCTGCAGACCGACCGTCATTAGCTGCATGACCTCTCGGGCGTAATTCTCATCAGGGGTCCGCGTTCCGTTGACGTCCTCTTTCTGATTTCCAAGGAAGGTCAGATAACGCCCCATCATCGGATGAAGGGTCACGTCCTCCAAAAGCTGTCGGAAATTTCCGAACGCATTGCGGTTGAGCATGTCGTAGTAGGAGGCGGCTCCGCGCACATCGACCGCCGTATCCGCAAGGGAAATCACGAAGATCTGCGAAAGCGCGAAGGCTGTTCGCTGTCGAAGCTGGTCAGGTTCGGTGACGGCCTGACGCCACCAACTCTCGTAGAAGTTATTGGCGGATACGGATCCAAGCTCGGCGAGACGCTCGGAAACATACTGCTCGTGGGAGACCGCCGGCAGCGGCGCTGAGATCTGGGCATTGATCCATCCGGCGAGACCTGCGTCCTGAACCGCCGAAATGGTGCTGTCGGTCGGACCAAAACTCGCCTGAGTGAGTAGGCGGGAGGCCTCCGCAACCGTCGGCTTCACCGCGACCGGGGGAGTCGTTCCTCCCCCTGGGGCTGACGATCCGCCGCCGCCGCCGCAGGCTGCGAGCAGTCCAATGAGTCCGAAGACAAGAGACCGAAAGTTGGTCATGGATCACTCCGCGCTCCGAGCGCGCCAGCGAGGGTCAAAACGGGCTTGACCAACCTCCGGGCGCGCGTCGATGTCTCCTCCGAAAGTCCGACCGACGCCTCACTGGCGCTCTGTTCGGCTGCAGAGCCGAAACCATGCCAGCATCCTCCTCGGGGGTCCAGTCTTGCCTGACGCGGCGCCTCGGTTTTCGGGTCCGGAGCAGGGTTCCGCAGAGGAACGCCTGAAACTCTAGTCCCGCGAGTACCTCACCCAGGACCCGTCGCGCCCGCGCAAACGAACCGAACCACTCTCTGTTTCGATATCCTGCGGGGACATGAGGGCCTTGGACATCCCCCCGGGGATATCGAGCACATAATCCGGCTGACAGAGCCCAGACGTTTCATCACGGAGGCGCCGCACAAGGTCTCGTCCTTCTTCGATGGACACGCGGAAATGGGATGTGCCAGGCGCCAGATCAGGATGGTGAAGATAATAGGGTCGCACGCGGCATTCCACGAGCGCGCGCATCAGATCGCGCAGGGTTTCGAAGGTGTTATTGACCCCCTTGAGAAGAACGCTCTGAGACAGAAGCAATACTCCTGCATCCGAGAGACGCGCGAGCGAGGCGCGGGCGGATGGCGACAACTCCCGCGCGTGGTTGACATGAACAGCCGCATAGACCGCCTTGCGGCGACTTGCGATCGCCGAGGCATACTCCTCAGTCACCCGGTCGGGATCAGCAACGGGCATGCGCGTATGCCATCGGATCACCTTTACGTGGTCGATGGCCTCCAGCTCAGCCGTCAGCTCGCGCGCCCTGCGTGCGGACAGCATGAACGGGTCGCCTCCGGTCAGAATGACCTCCCAGACAGCCTCGGTGCGGCGGATGTAGTCCAGGGCGGCTTCAAGCCCGGCGGGAGACAATCCCGGCTCCCGCCCAGGTCCCACCATTTCGCGACGAAAGCAGAACCGACAATAGACGGGACAGACCGAGACAACTTTCAGGAGCACGCGGTCAGGATAGCGATGGATGAGCCCTTCCACCGGCTCATGGGCATGATCGCCGATCGGATCAGCGCTCTCATCAGGATGCTGAACCAGCTCAGCCTCATCCGGAAGAAACTGACGAGCGATGGGATCGGTGTCGTCCGATGTCTCCATCAACGACTTCACATGAGGGGTGACGGCGATCGCATAGCGCTCCGCGACAGCGCCAAGCCTGTCTCTCCGATCCGGCGACAGGAGCCCTTCGATCAACAGGTCGTCAAGGTCGCGCAAGGTCCTGGACATGGCAGGGTTCGAAACTTCGAATGAAATGTGAAAACGGTAAGGTCGCCGGAAGAACGGAAGGGGCCTGCTAGCATGGCGCGCGCCTCGCGTCTGCCCTGCCGCTTCGAGCCTCGCGGGCTATGCGCCATCGCCAGAGGGTTCGGCGGACAGAGCGGGTCAGCGTCTAGACGGCCAGAGGCGTCCAAAGAACGTCGGAGATCGAGCGGGCGCCTGACGCCAGCATCACCAGACGGTCAAACCCCATGGCGACGCCCGAGGCCTCCGGCATGATCTCCAGAGCTCTCAGAAAGTCCTCATCCAGCGGATAGCGCTCCGAATAGCGGCGCGCTTTTTCAGCCATCTCCGCCTCAAACCTTCGCCTCTGCTCGACCGGATCGGTCAGCTCGCCAAAGCCGTTGGCCAGTTCGACACCGCAGGCGTAAAGCTCGAAGCGTTCAGCGACCGCTGGTCGGCTCGCGACAGGCCGGGCAAGCGCCGCCTCGCAGAGAGGATACTCGCAAAGAACCGTCAGGCGGCCTTCTCCCAGATGAGGCTCTATGCGCTCGACCAGAATTCGTGAAAACAGGTCCGACCACGCATCGTCGGCCGCGACCCGAACCCCGATGCGCGCTGCTTCGCGGGCCAGGCCTGTGCGATCCTCCATCACCCGATCCAGGTCGATCCCGGCATGTCGGGCAAACGCCTCGGCGAGGGTCAGCCTTTCGGGGTCGAGACCAGGATCGCAGGTCTTTCCTCGCCAGCTGAAGAGATCTCGTCCGAGACACGTTGAGGCCCTTCGGGCCAGAGCGACCGCATCGGCGGTTACGCGTTCATAGGGCTCAAGGGCGCGGTACCACTCGATCATGGTGAACTCAGGGGCGTGGAGAGCTCCCGCCTCCCGATTCCGGTAGACCCGCGCGAAATCAAAGATCCGTCGTTCGCCGGCCGCCAGAAGCTTCTTGGAGGCAAACTCCGGCGAGGTATGGAGATAAAAGACCTGCTCCTCGCCCGTCTCGGCGAGCCAACGGGTCGAAAAGGCATGGAGATGAGCCTCATTGCCCGGTGAAACCTGCAAGGCGCCGCACTCGACCTCAAGGAAGCCTTCGGCCTCGAACCAGGATCTCAGGGCCGTACGAATCTGTCCCCGCGCGAGGAGGAAGGGACGCCGGTCGGCGTGAATATCCGGGCGCCACCAGGTGCGTTCCGCCATTTTCTTTACCCCAAATCGCCCCTAAATCCGTCGATCAGCCGCTGAGGCGCCCGTCTCGCCCTTGGCCGGACGGCCGGTTAGGGCTATGACCCACACCGCTTCAACCCATTCGAGCCGCTGAGCGCTTAGCCCGGCGAGCGTCAGACACAAAGGCGTTTTCCGTGGTCAAAGTCATCGCCAGCAACATCCGTAAGGGCAATGTGATCGAGCAGGAGGACGGGCGGCTGTATATCGTTCTCAAGGCGGAGACCTATCGGCCGGGAAAAGGCACGCCGACGACGTCAGTGGAAATGCGGCGCATCTCGGACGGCATCAAGGTCATCGAAAGCTACAAGACCACCGATCAGGTCGAGCGGGCGTTCGTCGAAGAGATCAATCACAACTACCTCTATCAGGATGGCGACAACTATATCTTCATGAACCCGGAGAATTTCGAGCAGATCACCGTTCCGGGCGACATGCTCGGCGACATGGCGGCGTATCTCGGCGAGAATATGAGCTGTATCCTGATGATGTTCGACGGGCGGCCTGTCTCGATCGAGCTTCCGCAGCGGGTCACGCTGGAGATCGTCGAGACCGAACCGGTCGTGAAGGGCCAGACCGCTTCCGGGTCCTACAAGCCGGCCATTCTCGCCAACGGGGTTCGGGTGATGGTGCCTCCTCACATCGGGGTCGGGACCCGGGTCATCGTCTCGACCGAGGACGGTTCCTACCAGGAACGCGCCAAGGACTGAGCCTCCCCTCTCGCAGACCTCGCCGAGCCGAACTCGCGGCCCGGAGACCAGACAAGGCGCGCGAGCGCGTTATGGACGGTATGCGGTTTCAGCAGGCAACCGGACGCCCAATAGGCGTCCGGGCTCGAGTATGTGTCTCCCCCCATCGCAGAAGCCACACCCATATGTCTCAGGGAGCGCCCCAACATGTTCGTGGAGGCGAACACGATCAGGCGCCCTGCTCGTCGATGAAGATCTCTTCGATCCTGAGACTGAAGGTCCTCGCGATGGCGAAGGCCAGCGGAAGGGACGGATCAAAACGTCCTGTCTCCACCGCATTGACCGTCTGGCGGGAGACGCCCAGCGCTAGAGCGAGATCCGCCTGCGACAGACCACGCTCGGCACGCAGGAGACGAAGTCGGTTCTTCACGGTTCGACCTCCTCTCCGCCAAACTCCTCCGTAAAGACCTCTGGCGTGCGCCTCATGGTGACGACGATCGTGCACACGATGAAGACTACATAAATCGCCATCACCCAGTGATGTGGAGCGCTACCGGCGATAAACGGCTTCATCCAGCTTGCGATCAGGACCGCCCCCAGAGCGATCACGAGCGTGGTCAGCGACATAGCATCCACAAAGATCCGCCGGTGCAGCTCGTCGCTCAGCCGAAAGGTTCTAATGTAAAAGAAGACGCTCGCCGCCGCCGTGAGGGGCGCAAGAGCGCTGAAAGCCGCCCCCGTCAAACCCGAGATCTCCGTCGCGGCGAAAAGCAAGGACAGGGTGAGGACATCGAACACAAGCGCCACGCTGGAGGGTCGGGACCAAACCATCAAGCCAGGATCTCTCAAACCCTTTTCCAGGGCCTGCCTCAGGGCGGGAAGTCGATACAGGAGCTGCAGATTGATGGCGAGCACCCAAAGACATGCGAGAGCGACGACATACCCCAAGTCGGCAAGCGACTTAGTCAATTCGAATGAGGCCAGCTCGTAGTGGGTGGCGACCAACGCACCGGCGAACGCCGGATAGACCAACAGAACCGCTTCCCGGAGAACAGGTTTAGAGCGAACGATCGGGTAAAGCCCGCTCAGGAGCGCGTAAACCGTCATCACAAACGCGAGGCTCGCAACGGGGATGACGAGTTCGTAGTTGTCCGGCGCCAGCCGACCGATCGGACTGTCTGGCAGGGGCTTCAAAACCCACCAGAACACCGCAATCCAGCAAAGCGGCTGCACCAGCCATGGTAGAATTCCGGATGAGGGCAAGCGGGTTGGAGACGCAGGCGACGACATGGCAAGCTTCCTTTCCTTTGTGGAAAGTTTATTTGTCATTCTTTCTGCCTTTGTCAAGTCTACTTTCCATCTGATCGTCCCGGCCTGACCGCGAAGGCCTCGCTGTCGAGGGTTCGATCTCGTTGTGATCGCGTCGCCCTGGCCTGACGTCCCCCCGCGCCCTTACGACCGGACAAGGTTCGTCCAATCCGGTCGATACCCGGCTTAATGCAGGTCAGGACGATGGATCTGAAAACGGTCCCCGGGCGCGAGGGCTTTGCCCCCGCCCCGCGGTGCGACATGGAGGCCTTGTAGGGCCCATCTCCCGACAGATTGCGCCTCTTCAGACGCCCGCACGACGGACCGAAGGGGTTTTCGGCCCCCCGGGCATCGGCGCCAAGGTCAAAGCGTGCGCGCGATGAGGACCTTCATGATTTCATTGGTCCCGCCGTAAATCCTCTGAATTCGGGCGTCCCGATACATGCGCGAGATCGGATACTCCTCCATGTAGCCGTACCCGCCGAAGAACTGCAGACAGCGATCCACAATCTTGTTTTCCAGGTCCGTCAGCCAGTACTTCGCCATGGAGGCGGTCGAGGCGTCCAGCTTTCCCGCCAGATGCAAGCCGATGCAGTGATTGACGAACACCCGACCGACGGTCGCTTCCGTCTTGCACTCGGCAAGTGTGAACTGCGTGTTCTGAAAATCCAGGATCGTCTTGCCGAAAGCCTTGCGCTGCTTGACGTAATCAATGGTCAAGGACAGAGCCCGCTCAATAGCGGTGATGGCCTGAATGGCGATATTCAGACGCTCCTGAGGTAGCTGCCCCATCAGCTGATAGAAACCCTTACCCTCCGCCCCTCCCAGCAGGTTGCCGACGGGCGCCCTCACATCATTGAAGAACAACTCCGAGGTGTCCTGAGCATCCTGTCCGAGCTTGTCGAGATTACGCCCGCGCTGAAAGCCTTCTGCGCCATCGGTTTCTACAAAAATGAGCGAGACGCCCTTCGCGCCCTCCGCACGGTCCGTCTTGACCACTACGCAGATCAGATTGGCGGTCTGACCATTTGTGATGAACGTCTTGGATCCGTTGATCACGTAATGATCGCCCGAGCGAACCGCAGTGGTCTTGATGGCCTGGAGATCGGACCCTGCCCCGGGCTCGGTCATGGCGATAGCGGTCACAAACTTCCCGGAGCAGATGCCGGGCAACCATCTCTCTTTCTGCTCTTCGGTGCCGTAATGAAGAATGTAAGGCGCAACGATAGCGTTGTGCAGACTGATCCCAAAGCCGTCGACGCCGTGTCGACCCAGCTGCTCCATCAGAATGACTTCGTGGCGATAATCGCCTCCGGCCCCGCCATACGCCTCAGGAAGAGACAATCCCAGAAGACCCGCGTCCGCAGCCTTGCGCCACATATCGCGTTCGACACGCTTCTCGCGCCGCCACTGAGCGATTTTCTCCTCCGGAGCGTTCTGCTCAAAAAACTTCGAGACCCCGGCCTCAAAGATCGTCAGCTCCTCGTCCGCCAGGAAAGAAGGCCTGTCCACATTCAGAACCACGAGATCACTCTCCCGAACCTAAGACCAATGGTGTCCCCCCTCGAAACCGAAGGATGACCAAAGCGCTTTCATGCCCGATCAGAGCCCCGCTTGTCCAATCCGACACCGGGTCGCACGCGCGGGCCCCTTTCAAACTCAGGGAACCCAAACGCCAGCCCCCGGAGGCTCGGAAAAGAGGGCTGCCACGTCCTTCGCCCGGTGATCCTGAGCCACGCGCTGATTGACATACCCCTTATCGGTGATTTCCCCAGCATCGAGAGAGGGGGGGCTCGACAGGACGACGAACCGCCCGACCTGGCGAGAGGTCCCGCCCTGGGTCGCATTGAACCCCTTCAAGCGTCCCGCGATCTCCTCGCCCATGGCCCTGAGCGCCGCTCCGGCGTCGCCGCCCGCCGCCTGAAGCGCGGCTGCGAAGGCGGCCGGGGCTGGCCAGAGCATCGCCCCGACGAAAGGTTTGTCCTGACCGCAAATCACCGCATCCGCCACCAGAGGCGCGCACGCCGCCACCAGGTCGGGACGCAGAACACCGACCGACACCCAGGTGCCGGAACTGAGCTTGAAATCCTCCGTCACACGTCCGTCGAACACGAGACCCGCCTCAGGGCGATCGGGATCGGCCAAACGCGCCGCATCTCCGAGCCGGTAAAAGCCCTCCTCGTCAAAGGCGTCCGCATTCTTCTCAGGAAGATTGAGATAACCCGTCATCACGGTCGGGCCCTTGACGCGCACCTCCATCTTCGAGCCCGTCGGAGCAAGCTTGAGGGTCAGGCCGGGAAGCGGCAGGCCCACCATCCCAACGCGCTCAAGCTCCCAATGCACCATGGTCACGCCCTGCGTTTCGGTCGCGCCATACATGGTGATCAGCGGCACGCGCTGACCCGTCTCGGCAATGGCCAGGGCCTGAAGACGGTCATAGAGGTCGTCTGAGAGCGTCGCCCCGCCATAGGCCATGTACTGAAGACGCGAGAAATATGCCTTCCGGAGGGTTGGGTCAGCCTCCATCGCCTCGGCGAGCATGGCGAAGGCGATGGGCGCCGAACCGAAATACTGCGGGTGCACCTCGTATAGGTTCTTGATCGTGGTCTGAAAGAGACCCGGCGCAGGGCGACCCTCGTCAATGTGAAAGATCGCCCCGGAGGCCAAGGCGCCGTGGAAATTGACGTTACCACCAGAGATGTGGCTCCACGGCATCCAGTCGAGGAACACCGGAATCTCGTCGGGATCCGCAGGCTCAAGCTCGATCGCCTGCCGACAGGCGATCTGCGCCGTCATCGCGCCCTGCGTCTGGGGCGCAGGCTTGGGCATGCCGGTCGAGCCGGAGGTGAAGAGATATTTTCCGACAGAGGCGGAACTCAGCCAGTACATCGCCGCATCGACCTTCGCCGTCGGCTCGGTTTTCGCAAGCTCATAGAGCGCTTCTGAACCAGGCGATCCGTCCGCGGAGATGATCGTGACCCCTTCAAGGGGAAGAGCTTCCAGCGCCTTGCGGAAGGGATCCATCGTCTGAACGAAGATCGCGCCCGGACGAAGGGCGCTGAAGCAATGCTTCAGCTTGGCGAAGTCGCTCGACATGGTCGAATAGGCCACACTGACGGGACAGGCTGGCGCCCCGACCTGCTGCGCGCCCAGGCTCATGAGCGCATGCTCGATCGAGTTGCCCGAAAGGATCATCAGGGGACGGTCGCGACCCAGACCGCGATCCAACAGAGCCTGGGCGAGGCCTCTGGTCAGGGATCTGGCCTGTCCGTAAGTCACCTCACGCCAGGGCCCATGACCCGGCTCCCTCTGTCTTAACCAGGGCCGGTCCGGATGGGCGCTCGCCCTCTCGTCGAGAAGATGCGGGATCGACCGGGCCACGGAACCGAGGGACGTTCTCGAGCGGAAATAGAGCGTTCCATCCTTCTTTTTCCGGACCTCCATGTCCGGGCGTCGGAATGGAAGCGGCTTGAACGGGGGAAGGGTTCCGGAGCCAGGGGCGGCAACTTGATCCTGCGACATCTTCTTCTCCCGACAGGGCCTGAACACGGGAAAAGACTACGAGGAGCGCTCCTGGCGTTCAATGGCTGTTCGGATCAGACCTTCGAGAGCCAAAGGACGCGATCGCCCGCTCCCCTAAACTGGGGCTGACTGAGCCAGAGCCTCGGCCACACCCGGATAGGAGGGCTGATCGATCAGGCACTGGGCCAGAACGCTGCTGCGAAGAAGGCGCCTGAGGGCGGGATCGTCGAGATCCACGCTGCGATCGGCGATCCGGCGACAGAGATCGCCTCGCATATCCTCTAGCTCGCCGCTGCCACCCAGGATCGTCTCAAGGGCCCTCCCCTCCTCTTCCCTCGCCGCAGGTCCCTGAAGGAGTTCGCGCATCACGGTGTCGATAGAATTCGCTCCGACCCGGGCGAGGAAAAGAGTGCGCTCATTTTGGTCCGAACCGATCTCGTGTCGCAAAAAGTCCCGCACCGAACGCAGAAGCTCCTGCGTGCCCGGCAGGCTGGTCGTCGACAGAGTGCGAGAGACCGCGGGAGGCGGCGTTGCAGGACCTGGAATCAACATGTTTACGCAATCGATCTGACATTCCGAGCTTCGCCGCCCGATAGCGGGTCGTTCAAGGCTCGTCTCGGCGCCCGCTCTGTAAGACTGCGCCATCTGAAGACATCCGACCGACCACCAGAACGAGCCGAAGACCTCCCAGAAGCGAACCGAGAGCGGATCGACACGAACGCCCGAGACAGCTTCATAACCCTCGAAGAGATCCTGATACCGCCCAAAGCCCCCCACCGGGAGTTCATTGACCCCAAACCGCCAGGAGCGAGTGCAGAGCCAGCCCAGATCCCGCATCGGATCTCCGACATGGGCGAGCTCCCAGTCCAGCACCGCACGAATGCCTTCACCCGCATCGACGATGAAATTTCCACACCTGAAGTCTCCGTGAACCAGCGTCGTGCGGCTCTCAGCAGGGAGGTGCTCGAGCAGCCAGCGCGCCGTGAACTCGATCATGGGCTGGTGCGATCCGAGCTCCCGATAGGATGTCAGCGTGCGCCAGACGGCCTCTTCCGGGGTCATGTGAGGAAGCGCACCCGAAAGCCCCTCCTCCTCGATGTCGATCGCATGCAGATGCGCGAGAATTTCGCCGCAGGCCCGCGCCATACCGGATCGAACACTGGCGAACTCGGGCCTGCGCACGATGCGCGCCCCGATCGTCTCCCCAGAAATCCAGTCCATGAGAAAGCCGGCGCCCAAACCATCTTCAGGGATCAGACCCATTCGGACGTCAGGACCCTGAACGCCGGCGCGTCGAGCGGCCGCGATCAGCGTCGCCTCCAGGGCGATCGACGCCCCCTCGCTCACGGCGGATCCCCCGTCCCCGGGAGCCCGGCGAAGTGCCAGAGATCTCTCACGTCCATCCACAACAGCCTCGATGCGGTAGGTTTCCCGGCTTGCCCCGCCCGTGAGCCTCGTCCAGCGGCCAAGACTCTCAAAACCCCCAAGACCCCGGCGCAAGGCTGCTTCGAGCTGAGCCCTCTCCATGCTCACTCCTCGACCCCCTTCGGAGCGCGCTGGCTCATGAAGCCGAAGAGATAGCCCGCAACTCGCCGCATCTGGATTTCTTCCGCGCCCTCGGTGATGCGATACCGCCGATGGTGACGATAGATGTGCTCGAAGGGCTTGTGTCGCGAATAGCCCAGACCGCCATGAACCTGCATCGCCCGATCCGCCGCCTCGCAGCAGAGACGATTGCCCCAGTAATTACACATCGAAACCTTGTCCGAGACGGAGAACGCGCCGTCACGGTCCATGAGCCAGGCCGTCTTGTGGATCAGCGTGCGCAGCATCTCGCACTGCGTCTGCAGCTCCACCAGGGGGAACTGAATCGCCTGGTTTGAAGCCAGCGGTTTGCCGAAGGGCTTACGTTCGCGGGCGTAAGCAATAGCCTCGTTAATGCAATACTGCGCCGCTCCGAGGCTGGAGGCCGCCTGCCGGATCCGGTTCTCATTGAAGAAATGCTGGACAACCTGCAGACCCCGGCCTTCGCCTCCGAAGACTGCAGCATGAGGGACGCGAACATCACTGAGCGTTACATGCGCATGATCCGTCGGCATGTTGAACGTCCAGAGATAAGTCTCGATCCGGAAGCCCGGCGCATCAATAGGAACCAGAAAGGCGGTGATGCCGCCGCCGTCGCCAGCCTTGCCTCCGGTCCGCGCAAAGATGAGATCGTGACTTGCCGTATGGACGCCGGTATTCCAGGTCTTCTCGCCAGTTATGATCCAGTCGTCCCCGTCACGAACTGCGCGGGTCTCCATATGTGTGGCGTCCGATCCATGGGCCGGCTCGGTGATGCCGAAACCGAAATGCCGTTGTCCGGTGACGAGGTCCTCCAGCCAGTCCTGCTTCTGCTCAGGCGTGCCGTAGGCCCACATGAGCATGGCGCCCACGGTATTGCCGACAATTGAATGCTCATTCTGAAGATCGTTATGGAGGCCGAGGCCCCGCGCGGCGAAATGCTCACGTATGACCGCCATAGCAAGGTTCCCGCCAGCGCGTCCTCCAAGCTCCCTCGGAAGCGCAAAGCGATAATGGCCAGCCGCGTCCGCTCGTCGTCGGGCCTCCGACAGGAGCGCCTCCCACTCAGGCCGCGGAAGCCCACCCTTGTCCCAGTCGGTTCGCGCATGCTCGCGGCGATGGTCGAAGAAGCGGATATTGTCGTCCGCCTCCTCGAGCGGCCGGATCTCAGCCTCTATAAAGCGGTCCAGGATCCTGAGATATTCGGCCAGATCCGGTGGCAGATCGAAATCCATGGCGTCTCTCCCGGCGGGGTGTTGAGCTCATGGCATTTTCCCTCAAATGCTTGCGAGCGCCAGCATCCTTGTGTCGGTCCGTCGAAAATTCCCTCAACGGCCCGCGTCCGGCGCCTCCGAATCCGCCGAAACGACGTCCTTCGGCGCGAGCAGCATGTACATCGGAGGTGTCACGATACGGGCGATGAGGGTCGAGCTGATCAGTCCGCCTATGATAACGAACGCCAGTGGCGAATACAGAGGCGAGCCCTCGACAGCGAGCGGAATGAGACCGCCGATCGCCGTCAGGGATGTCAGAAGGACGGGGAGGAAGCGTATCTCGCCCGCACGCTCGACCGCCTCACGCAAGGGCACTCCCCTCGCCCGCTGCTGGTTGGCGAACTCCACAAGGAGGATGGAGTTCTTGATCTCAATGCCGATGAGAGCGATGAACCCGATGATCGAGGTGTAAGACAGGCTCTCACCCGCCAGATAGAGCGCGATCAGGCCGCCCATCACGCCGAAGGGGATCACGAACGCCACGATCCCTGCAACGGCGAAAGATCCGAATTCAAGCAGAAGAACCGCCATGACACCGAAGGCCGCGATGACAATCGCCGGGCCGAGGCCCGAAAAGCTCTCGGACTGCGCTTCGGCCACTCCTCCGTAATCAATGGTGTAACCCGACGGCAGACGAAGGTCTGCAAGCCTGGCGGCGACGCGATCATTGACCTCTCCGGTGAGCTGACCCGCCTCGGTAAAGGCGCTGACCGATGCGACGCGCTCGCGGTTATAGCGGCTGATGCGGGCCGGCCCTGATGACAGCTTAGGGTCCGAGAACTCAGACAGCGCAGCGGCTGATCCGCTGTCGGTCCACAGATAAAGACGCTCCAGGTCGCTGACCTGAACGCGCTCGGAGCGGGGGCCGCGTATCATGATGGGATAGGCGTCGCCCACAGGGTCGCGAAAGGACGCCGCCTGGACGCCGCTGATCGCGATCCGCAGGGTCGAATCGATCGCACCCGGGGCGATCCCCCGCAAGGCCGCTGCCTCCGTGTCGATGCCAAGATCAAGATCAAGGAGACGATCGGCCAGAGGGTTGCGGATGTTGCGCACCCCGTCGGTCTCTTCAAGGACCGCCTCCACCCGACCGGCGATATCGGTCAGAACCTCGATATCAGCGCCCTGGATGCGCACCTCGATCGGCGCCGCGATCGGCGGACCGTTCAGGAAGCGTTTCACGTTGAAGACCGCTCCGGGGAAGGCTTCGAGCTCGCTACGCAGGGTCTCAAGACGCGCAGGTCCCTCTTGGGTGTCCCACTCGTCATAACGGGCGTAGATGGCCCCGACATTACTTCTCTGCTCGGAGGGTGCCTCGTTATAGTAGACGCGAGGATTTCCGCGTCCTGAGTTCGCGAAGCGCCATGTGATATCCTTATGGGCGGCCATCACGCCGTCGGCGAACAAGACCGCGCGGTCGGTCTCTGCGATCGTCGAACCTTCAGCGAGCTCGACCTCGACCATGAAGTAAGGACTGTCGTTTTCCGGAAACAGGCTGAAGCCCAGCTTGGGAACGAGGCTCAGCGACGCTGCGAATAGTGCCAGGCCGGCGATCACAGTGACGCGCGGCGCTCCGAGCGCCGCCTTCAGAATGGGTCGGTAGAACGCGTGAATACCGCCCATCACGACCTCAAGAACGACGTTCTCCCGACCATGACGGGGCAGAAGTCTGCTGGCGAGAAACGGCACGATCGTCAGGGCCACCACCAGGGAGGCTGCGACGGTGCAGACGACAGCCATGGGCAGGGAGCGAGTGAAATCTCCGGCAGCTTCCGGAAGATTTAGCAGGGGAAGGAAGGCCAGAAGAAGCGTCGCGGTGCAACCAAGCACGGCGACGTTGATTTCCTCGACGCCGGCGATGGCGGCGTCACGAGGTGTCAGTCCCTCGCGAAGCCTGCGCGCGATGTTCTCGGTCACAACAATCGAGTCATCCACCAGAAGTCCCAGAGCGAGAACAAATCCGGCGATGGAGAGCTGATTTAGCGAATAGCCCATGAGATCGAGAGCGACGACCCCGATCGCAAAGGAGAAAGGAACAGAAATCATGACCACGATCGAGGCTCTGAAGCCCAGCGGCAGAAGCGTCAGCAGCACCAGAGCGAGTGCGATCCCGAAGTCCCTCGCGAGAGAGGATAGTCGATGCGCAACCGTCTCAGACTGATCGAATCCGCGCTCGAGACGGATCTCCGGCGGCAGGCCGTCTGCAAACGAGGCCGTCTCGCGATCGATTCCCTTAACGACATCAAAAATTGTGGCGCCAAGCTTGGCGCGGGCCGTGACGAACAGGGCGCGCTGGCCGTTATAGCGGGTGATGTGGGTCGGCTCGTCATTCGTCCACTCAACACTCGCGACATCGCCAATGCGCACAAGCGTGCCACCCGAGGCTCGAAGGACGACATTGCGGATCTCCTCCAGGCTTTCGAAGGGGCCGGTGGCCTCGACATTAAACCGCCGCCCCGAACTCTCGACGGCGCCAATAGGAAGATCTGCGCCTTCCCTCTGGAGAGCGTCGAGAAGACCTGCGAGAGGCAATCTGTAGGCCGCCAGGCGGTCGAGATCCGGGCTGACCCGTACTTCCGCCTGCGGCGCACCCCAGATCTCAGCCTGCTGAATGCCGGGCGCGCGCTCAATCGCATCACGAAGATCTCGCGCATAGGCCTCCATCCGCCGGAAACTCTCCGTCTCGCTGACGAGAGCCATCTGCACGATATTGGTCTGTGCAGGATTGGCCCGATCGGCGCGCAGAAGGGTCACTCCCTGCGGCAGGGTTCCTCGTAGGACGTTGAGCTCACGAACAACCTCGTCGTATTTCTTCTCCGGATCGACGCCGTAGACGAACTCGACGGAAATAGACGCAAGTCCCGCCTGGCTGGTCGAGGAGATGTCGACGACATCCTCAAGACCGTTGAGGGCGGTCTCGATGGGAATGGCGATCACACGCTCCATCTGGCCGGCATCGGCCCCCGGAAGCACGACCGTCACCCCCACGGCGGGAAAACTGACGATCGGATCCTCGGACTTGGGAATAGAGCCGACCGATCCCACGCCCAATGCCAGAAGCATGGCGAAGAGGACGAGGGTCAGCTGCCAACGGTCGACAAAAAAGCGGGTGATCGCCTGCATGTGCGCCCCCGGACCTATTGGGCCGCGAGGCGAACGGGATCGCCCTCGCGCAGGAGCGCCGCGCCGCGGGTCACCACACGGTCCCCAGCAAGAAGCCCCTTGAGTATCAGCACGCCCTCATCGGTCACCCCGCCCGTCTCCACCGCCCGGCGACGCGCAGCTCCGGTGTCGTCGATCACATAGACCACTCCCTGATCGGCCCGTCCGTCAATCAGAGCGAGGGCCGGAACAACAAACCCTTGAGAACGAGAGGATGCGCCGGGCCCGGCCGCAACGATCACCTCAGCGACTTCTCCGCTCCGAAGGTCCGCCCCGTTTTCCAGCTTTACCTCGACCTCGAAGGCCCCTGTCATGTCATCGCTCTTGGCGGCGATCCGCTCGACACGACCCGGGACAGAGACGGCGGATCTTATTCGAACTTCCGCAGCGGCGCCTCTCATGATCAGAGCGGCCTGCTCACCGGTGGCGGAGGCGCGTACAATACGTCCGGCAGCGCTCTCGCCGAGCCAGAGGACGGCCTGACCCGCATTGACGATCTGCCCGCGCTCGGCCGACCGCCTCAGCACAACTCCCGAGGCCGGAGCAATGATCGCCGCCGTCTCGCGAACGCGCTCGAGGGCGAGCCGCGCGTTGTCGAGCGCCGCCTGAGATGCGAAACCTTTATCGAACAGGGTCTGCGTGCGGGAGAGCTGGAGCTCCGCGGTTCGACGCGCGATGGCCGATTCTTCCGCGTCAGCGCCTCCCTGGGTTCTGCGAAGCGTGGCAAGGGTCTGTCCTGCCGATACGCGGTCGCCCTGATCGACCCGGATGCTCTCAATCTCACCGGGAGCGCCGAAGGACAGCGCCGTTTCCCGCTTGTACTCCACCAGCCCGCTGAGGCGAAGACGCGCCTCACCGGGACCAGAGGCAAGCGTCACGGCTTCGACCAGGATCGCCTGCCCACCCGCCTCCGCCGGAGGAGGCGCGACCTCGTCAGCCTTTTGACAGGCCGACAACCCCACAAAACTAACGAGCGACGCGAAAGCCCACGTCCGGACTGCTGACAAACGCCTGCTCATGTGCCACCTAACCGGAAAGACGCGCTTCTGACACTGTCAAGCTGCGCCCTGACAGTGTCAAGCCCGTCGGAGTTGATTTTCTCGTGAGCGATGACGTCAGAACGGCCATCCTGAAGGCGAGCCTTGAGCTCATCGACGAAAACGGACTTCGCGCCTTCAGCATGCGCGAAGCGGCGCGGCGCGCCCATGTCAGTCATCAGGCCCCTTATCACTACTTTCCGGACCGGGAGAGCATTCTCGCCGAACTCGTCAGGAACGGGTTCGAGCAGCTGCACACCTACATGAGCGCAGGCTCAACTCCAGCCGATACCGCGGCGGAGCGTCTTGAGAGGATGGGGGAGGCGTATATCCGGTTCGCGATCGAACATCGCGCGCTCTTCCGGCTCATGTTCCGGGACGAGATGGTTGATATCGGTCACCATCCCGAAGCGAAGGCTGCGGCTGATCGCAGCTTTCACCTCCTTGTTGAAGCCGTGGTCGGCCCCAGCCCATCGGGAGAGATCGCTGACCCGGCTCCGATCCTCGCCGTCTGGTCGATCGCCCACGGCCTCGCTTCACTGGAGCTCGAAGGCAAGCTGCAGCATCTTTTCGGGGAGAGAACTCCGCAGGAATGGAAGCAGATCTTCAGCGAGGTGGTGAGGACTGTCATTCCGGCCAGAGGCTGAACAGTTCTCCCGTTCAGCTTTTTTCCAATAGACGCTCACGCGCCCTTTGCGCGCGCATGCCCTAAAACGTCTCAGAAACCAGACGCCCTCACCTGTTCAGCACCATGCCCCCGAGATCGGTATGACCTGACCGGACACAAAGCCCGAACGGCCGAGTGCGAGAAGCTCGATGACCGAGGCCACCTCCTCGGCCTCCCCCAGCCGTCCCATCGGCACACGGGCCAGAAGTTTAGGCCCCTTCACAGGATCCTCGAGAAGGGCACGCGGATAATAAGTCTCCGTCTGGATGAAGTTCGGAGCCACAGCGTTCACCGACACCCCGTCCGGCGCCAGCTCGAGAGCGAGCGTTCTGACCGCGCCGTTCACCGCCGATCGCGCAGCCGCATAGGCGGCGAAACCGGGAATGCCGCCGATCGGGCCCGAAGATGTTCCAAATACAATCCGGCCTGATTTCGCCCGCCGCATATGGATAGCCGCAGCCGAAGCAAAGAGGAGGGACTGGATGGCGATCCGACTGAAATAGGCCTCGAGCACATCCGCGCTGAGGTCCTCAACCGGGGTCCGCGGCGCCGGCATGGCCGGCGAGATCACGATCGCATCCAGACGTCCTCCAAGACGATCGACAGCGCTCTCAACGATTCGAGCCGGATCCGACCAGGCCACCAGGTGGAGCCCCTCCTCGGGCATCTCCGTGTCAACCGACGGATCGGCGCCAACGACATCCGCCCCAGCTTCCATGAGACGACGGGCAATCACGGGATTGGCGAACCCCCGCACATCGGTGACCAGAACGCCCTTGCGCTCGCCCATCTGCTTCCTCTCCCTCTTCTTCAGCCGCCGCGTCGCCATCAGAGACG
This sequence comes from uncultured Alphaproteobacteria bacterium, assembly GCA_903831255.1. Classification (GTDB taxonomy): domain Bacteria; phylum Pseudomonadota; class Alphaproteobacteria; order Caulobacterales; family Hyphomonadaceae; genus UBA7672. The sequence goes on from CAIKWZ010000041.1 coordinate 63,392, forward strand.
GGATGCGCCTCATCTCAGGCGGTCGTCTCCTCGACAAGCCCTAGCTCCGCCATCATGGCCTTGCGGATTTCGAACTTCTGCACCTTGCCTGTCACCGTCATGGGAAAGGCCTCCACAAATCTCACATAGCGCGGGATCTTGTAGTGAGCGATGCGGCCCCTGCAGAACTCGATGATCTCCTGCTCGGTTGCGCTCTCACCACCACGAAGACGTATCCAGGCGCAGAGCTCCTCGCCATATTTCCGATCGGGCACACCGACAACCTGAACGTCCTCCACCTTGGGATGACGGAAGAGATACTCCTCAACTTCGCGAGGATAGATGTTCTCCCCTCCCCGGATCACCATGTCCTTGATGCGGCCAACAATGTTGCCATAGCCTTCGTCATCGAGAACGGCCAGATCTCCGGTATGCATCCACCCTTCGCTGTCGACCGCCTCTCCGGTCTTCTCGGGATCGTCCCAATATCCAAGCATCACGGAATACCCCCGCGTGCATAGCTCGCCAGGAACTCCTCGCGGAACGGTCTCTCCGTCAGGTCCTGCAATCCTGACCTCAAGATGAGGCTGAACCCGGCCGACCGTCGAGACCCGCCGGTCTATGGGATCATCGAATGCCGTCTGAAAACTCACCGGGCTGGTCTCTGTCATACCGTAGGCGATCCCTACCTCACGCATGTTCATGCGCTCCATCACCCGCTTCATGACCTCCACCGGACATGGCGATCCGGCCATCAGACCGGTACGAAGAGAGGAGAGGTCGAACGTCTCAAACTCGGGATGCTCGAGTTCCGCTATGAACATCGTCGGAACGCCGTGAAGCGCGGTACATCGCTCCGAGGCGACCGCATGAAGGACTGCGCGGGGTTCGAACGCTTCGGATGGATAGATCATAGCCGCTCCATGAACGAGACAGCTCAGATTTCCCATCACCATGCCGAAACAATGATAAAGTGGCACAGGAATGCAAAGACGATCCTCCTGCCCAAGACGCATGCCAAGTCCGACAAAGCGGGCGTTGTTCAGAAGATTTCGATGCGAAAGAGTCGCCCCCTTCGGAAGGCCGGTGGTTCCGCTCGTGAACTGGATGTTGATCGGCTGCCTCGCACGCTGCTCCGCTGCGATCTCGCGGACGCGATCGGCCGGGCCGCTACGACCCATTTCCATGAGCGCCTCGAACGTCAGCCAGCCCGGATCGGCGAGCGGACCGATCTCGATCACCGCTCGAAGGTGCGGGGCCCTCGCCGACCGGATCATTCCAGGACGCGCCTCGCTGATCTCCGGCGCCAGCTCATTGACCATCTCGACATAGCGGCTGGACTTGTGAGCGCGCGCGCAGATCAGAGCCTTCACCCCCACCTTGTTGAGCGTGTATTCGAGCTCGGAGGATCTGTAGGCGGGATTGATGTTGACCTGAATCATTCCCACTCGCGCGGTGGCGAACTGAACCAGCGTCCACTCCGCGCAATTGGGCGCCCACACGCCGACCCGGTCGCCCGGAAGGAGGCCGAGGGCCAAAAGACCAGAAGCGAGACGATCCGCCCGGGACAGGAGCTCGCCATAGCTCCAGCGCACTCCCTGATGGACCGAGACCAGCGCCTCGCGATCGCCCCACCGGCTCGCCGCCGCCTCGAGAGCTTCACCGATTGTGATCTCAAGCAGCGGCGTTGAGGTATCGCCGAGCACATGACTGGTCAGGGCGCCCATCCTCACCGCTCCTTCAATTCCCGATCCGAGGCACACGTTCAGTTGCTGCGAGCCTACCTTCTTAGAGGCCTTACATGACCGCGCCGCGCTTCGAAGATCATGCGTATCCCAACAAAGCTCTCAGGCCCGGCGCGGCATATTCCACCAGGCGCTTCTGGGCCAAGGGAAGTTCATCAGGCAGGACGACACCCGTATCCTTGAGATTTTCCCGCGCAGTGCTCGACTGCCTCCGATCCGATCCGATCCGAACACGCTCGCGCCAGTCGTCTGGACGCTCAATCCCGCAGGCCAGAAACAGCTGGGCGAAATATGCCTCTGACTGCGGACTTTCGAGGTCTTTCACCGCCGCACTCAGCTCCTCGTAACGGACCAGATAGGCTGCCCCGCCCATCCAGGCGCACGCATTGTAGCGATAGGTCTCCTCCATACCCGGCGCCTTCCTGTGGATGCCGAAGATCATCATGTTGAGGAGGTCGTTGACGCTGACATTGCCAGCCTTGAGATGTTCGAGCCGACCGTCGAAATTTTCAGACAGGTAGAACCGCGCCCGGGCCAGGACCCAGGAATGAGGATCGCGCACCAGAAGGATGTGACGGGCCGCCTTAAGATGGATGGCGGGCTCATCGTCGAACAAAAGGTGGCCCCAGCTCAGCTTCGGCGGATCGCCTGCGAACGCCGAAACATGCTGACGAAACTGGGCGACCTGAATGAAGGCTGCCGTATAGTGGAACCGCACATCGACAAACATGCGCAGGATATTGCGCAGAAGATGGGTCCCGCTCTTGGGAACCGAGTTTAGAAACAGGGGCTGGCGAAGCGGCGCGTGAACGAACTCCGCGTTGCGTTCGTCGAGATTATCTCTTTCCAAAGTGATGCGCGGCACGAACAGCCTCCCTGACGAGAGGCGAGGCTAGCGGCCCGGAACGCTTTAATCCAGACAAGACTTGGGCGGCGGACATGTCCGCCGCCCCTGCCTTCAAGCCGTCAGGCCGATCAAACGGTTCAGAACGTCTTCGAGAGATTGACGAAGAAGGTCCGCCCGAAGAGGTCGTACTGGCTCTCGATCACAGAATTCCCCTGACGGTAGTAACCCGCATTGGCGGAAACGATCGGAGGCTTCTTGTCGAAGACGTTGCGTACGCCCGCCCGCGCTGACACTCCAAGATCCTCCCACTCATACCCTATCGAAAGGCTGTGATAGAAGACCTCAGGCGTATCGAGGACATAGACCACAGGCTGATTGAGATAGGTGTAGGGCTTGACCGGATTGTCCTTCTCGAAATCCTCAACCTGGGAGGTAGGCGCCACGTAACGCACGCCCCAGAACGCTGTCCAGGGACCACGTGTCAGCGTGGTGTTGAGGTTCCCGACCCATTCCGGTTCGCCGGCCCAGCCATTGTCATCCTCGAAGGGACTTCCAGGCAGAAGCTGCTCGCCGGATTCCAGCTGCCGGGCCGCCCGCAGGGTGATGTCAAGATCGCCCCACGGAATTTCGGTGCTGTACTGAGCCTCGAAGTCCACACCCCGCGAGGTCTGGGCCGCGATGTTGAGGTAGTTGTTATAGATATCCTTGAGCGGACCCGGGGGCGATTCACCCGGCTGCTTGCGTGTGAAGAGCTTGCAGAGCGGATCGTTCGGGAAGTTCGGGCTGTTGTAGCACTCCCGGAGGAGGTAGCTCGTGGAGACGCGCCCGACCTGCCCGTCGAGGAAGATGTCATAATAGTCGACCGAGATCTGCAGGTCTGCAAAGTCGGGTGTCCAGACAAGACCGATGGTCTTGGACTCGGAGGTTTCGGCCGAGAGGGTGCCGAAGCCGCCGCTGGTGTAGACCGTCGCCTGAATGCCCCCCGTGGAGAGCTGGGTCGGCCCGATGCCGCCAGGGAACTTCGGATCATTGCGGCAGTTATCAGCGATGCGCTGCGTGATCTGTCCCTGCTGAAGCTTGACCCCCCACTGAGCGCAAGGGTCGCCTGACTGAGCAAACCGGCTGACCTGCTGGGCCAGATAGAGCTCATAAAGGCTGGGCGCCCGGAAGGATGTGCCCTGACTTGCCCGCACACGAATATCGGGCGTGATCGCCCACGACAGACCCACTTTGTAGGTTGTGTCATCGCCGTAGGATTTCACATCTGTCCAGCGCCCTGACAGGTTGAGGTTCAGGTCGTAGATGCCCGGAACGTTCTTAATCAGCGGCAGCGAGATCTCGCCATAAACGGCTCGGGTCTCGTCTGTTCCCGCAGTGATCCCCCGCTGGGTCGGGCCGCCGCTCCAGATCTCCTTGTCGATCCAGGCTTTGTCAGGAACATCCGCGATGCTGTCTTCCTGATACTGGAAGCCGAGCACCGTCCCCACCTTGCCCGCAGGCAGGGAGAAGGGCTGTCCGGAGAGATACCCCTCGACTGTCGTCTGTTCATAGACGGTGGTGCTGGTGGTGTAGCCTTCGAGGAAGGCCTTCTCCGCCGCGGTTCGCTTGCCGTAGTTAAAGTCGGGCGAATACCAGTTCACGTCGACACAGGGGACCTTGCGGTAGCGTGTCGTTGTTCCGGCGCACAGGCTTGTCTGCATTTCATAGTCGGTGATCGCATCGACCCAGTGAACCGCTTCGACATAGGTCCCATCCGACCTCGAGAACTGAGCGGAAAGGTCCCAGTCCCAGTCGCCTGCGCCGAGCGTGAACTGCCCCTTAGCGCCGCCGACCACACGCAGATAATCCACCTGGACATCGCTGTCCGCGTGGTCCGTGATCGCGGTCGGGCTGTGGAAGACGTAGTAATAGTCCATGGAATCGTCGCGCAGCGACCAGCCAGCCGCCAGCGCCATCGGGTCGCCGGAGATCGGGCCATTTCCGGACCGATACTGATACTGGAAAGTATAGATCTGACTGTAGCCGTCCTCGCGGGTGGAGCGCCGGTTGAGCAGCGCTTCTCCATAGAGCGTGACGTCATCATTGAGATCATACTCGCCCGACATGACGACGGACGCGCGTTCGATCTCGGGCGAGAGCGTGATGTCGTTCATCAAGGGATGGTAGAAGTCTTCAAGACCGATCGAGGCCTTCGCATAAGGACCGAAGATCGGATCCGGCTTCGCGCCGGACAACAGAATGTTCGAGTATCCAACCGGATACCAACCCGCGGGGTTGATAATGCCGGACGGCGCAGGGAAGGCGTTGGTGAACGGCAGCAGATACTGAGCCAGCTGGCCGCTGTAATCATACTGGTAGCGGCCGGCGGTGTTCTGCCAGGGGCGGTGACGGAAGCCGTCCTTATCGCTCGCACCATTCTCGCCGTAATCATAGGTCCAGTTATGTCCCCAGATCACGTCGTCACGGCAGGCGTAGTCCTTGCGACGCGGATCATACGGATCCGCCCGAGTGCCGTCTGGACGGAAGTAGTAGAGCTGACCGCAGAAGAAATAGTCGCGGTCTCCGCGGTCGAATTCCTTCTGAAGGAAGTAGTCGCCCGAAATGCGGAAATATCCCTGGTCGAAGTCGAGCCCCCAGGTACCGCTGATCTGCAGCTCCTCAGCCGCACCCTGCTCAGGGGCGGTATAGGAGAAATCGAGGCTGGAACCGGATCCGGTCTTGGTGATGATGTTGACGACGCCAGCGATGGCGTCCGAACCGTATAGCGAGGAGGCGCCGTCCTTCAGGATCTCGACGCGCTCGACCGCAGAGAGCGGCACGACGTTCAGGTCGAAGGGTCCCACCGCTCCCCCGACGCCTGCCGGCCCGGCCCGCCGACCGTTCAGAAGAACCAGAGTCCGCTGTGCGCCAAGTCCCCGGAGAGAGAGCGTCTGGGCGCCGAGCCCCCCCTGCGGGTTGGCCAGCGCGACCGACAGGGCCGCCGTCACCTGAGTGGATCCTGCAGCCGCCGTGTTCTGCTGAAGCAGTGAGGCGATGTCCTGCACGCCTTCGAGCTGAGCGTCCTCAGCCGAGACCACGCTCATCGGAGAGGGGCTCGAGAAGGTATCCATCTTCAGGCGCGAACCTGTGACCGTGATCACATCGCCTGCAGGAGCGGGAGCCGCTTCTGCGGGAGGGGTCGTCTGGGCGACAGGGTCGGCGCTCGGGGCCTGCTGCGCGAATGACGGCAGTCCCGTCAGAGCCGTCAGCATCGCTCCCATGGCGGCGGACCGCCTCAATCGTCTCGAATATCCCGTGCTCATTGTTCTCCCGCTCCCTGAAAACCTTCGCCCCTCGGCGCATCCTAAACGGCGCGAAACACACCCCGTCACAAATTCGACGTAATTCGGAAGGCTTCCGACTGATTTCGTCAATCCGTTTGCTGCTCGGTCGCCTAAAAGTCGTCCAAGGTGCTGCAAAATTGCCATGAAATTGCGCCTCGACCTTAGGGAAAGCACGACGGGCGCCCCAAAAGCGGGCGCCCGATGGGTCAATCAGGATCGCTTGGGGGGCAGGGCCTGTTTCCCAAAAAGCACCGCGCAATCGGACGCGGCTATGCTTACCGCAGCCGGCTCGTTCGCAACGCCCCCACTCTCAGCCCGTGTGTTCAGGCGAACGAATCCGAAGTAGATCCGGTTGCCTCGACCCGGGGACATAAGGGCGGCTCTGGAGGGCCCAATCACAATGCGCGCACTCGCCTGTCTCGCCCTCCTCGTGTTCGCCGGGTGCTCTCCCTCTGGTCCTTCCGCCCCTTCCTCCGGGCAACCGGCAGCACGGGTCAAAGTGACGTTCAGCCAGAGCGGCGTCACGAGTGTTCTGGCCGAAGGATTTGCAGATCTCGAGGCGGCCCGCCCTGTCACCGAAAACGATCCGGTTCGCGTCGCGTCCATTTCGAAACTCGTCACGGCGATCGGGGTCATGCGGATGGTCGAGGCCGGACAGCTCAACCTCGATCAGGATGTGTCGGAGGTTCTGGGCTGGCGCCTGCGTCATCCCGGATCTCCCGACACCCCCATCACGCTGAGACTTCTTCTGTCACATCGGTCCGGCGTCACCGACGCAGCCGGTTACGGATCGGCGTTCAACGACCCTATAAAGGACCGAATGTCGAAGCTGCGCGCATGGGATCCCGACCACGGCCCCGGAGGCTATTTTCGCTACGCCAATCTCAATTATCCCCTTGTCGCCACGATCATGGAGGCCGCCGCCGGGGAACGCTTCGATCAGCTCATGGACCGACTGGTGCTCAGACCGCTCCGGCTGGAGGCCTGCTTCAACTGGGCCATGTGTCCCGAGGCTGTCGCGGCGCGGTCCGTCGTACTCTACAATGATCAGGGTGAGGCTCTCGCGGACAATCACAGGAACGCCAAACCAGACTGTCCGGTTACCCCGGGAAGTGACGGCGGGTGTGATCTTTCAACTCTCACTCCCGGACAGAATGGCGGCGCGTTCGCGCCTCAGGGCGGCCTTCGGATATCCGCGCGCGGCCTCTCGGTCATCGGGCGGATGATCCTCAATGGCGGCGAGGTCGACGGTGTGCGCCTGCTCACTCCAGCC
>CAIKWZ010000042.1 GCA_903831255.1 uncultured Alphaproteobacteria bacterium
GACCAGCTATGGATCGTCGCCTTGGTGGTCTCTTACACCGCCAACTAGCTAATCCAACGCGGGCCGATCCTTCGCCGATAAATCTTTCCCAATACGGCGTATCCGGTATTACACCCAGTTTCCCGGGGCTATTCCGAAGCGAAGGGCACGTTCCCACGCGTTACTCACCCGTCTGCCACTCCCCTTGCGGGGCGTTCGACTTGCATGTCTGAAGCCTGCCGCCAGCGTTCGTTCTGAGCCAGAATCAAACTCTCAGGTTGAGGTCTGATCCCGACGAAACTTCATCCGTAATGGACAAAGTCGCTGCAAAGCATTTGCGTATATCTTGACGGGAAGCCCGTTCATGTCTGCGCTGAACCGAAGTTCAGCGATAGTACATAGAACTGGCTTTCCAGAAAAACGCAAACCGTCGAGTCAATTGTGCATCTTACGATGCCGGCAAGCAACACCGCCGTCCGCGTTTCTCTTCCATTCACAATGTCAAACATCTTCAGATCGGACCCTCAGGCCCACCTGACGTCCGCCTCAAAACCAGTTTCTGACCCGGTCTCTTCGGCGGCGAGGCGCGGGGTATATGCCGCGTCCCAAATCCCGTCAATCGTCTTTTTTACCAAAATTTTCGGCCTCCTCGGAGACCGCTAATTCTGGCGAAACAGGGGCCCCTCTGTCCCCTTTGGAGACAGATGACGCACCGGCTTCGATCGGCGGAAGCGGCGTGTATATGCCCGGCCTGCGGACGTGGCAAGCCTTTTCTTCAGGCGACTGTTGGATTTTTGCGGTTTCGAGCCGCGGAGCGGGCCGATTTGCTGAATTCTTGGCCCGCTACGCGCGGCGAACCGTCAAAAGAGACTAGTGCTGAATATAAGCCCGCATCGCGTCCACATCCGCATCGGCCTCGGCGATGCGCCACTTCACCAGGTCTCCGATCGACACCACTCCGACGAGCTCCCGCTCGTTGATGACGGGAAGGTGGCGGACCCGCCGCTGGGTCATTATCTGCATCGCCCGAAAGACGCTCTCATCCGGCCGGACGGCGGAGAAACACCCGCTGACAAACGAAGAGACACGAGCCTCCAGGGCGATCCCGCCACACTGCGCGATGGCGCTCACAAGATCGCGCTCCGAAAACAGACCGTCGACGCCGCCGTCCGTTCCGCGGACAACAAGAGCGCCGACCTTATTGCCGGCAAGGGCCTTGGCCGCCTCCCGGAGACGAATTGAAGGTGAGGAGCACACCACGCCGCTCCCCTTAATCCGAAGTATCTGAGCGAGGATCACGATCGCCTCCCTTTCAACTCCCGGCCCTGGCGAACATGCCCCCGACAGGCGAGCGAAGCGACGCAATACCCCCGCAGGGGGAATGCCGCAGTCCGCCTTTCCCCTTCCGTAACGGAAGACTGGAGCGGCCGGGAGAGGCTGAGAGTCAGGAAGGGGCGTCGGACCTGTCGGCGAACGGTCGCAGATCGCTCGCCGACTTGAGAGCACGGCCGAAAGAAGAGTAGCGTCCAGCCATGGATCCTTTGCCCTCCCCCACCACTCTGGCCATTCCGGCGTTCCTTGTCTCCCTCCTATGGGAGTGGTGGGCGGTTAAAACCGGTCGGGCGAAAGGTCGTTACGAAACTCGGGACGCGCTGACGTCGATCGCCATGGGCCTCGGGAACGTCGCCACGGGCGCGGTCACAGCGGGCCTGTCGGCATGGATGATGATGGTGTTCTGGCCGATGCGCATATTCGAAATGCCGACGTCGGTCTGGAGCGGCGTTCTGCTCTTCGTCCTCTACGACTTCGCCTATTACTGGAAACATCGGTTCGCCCACCGCATCCGATGGTTCTGGACCGAACATGTCACTCATCACTCAAGCGAACGCTACAACCTGACCACGGCTCTGAGGCAGCCATGGTTCGGGCCGCTGACGGGACTGATCTGGATCGGATCCCCTCTTGTCGTGATGGGATTCCATCCAGCCTTTATCGCCTTCGTCGCGGGTTTGAACCTTCTCTACCAGTTCTGGATCCACACCGAAGCCATTGACCGAATGCCGAACTGGTTTGAGGCGGTGATGAACACCCCGTCACACCATCGGGTGCATCATGCAACCAACCCCCGTTATCTGGACGCGAACTACGCTGGAGTGTTCATCATCTGGGACCGGCTCTTCGGCACCTTCGTGAAAGAAATCGAATCTGACCCGCCCACTTTCGGCATCGTCACGCCGGTGCGAAGCTATAATCCCCTGAAGGTCGCCTTCCATGAATTGGCGGCGTTGATCTCGGATTGCGCTCGCGACGGGCTGCGCCCGCTGACCTGGGCGAAGCGTTTCATATATCCCCCAGGGTGGTCGCCCGATGGTCGACATATGCGATCAGAGGATATCCGGAAACGCTGGCGGGAAACCGCGATCTCGCCCAGGGAAACCGATTGAGTCGCAGACCGACGGCCTCGGACTTGTCTCAATGACAAGGGCGCTCATGTCTTAACGTGAAACACCTGACGCACACCCTCGACCAGTTTTCGTATTCGACGAAGAATCGAGAGATCGCCCCTCACGCGTGAGGCGAAATAGCTCCAATTTTAATTAACTTTAAACTATTGCCCCGTGGCCCGACCCTTGCGGAGCGTCTTGTATCGACGCCTTTGGGGGGGCGCATGGGCTGTTACTGATCGGACGGTTGTTATGCTTGAAGTCAAGGCTCATCCCAACACGCGCGCGGTGATCGACGCGTGGCGGAGCCTTGGGTCGGGAAAGCCCGCCGGGTCAGGCGCGAGCGCCGAAGACTATCCGGGACTCGTCGGTCGTCTCTTCGTGCTGCATCGTCTGAGCGAGGTGGATTTCTGCTTCCGCCGGGTCGGGGCGACCATAGATCAGCTCTTCGGTCGCGTTCTCGCCGATCATAACTTCCTGTCTTTGTGGAAAGAGCCCGACCTGTCTCTGGTGTCAGCAGCGCTCGAAGCAGCTCGCGCGGACCGCGGCCCGGCCCTCATCCAGGCGCGCGGGGAAAGCCTCGATGGCAAACGACTCAATCTGGAATTCGCTCTGGCTCCCCTTTTGGCAGGAACAGAACCCCCATCGAGGTTTCTGGGTCTTTGTCAGTCCCTGTCGCCTGAAAGGGCGCTCGGAGGCCGTCCGGTCCGAGCCTTGAAAGTCGTCAGCGTCTACCCCCCGGCTCCGGCGCCCGACTACGCCTCCATTCGGATCGTGAGCTCGCGCTAGGCCGGATTTAACGGCCCAAGCCCGGCGCACGCACGAAACGGGTTGTGAAGATATTTGCGTTAGGCTTACGCAGGATCCTGAGGACGAGCGCTCGGGCGAGGTTGGGAACTCCCGGACGAATGAGTCTCGACAGCTTGATGATGAACGATCCGACTGAGCTCGGGCCTGGAGCGGAACGCCGACGGCATCGCCGCGTGCCCTGGTCGGCGGGGATCAGAGGTGTCGCTCCGGGCGGGATGGAGTTCCATGGCCGGACCATCGAAGTCGGCGCCCGCGGGCTCAGCCTTCGTACGCGTCGCCGCCTGACCCCCGGCGACAGGGTGGTGCTTCATCTGGATGAAGTTGGTCGGATCGAGGCCGAGGTCGCCTGGGAGCTGAACGACACCGACTACACGCTGATCTTCAGATCCACCCTGGAGGAGCAGGACCGGATTGCTGACCAGCTGACCTGGCTGATCAATCGCGACGGCCTCAGCCTGGAGGACGAACGCTCAGATCCCCGAAGAACGACCCCTGCGGTGGTCGTGGCTTCTTTCGGCGACGGACTGGTCTCGAGCTGCACAGTCCTCGATCTCTCAGTATTCGGGGTCGCCCTGGCCACCACCGACAGGATCCCTGACCTGGGCGAAGCGGTTCGCATCGGAGATCGCCTCGGAGAATGTATCCGCCACATGGACAATGGCTTCGCCGTCGGCTTCCACAGCAGCGCCAGACCTGCGCGCCCTTGAGTGAGGCGGGACGTGCTCACGCTCTCTGAGCGTCTTGCGCCTTTCCCTGCTGAGTGAGCGCATATAGGGTCCGGACGGTCTTCCGATCCGGAGCTCGATGTGATCATGCCTGCTAACCGCGCCCTTCTCCCCTGGGCCTTCGCCCTTATTCTGTCAGCAGCCTGTACGCCGGCTCCGACAGAGCAGAGCCGCGCTGCGCCCGTGACGGCCATCCCCGCAGATCCGGGAACGCCCAGCCCCTCGGTCGCAGAGATTCTCGCCGCCTCGCCAGCGGATCACTGGCGGACGCCTGACCCCGGCAATCTGCTCTACATGGACTTTCCAAGCGGCCGCGTGATCATCGAAATGGCGCCGGCGTTCGCGCCCGCCCATGTCGAAAACGTCAGCGCCCTGACCCGGGAGGGGTATTTTCAGGGCGGCGCCGTCACCCGCGTTCAGGACAACTACGTTGTCCAGTGGGCGCAGGCGCTCGATCCGGCCCGACCGCCGAAAGTAGGCAAGGAAAAACTGAAGGCCGAGTTTACCCGACCCCGCGACGAAACCGTATCCTTCACCGTTTTGCCAGACCCGGACACCTATGCGCCCGAAGTGGGCTTTTCCGACGGCTTCCCGGCCGCTCGGGATGAAAAAGACATGTGGCTAGCACACTGTTACGGGACCGTCGGCGTCGGACGGGACAATGACGAAGACTCAGGCGGCGGCGGAGAACTTTACGCGGTGATCGGCCAATCTCCACGAGGACTGGATCGAAACATCACCGTCCTGGGGCGGGTCGTCCAGGGAATGGAGCTTCTCGCGGCGCTGCCGCGCGGCACGGCTGATCTCGGATTTTATGACGAACCTGGCAAGTTTGTGCGCTTCGCCGATATCCGTGTGGCGGCCGATGTCCCTGAAGCGGAGCGAACGCCCCTGGAAATCCTTCGCACCGACAGCGAAACATTCGAAACCCTGGTCAACTCACGACGCTGGCGACGGGATGACTTCTACCATCGACCCGTTGGTCGTATCGGGCTTTGCAACATCAATATTCCGTCCCGCACGCCCTCGCCCTGATGAGCTGGCTTGCCGTCAGCACGACTTGTCCCTACCCCCCCCTGACGCCCCTCAGAAGTCAAACAAAGGATACGCCTGACGTGACCCAATCGCTCTCCGTTTTGCTGAAGACCTCCAGCGCCCAGATGCTGCCGGCTCTCGGAAACATCCTGCGCAAGGGCGCTGAATACGCCGCCGCGCGAAATGTCCCCGAAGAGGTTCTGCTCAACAGCCGACTTTTTCCCGACATGTTCGCCCTGACGCGTCAGGTCCAGATCGCATGCGATCAGGTCACTCGCGGAGGAGCTCGGCTGGCCGGTCAGGACCTCCCCTCGTTTCCCGACATCGAGACCAGCTTCGCGGAGCTCATTGAGCGCACGGCGCGAGCGAACGAGTTCTGCCAGGGGCTGTCAGCTGAGGCAATCGATGCGCGCGCCGACACCAGCATCACGATCCCGATCGGGGGAGGAAACGAGCTGACCCTTCCTTGCGGACGTTTCTGCGCAACCTTCCTTCTGCCGAACCTCTATTTTCACTCGGCGACCGCCTACAACATCCTCCGACACAGCGGCGTGGCGCTGGGAAAAAAGGACTTCCTCCAGCCCTGAACCGCTTCCTCGCTCAGCCGAACGGCACGATCTTGTTGTCGACATCGTGACCGATGTCGGCGCGACCAAGATAGGCAAGGCCTGATCTTCGACACCAGTGTGCTGCGATGTCGTCTTCGGTCAGGACGAAATCAGGATCGTTGGGCGGCACCGGGGCCAGGCGACCGAGCCTGATCCCGGCGCAGCGTCTCACCGCTGCGCTGGATGTGATGTGAAACATCGCCCGGTCGATCCGGTACATGTACTCTCCCACATCCTCCAGCTGCAGAACGAGCCCGGTGAGATCCGGCTCCAGAGAAGTCCCCAGAAGGTGAGACAGGACCGTGATGTTGAACGCAATCGAAGGACATCCTTCGGACGCGTTCGGCTCCAGACCGTGAGACTCATCATCCACGAGCCATGACAGCGCGCGCCGAACGGCCTCCTCTCCTCCCTCACGGATGAGATCAACCGGCATCGGTCCGTGGGCGAGACGGCGGAACCCCGCCCTGAACAACCCGGCGAGCAGAAAGCCCGCATCAGAGTACCCAAGCCATTTTTTCTGAAATGCATGGGCGCCAAGACCGGGAAGGACCGTCTCGGCAATCCGGCACGCTCCGTACCCCCCTCTGGCGAACCAGATCGCATCGAGAGAGGGATCATTGGCGAGATCCAGAACCGCCCGCGCACGCTCATCGTCTGATCCGGCGAAATGACCGCTCGAGGCGAAGCACTGGGGGTGAAAGACGAGTTCGATCCGCCGACCATAGGTCTCATTGGCCACCCGGGACGCCCGCTCAGCCAGATCGGGGGTAAGTCTCCCTCCCGGAGCGCACAGGCCGATCCGAACCTTCTTTTCACTTGACCCGCGGGCCGGCGACACCAGATTGCCGTTCATGTCAGAGTCCTTGTCATCCGCGCTCCCCCCGCATCTGTCCCGAGCCTATTTTCTATGCGGCGTCGGCGGTAGCGGAATGTTGCCGCTCGCCCTGATTCTTCGCGCCCGGGGCCACGAGGTGGCGGGCTCAGACCGATCCCTCGACGCGGGCCGGACCTCGGACAAGTTTTCCTTTCTTGAAAAGCGGGGCGTCCGGCTTCATCCTCAGGATGGCAGCGGACTGACCCGCGAGGACCAGATCCTCGTGACCTCAGCGGCCGTCGAGGACACTATCCCTGATGTGGTGGCGGCCCGAAAGCTCGGCTGCCGCCGCATGACCCGCGCAGAGCTCCTCGCAGAGCTTCTCAACGACGCGCCGCTCAGCATCGCAGTGGCGGGCACGTCGGGAAAGTCGACAACGACGGGCATGATCGGGTGGATCCTCTACGCGCTGAGGCAGGACCCGACAATCATGAACGGTGCGGTCATGAAGAACTTCGTCTCGGGAGATTCACCCTTCGCCTCGGCCCTCGTGGGCGAGGGAGAGATATTCGTGAGTGAGGTGGATGAAAGCGACGGATCTATCGCTCTCTACTCCCCGTCTGTCGCCGTTCTCAACAACATCTCCCTCGATCACAAAACCATGGACGAGCTGAGGGTGCTGTTCTCGGAGTTCCTGGGGCGCTCGGAAAAGGTCGTTCTCAATCTCGATAATGAAGAAACACGGGCGCTCGCAATCGGCCGGGACGCCTCACACTGCCTGACCTACTCCCTCGAAGATCCCTCCGCCTCTCTTTACGGGCACGATATCGTTTCAGCCCCGGACGGCATGTCGTGCCTCGTGACCGAAGCCAGCTCCGGTCTTGTCGTTCGGGTGTGCCTGCAGACGCCGGGACGGCACAATCTCTCAAACGGCCTCGCCGCCCTCGCCGCCGCACGCGCCTGCGGATTCGGGCTTCGGGATGCGGCGAACGCATTGATGAACTTCTCAGGCATTCGCCGCCGCCTGGAGATCGCAGGGGTGGCCCGCGACATTACCGTGATCGACGATTTCGCTCACAACCCGGACAAGATCGCCGCCACCCTCGCCACCCTTCGGACCTTCAGGGCCCGTCTGCTGATCATGTGGCAGCCGCACGGCTTTGGTCCTCTCAGACAGATGAAATCAGCTTTCGTCGAAGGCTTCCTCCGGGATATGTCGCCTCGCGATATCCTGTTGATGCCCGAACCCGTCTATCACGGCGGAACAGTTGATCGCTCCGTCAGCAGTCGGGATGTGACGGACGCGATCTCGGCAGGCGGACGCACGGCCCATGCGATGCCCGATCGCGAGGCCTGCCGGCGAACGCTTCTCGAACTCGCTGAACCGGGAGACATCATTCTGATCATGGGCGCCCGCGACGACACCCTCAGCGAATTCGCCGCGTCGCTGGTCGCAGACCTGAGCGATCCGACCAGAAACTGACCTGACCGGCAGTCCGGCGGTCCAGCCACCGCGCGCGGCTGGAGGCGTCTCAACGCCTGTCCAGCTTCTTCTCGAGCTCTTCAAGCCGGGCGCGCAACGCTCTCAGCTCGTCCGCCTCGGAGGATTTCCCCTCCCCCGGGACCGGGGCCTCGGGCGCGGGAGGGACTGGTTCAGGTCCCGCCGGCGGACGCTGTGTCCAGGCCGCCGGTCCGGCGGCCTGGCCCCACAGGCTCGCGAGACGTTGCTGATGCTGGCGTTGCAGATCCTGCATCGCGGCAGGATCAAAGACCGACCAGGGTTGCGCAAAACTGTTCGTCACCTGACTTGCGATCTGCTCCTGCTGCGCCCGCATGAACGCCATGGACTGCTCGAACAGCCCCGTCATCATCTCCGAAGCCTTAGTTTGATTCATCCGGATCATGTCCATCATCAGATCAGACGACAGCATGGCCTGATCCGAACGGTTTTCCTGCTCCATGATGATCTGCAGAAGGACCTGTCGGGTGACATCCTCACCGGTTTCCGTGTCCTCCACACGGACCGTAGCGCCCTGACGAATGAGCTCCGCAACATCCGGCAAACGGACATAGCTGCTCGACGACTTGTTGTAGAGCTTCCGGCTTGGATACCGCCTCAGCTCGATCGCGCTCTGGTTCGTCATATTTGCTTCTCCGCGCGCACGGCTGACGACCCGCTCACCGCGCAAGCCAGTCGCCTACCGCTCCGTAAAACTGCCGGGGTTGATCTAGCATAAGATAGTGTCGGGCGTCATCGATCCTCAGCCGCCGGCAGTTTGGATGCCTCGCGTAGGATGAGAGATAAGTCTGATCAAGCACCGCTCGCGGCACCGGCGCACGCCGATCATGCGCATAGACAACGTCAAGATCGGCTCTCATCGATGCGAGGTCCGCACGAAGATCGGTGACCATCACCTCCGCCATCACATCCGCAACCATCGCTCGGTCGGACGCAAGGCTCCATCCCACAACGCGCTCCCTCATCTCAGGGGCTGTCACCAGGCGCTCACATGTCCGTCGAAGTCCCTCGACAAACAGATCCTCATCAGCGGCCATAAAGCGTCTGCGGGCGGCATCCGCCAGCCCGAGAGCCGACCCGGCCGTAAGGAAGGGCGAGATCAGGGAGGAAAAAAAAGCCGGCGCATCCGCCACCATCACCCGTTCAACGGCATCCGGCTCGGCGATCGCCGTCATCATGGCCGCAAGTCCCCCCATGGAGTGACCGACGATCGCGGCGCGTCCCGCCGTCCGCTCACGAACATACCCCGCGAGCTCACCCGCCAGGGGTCGAAGAAACTGTCCGCGCCGCCGACCGGACGGGGGCGCGAGGCCCGAAAATCCCCGGATCTGAACCAGATGAACACGCACCCCTGCGCCGAGCAGCTCCAGTGCGCCCTCCCAGCACTCGGCTGAAGCCGCGAGGCCGTGGATGAAGACCACATCCCTGCCGCGCCCCTCTGTGCGCACGCGAAACAGCTGACCCTCACGCCAGTCCGGGTCAGGTTTTCGGAACCAGCTGAACAGCTTCATCCTCTCGTCCCGCCTCAGCTCGGAGACGACCGCAGCGAAGGCGGCGTTGCCGGTTCTCCCCTTAAGTCATCGTCGATAACTTTGGTATAGTTCTTTGAGCCTGAGGCGGCGGATGGTACCATCGCCGCCTGACAGGGAGCGGGGCGTCCATGGAGAACCAGGGGGGGATGAGCGCTTCGAACGCGTTCGAACTGGGACAGAACTTCCAGCGGATCAACCTCCTGCTTCAGCGCCTTGTGATGGCTCTGTCCCGCCGTGAGTTTCGCAATCCCGGCGTCGAAGGGCCGGGTCAGCCGTTCCTCATGAGGGCGGCGATGAGCCAGGCGGCCAGCCTGTGGTCGAACCCGATGAAGGCCCTCACCGCCCAGATGGAGTTCTGGCAGAACACCACGGAGCTCTACGCGGAACTGACCCAGGCCATGTTCGGAGGAGGCCGCCAGACCGGAGCTCAGCCGGAAAAGGATGCCCGCTTCAGAGACGAGGACTGGGAGCGTCATCCCTTTTTCTACTACCTGAAGCGCCAGTACCAGATCATGAGCGCCTATCTGGAGACCCTCGCGGAGGGAGCGGAGGATGAGGACGACCCCCATCACTCTGAACAGGTACATTTCTTCACCCGACAACTGGTCGACATGTTCGCCCCGTCGAATTTTCTGGCGTCTAATCCGGTCGCCATTCGAAAAGCCGTTGAGACCAACGGGGCGTCGCTGGTGGAGGGCCTTGAAAACCTGGTGAAGGACCTCGAGCGCTCCGGAGGCGATCTGCTTGTCACGCTGTCAGATCCCGAGGCCTTCCGGATCGGAGAGACCCTCGCCGTTTCAGATGGCGCGGTCGTCTACGAGACCGATCTGTTCCAGCTGATCCGCTATGATGCGACAACAGAAAAAGTCTACTCGCGACCGATCCTCTTCATTCCCCCGTGGATAAACAAGTTCTACATCCTGGATCTGCAGCCCAAAACCTCGATGGTGAAATGGCTCACCTCGCAGGGCTTCACAGTCTACATGGTCAGCTGGCGCAATCCGGGTGAGGCCATGCGCGACTGGGGCCTCGACACCTATGTGTTCGACGGAGTGCTCAGCGCCGCCGAAACGGTCGACAGGATTTCAGGTGGAGAAGGCTGCAATATCGTCGGCTACTGCATCGGAGGCACGACGCTGGCCATCGCCCTTGCCTGGATCGGCCGGCACTCCACCGCCTCCCCGATCAAGTCGGCGACCTTCTTCACAGCCCTCACCGACTTTGAGGACCCGGGTCCGCTCAAAGTGTTCATTGATGAGAGCTTTGTCGGCGGGATTCTTCTTGAAGCGAGCCGGAAGGGTTATCTCGATCAGCGCATCATGGCGCGGACGTTCAGCTATCTGCGTCCGAACGACCTGGTCTATGGACCGGCGGTCAAAGCCTATCTTCTTGGGGAGCCCCCTCCGAAATTCGATCTGCTGTTCTGGAATGAGGATTCCACCCGACTGCCGGAACGGATGGCGCGCGAATATCTGACGTATCTTTACCGGGACAATGACCTGGCGCTTGATCGCTTCCCGCTCAAGGAAAGCCGCGTCGGCCTGGGCGACATCAAGACGCCGCATTATGTGGTCGCGTGCGAAAAGGACCACATCGCTCCGTGGAGAGCCTCATTCAAGGGGTTGGCCCGGGCCGGCGGCGACGGTCGTTTCGTCCTCGCCCAGAGCGGACACATCGCCGGCATTGTGAACCATCCAGATCGCCGGAAGTATGGTTATTGGGTCAGTAACGACAGACCGGGCGACCTCGACTCATGGAAAGCCGGCGCAGAGCCCCATGAAGGCTCGTGGTGGCCGGACTGGGCCCGATGGCTCTCCCGCAGGTCGGGTCGCAAGCAGCCAGCGGCGTGGCCTGAGACCCTGACCCGGATCGAACCCGCTCCAGGTCGCTACGTGACGGAATAGCCGCATAGGCCTTTCGGGAACGGGATTATCGCACTTGCGGCAAAATTTCACTTGCTTTTGCCGCGACGCG
The DNA here is from genome assembly GCA_903831255.1 of uncultured Alphaproteobacteria bacterium. GTDB lineage: Bacteria > Pseudomonadota > Alphaproteobacteria > Caulobacterales > Hyphomonadaceae > UBA7672. The sequence goes on from CAIKWZ010000042.1 coordinate 11,444, forward strand.
GCAATATACGTCGGTCAACGTCGCAAGAGGATCCTTCCCATGAACCCGATGACCGAGATGTTCGACTTCAATAAGAACATGGAAGCCTTCGCCAAATTCTATCCGGACATGGCGGTTGCGCCGCCGGTCAAGGCGATGACCGACATGGCGGAGAAATATCGCACGGTGACCCTTGAGGCCATGAACCGGAACATGGAGCTCACCACCGCCTGGATGCGTGACGCAGCCCGCGATGCGGCCACGCTCATGGTCGCAGACGCCTCCCCTGACGCGTACGCCCGGAAGGCCGGAGAAATGGCGACCACCGCCATTCAGGACCTGCCCGGTCGTCTCATGGCTTACGCCGATGTCGCTCGCAAGGCGCAGGCGGATCTCATGGAAACCGTTCTGCCGGCGACCGCTCAGGCCGCCGCAACCGCGTCGGAAACCGCCAAAGCGGCTCGACCCGCCCGCAAGACGGCTTAAAGCAACCTGCGGAGCGTCGGCTCAGTCCCGCTGAGCCCCGGTCAGCTCCCTGCCCAACATGAACCGCCCCGCGCCGAAACCGGCATGGGGCGGTTCATTCCGTTAAGAGAAACACATACGGCCTTCAGGGCGCGGAAAACGTCCCGCTTGCTCCTCCGGACTTCTCCACGAGACGAACATCATCAATCCGCATGCCTCGATCGGCGGCCTTGAGCATGTCGTAGATGGTCAGACAGGCGATGGAAGCAGCGGTCAGCGCCTCCATCTCGACCCCCGTGGGGCCTGTCGTGGCGACCTCAGCCTCGACTGTGAACCCATCTCCCTCCGCACTCTCGTGAACGCGAACCTTGACGCTGGACAGCAGAATAGGATGACACATCGGAATAAGGTCCGACGTGCGCTTTCCCGCCATCACGCCGGCAATCTCAGCCACGGCCCGGACGTCTCCCTTTCCCTGGCCTGAGCGCGCAAGGTCAAAGGCCGCTGCACTCATTCGGATGCGACCCATCGCACGAGCCCGACGATGAGTGGCGGGCTTGTCCGACACATCAACCATCTTCGCTCGGCCATCCGCATCGATATGCGTGAGTTGTCCTGTCATCTCGTCAGCCCCTGTCCTCTTGAGCTAGCATGATCTGATCTTGCCCGGGGCGCCAGCCCCTCTGGCCCCAGCCTGACCAGGCAAACCCGTCCGGCGCCTCTGGAGCCGTTTCTTCGCGAGAGGATATCGACATGATCCGTATGGCTTCGCTCGATCAGGCTCAGACCCTGGCGATCGAACACGCGGCGTTGCGCAGGACCGCTGTAGAGACGATTCCCCTCGCGATGGCCGACGGACGACGCCTCGCCGATCCCGTTCGGGCGTCGCTCTTCCAGCCTCCGGCGTCCGTCTCCGCAATGGACGGCTACGCGGTCCGCTTTCAGGACATGCAGCTGGGAGCCCGATTGCACGTGATAGGGGAATCGAGAGCGGGAGCGCCCTATGAGGGGTCGATCAGCTCCGGACAGGCTGTCAGAATTTTCACAGGGGCCTGGACGCCCGAAGGCGCCGATCACATCCTTATACAGGAGGACGCCCATCGGGAGGGCGATGTTCTGACCGTCGCCAGCCCCCAGGGATCTCCAGGGTCCATCCGTCGTCGCGGACGGGACTTCAGCGACGGAGACGAGCTCATTCCCGCAGGCTTCTTGATGACGCCGGGCGCGATAGCCCTCGCGGCGGCAGGAAACGCCGCTGTCCTCAGAGCGCACGCCAGACCTGTCATCGCCGTACTCTCCACCGGAGATGAACTTGTGCCGGTCGGCCGGACCCCATTGCGAGGACAGATCATAAACTCCATCGCGCCGGCTCTGTGCGCGCTCATCGAACGCTGGGGAGGTCGCGCTTTGGAACTGGAAACCGCGCGCGATGAAGACGGCGACGTACGCCAGCGCCTGAAAACGCCGTGCGATCTTGTAGTGTCGATCGGCGGCGCTTCTGTTGGAGATTATGACATCGTAAGGCCTGCCTTCGCCGCCGAGGGATTCTCGCCGATCTTTGAAAAAGTCGCCGTGAAACCCGGAAAGCCGACCTGGTTCTCGGCACGAGAGGATCGGCTCGCCCTCGGACTGCCGGGCAATCCCGCCGCCGCCATGGTGACCGCCCAGTTATTCCTTCGGCCGGTGATCGTGGCGATGACAGGCGGCCCTGACCCACGCCCCCCCGTCGCTCACGCCATCCTCTCAGGCGACCTGCCATCAGCAGGCGGTCGAGAAGAACTGCTTCGGGCGGTGATGTCCTCAGACGCGGACGGAAGACTTCATGTCCGCCCGGCGGACGATCAGGATAGTTCCTTGCTCAATCCCTTCCTCGTTGCGGACGCCCTCATTCGTCGACACCCCGGCCAGAAGGCCGCCAAAGACGGCGATCGCGTCGAGATCATAAGACTACTCTGAGAACGGGAAGCCCATCCCAGGTCATCGCGAGCCTGCGGACCGATGCCGTCCGCCCTCAGAAGCGACAGTGTCTCATGTAACCGGAATTCGCAGGCGTCGTTGACGGCAGTCAACGTCGCGAAGCCTCAAAGCGGCCATCCTCGCTTTTTATGAAGGAGCCGTCATGTCTGTCGCCAAAGTGATCGAGATCTGCGCCGCATCCCCCAAGAGCATCGAGGACGCCGTACAGAAAGGTGTGAGCCGGGCGAGCGAGACCATCGACGGAATACAGGGCGTCTGGGTTCAGGACATCAAGGCGGAAATTGAAAATGGGCGCATCGCGCAGTGGCGGGTCAATCTCAAGGTGACATTCATCCTGAACTAGATGTCGCGAATTCAACCGCGGGCGATCAGCATGGGGCTCCGCATCATGAGGAAATGACCTCAGAGCCCGGAGCCCCTGATGGTTCGGCACGCGCCTCCTCCTGGGACGTCTTCCCGGCTGCGGCGGTTTCAGCCCAGATCTCGAGAGCCCGCATCATGGCTACCAGCCAGCTGATCACGTCGAGAAAGAGCGCGCTCGACCAGACGAAGATGATCACGATCAGGAGACTGGAAAGAATGATCGCCGTCATCGCCGTCAGACGGGATTTAAGCCACTTGCCGGTCCAGAAACCCTCAGCCTTTCGCTCTTCAAGCAGAGTATCGACCTCGGCTTTCCTGTCAGCCAGGATCTGTTCAGCCTGCTCACGAGCGCCCTCGACCGAAACCGCTTCCGCCTCTGCGAGCTGAGCCGCGTCCTCCGCGGAGAAGCTCGTCCGCGCAAGGTCGATATAGCGCCCCAGCACCCGACCATAGTCCTCGCAGTCCGAGAGCTCGAACCCGGTAAACTCAGGCCCGGGACAAAGAGAGAGCTCTCCTTCAACGGTGTCTGCGATCGCATTGACCTCTTCAAGGCTGACGACTTCCTGCAGTTTCTGGATGATCCCGCCGCTGTAGGCGGCGTTATCCGAAAACGTCTTGAGGGCGGCGCTGGCTGCATCGCTCTTGCGTCGAGCCTCTTCAGAGGCCTTGCGGGCCCGCTCCTGAAAGTCAGGCGCGGCCGTCTCAGCAACCTTGGCTTCAGCCTCAGTGATGGCGGTCTGAGCCGCCTTTATCTGTTCGCCTCGTTCCGCCTCCCTTTCGAGTTCTGATTTCGGATAAAGCGACATCGCTGCCGCCGAGGCCCCTGCAGCGACGATCAGGAGACAAACGACAAGAACAAGAAAGTAGTAAATGTCGCTGATCTTCTTGAGAGTGAAGACACGCGAACCTGCAAGTCGCGCATCATCCGCCTCAGCGCCCAGAATCACGTTCACGGCCCGCCGAAGAAAAATGAAAGGCGTCGTGAAGATGGCGGAGAAAACCCGCCAGAGGGCGCGCAGGACCTCAACAACCCTCCCCTGGCTCAGAAGCGCTACGAAAAGCCCCGCTGAGACAAGGAACATGACGCCGGTCAACCACAGGTTTTCCTGCGCCAGTTCGAAGATATCCGTCACCATATCCATGACGCCGCCGCTCCCCTGCTCTGAGCGCCTGTCGTCGGCGCTTCAGTTCTCGTCACACTAGCGGGAACCCTTGCGCCGGGTCCAGAAGCGATCCCGCCTCATGGCGCCCGGAAGAGACCATCGGCGACCGCCCGCCCCAGCCTCGCCCAGACCGGGTCGCCATCCGTGTGAACGTCGAAACTGGTTCATGACCGCCGACATCACGGTCAGCCCTCCGGACGATGGTCGAATATCCTCGGAATGACCCAAACCTGAGGCTCAGCGGATCCCTGACCAATCGGTGAACGTGCGACCCGCTTTGGTGCGGGCGGCCGGAATCGAACCGGCACGGGTCGCCCCTACGGATTTTCGTACCACTTCGACTTTCGTCGCCCCTGTCGCCGGTTATAGGGCCCGGCGGCCGGTTCGTGGTCTGGACTATCCCTTCGCCGTAGTCGTGTCCGACCTTAGGCGCTGCCCGTCTAGTCTCTACACCTTCCCCTCGGCTCAGGAGCGAAGGGCTTGGCTCGGGATCGCCATCTGACAGGGTTCCCCGAATTTGAGCAGTTCTGCACCGGATGTTTCCAGCCGGGCACTCAAGTCGTTCAAGTCCGTTGCGTCTACCAGTTTCGCCACGCCCGCACGCCTGCGTGTATACCTGCACCCGGCTCCTGCGCCAATGGCGAGACCAGAGGAGGATGGAACCCGGGCGGAAGAAGGGTTTTCCGCCGTCGGCGGCGGCGCTATGATGACCCATGTTCACCTCGCAACTCCGTCAAGTTCGTTGGGCCGCCCTCGCCGCAGTCGCCTTCCTCGCGCCCCGCGAAAGCTACGGCCAGCAGCCATCGACGGTACAAGCCGAGCCAAGGCCGGCGCCCCCGTTTGAAAGCCTTGTTGAACTGGCGGGCGTCCTCGGCGAAGCCCACGCGGCTCGGTCCGCCTGCGCGGGAGAAGATGATCAGACCTGGCGAGGATACATGCAGCAGATGCTCGACCTCGAAGGGCCGTCCGGATCAGGTCGGGGAGCTCTCACGAGCGCATTCAATCAGGGCTACCGGCGCCAGATCCGAATCACCCCCTCGTGCACGCCGGATACCCGCGCTCAGGAAGCCGAGATCGCAGCGCGCGGACGGGCGCTCTCCGATCGGATCGCACGGGACTATCTGGGCTGACACCCAGGCGCGAGACGCTCACCCCGGAACCAGAGCCGCGATCAGCCGCGGGCCCCGTGTCTCCATGGCTCGCCGGAAAGCGTCGTCAAACGCCTCGGCCGTGGCCGCCTCCTCAGCGGGAACGCCCATGCCCTCCGCAAGCTTCACCCAATCGATCTCCGGTGCGTCGAGACTCAGCATTCCCGACGCGGCCGGTCCAGGCGCGCCCGCGCCTGTTCGGGCAAGTTCGATCTTCAGAATCCGATAGGCGTGGTTGACGCACACGACGGTGACGATATCCAGCGCCTCCCGGGCCATCGTCCAGAGCGACTGGACCGTGTACATCCCGGCGCCATCACCGGTCAGACAGACTGTCTTCGCCTCGGGGCGAGCGATCGCCGCGCCGATGGCGACCGGCATGCCCTGACCGATCGCGCCGCCTGTCTGAGCCAGCCAGTCATGGCGCGCCGCCCCTGCGGTAGCGAGATAGACCGGAAGGCCCGCGGTCACGCCATCGTCAGATATCACGGCGTTCTCGGGCAAATGCCTCGCAATACTGGCGCCGATAGTGTGAGCGTTCAGCTTTCCCGAGGGCTGAGGGAGCTCTGAACGAACGGACGCTGGCGCAGCTGTATAAGCGCCGAGCGCATCGGCGAGACGCTCAAGTGTGTCCGCACTGTCCGTATCGGGGCCGCCAAGATCAATGATCATCGCACCTTCAGGGGACAACACGCCTGGAGTGTTGGGATAGGCGAAGAAGGCGACAGGGGGCTTCGTGCCGCTGATCAGGAGGAGATCGACCCCTGAAAGATCCTCGATAGCCGCTTCCGCGAAATAGGGCAGCCGTGACGGGGCAAAACGCCCCGCACCCCGGGCCTGTCTCCCGACAAAGGTGTCGCAAATCACCCGTACGCCCGCCCCCTGCAGACGCGCAAGGGCCGGCAGACCCCCGTCCAGCAGCGCGGAACCGTTGACCAGCAGAGCGGGCTGCTTCGCCCTGCGAAGGGCGTCAGCCGCGCGGGCGATTGCGCTCTCCTCGACCCGATGCAGGGACGCAGGCGCACGGGGCGCGGCAAGGTGCGCTCCGCGGGTCCAGGCGATATCGGCCGGCAGGATAAGAGAAACCGGTCCGGGCGCAGGGCCGTAACTCTCGGCAAAGGCCTCGGCCGCGAGTTCGCCTGCATCCTCAAGCCGATCGGCGGATCGCAGCCAGCGCGAATTCGGGGCCGCGAGAGCGGCGATATCCGAAGCCAGCGGCGCGTCGAGGGAGCGATGACCGAGAGCATGGTCGCCGATCAGGTTGATCATCGGGGTAAAAGCGCGGCGCGCATTGTGAATGTTCGCCCCGCCATTGAGGTAGCCTGGCCCAAGGTGAAGGAGCGTGACCGCAGGGCGGCCGCTCACCCGTGCGAAACCGTCGGCAGCGCCGGTTGCCACCCCCTCGAAGAGACACAGCACCGACCGGATGTTCGGCTCACGGTCGAGCGCCGTCACAAGATGCATCTCGCTGGTGCCGGGATTGGCGAAACATGCGGTCACGCCGCATGCGGCGAGAGTTCCAACAATCGCCTCGGCTCCCGTAAGCTCTCCCATGTCCGTTGCGCTCACAGCGTCCTCCCGAAGTTGTTTCGAACGGTCGGGAGGGTATACGCCGTGGATCAGGGCGCAAGCGACCAGCAGAGAGCTCGCGAAGGGTGATGATCGGCCCGGGTGCGAGGCGGTCCCGGCCCGCCTCTGCGCCTCAATCGTCTTTGCGGTTTACGAAACGAAGCAGGCTTGCCCGTAAGTCCCGCCAGACAAAAAAAGGGCGGCCTCATCGGCCGCCCTTTCCCATCACCCGCGCCCTTGCAGAGCGTCTCTTTTAAACTTTGAACCGCCGGATGATCCCTGCGTATCCTGCACCTCCAGGATAAGACCGGACGATCAGACGTCGAACTCGTCGCCGTACATATCCCCCATCAGGAACCCTTCAGCGGACGTGAACAGCTTGCAGACATAGACCAGCACAGCCCCCACGATCACGCTCCAGTGAAGGGTCGGCGAACTGGCCGCTTCAACCATCATGTCCCACATGTCCAGCTCTCCTCCCGCGGACTTGAGCTAGGTCTAACCTAAGGCGTTTAAGAAACCCTGACCCAAACCTTTCCAAGATATGACCTGAGACGATTTTGTGGAGCGATGACGACAGATTCCTGACGACTTCGCCTGATTTTCGTATCCGGCGGCGCTAAGGATCGTCCGCAGACGGTGAAGACTTGCGAGGGCCTGCCGAACAGTGGCAGTGGAAGAATGCCGCAAGAGGAAGGTGAAACCCTTGGCCAGCGCTCCGGGAAGCCGCACGCGACCGACACGGACCGCCCCAGGGGCTCCGCCGCGGGCGTGGCAGCGCATGCTCTCAGGACGACGCCTCGACCTCCTCAATCCCTCGCCCCTCGATATTGAAATCGCGGACATCGCACACGGACTGGCGCGGGTGGCCCGATGGAACGGACAGACGAATGGCGATCATGCCTTTTCGGTCGCCCAGCATTCAGTTGTCGTTGAAAGCCTTCTGCCGGCGTTCTGGCCACGCGCGAACCTGTACGATCGTCTGGGCGCCCTGCTGCACGACGCGCCCGAATATGTGATCGGAGACATGATTTCTCCGTTCAAGACCGCACTTGGGGTGGATTACAGAAGATTCGAAGATCGCCTGTCTGGCGCCATTCGACTGCGCTTTGGCCTCGCGGCGGACATGTCGGCGGAAGCTCACCTCCGGATTAAAAAGGCTGACCGGGCTTCAGCCTACTACGAGGCGACCTCCCTCGCCGGTTTCAACCCGCATGAAGCGGTTGAGTTATTCGGCGCTCCGCCAGCCGGGCCCGTCCCCGACATGACGCCGCTCTCGCCGGTCGAGGCTCAATCAGCCTTTCTCACACGATTTAATGAGTTGATGGGCGCCATCGACGCCGCAGGACAAGAAGGCTCACGGCCATGACGATTTGGGTGTCCTCGCTCGCCAAAGTTCATGGCCTGGCGGAACGTCACGCTCCATCGATGATCGTGAGCCTGCTCAGCCCTTATGACGCCTTTCCGTCCTTCCCCGATCACGCGCCCGAGCGCCATCTCAAGGTGGCGGTCCATGATATCGCCTCGGATATCGGCGACTGGAAGGCGCCCGGTCGGAGCGATGCTGAGCAGCTGGTGAGGTTTCTTGAGGCCTGGGATCTGCAATCCCCCCTCCTCGTGCATTGCTGGGCCGGCATAAGCCGCTCCAGCGCGACGGCGTTTATCGCCGCCTGCCTTCACAATCCGGGCGTCGACGAAGCGGATATCGCAAGGGCGGTTCGCACCGCTTCGCCGACCGCTTCTCCCAACGTTCGTCTGGTTGGACACGCAGACGACATCCTGGGACGTCAGGGGCGGATGTCCGCCGCCGTGACCTCTATCGGCAAAGGTCTGGCGGCCGAGGAGGCTCATCCTTTCTCCATTCCCTCAATCTTCTCCGATCCTTCGACCAGTCGTCCATGACCGCACCTCTCGCCGTCGGCCTCAATGCAGTCATCGTGGCGGCCGATACCGAAGCGCCCTACGCGCTGATCACGCAAAACGCCCACGGGAGCCCCGGCCTGCCCCACGGACGCTTTGATCCGGCAGGTCATCGAACCTTTGAACGCGCGCTTCGCGAATGGGTTCAGGCGCAGACGGGGTTTGAACTTGGCTATGTGGAACAGCTCTACACATTTGGAGATTACGGACGCGAGCTTCCCCAGGCGGACCTCGAAGACGCCCCCCCGAACGCGCGCCTGGTCTCCGTGGGCTATCTGGGCCTGACGCCCGAACGCACTGATATTTCAGCTTTCCGGGCGGTCTGGCGGGACTGGTATCGTTTTTTTCCATGGGAAGACCATCGCAGGGGCCGGCCGACGCTGATCGCGGACGCGATCGAGCCGGCCCTCGAAGCCTGGGCGGGAACCGACGACCAGCGGATCGACCGGATGCGTCTCGCATTCGGCCTCCACGGCCGCCCGTGGATCGAAGAAAACGCCCTTGAACGATATGAGCTCCTTTATGAAGCCGGCCTCGCCGGAGAAGCGGTGCGCGACCGCTCGGCGCTCGAGAGCGTCTCTGGGCCGTCGCCGTCGGTTTTCGGAGAGCCGATGATCTCAGACCATCGCCGGATACTCGCAACGGCGATCGGACGGCTTCGCGGCAAGATCAAGTATCGTCCGGTCGCCTTCGAGCTTACACCGGAGACCTTCACCCTGTCCGAACTGCAAAGGACGGTCGAAGCCCTCCTCGGCCAGCCTCTACACAAGCAGAACTTTCGCCGCGCCCTCGACCGCTCAGATCTGGTGGAAGGGCTCGGCCGGCAATCCACGACCACCGGCGGGCGCCCCGCAGAACTCTTTCGGTTCAGACGCGAGACTGTACGTCGGGGCCTCGCTCTGGGCGTGCCCACCCCGCGCGCCTGAGGGGCCGGTACGAACCTCATCCATGACACACAGATGGGAGCGATAAGCAGTCTGTCGGGCAGGCCTTGACGCCGACGGAGTTTTGTGGCGTGTTATGCTCATTATGAGTTTAACAGGTGATCGGCTGTGCCGTCGCCTGCGGGAGAAGCGAGCCCCTCGCAGGTGGGGCGTTTTTTTAGGCCCCATTTATACTCAAATTGAGCATAATTGGCGCCTCAAGGCACGGAGACACGCTCATGTCCCTGATCCTCGGCACACGTCCGGACCGCCTCAATCCTTCCGATGAACGGGGCCTTGTTTACGATGACGCAGTGCGTCAGCGCACTGAGGCGCTCTATCCGCTTGTCCGCGATCTCGTGACCCCGATGGAATGGCCCGCTCTGGCGCCGCTGATCGACGGCGTCCGCAGGCTGAAGGCCGAACGCGGCGCCGTGATCCTCGCACACAACTATATGACCCCTGACATTTTCCGGCTCATTGGCGACTTTCGCGGCGACAGCCTGCAGCTTGCGATGGAAGCAGCCGCGACCGACGCCCCGGTGATCGTCCAGGCCGGCGTTCATTTCATGGCGGAGACATCAAAGATTCTCTCCCCAGAGAAGACAGTTCTGATCCCCGACATGCGCGCAGGGTGCTCCCTCGCCGCCTCCATCACCGGCGCGGACGTGCGGCTGATCCGACAGGCCTGGCCCGGAGTGCCGATATGCACCTATGTCAACACGTCGGCCGAGGTGAAGGCGGAAAGCGACATCACCTGCACATCCTCAAACGCCATTCAGGCGGCCGAGCACATCGCTCGCGAATGGGGGGTGAAGCGGGTGATCATGATCCCGGACGAGTTCCTCGCCCGGAACGTCGCGGCGAACACGGATCTCTCGATCATCGCCTGGCGCGGGCGCTGCGAGGTGCACGAAAGCTTCTCGGGGCGAGACATCGCCGAAATCCGGGCCGCCCATCCGGGGGTCACGATTCTCGCACATCCCGAGTGCCCGCCCGATGTGCTCGAAGAAGCCGACTTTGCAGGATCGACCTCTGCAATCGCGCACTTTGTGAGAGAGCGCTCGCCACGTAAGGTGGTGTTGCTCACCGAATGTTCGATGAGCGACAACATCGCCGCGGATAACCCCGGCGTGGAGTTCCTCAAGCCATGCAACCTTTGCCCACACATGAAACGGATTACGGTCGCGAACATCTACGACGCGCTGCGCGACATGAAGCATGTCGTGGAGGTGGACGAGGACATCCGCATCCGGGCGCAGCGCGCGATCGAGGCGATGCTGGCCCTGCCGCGTCCGACACGGCCGGCAACCTTTCTCAGAGGTCGCCCCCCGGTTCCCGTGGAACTGATATGAGACGGAGCCGCCCCCGCAGGGGCCTCGATCCGAGGCGCATTCTCAGAACCATCGCTCTCGCGGTCGGCCTGAGCGTCTCAGCCGCCGCGTTGTCGCCGGCGCTGGCTGCTGACGACATCGCCGGAGACTGGCTTTTCGACACCAGCAATTTCAATGGCGACTGCAAGATCAAGGGCTTCATGACCTTTCGTCCGACAGGCCTGCGCAACACTTACACCTGCACCTTCGAATCCGAACAGATCTGCGGGAAGGACAGTTATGTGCAGTACATCAGAGTGCGCCAGTCCTGCACCGCTCAGCGCGTCGGCAGTCGGGTTGCGATCAAGAGCGAGGTGATCAAGGTCCTCGAGCACAAGCCCCCCCTGCCAGCGGGCGTTCCGGCCGAGAACGTCTATCTCGCCGATAACTTCATCGTCTCCCTTTCCAAGAACCTGAAAGAGATGCTCGGCGGCCACTACGACGCCCAGCGTCAGCTGGCGGCGCGCTTCTGGCGCGACATCGACCTCATTTCCTGATCCGGACAGCCGTCATGCCCTTCCCCCGCCATATCGTTTCATCATGACCGGAGAGCCGGACATCCTGATCTGCGGCGGCGGCCTCGCCGGGCTTTTCCTGGCCTTGCGCCTCGCGCCCCGGCGTTGCCGGCTGATCGCTCTCGCGCCTCTGGGCGAAGCCGCCGCAACCGCTTGGGCTCAGGGCGGCCTCGCCGCAGCTCTGGCGCAGGAGGATCATCCCTCCCGCCATGCGCGCGACACCGTCGCCGCCGGTGCGGGACTTGTCGACCCCATCGTCGCCAGACTGATCGCAGAGAGCGGACCCGATCGCGTGCGCGACCTCCTCGCCCTCGGGGTGCCGTTCGATCGAACAGCCGATGGGGAGCTGGCCCTGTCTCTGGAGGCCGCGCATTCATGCGCCCGGGTGGCCCGCGTGTCGGGGGATCTTGCCGGACGCGCGATCATCGAGGCGCTGATTTACGCCGCCGAGGCGGCCTCTCACATTGAAATCCTCGCCCCTATGAAGGCGCTGAGCCTGCTTCAGGACGACGCTGGCCGAATCTGCGGCGTCCTCGCCCAGGCGCCGGGCGCTGAGCCGGTATCCCTGCAGGCCGCCGAGACGGTTCTGTGCGCCGGCGGATCAGGCGGACTTTACTCCATCACCACCAACCCGCGCACTGCGCGGGGGGACGCGCTCGCCATGGCCTACGACGCCGGAGCGCTGATCCTTGATCCGGAGTTTGTCCAGTTTCATCCCACGGCAATCGACATCGGCCGCGATCCGGCGCCGCTGGCCACCGAAGCGCTGCGCGGCGACGGCGCCCGTCTGATCCGCGCCTCAGGCCGACCGCTCATGGAGGGGATCGACGAACGCGGAGATCTCGCGCCTCGCGACATCCTCGCGCGCGCCATTCATTCCGCACGGTCTGAGGGTGAAAAGGTTTTTCTCGATTGCCGCACGACGGTCGGCTCTCATTTCCCGGAGAGGTTTCCGACCGTCTTTAAGTCCTGCATGAGCGCCGGCCTGGATCCCAGGATCGAACCCATCCCCGTCGCGCCGGCCATGCACTACCATATGGGCGGCGTTTCGTCTGATCTGTGGGGACGCTCCAGCCTGGAAGGGCTCTCAGTCTGCGGAGAGTGCGCCTCGACCGGCGCCCATGGCGCCAATCGTCTCGCCTCCAATTCCCTCCTTGAGGCGGTCGCCTTCGCAGAACGGATCGCGCAGCGCCTGAAGAACAGCGCCCTGAAACTGCCTGGCCCCGGACGCGCCTTCGCCCGGACGGAGCTTCCCTCAGTCGAACTCGAAACCCTTCGTCGGCGCATGTCCGCCGACGCTGGCGTCGTGCGGAATGAAGCAGGCCTGTCGAACACCCTGGACTGGATAGCGGACACGCAAAGGACGTCCGGTCACGCAACCGCCCTCACCGCCGCGCGGTTGATCGCCGAGGCGGCTCTCCATCGCCGGGAAAGTCGCGGCGGACACTTCCGAAGCGACCATCCCGCCTCGACGACGCCGTTCCGGACCGCTGTGATCCGGGGGGCCGGGGGCGCGCCGATCATCAACCGTCTGCCTCAGACCGAGACCGGAGATTCCGCATGAGCGAGCTCAACGTCGCCCCGGCGCATATCCCCCCCCTTCCTGACGTTGTCATTGAACCCATTGTTCGCCTGGCCCTTCTGGAGGATCTGGGACGCGGGGGCGACATCACGTCCGACGCCGTGGTGGACCCGGGCGCGCATATGAAGGCGATCATCCGGAGCCGCCAGGAGGGCTGCTCGGCAGGATATGACGCCGCTCTCCTGGCGCTGCGCCTCATCGACCCGACAGCGACCTGGACAACTCTGCAGCCTGAAGGGGTCGCCTTTCCTGCCGGAACCCAGCTCGTGCGCCTGGAGGGGCGCGCCGCCTCCCTCCTCGCATGCGAGCGCGTCGCGCTGAACTTCACGGGGCGCCTGTCGGGCGTCGCGACCCTCACCCGGGCCTATGTCGGGGCGATCGAAGGCTATCGCGCCCGGATCGTGTGCACACGAAAGACCACACCGGGTCATCGCGCGCTTGAAAAGCGCGCGGTGCGCCTTGGAGGCGGGGTCAATCACAGGCTCGGCCTCGACGACGCCATACTGATCAAGGACAATCACATCGCGTCAGCCGGAGGCGTGCGTCAGGCCCTTGAACGCGCACGCAGGCACGTCGGACATCTCAGGGCTGTCGAGATCGAGGTAGACACCCTTGATCAGCTGGAAGAGGTCCTCGCCAGTCCGCCGGATGCAGTGCTCCTGGACAACATGTCTCCGGAAACCCTCCAGAAGGCGGTCGCCATGACCGCAGGCCGATGCAAGACAGAAGCGTCCGGAGGCGTGACCCTCGAAACTGTGCGCAGAATCGCTGCCGCAGGGGTCGACTTCATATCGGTCGGCGCTCTGACTCACTCGGCCGCATGCCTGGACATCGGTCTCGACATCGACTGAAGACGCGAGGCCAGGAACGCCCGGAGAGCCTCAGAGGGTCTTTCCGGCGACCGACGTCTCAGTCTCGATCTCAGCGGCAACGGCGAACACAGGCAGCGACTTCAGGAGATCGGTGTCGTCCACCGTCTCGTCCGGAAGATCGTCGGCATAACTGTCCTCGAGCTCTCTGAGGATGGAATCGTGCTCGTGACGGGCGTCGAGCGCCAGACGGGCTCGCGACCACTCGGCGCCGCCCCTCGGAAACCTGTAGAAAATGTGAGTTCCGACCACGATCGTTTCGACCATTCCGGCCGACCAGTAGGGATTCACATAATCCGTATGATAATGCGTCGCATCACGCGTGACCGGCGTGTTGAGACCGAGCTGGACGTGCAGAGCGACATCCCGCGCCCTGTCCCAGGCCGCGCCTCGCGGGCGATGACGAAGCGATCCGTCGCAGGTGAAGGTGAACTGACAGCCCGTCGCCCGGTAATGGCCCTGGTAAACCACGTCGCAAATAGTCTTCGGGAACCTCGGGTCACGAACGCGGTTCATGACCACCTCTGCGACCGCCACCTGACCGCGGACGTCCTCCGAGCGGGCCTCATAATAGACCGCCTGAGCCAGGCAATCGATCTCCGAGGTCTCCTGTTCCGCAAGATCGAGATGACGGGCTCCGAACGAGGCGAGATTGACCAGCGCCAGATCATCCCGGGCGCGCAGCCTGAGCCCGTCTATCCCCTTCGGTCCAGCTGCCCCGGGATCATAGGAGACCTGCTGCATCCAGCCTCTCGGATCGCCGGGGGCCGAAATCTCGCGCCAGTCAGCTTCTCCCGCCGCGAGGCGGTCGGCAAGCTCCTGAGCTTCAGCTCGATAAGTCTCATCGGATTTCTGGACCTCGAACCGGTAACCGATCAGGGGACCGCCGACGGTCAGGGCCGCAGCGCACGCAGCCAGACTGACCGCCCTCTGCTGCGCCTGACGCTTTTCAACGTCCGACATGCCGCTCCACCAGTTCGCGACGACACTCAGCGTCGCCCGGAAGCGGAGAACGATAGGGCTTATTTCTTTATAGGAAGCTAACACCCAGGGTTTCCTTAACGTGTATTAACGACTGGACGCCCGCGCGCGTCCAAAAGACACCTTCCGCTCACACCACTCTCGGACCTCTGCGGGTCCTGATTTTTGCGCCCTAAGCCGCCCGAAACGGGCGTACAAGCCTTGACCTCGGGCAGCTTTTAGGACTCGAAGGTCAGGCCAAGCGCCCCGAAATGGAACGCGATTCGCCCTCAGGGCGAGCCGAGCGCCTTTATTCCCGGTCAAAACGACCTAGTTTCAGTGATGTGGAAGAAAGGCGGCAGAGGAGCGCGCGCCCCAAAAGACCACGCTCATGCCTTTTATGAAAAAGCAGCAAGAAAGACGAAAAATGCAGTTGCCCCTACGTCAACAAGGGCGGCTCATTATCGCTTTCGCTTGAGGACGGCGTGGGCGGCGGCCAGACGCGCGACAGGCACCCGGTACGGAGAACAGGACACGTAATCAAGACCCGCTTCTTCAAAGAACAGGATCGAGGCGGGATCCCCGCCATGTTCCCCGCATACGCCCAGCTTGAGGCCGGGCTTGGCTTTGCGTCCGCGTTCGCAGCCCATTCGCACCAGCTCGCCGACACCGTCCCGGTCAATGGTCGCGAACGGATCACGATCATAGATCCCCCGCTCCTCGTAGACCCGCAGGAAACGAGCCGCATCATCGCGGCTGATGCCAAGCGCAGTCTGTGTCAGATCGTTGGTGCCGAAAGAGAAGAAATCAGCCTCCTCCGCGATCTCAGCTGCGCGCAACGCCGCTCGGGGAAGCTCGATCATGGTGCCGACGAGATACTCGACCTGCGCGCGGCGCTCCTGAAACACCCGTTCAGCCACGTGAACCACGCGCTCGCGCATCAGCTGAAGCTCACGGCGTGTGGCGACGAGCGGGATCATCACTTCAGGAACGGGAGCCGCGCCCGTCTCGCGCGCCACGTCGAGAGCCGCCTCGAAGATCGCTCTGGCCTGCATCTCGTAGATCTCCGGGTAGGTGATCCCGAGACGGCATCCGCGATGACCCAGCATCGGGTTGCTTTCAGAAAGCTCCGCGATACGGGCGCGCAGGCGCCCGGGAGCGATACCCACCTGTCCCGCCAGGTCCGCAATGTCCTCTTCGGTATGCGGCAGGAATTCATGCAGCGGCGGATCGAGGAGCCGGATCGTGACGGGAAGTCCTGACATGATGCGAAAGATCTGAGAAAAATCAGATCTCTGCATCGGCAGAAGCTTGTCCAGAGCCCTCCGCCTGTCCTTCTCCGTTTCTGCAAGGATCATCTCACGAACGACGTTGATCCGGTCCGCATCAAAGAACATGTGTTCGGTTCGGCAGAGGCCGATCCCCTGGGCGCCGAACCGTCGGGCGGTTTCGGCATCAAGCGGCGTCTCCGCATTGGCGCGCACATCGAGCCGGCGAACGCGATCGGCCCACGTCATCAGGTCGTCGAAATCCCCGGTCATCAGAGGCTCGACCATCTTCACCGAACCGACCAGGACCTGCCCCTTGCCCCCATCGACGGTGACGATATCCCCGCGCCGGAGCTCACGGGCCCCTACCCGAACCACACCCTTTTCCATATCGATCTGGAGCGAGCCGGCGCCGCACACGCAGGGTCGCCCCATTCCCCGGGCGACCACCGCGGCGTGAGACGTCATCCCCCCCCGCGCAGTCACGATCGCCCGCGCCGCATGCATGCCCCGAATATCCTCAGGGCTCGTCTCGACCCGAACCAGAATGACAGGAAGACCCGATTGAGCCAGCTGAACGGCCTCTGCGCTGTCGAACACGATCTGCCCGACCGCCGCTCCCGGGCTCGCCGGCAGTCCCTTCACGAACACGTCCCGGACCGCATCCTCTGCAATCGCCGGATGCAGGAGCTGATCCAGCTGCGAGGGATCAAGACGCAGAACCGCCTCGTCCCGGGAGATGAGGCCCTCCCGGCACATCTCCACCGCCATCTTCATGGCCGCCTGAGCGGTGCGCTTTCCGGATCGGGTCTGAAGGACGAACAGCGCGCCCCTCTCCACCGTGAACTCGATATCCTGCATGTCCCGGTAATGGGTCTCAAGCCGACCCGCGAGCTCCGTCAGACGAGTGTAGATTTCAGGCATCGCCTCTTCGAGAGAGGGTTCATCCGAGCGCAGCTGCAGCCTGCGGTCTTTCGAGATCGAGGCAGGAGTGCGGATGCCGGCCACCACATCCTCCCCCTGTGCGTTGACCAGAAACTCGCCGTAGAACCGGCGCTCGCCCGTGGACGGATCGCGCGTGAACGCCACCCCCGTCGCCGAGGTCTCGCCCATGTTTCCGAACACCATCGCCTGCACGTTGACCGCAGTGCCCCAGCTCTGCGGAATGTCGTTGAGACGCCGATAGGCCACCGCCCGGTCATTCATCCAGCTTGAAAAGACCGCGCCGATCGCCCCCCAGAGCTGATCCTTCGGGTTGTCGGGGAACGGCGCTCCCCGCCTGTGCTTCGCCACGGCGGCCTTATAGAGGGTGATCACCTCTCTCCAGCCGTCTGCCCCAAGCTCGGTGTCGAGAATAAGGTCGTGACTTTCCTTGTAGTCGTCCAGAATGTGCTCGAATACGGCGTGGGGCACTTCGAGCACCACATTGGAATACATCTGGATGAAGCGGCGATAGCTGTCATAGGCGAACCGCCGGTCTCCGGACAGGGCGGCGAGACCTTCGGCCGTCTCTTCATTCAGACCAAGATTGAGGACCGTGTCCATCATCCCCGGCATTGAAGCCCGGCTGCCCGAGCGCACGGACACCAGAAGGGGATTGGCCGGATCGCCGAAGCGCTTCCCGGTCTTTGCCTCGAGGGTCTGCAACGCTGTCTCGACCTGCGCCTCGAGACCATTGGGATACTTGCGCCTGAGGTCGTAAAAGACGGTGCAAACCTCGGTTGTCAGGGTGAACCCCGGGGGCACAGGAAGTCCAAGTCGCGCCATCTCGGCAAGATTGGCCCCCTTGCCTCCAAGAAGGTTCTTCATGGAGGCGTCGCCGTCCGACGCGCCGCCGCCGAAGTCATACACCCACTTGTTCGACGCCTGAGGGGCCATGGAGGGCAATCCTAACCTTCAATCTTGGAAAAATCAGCCACCCGGCCCAGCGCATCCCGGATCTGCGAGAGGAGCTTCAGGCGCTCCGCTCGGGAGGAGAGGTCCTCCACATTGACCGTCACCCTGGCGAAGAAGGCGTCGACTGGCCCCCTGAGGCCCGACAGCGCCTGCATCGCCCCCGAATAGTCCTCCGCTTCGAGAGCGCCCCCCGCCGCCGCCACAGCGGCGCCAAGAGCCTCGGACAGGATGCGGGCTTCCGGCGGATCATCTGCGCTCACCTGCCCGATGCCCGAATAACTTCGTCCGTCCTTCTTCTCTTCAGCCTTGAGAATATTGGCGGCCCGTCGATACCCGGCAAGAAGATTGACCCCGTCCTCAGTGTCGAGAAAGCGGCCCAGCGCCTCCACACGGCGGACGACCGAGACCAGATCATCCCCACCCAGGGAGAAGACCGCATCAATCAGGTCGTGACGCACACCCTGTTCTCGCAGGTAGACCTTCAGACGATCTGCAAGGAAGGCCAGAAGGGCCGATTGCCTGTCGCCCATGGACGACGCGTCTGCTCCCGCAACCGTCGAAAAGGCGCGCAAAGCCGTCGCCAGCGCCTCGCCGAGCGACAGGCGAAAGCCGCCCTCGAGGATGATCCGGATTACCCCGAGAGCCGCCCGCCTGAGCGCATATGGGTCCTTGGAGCCCGTAGGGGTCTCATCGATCGCCCAGAACCCGGCGAGCGTATCCAGCTTGTCCGCCAGCGCGATCGTGGCGCTGAGCGGAGCAACCGGCGGGCTCTCGCCAGGACCTTTTGGACGATAATGATCTCTGATCGCATCCGCCACAGCCTCAGGCGCGCCCTGAAGGCGGGCGTAATACCGGCCCATGACGCCTTCCAGCTCAGGAAACTCGCCAACCATGTCCGAAACAAGATCGCACTTCGCCAGACGCGCAGCCCTTGCCGCTGCCTCCGGGTCGACGCCTGTGCGAGCCGCGAGCGCCTGAGCAAGCCCGGCGGTGCGCTCAACCTTATCTCGAACGGACCCAAGACGTTCATGGTAGACCAGATCGCCCAGTCGGTCGAAGCGATCCTCGAGCCGGATCCGACGGTCATTGTCCCAGAAAAAGCGAGCGTCATTAAGACGAGCAGAGAGAACACGGGCGTTGCCCTGAGCGATCCTCGCTCCTCCATCGGAGGCCAGCAGATTTGCGGTCACGATGAATTTGGGCGCGAGGCCTCCATCGCTTCGCCTGGGATCGCGGACCGCGAAATACTTCTGATGGGTCCTCATCGAGAGCCTGATGACTTCAGGCGGCAGATCGAGAAAGGCAGGGTCCATGTCCCCGATGAGAACAACCGGGTGTTCGGCAAGACCTGCAACCTCCTCAAGAAGGCCTGGGTCCTCGACCCACTCGAGCGCCTGCGCCTGACAAAGCGTCCGGGCCTCATGGGCGATCATCTCCTTGCGCTCCTCGCGGTCAAGAATGACCTGCCCGCGATTGCGCAGCGTTTCCTCGTAATCCTCAAAACGCCTGACGCGGAACGGCCCGCGGCCCATTACCCGGTGCCCCTCGGTCAGGTCCCCCGACACGATGCCTCCCACCTCGAACGGCGTCACCTCTCCGTCAAACGTGCACAGGATACGGCTGATGGGCCGGACCCACCTCAGGTCGCCATCTCCCCAGCGCATGGACTTGGGCCAATGAAAGTCCCGAATGATGGCGGGGATCATCTCCGCGATCAGATCTGTGGTCGCCCGCCCCGGACGCCGGACATGGGCGACATAGATCCGGCCCTTCTTTGGAACATCATGAATATGGGCCTGATCGATCGACGTCAGTCCGGCCTTCCGAAGGAAGCCCTGGATCGCCGCCTCGGGCGCACCCTCCCGGGGACCGGGAATATCCTCGGACACATCCGGCGTGCGAACAGCGAGGCCCTCGACAACGGCTGTCAGACGCCTCGGGCCCGAAAAGCCTTTGACCCCAGCCGGCAAGAGACCTGCGGCTGTAAAGCCGTCCATCAGCGCCCGCTCCAGGTCGGCCTGGGCTCTCGCCTGCATACGAGCTGGAATTTCTTCGCTTAAGATCTCGAGAAGGAGCTGGGGCATGGCGTCTTTCGCATTCCGATGAGCAGGCAGTGCAGCGGAACGCAGGAGATTTCAAGTGCGTCGCAGGTCCCTTTCACCTCCCCACCCATGCCCGCCCCCTCAGGGTTCACGGGCGCGCCGCAGGCGGCGCCGGACGAGGGCCGGACGGGGCGTGACGCGGCAGGGGCGTCAGGGATCCCACCATGCCATCCGGACGAGCCTTGGACAGCATGCGCTGATAAGCCGGGCGGGCCTCGATCCGCGCCCGCCACTCCGCGATCCTCGGGAACTGCTCCCTGTCGACGATGTTCAGCTGCGTGGCGAAATTGAGAGGAAAGAGCATCATGATGTCGGCGGCGGAAAACGCCGCCCCGCCGAAGTATGGGTGACGGGACAGAAAATCCTCTGCGAACTGGACAACCGCCTCGCTGTCGACGAGCGGGGAGCGGGCGCTTGGAGGCTGGATCATCCAGACGCGGTAATCGGCAATCGCCCTCGACGCCAGGGATCCCTCCGAATAGTGCATCCAGAGGAGATGATAGGGATAATCCCTGCTCGCAACGGGCGGCGCCAGGCGCCCCCCGCCATGTCGGGCGAGGATCATTTCGATAATCGCCCCCGATTCGACCAGGACCTGATCGCCGTAGGCGACCGTAGGCGCGACCGGCATACCCGGATTGATCGCCCGGATGGACGCCATCGAGCCGGCAAGATCTCCGCGCTTGAACTCAAGGCGATACGGAAGGCCAAGCTCCTCCATCAGCCAGACAAGGCGTTCGGAACGCCGGCCCTCGAGATGATAGATCACGATCTCCGGAACCGGCGTCGTCGCCTCAACGGGTCTGGCCGGGCCAGGACCGGGAACCGAGACCGAAACGCAGGCGCTCAAACCGAGAACAGCTGCACAGCAAAGCGCCCTTAGAGCGCCGGTAATCTGAAAACGCCCCGCCTGCGCAGGAACAGAGACTTGATTCATAACGCCGCCCTCACCCCGAGATCCTGATCGTCCTGGTCGGTTATCCGGAACGACCGTACCTTCGTCTCCTAACATACCTGGTGCAAGTCGCCTAACCGACGACCTCCGCCTGGGCGCTCTCATCGCCCAGCGGGTCATCCGACAGAACGGATCGCAGGACCTCGGCCTGATCCGACGGAAGACGGGGCAGAAGGACGCGGGTGGTGTAGTGGCCGAGGAGGTCCTCCTTCCGGAAAAATCCCCAGTCCGTAATCGCGGTCTCCTCGAAAACGACCTCATCGCCCCCTTGAAGAGGAGCGAGGTCTGGCGAGGTCTGGGCCAGACGCGCACTCACGGCGCCGTCCCCCTTGCGGTCAATTTCCTCCACCCAGACCTCAGCGGTTTCGCCCGGCCCGGATGTCGTCTTCAGCCTGACTTTGAGACGAAAATCGAACTCCTGCTCGGAAGGGGCGCTCAGATGCTCCCAGAACAGAGGCAAACGCCGGCGCGCCTCCCGACTCGCCTGAGCAAGCTCCCGTCTCAGCTGAGCCTCATCGTCAGGTCGCCAGTCGCACGCGCCAACCGCCGCACTCCCCATCAGTGCGACCAGTCCCAAGCCTGCAGCGGCCAGAGCCTTACCGGCGCGCCTCCAGGTCATCCCGTCGCAGGCGACTGGCTGCGCTCCCATGCTTCCGCACTGCCCTTCGCCAGATCGCGGACACGAGCGATAAAGCTCTGCCGTTCGGTAGGAGAAATCACGCCCCGGGCGTCAAGCAGATTAAAGATATGACTGGCCTTGAGCGCCTGCTCGTAGGCGGGCAGCGGCAATGGAGGGTGCAGTCCCAGAAGGCGGCGACAGGAGACTTCGCAATCTGAGAACCAGCGCTGAAGAGCCTCAGTATCGGCGTGCTCGAAATTATACGCTGACTGCTGCTTCTCATTTTCGAGAAACACATCTCCATAAGTCAGCGGATGAGGACTGTCCGGATCGTTGAACGGCAGATCATAGACGCGATCAACCCCGAACACATACATTGCCAGTCTCTCAAGACCATACGTCAGCTCGCCCGAAACCGGTCGGACATCCAGCCCGCCGACCTGCTGGAAATACGTGAACTGCGAGACCTCCATTCCGTCGCACCACACCTCCCAGCCGAGCCCCCAGGCGCCCACTGTGGGGTTCTCCCAGTCGTCCTCGACAAAACGGATATCGTGAAGACCGGGGTCGATCCCGATCCTGTAGAGGCTCTCCAGATAGAGATCCTGGATATCCGGCGGGTTCGGCTTAAGGATCACCTGATACTGATAATAATGCTGCAGCCGGTTGGGATTATCCCCATAACGCCCATCCCGCGGCCGTCGGGAGGGCTGAGGATACGCGGCTCGCCAGGGTCGCGGCCCGAGCGCCCGAAGCGTCGTGGCGGGATGAAGGGTGCCTGCGCCGACCTCCATGTCGTAGGGCTGAAGAATTGCGCAGCCCTGGCTGGCCCAATAGGCCGAGAGATTGAGTATGATCTCCTGAAAGGACCGGGGCCGGTCAGCCTCACGGCGCGCAGCCTTAGATCGGGCGGGAGCGCGGGTCATGACGTCATACTCCTCAGACGATTCAGACGAACGAAGGAACGAGGACGTCGTCCGCACGTCCCGCTCCGGCAGGTCTGCGTCGCCGCAACGGACGGACAGACCCTCAACCTCTTACGAATATCAGCCCTCGAACGCCAGCCTGCGAGGCGCAATCACTCAGCCTTCGGCGGCCCATCGCACGGAGGGGGAGAGGAACTCCGGTCCTCAAGCCGCTTGACCACAGCCTCGGCCGCCGCATCGGAGATCTCATCCCGGCTCCGCCGAGCCCGCTCCCGCATCGCGGGGGAAAGAAGGACAAGGATCGCAATGATCACCAGTCCGATGAAGATAACCCCACCCATGCTCTCTCACCTCCAGTCCAGAGCGGCGCCGGTCATGATCCCCTCGGCGCGGTCAGTCAGCGCCCCGCCCGGCGACCGATGCAGTATGAGCCCTTCATACAGCCTGACCGGCCCCCTGCGCAGCCCTTTTCGGGCCCTTATAAGAATCCTGTTGGCGATCTCCCCCGGAGCGGGTCTCACGGGAAGGACCTCAATTTCACCCGCGCGACGATCGAAAAGCTCGAGCACCTCGGCGAGGGCCGCAGCCCGGTGGATCATGGTCACGCGCCCGCCCGGACGCGTCGCGTGCAGGAGGAAGAGCGCCCAGGCTTTCAGAGGCGTATGGGCCAGAAAAGCCCCCTCCTTTCCGGCCGCCGGCCGGCGCGTCTCGCCCGGCGCGTAAAAGGGAGGGTTGGCGAACGCCTGATCGAACGCGTTTTCCAGATCCGCAGGACGCTCGGCGATATCAGAGCGGACGACCTTCACCCTGCCGGACATGCCATTGAGCACGATGCTCGCCCTGGCGAATTCAAGCATCGCCTCATCACGCTCAAAACCTGAAAAAGACGCCCCTTCCAGCCTTGAAGCGGCACACAGAAGCGCCCCGCCGGCCCCGCTGCCGGCCTCGGCAAAGGCACCCCCGTCGCCCGCCGACAGACTGGCGGCGAGAAGCACGGCGTCCAGACCCGCGCGATAGCCGGTCGAGGGCTGGAAAAGCCGGAGACGTCCTCCAAGGAACCCGTCAGCTTCAGTCCCGTCGAACGCCGTCACCTGAGCCCGCCTCCGACGGATCTGGAGGACGCGGATCGCGACAACTTGCCGCGAAGCCCGATTGAAGCGGGATTTCTCATTCTTGACCGTGTTCTCACGCGGTGAATATCGTATGAATTGCCGTCGGCGTGAAGCGCGTCGGAGTGCCGGACCTGAGGGGATGAACGTGGCTCTTCATGCTGAAGCCCTGCCGCCGTCGGCCCCCGCCGGCAATCCGGTGGACCGGCTGACCACCATGCTGCGCGCCGATATGCGCCAGGTGGAGACGCTGCTCGCGGAGCGGGCGGCGAGCCCTGTGGCGACGATTCCGGATCTTTCTGGCTATCTCATATCGGCAGGAGGCAAGCGTCTGCGGCCTCTGATCACCCTCGCCTCGGCGCGCGCCGTCGGAGGACACGGGGAGGCGGCGACCCACTGCCTTGCAGCCGCCGTCGAGTTTATCCACAGCGCAACCCTTCTGCATGACGATGTGGTCGACGACAGCGATCTCAGACGGGGCAAGCCGGCGGCCAAGAATGTCTGGGGAGCGTCCGCGAGCATTCTGGTGGGAGATTTTCTGTTCGCGCGAGCCTTCACCCTGATGGTGGACACCCGCGATATCCGCGTTCTCGACATACTTTCGAGAGCCTCGTGCGTCATCGCTGAGGGCGAGGTCCGTCAATTGGCGGCTCTCGGACGGGCGGACCTGTCGGTTGCAGAGTACATGGCGATCGCCGAGGCGAAGACCGCAGCTCTCTTCGAAGCGGCGGCGCGAGCCGGCGCGCTGACCGGATGCGACAACGTCTCGATCGCCAACAGTCTTGGCGAATACGGGCGCCGCCTGGGTCTCGCCTTTCAGATCGTCGACGACCTGCTGGACTATGGCGGAATGACGAGCGTGATTGGAAAATCCGTCGGGGACGACTTCAGGGAAGGCAAACTCACCCTCCCGGTTCTCTTCGCACGCGACCTCGGAGACGCCTCCGATCGCGCCTTCTGGCGCAGGACAATGAGTGATCGGGACCAGACGGACGCCGATCTCGCGACAGCGATCCGTCTGATCCGCACCTCAGGCGCCGCCGAACGAACCCTCGAGGCCGCCCGCGCTGAAGCGGACGCAGCACGCGCCGCACTGGCGCAGGCCGCGAGCGGCCCCTTCGCCGATGAGTTGGCGCGACTGGCGGATTTCTGCGTTAATCGCGCCTGGTGAGCGCGGCTTCCCCGAAGCGATCACGCAAGACCGCGGCCGACCAGTCCGGCGCGGACGCCTGAAATCCGCACGCGGACGTGAACCCAGATGCTGGCGCCTGCGAGGGTCAGAAAAGCCATCAGTGGAAACCAGCCTCCGGCGATGCCGGCGACGAGCGACAGCGCCGCTGCGTTGATGGCCCAGACCGCGTGGACCGCCGACACCTGCCAGTGTCTCAGACCCGCCTTGATGGCGATCTGATAGCCGTGGTCGCGATGGGCCGACAGAAGGTTCTTTCCATTCAGCAAACGCCAGCCGAGCGTCAGGATAACGTCGGTCAGGAAAGGCAGCATCAGCGTCGGCGCAAGACAAAGCCAGTCCGGTCGCCTTTCCACCAGCAGCAGGCACAACCCCGCCAGCAGGCATCCGGTCATCAGCGCCCCGGCATCCCCCGCGAACAGTCGACCGGGCACGTTCCAGACCAGGAACCCGGCCAGAGCCCCGCAAAGCGCCCCGGCGCAGAGAGCGATATCCGGCGCTCCAGCGACGATCGCACAGGCGCAAAGCCCGGCAGCGGCAATCGCAGCCATCCCCATCGACAGACCATTCGCCCCATCCATGAAATTGACCGCATTCATCATCAGGACGATCCAGGCCAGAGCCCCCAGCGCGGCCAGGAGCGGCGGCAGGGATAACTGTGCCCCCGGCCAGGGCGACAGGACATCCGGCCCGATCCCCGAAGCAGAAATCCAGATCCCGACACCAATCAGCAGAACGAGCTTCAGCGCGGCCCGCATCCCTCGCAAATCGTCGATAAGCCCGATGAGAAGAGCCAAAGCAGACGCGAAAAGTAAGGTCATCACGCCCTGTGACAAAGGCTGATCTCCGAGGAGGCCCGCTATCGTCAGCGCCAGGGCGACCGCGAGAAAAAAGCCGGCGCCCCCCATCGTTGGCACGGCCGTCAGCTGGGTCTTTCTCGGTTCGTCAGGCGCGTCTCTGACCCCGAAGGCCATAACCACCCGGCACAGGCCCACCGCGACGGCGAACGCGATCAGGCATGCCGTCAGAAGCCATAAGCCGCTGGTCATCGCCGGGGGCTCCTCATGACGCCCGCATTCCCGGGCCGGACGTCGACGAGCCCCGAAGGACGGTCGGACGCACCCAGTAACGGGGCTCTTCCGCGGACAATCGGGCCGCCGCCTCGATGGCTTCGCTCTCGGTATCATAAAGAGCGAAACATGTCGGCCCGCTCCCCGACATCCTCGCCAGCCGACAGCCGGGCGTCGCAGATAGCGCAGTCAGAACGCGGCCGATTTCAGGACGCAGCGCCCGCGCCGCCTCCTCAAGATCGTTGCGATAGCTTGCGACCGCCAGAGCGAAGCTGGCGGCGTCGCTCCCCTCGGGAGGGGCGCGATGCTCGAACGCATGAACGGCGGCCAGCTTATCGAAACGCCTGAAGACCTTCCGGGTTTCAAGGGGAACGCCGGGATTGACCAGAACCGCGGGCAGATCAGGCGCGATCGCCTCAATCAGCTGCTCACCGGCCCCACGCATGACAAGGGGGCGCGATCGAACACACGCCGGAACATCCGAACCGATCTGAGCCCCCATCGTCTCGAGGGCTTCCAGTGAAAAACCAACCTCCCACATGGCGTTGAGCAGCCTGAGCGTCGCGGCTGCATCTGCCGATCCGCCTCCGACACCGCCTGCAGTCGGCAGATCCTTATGCAGGACAAGAGACGCCCCGATCATCGTGCGTCCGCACGCTTCACGCAGAAGCTGAGCCGCCTCCAGAACGAGATTTCCCTTTGGAGATTTCAGGGCGCGGGCCCCAGGCCCGGTGAGATGCAGCTTCAGGTGAGGCGCCTGACGCGCTCCGACACGGTCAGAGGCCCGCTTGTCGGCGAACATCACGAAGCTGTCGAGGGGATGGAACCCCCCTTGTCCCGCCGGACCGACATGCAGATACAGATTGACCTTGGCCGGCGCCCACTCAGTCACCAGCGTGGGAGAGGCGAAATCGTTCACCGAAGCCTCCGCAATCCAGTCGTCGCCGCAGCGCCTGCTTCAGGAAGGCCGCTCTCGATACGCTGGCGCAGATCCGCCTCAAGAGACGCCGATGGAGACAGGGTCAGCGCCCGTCGCCACTCGTGATCGGCTTCTCGCCGACGATCAGACCGCCAATAAGCGTCGCCGAGATGGGCGCTGATGACGCTGTCGGCCGGGGCCAACTCGCTCGCCCGTTCAAGCTGCTCGATCGCCTCCTCAAGCGCCCCGAGGCGATAGAGGGCCCAGCCAAGACTATCGACGATGTGGGGAGCCTCAGGATCACGCGCGAGCGCACGACGAATGAGTCGAATGCCTTCTTCAGGATTGAACCCTCGATCCACCCAGAAAAAGCCCAGAAAATTGAGCAGTTCAGGCTGATCGGGAGCAAACTCGACCGCCCTGAGAAGATCCTTTTCAGCGTCGCTCCATAGTCCCTGTCTCTCCCTCACCCGGGCGCGTTCGAACAATGCCTTCCAGTCCGCCCGCCCTCCCGCCTCGTCTCCGGCGATCATCCTGGAGAGGACCTCCTCCGCCTGAGCAGGCCGCTCAAGGGTCATGTAAAGGTCCGCCAGACGGAACGTGAGCGTGCGTCCGATCCGCATTGAGGCCAGTGTGGCGGCTACGCTCATGGCGTCGGGATTGCGTCCCAGCCGGTGAAGGAGAAAGCCCCCTTCGGCCTGCGCGGCTGCATAATACGGAGACCCGGGACCAATCGCAGCAATCTGCATGAGCGCATCTTCAACGCGTTCCTGCTCAGCCAGAGCCGCGGCGAGATCCATTCGAGCCGCATCAAGCCCCGGATGCAATCGCAGAGAGAGATGAAGATAGATTCGAGCGAGCTGAGGATTGACGCCTCGAAGAGCGCCCGCCGACAAAGCGTACAGAGCAACCCCCGCCCCCTGGCGCGTCGTCAGGCGCGGCGGAGGAGACGTCTTTCCGGAAGCGAGTTCAGCGGCAAACGCCTCCGTCTCGATCGCGGGACCTGTATCCGCCGAGTAAGCGGCGAGGATCGCCCCCGCTCTGTCGAAATCCCCTGACATGGCCAGCAGACGCAGGTGCGCATCCGTGATCACCCCGAGACGAACCCCGAGCCGCCAGGCCTCTTCAAAAGCCGCAAGCGCCTGATCCCCGCGTCCTGCTGAGAGGTGAATGAACGCCTGAATGGCGATGTCGTCACCCGCAAACAGTCGTCGGCCTGCGACCGGCGAGAGGCGGTCGATGCCGGCGTCCGGATTCGCTTCGGCGAGAACATAGGCGCCGAGATATCGCACCGCTGAAGCGTTCAGAACATCAGCCGCCAGGGCCTGCAATCGAACGCTGGCGCGTCGGTTGCGCGCCTCCGCGATTTCCTCCACCGCCAGCACGAGACCGGCGAAGCCCGACGCGGCCGCGACCGAAGGATCCGCTCCGACGGCGAGCTTCTGAGCCGTCGAGAGGTCGCCTTCAATCAGGGCGCTCGCCACTGCGCGATCAAGAGCAAGAGCATCCTCCGGCGTTCGGTCGAAGGCCTGCCGGTAATACGAGGCGGCCGCGCGCGTGTCTCCGACGAGGCCCGCATACCGCGCAGCCAGATAATCGCCATAGGCTTCCGGCGGGGTGGCTGTCGGGGTCGGCAAATCGGCGATGTCGAACGTCACCGGAGATGAGCTGTCAGGCGCGCTCGCACATCCCGCAGAGATGAGCGCGACGCCCACGCCCAGCGCCATCCCGGCCCCGATACGAAGCCGTTTCGGGGACCGCGGAAGCGGACGGACGTCAGATGTCGCTGGCAGGGCCACGACGACGCTCAAGAGGCACTTCGGGCGTATCACGCCGCACAGGGGCAGGCTTTGTAAGGCCTGAGGCGATCTTGGAGGATATGGCTGGGAGCTCATGCGCAGGCGGCCGAGCCCTGACAGCCTCCTGCCAGCTCGCGCGAGCGGCCTCCTCCTCGCCCAGACGCCAGCGAATGTCGCCCATGTGATCATGCAGTTCCCAGTGGTCGAAGGGCTCATAGGCGGCAATGGCGAGGGTCAGATACCGCTCCGCCTCCTTGAAATCCCCATACTGGTAATAAGCCCATCCAAGGCTGTCGAGCAGATTGGGTTCATCTGGAGACAGACGACTGGCCTGCTTGAGCATCTTGAAGCCTTCCTCAAGCTCCTCCTCACTCGCATAACCGTCGATGAGGGAGTATCCGAAATTGTTCATCAACCCGACATCGCCGGGAGAATCGACCATCATCTCCCTCATGATCTGCAGCCCCTCCGGTCGCTGAGGCGACTTCACCAGCATCGATGAAAGAAACTGCTGGGTGGTCGCATTGTCTGCGAGGGTGCGGGCCTCCCGGGCCGAAACGATGGCGGCCTGCACATTCCCGCCCTGAAAGTGCGTCTGCCCCCGCGTCAGCAGGGCCGCCAGCTTTCGATCCTCGTCCAGACCGCCTCGCAGAGCCTGATCGATCAGCTGGAGCGCCCGATCGGTTCGTCCCGCCTCCGACAACGCCGAAGCTGCGGACAATTTGGACTGAGGATCAGCCTCCAGCGACAGCGAGCGCTCCACCATCGCGTTCAGCGCCTCCGGGGAGCCTAGCTGGAGAGCCGCGAGCCCGCCCGATATAGCCAGCTGCGCCGCCTGCTCCCGACGCGGCGAACCGGACTGCGCGACCCGGAGAGCCGCCTCGAAATATCCGTTCCGATACAGCGACCCCACCTCTTCCAGACGGATATCGCCATTGTCCGGATCGAGCAGCAGCGCGCTCTGCCTCAGAGACGAAAGAAGCTGATTGAACGGCGCCTTGGCGCCGCGACCGACCATCATACCCATGATGGTCTGTCTTTGCTCGACCACGTCCGCTTCATCGGCAATCGCCAGAGCCATCGCCTGACGGAGCGTCCGGGGCTTCGGCGCACTCTTGCTGGAACGGGCGTCGGCTAGCCTCTGGGCGACAAAGCCGTCATCAGGAGCGGCGGCTGCAAGGCGTTCCAGAAGCGCCACAGCGTCGGGGCCCCGGCCGGCAGCCCGCAGCAACTCAGCCTGACGCAGCGCCAGAAGTCTCTGACCGTTGAACGCAATCGCGGACGCAAGAAACGCGGGTGTCCCGGCGGTTCGCGGATCCGGCGGCGCAAACTCATCAGGCGCCTCCTCATAAACCGCCAGAGCTCCGTCGATATCCCCCATCCCTTCAGCAAGCAGAGCCCGGTGACCCAGAAGCGTCGCTCCGGGAAGGAGACGGCCCAGTTTCGCCATATCCGATCTCGCGGTTTCCGCCCGACCTGCGAACGCCATCACCCAGGGTCGAAGGTGGTCAGCACTCAGGATCTCAGGCGCCGGTTTCTCGGCCATTCGGTCCAGAATATCCTGGGCGCGCGGGATCTGGTCCCCGGAAAGGGCGTCCACGATCGCATACCCCCAGGCCCCGGAGTTCTTGTCTTCAGAGTAGTCCGACGCCACCCGCTCCATGAACGCTGCCATATCCGCCCGGGCGAGCATCTCAGAGGGCCCCGGATAGGGACTTTCCGGCGGGCTGGAGGGACGTGTCGCCTCCGCTGCAGGCGAAACCCTTCCCGGGGTCGCGGCGGCCGTGAGGGTCGTCTGAAGCTGCTCTCGCGGCAGGCCGCCGCAGGTTGATACAGGCTGCACCACGCCTCCGCCTCCGGCGGATGGCGCATATATGAACACCGTTCGGCACCCTCCGGATCCCGAAAGACCGTCCGCGGCGCAGCCGCCAAGGACGCCCAGGGCGGCGACGCCGCCAAGCAGGGTACGGATATGTGACGTCATGCTCTCTATCCTCATGGACCAGCTTCACCTGATCTCGGGACCGACCTTAACCGACCCCGAGGGGAAAACCTACATGTTCGGATAGTTTGGCCCCCCTCCGCCCACCGGCGTCGTCCAGTTAATGTTCTGGTTGGGATCCTTGATATCACACGTCTTGCAGTGGACGCAGTTCTGCGAGTTGATCTGGAGCCGGTGCTTGCCGGGACTGTCCTCGACCCACTCGTAAACGCCCGCCGGACAGTATCGATTGGATGGACCGCCGAACACGCCAAGCTCGCTCGAAGCCTGAAGATCGAGATTCTGGACCTTCAGATGGATCGGCTGCCCCTCCTCATGATTGGTGAACGAGTAAGCAACGCTCGTCAGACGATCAAAGGAGATGACCCCGTCGGGCTTGGGGTAGGCGATCTTGCGATGCTTGGAGGCCGGCTCAAGGGAGGCCGCGTCCGTCTTGCCGTGCTTGAGCGTTCCAAAAAGTGAAAAGCCGCCCAGAAGGGTCGTGCACCAGAGATCGAAGCCAGTCATCATCACGCCAAGCGCCGTGCCCCAGCGGGACCAGAGGGGTTTCGCGTTGCGGACCGCCTTGAGCTCCCGGGCGACCCAGCTGGCTTCGAACGCCTCGGGATAAGCGCGCAGCTCGTCGCCCTGACGCCCCTCGGCCACCGCCTCATAGGCGGCCTCAGCCGCCAGCATGCCGGTCTTCATGGCGTTGTGGCTGCCCTTGATCCGCGGGAGGTTCACGAAGCCTGCCGAACAGCCGATCAGGGCCCCGCCCGGGAAGATCAGCTTCGGGATGGACTGCCATCCGCCCTCGGTGATGGCGCGTGATCCGTAGGAGATGCGGGTGCCCCCTTCGAGGAACTTCGACACCTCAGGATGATGCTTGAACCTCTGGAACTCCTCAAACGGAGACAGCCACGGGTTCTTGTAGTTCAGATGCACGACGAGGCCGATCGAGACGTAGTTGTCTCCAAAGTGGTAAAGGAACGTGCCGCCGCCGGTCTTGTTGTCGAGAGGCCAGCCGAAAGTATGCTGCACATACCCGGAACGGAAATTCTCCGGGCGGATCTGCCACAGCTCCTTGATCCCGATCCCGAACTTCTGGGGCTGCCGTCCCTCGCTGAGCTTAAACTCGCTGATCAGCCTCTTGGCGATCGACCCGCGAACGCCCTCTGCGATCAGAACGTACTTGCCGTTAAGCTCCATGCCCGGCTGATAATCCGGACCTGGCTGGCCGTCCCGATCAAGACCAATCACTCCGGCGACAACCCCTTTGACCGAGCCGTCCTCCCGGTAGGTGAGATCGGAGCATGAAAAGCCCGGATAAATCTCGACCCCCATAGCCTCCGCCTGCTGGGCGAGCCAGCGGCAGACATTGGCCAGAGAGGCGATGTACATCCCGTGATTCTTCAGCATTGGCGGCAGGGGAAAGGACGGCAGGGTCACCGAGCCCTCGGGCCCCAGCACCAGGAACCGATCCTCCGTCACTTCCGTCTCAAGCGGACATCCCAGCGCCTTCCAGTCCGGAATGAGCTCATTAAGGGCGCGGGGATCAATGACCGCGCCGGAGAGGATATGAGCCCCAACTTCCGAGCCTTTTTCGAGCACCACAACCGAAAGGTCACGTCCATCGCGCGCCGCCAGCTGCTTCAGGCGAATCGCCGCTGACAGCCCCGCAGGCCCGCCGCCGACGATAACGACGTCAAAATCCATGGACTCCCGTTCCACCGCTTCCGCTGTCATTGTACCTCTCTCCAGACCGGCCCGGGCTCGGGGGCTGATTTTTCGCGCGTTCCGCGTTACTTAGACCACAGCCGGCGCAGTCAACAAGGTTGAGACCAGAGACTGTCATGACGCACCCCCGCCAGGACCGCCTCGCCAAGTCCCTGATCGATTTCTGGGCCGACATGCTTGGTCCCGACCCCGACCTGCCCGAAACGCCGGCCCGGCTGGCGCCGGCCGAGGCGCATCCCGCCACGCCGCGCCCGGCCGAACCGAAGCCCTCCCAGTCGCTTAGCCCGTCCTCTCCCCCGTCCGCTCCGCCATCCGCTCCGCCGTCGCGGCCCGAACCGCGGCGGCTCCAGACAGACCCCGCGGCGGAGGCCCGGGCCCTGGCCCGGGCTGCCGGATCCCTTCCCGAACTGCGGGCGGCGGTCGAAGCGTTCACCGGCTGCCCCCTGCGCGCAGCGGCACGCTCCACGGTCGTCTGGGACGGGGCCGCGAACAGCTCAATCCTTGTGATCGACACCGGGCCAGGAGACGATGAGGACGTGTCGGGACAACCGGTCTCGGGACGGGCCGGGCGACTGTTCGACCGGATGCTTGCCAGCATAGGGCTCAGTCGCGAACGCCAGGTCTGCGTGACCGGACTGGTGTACTGGAGACGCCCCGGCAACCGTCCCCCAACCGCTGCGGAGCTGGAGCTCTGCTCTCCGTTTCTGGCGAGGCATCTCGAACTTCTTCGTCCGAGGATGATTCTGACCCTTGGCGCCTTCGCCGCTAAGTCCATGGAAGCCTCGGGAGATGACCTCATGCAGGCCCATGGACGACGGACAGTCGTGTCCCCCCCGGGATCGGACGCTCCGATCGCGTGCATCCCCCTCCTCCATCCGGCCTATCTTCTCCGTCGCCCGCAGGACAAGGAAAAGGCGTGGCGGGACATGCTGGCCGTGGCCGATCTGTGCGAAGACCTGCGCCTGGTCCGCGATCGCGGGCTCTGAGGGGAGACTGAGCCTGATCGGGCCGACCGGCTGGCCTTGTCAGGATCGGTCGGACAGCCTCATACTCGGGCCGAAAGTCTGTCGCACCAGCGATATGAAAGTGATGCCTCATGGTCCCGCTCGCCCGTCTGCGACTTTTGCACATCCTCGTGGCGGCGCTCGCCATGTTCCTGGTCGGCTTCCTCACCTATGGAGTGGCGTTCAGGGAGCTGTGGTCGCAACAGACCCTGATCGACCGGGGACTGGTGTCGCCGGCGGACGCCGTCGGACTGACCGGCGAGGCCCTGGCGGCGGAGCTCGCCCGGATCCCCAACCAGCTGCCCCAGCTGCAGTCGATCGTCCTGGGGTTTGGCGTATACCTTCTGACCGCTGCAGGTCTCTCGACCATGCTTCGGCTGGCACGACCCGCCAGCCTCTCCGGAGCTCTTCGCCTCAGTTTTGTGATCTGGGCGGCGTTTGCGGCCACAACGCTGGCATATAATGTCGTCTATTCCTCAGAGAGCCGGATCCTGTTCCTGCTGGACCTTGGACATCTGCTGGTCGGCTATCTTCTCGCCGGCCTGATCCTGTTCAGTCTCGACAAACAGGGCCGGAAGTCGACCTGAACCCCTGTCGTTTCGCTTGGATGGGAGACGCCGAGCCCGCCTAAAGGGGCTTGGCTCGGGATCTCGCCGTTAACATACCTTTTATCCGACGCAGCGATTCTCGCCCGCGACTCCGGAGAATCCGGACAAACGACGAGGCGCCCCATGACGATCAGAATGATCGAATCCGCTGAAAAATCCCTATCCGCCCGCAGGAAGGCCGCGCCTCCGCGGACCGAACCGGCCAGCGCCGCTCTTCCCCTCGATCAGGTCGTCGTCGGCGACTGTATCGAGCTGATGAATTCGCTTCCCCCGGAAAGCGTGGACCTCATCTTCGCCGACCCGCCCTACAACCTTCAGCTCGGCGGCGAGCTGACCCGCCCGGACAACAGCCAGGTCAGCGCTGTGACCGAGGACTGGGACAAATTCGCATCCTTTTCCGCCTATGACGAATTCACGCGCGCCTGGCTTGCCGCCGCCCGAAGGATCCTCAAGCCGGAGGGCGCGATCTGGGTTATCGGCAGCTATCACAACATCTTCCGTGTCGGAGCCGCGATCCAGGATCTCGGATACTGGATCCTCAACGACGTGGTGTGGAACAAGTCCAATCCCATGCCCAATTTCAAGGGGACGCGCCTCGCCAATGCTCACGAGACGCTGATCTGGGCGGCGCGCTCACGCGGACAGAAGCGTTATACATTCAATTACGACGCGCTGAAGACGGCGAACGATGACGTCCAGATGCGCTCCGACTGGTGGACGCTCCCGATCTGCTCGGGCGGCGAACGGGTCAAAGGCGAAGACGGTCGCAAGGCCCACCCCACCCAGAAGCCGGAAGCCCTTCTTCACCGCATTCTTGTCGGAACAACGCAGCCGGGCGATGTCGTGCTCGACCCCTTCTTCGGCACCGGCACGACCGGTGCCGTCGCAAGACTGCTGGATCGCCGTTTCATCGGGTTCGAACGCGACGCGGAATACGCTGGCTTCGCGCGACGCCGCATTGAGGCCGTACGCCCCGTCGATCGCGCAGACCTTGAGGTGCAGGCGAGCCGGAAGTCAGATCCCCGCGTCCCCTTCGGCGCGCTGGTCGAGCACGGGCTGGTGCGTCCCGGAGACCGGCTGTACTGCCCGCAAAACCGCCATGTGGCGCGGGTGCGCGTCGACGGGAGCCTGGCCAATGGAGACGCCACCGGTTCGATCCATCGCATGGGGGCTTATGTCCAGAACGCCCCCGCCTGCAATGGATGGACATTCTGGCATTACAAGTCCGACCAGGGCCTCGCCCCGATCGACCTGCTGCGCCGGAAGTTCCGGAGCCAGATGGGCCTTTAGGCCCATCTGGATCGGCTCAGGGTCGCGTCAGCGTCCCTCTTCATCGGCGTTAGCCGCGACGATCTTGCCTTCACGCTCCTGCTTGCGGGCGCCTGCGAGGATGCCCGGCATCGAATAGTTGCCTTCGTGACAGGCGTACTCGTAGAGGGGCTCCTTCGAGAGATTGAGCGCCATCTCGCCCTTCCACGGCTGGGTATAAAGCGTCTCGTCCTCGACGGTGAACTCATATGTGATCTGCGTGTCGGACCATCGGGTGAAACGCTCTGTCAGCTTGCCTTTCGGGGAGAGATAGCCTCGTTGCATCGGATGGACATTTCGGGTCTCGACAACGAGCGTATCGCCCTCATACCAGCCGATTGAGTCCCCCAGCCATGGCTTGATGACCTCAGGACGAACACGCTCGCGGCTGATCGGAATAATCCGCGCATCGTGAACCATCTCGACCAGGATCATGACATGGTCCGGGGCCTGAACGATCTGATAATGGTTGTTGTAGAGCACATTCGTCATCACGGGTCCGCCGGTATTCCCGAACCCGATAAGACATCTGTCCCCCAGCGGTCGCGTCTCGGGGCCATTATAGCTTCCATACCCCCCGCCGGCGTTTCGATCGACCGCACCGGGTCCCTGAACGGAAATCCTGCCCGGAGCCGTCGCGGACGGCTTGGGCGTCGGCGACGATGGGCTGGCTGTCGTCACCGGGGCCGGAGCCGGTCGCCCGGGAGCTGACTTGTAGGGAATACGGCCATTGGCGGGCTCCACAATCCACGAGGATCTCAGTTGACCTTTGACGGCGGCCACCTTGGTGCCCTGGTCGACCCAGAATGCGTTATAACCGCCCCCTGAGAGAAGATCCGTGCCGTCCAGAAGTCGCGTGTCGTTGGGGTCGTTGGGCTTTGCGTCTTCCCGGGTCCGGTTGTTGTAATAATCCGTCCCTTCCTCTTCGGCGGCCTCCTGCTCGGTCAACACCAGGTTCGGACGCTTTGCGTCCCGTTGCATGTTGGTGATCGAGGCGTTCGTCCAGGTTCCCTCAAGGTCCGGGCGTCCGTCATTCAGGCGAGGCGGGGCATATCCCGGCGCCGACTGCCCGAGCGCAACCGGCGCCAGGGCGCTCACGCCCGCAACCAGGATTGCACACGCCGCCGTCGTGCGGCGCAATTGCTCCAGAACACGTTTCATTGCATTCTCTCCCTCAATTCTGTGCTCGGGGGCGTCAGCTGGCTGCGCCGCCTCTTTGATCATCCTTTGTGCAGGCGATCGCTCGGCTCGGCAAGTCGAGGCGGAGCAGTCTCAATGTGTTCGCGCGACACCCGGCTGGACCTGACGAAAACGTCAACCTGTCGCAGATCGAACCTGTCCCATCCTGCGTACAGACGAGGCAAAATTCAGCGAAGCGCCTTTGCTGCGCTGCGCAATAGGAATAATCAGGGGAGATCGCGCCCCTCACAGGAGACAGACCGCCATGGACGGCATGACCACGGGTGTTGACGGCCTCTCCTCAGACCTGAGGGACACCCTGCGACAGGCCGCCGCAGATGCTGAGGCCTATTTCCACGCCCTCAGGGCGTCCGTGGCGTCCCGTGTCGCCCCCGGGGGGAAAGTCGACCGCAAGCTCATCGATGCAGAGCAGAGAGCCACCCACGGCCTCGCCTGGGTGTTGACCTATGTCGAAACTCTCAAGGAGACCGCAAACTGGGCCGAACGACTGTCCGCCGATGATCGCTTCGGTGAAATCGAAGAACTCCTGTCGAAGGTCCTGTTCGGCGAATACCTCTCCCAGCTGATCGGCGGCCTGCCGATGACGCAGCTTGAGATCGTTCGTCCCGCAGATATGACGCAGGACCAGTCGGTGATGGAGAAACTCTTTACACCCGCCATCACAGCCCTCGTCACCGGCGGCAACACGCCTGAGGTCCGCCAGCGCGCGGCCGCCCTGATGCGCGATATGCAGGGGCGGGCGACGATCGAAAACACCGGCCTCGACGAAACGTTTGAAATGATCCGCGACCAGTTCCGTAAGTTCGGAGACGAAAAGGTCGTGCCGTTTGCCCATCAGTGGCACCTGAATGACGATCTCATTCCCATGAACGTGGTTCGGGAAATGGGAGAGATGGGTGTATTCGGCCTCACCATCCCGGAAGACTTTGGCGGCCTGGGCCTCGGCAAGACCGCCATGTGCGTGGTCTCCGAAGAATTGTCCCGGGCCTATATCGGCGTGGGCTCCCTGGGCACACGCTCCGAGATTGCGGCGGAACTTCTCCTGACCGGCGGCACGCAGGCGCAGAAGGATCGATATCTGCCCGGGATCGCTTCCGGAGAAATCCTTCCCACAGCAGTGTTCACCGAACCCAACACCGGCTCGGATCTCGGGAGCCTGCGTACCCGCGCCGTCCTCGACGGGGAGACCTGGAAGATCACCGGCTCAAAGACCTGGATCACTCATGCGGCGCGAGCCGACCTGATGACGGTGCTGGCGCGTTCAGTGCCCGGAACCGACAATTTCTCAGGCCTCTCGATGTTTCTCTGCGAAAAGCCACGAGGAACCGACGAGGTCCCCTTCCCGGCCGAGGGCATGACCGGAGGAGAAATCGAAGTTCTCGGCTACCGGGGCATGAAGGAATACGAACTGGCCTTCGACGGCTTCGAAACGCCGAAGGGGAACCTGCTCGGTGAGGTCGAGGGTCAGGGCTTCAAACATCTTATGGCGACGTTTGAGGGCGCGCGCATCCAGACCGCCGCCCGTGCAATCGGGGTGGCTCAGAACGCCCTTGAACTCGGCCTTCGCTATTCCCTGGAGCGGACACAGTTCGGCCGGCAGATTTTTGACTTCCCAAGAACCTCCGACAAGCTTGTGATGATGGCGGCTGAACTGATCGGCGTCCGTCAGCTGACCTACTTCTCGGCACGACAGAAAGACGCCGGAAAGCGGTGTGATCTCGAAGCCGGCCTCGCCAAGATGCTGGCGGCCCGCATCGCCTGGGGCGCCGCCGATAACGCGCTGCAGGTTCACGGTGGAAACGGCTTTGCCCTGGAGTATCCGATCAGCCGGGTGCTATGCGACGCCCGCATCCTGAACATCTTCGAAGGCGCCGGCGAAGTTCAGGCGATGGTCATCGCGCGCAGGACGATCGACGAGTACATCGGCGCAAAAAACTGACCGCCGGACTTGGTATAGGCGCGCAGCGCTGACGCGCTCGACGTAACAGCCAGACCGACCACGTGAACGGTCGGTCTGGCCTAATCCTGTCTTTGGGTCAGCGGGACGCTTTCACCTGCTTAGCTTCGCGTTCCTTCTGACGCGCGCCAGCCAGAATCCCGGACAATCCGTAATTCCCCTCATGGCAGGCATACTCGTACACACGCCCGCTTGTCGGATGGAAGCTGAGCTCCGCCTTCCATGGCTGGGTGTAGCTGTCGGGGTCCTCAACCCGGAACTCGTAGAATATCTCATTGTCGGCCGCGCGGGTGAAACGTTCAGTCACCTTGGCCTTCGCTGAGAGAGGAAAAGGATTGGCTTCGGCCTGCAGCGGATTGACGTTGATCGTCTCCACCATCAGGGCCTCTCCCTCCCACCAACCGACGCTGTCTCCCAGCCATGGTTTGATGACGTCAGGCTTGTGACTGGCCTTCGCCGTCCCTGCATCCTTGAAGATGGGTATGACGCGAGCATCGTGCGCCATCTCCACAAGGATCATCAGGTGATCGTCCGTCTGCACGAACTGATAGGTATTGTTGTAAAGAACGCTCAGCATGCCCGGACCGCCGGTCCCGCCAAACCCGATCAGGCATCGCTCCGAAAGTTCGGTGGCTTCCGGTCCCTCATAAGGGTCGTTGCCCGTGACATAGCGAATGAAACCCGCAGTCTGCGCCTTAGCCACCGCGGCAGGATCCCTGTGAGGCAATTGTCCGTTGGGCGGATC
This sequence comes from uncultured Alphaproteobacteria bacterium, assembly GCA_903831255.1. Taxonomy (GTDB): domain Bacteria; phylum Pseudomonadota; class Alphaproteobacteria; order Caulobacterales; family Hyphomonadaceae; genus UBA7672. Next base: position 50,642 of record CAIKWZ010000042.1, read on the forward strand.
GACGATGTTCGAGGTTCTGTACTGCCCCTTCACGAGCGCCAGCGTCTCACCCGGAGCGACCCAGAACGAGTTATACCCTTTGAGACCGAAGTCCCGACCGCCCTTCTCCGGCGCTCCAAGATTAGGATCCACATAGTCTTCATTGCCGGCCTCTTCGGGCGCCACCCCCGCAACCGCGGTCGCCTTGGCGATGCGATCGGCCTCCTCCTTGGAGACAACCAGGCCGGACACCCCGCGCGCGCGGCTCAGAGGCGTCAGGGACGCGTTCGTCCAGACCCCGGTGAAGTCGGGCCGAACGATGGCGGGCGACGGGACATCATCCGCCAGTGCGCCAGGCGCCAGAAACGCAAGACAAAGAGCGGTCGCAGCCGCCCCCGAAAGTAAACGTCGCATGGTCGCATCTCCATCCCAAATCCAGAGGCTTATTTCGAAGCCGTCCCGTTACCGGAACACTAACCGATAATAGACGACGGGCAATCGGCCCCGGCTCGACAATGGATCACAACGATGGAATCGCGCTCCGCCGCGGGATCAGCAGGCCGAACGCATGATCTCGACATGCGCCGACGTCTTCGACCCGCTGGGCCGTTCAGCCCCTCCGATCGTCCAGATCTCGGAACCGACTGCGACCGCGCCGAGGCCATGCCGGGGTGTCGGCATGTCGCCCGCCATCTCCCAGCGATCCGAACCCGGATCATAAGCCCAGACGGTTTGCAGGACCCGCCCGGGGGCCGGATCGAACACCTCCCCCCGAAAACATAAATCCGGCCCGCGAGAACCGCGGCGGCCAGCCCGCCTGCCGCCGCCTCGCGGGGTAGCGGCGCCGCCAGCCTCCAGCGATCCTCACGCGGATCATAGACCTCGTGAGAAACGGACGGACCCGCTGTCACGCTGCGCCCGCCGACGACATGAAGGCGCCCGGAAAGCGAGACGCCGGCCGCACTGTTGCGGGCGGTCAGAGCGGGCGCCGCCGTCGACCAGGCGCCGCTCGCAGGGTCAAAGACGAGATGATCGGTCGTATCGACATGGTCGCGATAGGCCATATTCGCGGCGCCTGAGGGTCTTCGCCCTCCCACAAGGTGCGCGAGATCGTTCGACACGATGCAGACACACTCCGCATGAGGGGCCAGGGCCTTCGGGCCGGCGAGCCACTGTCCGCCTGTCGGATCAAGCCGCCAGGACGCATCGCTCATCTGCCAGATGACGCCGGGACCAGGAGATTGAAAACCGCCGAGAAGCCAGAGTGAGCCGCCAACGCTCGCCAGCTGCGGATGATGAACGGGCCCTGGAAGAGATACCTCCCGACGCCAGCCTGCCGCAGAGGGTTCGCGAGACACAAGACGGTCGGAGGCCCCGATGACCCGTCCGCTTTCCCCTATAAGACCGCCGCCGACCCAAACCCGACCATCGTGGACGCACGGGTAGATTTCCTGAACAGCGAACGGAAGGCTTCCCCCGTCTCGCCAGCAGACCGCCCCCGACATGGGGGCCTGCGCAAGTGACGATCCCGGCAGAGCGCCCGCCGAAGCGGCGGCAAGGACGCCGCGTCGGGTCACGTTGAACCGTCCCGCCTTGGTCATGTGACAATCCTCATGGTCCCGAGCCCCGAGGAGAAATCTCGCGCGATCAGCCTTGCCTGTCGAGACCCGGGATACGCCTCCTCCGGGCGTCATGGGGACCCCACCGGCGCCTCCGGGCGACGCTGAACGGCGGGGCGATCCTGATGGCGGACAATTGCGTATGACGCCCATGGCAAATACAGCGATCATCGGCGCAGGAATTTCGGGACTGGCGTGCGCAAGACGCCTGTCCGAGGCTGGACGGACCGTCCGGCTCTTTGACAAGGGCCGGGGGGTTGGAGGCCGAATGGCGACCCGCCGCGTCGAGACGCCGTCCGGCGTCGCTCAGTTCGACCACGGCGCTCAGTATGTGGCGACGCGCGACGATCGCTTTCGCTCGGCTCTGAACGCGACCGGATCGGCCGTCGCTCCGTGGGAGGCGGCTCGCACGGGCCTCTCAACGAGGGGCGCGGCGGCCGGCTCGGGGGATCCTCCCCTGGTCGGATCGCCCACAATGAGCGCCATTCCACGCGCCCTCGCAGCAGGCCTCGACACGCAGGTCTCGACCCGCATCATGTCCATCCTTCGCACCCCGAAAGGATGGAGTCTGACGAAGGAAGACGGCGCCAGCGAGGGACCCTTCGAATCTGTGGTGGTCGCAACCCCCGCCGAACAGGCCGGGTCGCTCTTGTCCGAGCATAGCAAACGACTTGCAGACGAGGCGGCCGAAGCGACCACAGCCCCGTGCTGGGCAGGTCTTTTCGCCTACGCCGCCGCTCCTGGAACAGATCTGCAGGCGATAAAGCCCGTCGATCATCCGGCCATATCCTGGGTTGCCTGCGACAGCGCCAAGCCCGGGCGGCCGAACGCCCTTTCCTGCTGGGTCGTCCATGCACGGCCGGACTGGACTGTGGCCCATCTCGAGCGCCCAGCCGACGAAATAATCTCCCTCCTCCGGAAAGATCTTGAAGCGATGATCGGAACCGGCCCGGAGCTGGTTCTGGCTCAGGCGCATCGCTGGCGATACGCTCTGGTGGAGAAGGCGGCGCCCTCCCCCTTCGGATGGGACGCGGATCTCGGTCTGGGATCATGCGGCGACTGGCGGATCGGAGCGCGCGTCGAGGCGGCCTGGTTATCCGGCCATGAGCTCGCAGGCGCGATGCTGGCATGACGATCGGCGCGCTTCGCATTGTTCTTGGCGATCAGCTGACCCCCGGCCTGTCCGCTCTCCGGCACGCGGATCCCTCTCAGGACATGGTCCTGATGATGGAGGTCATGGATGAAGCGGTCCATGTCCGTCATCACAAGAAAAAAATCGCGCTGATTCTCAGCGCCATGAGAGCATTCGCAGATGAACTGCAGGATGCAGGCTGGCGCGTCCTCTATGTCCAGCTCGACGACCCTGACAACACAGGATCATTCACCGGAGAAGTGGAGCGAGCCGTCAGACGGCTCAAACCTGACAGAGTGATCACGACAGAGGCCTCCGAGCATCGCGTTCTTGAAACTCAGCGGCTCTGGCGGGATCGTCTGGGGGTTGATGTGGAGATCCTGCCCGACGATCGGTTCATCTGTTCGAAGATAGACTTCCTCGCCTGGGCAGAGGACCGCAAGACGCTGAGGATGGAGTTCTTCTACCGCTGGATGCGTCAGCGGACCGGACTTCTCATGGACGGCAGGGAGCCTGCCGGCGGACAGTGGAACTTTGATCAAGACAATCGCAAGCCGGGAAAATCGGGCCTCTGCGCTCCGGCGCAGTTTGAAGCGGCCCCGAATGAACGAACGATCGAGGTCCTCGACCTGGTCCGGTCTCGTTTCTCCGGCCACTTCGGAGATCTCGATCCGTTTACCTTCCCAGTCACGCGCAGCGAGGCGCAGCGCGCCGCCGAGCGTTTCATGCAGACAAGCCTTCCGAGGTTTGGAGACTTTCAGGACGCAATGGTGAAGGGGCAGCGCTTTTTGTTTCACAGCGTTCTGTCGCCCCTGATCAATATCGGACTTCTCGATCCCCTCGAGCTGTGCCGGCGCGCGGAAGAGGAGTACCGGTCCGGCCGGGCGCCTCTGAACGCGGTCGAGGGCTTCATCCGTCAGATACTGGGCTGGCGCGAGTTTGTGAGGGGCGTCTACTGGCGGGAGGGTCCGGACTACATGAGGCGTAACCGCCTCGGCGCGACGCGCCCGCTGCCGGCGATGTACTGGACCGGCGCGACCAGCATGACCTGTATGGCCGAAGCGCTCTCGGCGACGCGCGAGGACGCCTACGCCCATCATATTCAACGACTGATGATAACAGGAAACTTCGCCCTTCTTGCAGGAATTGATCCGTTCGAGACACACGAATGGTACCTCGCCGTTTATGCCGACGCGTTTGAGTGGGTGGAGGCGCCGAACACGATCGGCATGAGCCAGTTCGCCGATGGGGGCGTCGTCGGCTCGAAGCCCTACTCAGCGAGCGGCGCCTATGTCGACCGCATGAGCGATTACTGTCGCGGATGCCGGTACGACGTGAAGCAGAAGACAGGCCCGGACGCATGCCCGCTCAATGCGCTCTATTGGGATTTTCTCGCGCGTCATAGACCGACATTCCAGACCAATCCCCGAATGGCGCAGATGTACCGGACCTATGACAGGCTTTCCCCCGATCATCAGAAAGCCCTTCACGACAGCGCGCGGGCATTTCTGGATCGTCTCGATACGAACGGAACCGACCAATGATCACTCTGACCAGCCTCACGGAGGGATATCGCGCCTGGATCTTTGGAGCGGGAGGAGGGATCGGATCAGCGTTGGCCTCTCGGCTTGAGGCCGACCCGAGATGCGCAGCCGTTCATGCCGGGGCCCGCAGACCATTGCCGGAAGATGGGAAGAAACAGCCTTTTGCCTTCACTCTGGAAGACGAGGCCTCCATCAGGAGCGCCGTTGACACAGCGATCCTCGACGGCGCCCCGGACATTGTGATCGTCGCCACAGGCCGTCTGCACGGATATGGGCTACAGCCTGAAAAGTCGATGCGCGCCCTCGAAGCAGACGCTCTCATGGAATCCTACAGGATCAATGCGATCGGTCCTGCTCTCATCGCCAAGCATGTCCTCCCGAAACTGCCGCGGGACCGAAAATCTGTGTTTGCGGCCCTCTCAGCTCGGGTAAGCTCCATCAGCGACAACCGATCAGGAGGCTGGCACGCGTATCGGGCGTCAAAGGCAGCTCTCAACATGCTGATCCGCAACGGTGCCATCGAGCTCGCCGTGAGAAACCCCAAGGCCGTCTGTGTGACGCTTCATCCCGGAACCGTCGACACGGACATGTCGAAGCCCTTTCTGTCGAATGTGCCGAATGAGAAACTGTTCTCACCTGACGTCAGCGCCCGCCATCTCCTTGGCGTGATCAATGACCTCACCCCGGAGCAGACGGGCCGCCTGATCGCATGGGACGGCCGGATCATCGATTACTGACGGGCCGCTCCGGACGCTCTGCACCGGTCGGAGCAATACCTGACCTGTTCCCAGTCCCTCGCCCACTTCTTTCGCCATGCAAACGGACGTCCGCACGCAATGCAGATCTTCTCCGGAAGATTGTCCTTCCGGTAGCGTACCGGTTGCGACGGTTTGTTTGAGCTGCGAGCCATGAGGGATCAAACCAGGTTCAGGGATTTTTTGGACCCGGAACTGTTTACGCCAGGAAATGCGACCCGATCACACGACACCAAAGGAATTTCTCCGCCGCAGAGGAAACCCGACCGACAAGATGATTTCGACCAGAACCGTCCGCGCTCGGCGTAATCCGCCAAGACAGAGCATTGGACAGGAAAAAACTGGGATTGCGAACGTACTTCCTATCTCACCGCATTTCTGATCGAATGACTGAATAGGCCCTCAAGCGTTTGCTCGTGTCGGTCCGAGAAGCAAGGCCCTGGCGTCACCTCTCACCTGATAGCTTGCCGCTAGAAGATACACGGTCAGGAACGCCATTCCGCCGAAGAGAGCGACCACGCTGAGCGCGAGACCCAGTAGCGAGAAGTGATGCCGCCATGCCGTCCACAAAGCCGACAGAACGAGAAAGCCCGAGAAGTCCAGGTTGAACTGCCCCGGCCACACCATTTCAGCTATGTCGCCGAAAAACACCGGGAGCAGGTTCCATCCATGATTTGTAATGACGATGGTCGTATATGCCGAAAGCACAACGAGCATCGTTGCCAAAAGCACCCGCAACAGAACCATGTTCATCTTCTCCGAGATTGGAAAGCGAGGTAACTTCCCCGCCGAGCTCGACTAGGCCACAGCACATGAAACATGCTTCGCCTTGATCGTGCGTATGTCGATTACCTCCCTGGTTATTGAACGCAAGCACGCAAGCCGCCACGCTCGCTGAAACATAGGAGACGGCGAATGACACCCTTGGAGACAGTTCGGGCGTTCCTGGCCGCGGCTGAGCGGAAGGACTTTGATGCGGCGCTTAAGTTCGTAACGCCCGGATGCGAATACACCAATTTGCCGATGGGGACGGTGCGCGGCCCGCAGGGGATTCGACAGACGCTGGAACCTTTCTTCGCGCCCATCGAAGTGAATGAGTTCAGAGTGCTGCGGGTGGCCGCAGACGGCCCCCTCGTCTTCGTCGAGCGACTGGATCGCCATTGCGCGGCGCACGGCTGGTGGGAACTCCCGGTGACGGGCGTGTTCGAAGTGCATGACGGCCGCATCACAGTCTGGCGCGAATACTTCGATGTTCAGACGATGCAGAAGGGAATGTCCGGCGCGGCCTCGTGAAGTCGCCGCTGGCTCAACTTGCTCGCCTGGTTTAGGCGACCAAGTCGTACCGAGGACCCTGCGCGCTCGGCGTGATTATCTGAAAATGGAGCGCCGGCGAGGATAAAACTGGGAACTCGTACGTCCCTCTTTTTTCTTATGTTCTCAAATTGTGTCAGGAACCCAAGCTACACTCGATGACCGAGTAAGGCCTAAACGTGGGCTTTCGATCTCCGGCGTCCGCTGGCTGAGTTTGACCCGAAGCGGGTAATCGTATTGCTCCCCCAGACCGCTCGCAATAACGTCTCCTGAGCCGGCCCCCTGCCGCTGTCGCTGATCTCGACAAGTCTATGCCGGCAGCTAGCCATTGGGTGGCGCTGGCTACGGGAGCAATGCCATGTTCAGAGCTGTTCACCCAATCATTGGCTCACGGGATGTCGATCGCTCGATCGAATTTTATACCGGCCAGCTGGGCTTCAAGATCGCCTTCAGAGACCGTCCGATTGACACGAATTACCTCGGGTTTCGGCGCGGCTCGGTTGAAGTGCACATGCAGTTCCAATTCGAGTATGAAATGGCCGCAATTCGCCTCCGCTTCCTGGTCGAAGACCCGGATGTCCTTTTCGCCGAGTATCAGGAACGCAGCGTGGAATGCACGGAGGCCCGCATACGAAACACGCCATGGGGCACACGCGAATTTGCACTCTACGATCCCGATCGGAATGCACTCGAGTTCTACTGCGGTCTAAGGGGTCGGGACGCCTGATTCGAGGTCTCAAAGGCGCTCACACCACAATCATCAGTAACCACTTTCGGTGACTTGCTGTTATCCCATCCAAAGGTGTCGAGCGGCGCTTTGAAACAACCCGGGCACTTGAGCCGACGACGCCCGGATGGCGCTTGTTACTGAGCCTGTGGACTGCCGAACGAGCTATTCCAAAGACCAGCCCCCCGTAACCAGCTCGTGGCCACGACCGTCCACGCTAGATAGGTTAAGACGGAACTGGCGCGCCCGAAGAGATTCGAACTCCTGACCCCCAGATTCGAAGTCTGGTGCTCTATCCAGCTGAGCTACGGGCGCCGACGAAGAAGACGAAACTGCCTACCGCCCATGATCATGAGACGCAAGTCATGTCATCAGGGTCGACGCGACCAACTTCCCATCCCTGGGAGATGGCGTAAGATCCTTAATTCCTGAGCCCCAGCCCCTGGAGATCATTGATGAAGCCGCGGTTCATCCTCGCCTCGATCGCCGCAATGATTGCAGGGTGCGCCCCTGCACCATCTCCTGCAGCGCCGACAGCTCCCGCGCCGGATGCGGTTGTCCTGGCGCCACTTCCTCCGAATGTCTCGTCGTGGCCCCGCCCTTCGGCGGATCTCTCTCGCGACGCTGTTCGAAGGCCGGACGAAATTCTAACCTTTTCAGGAGTGCAGCCAGGATTGACTATTCTGGAGCTCGAAGCGGGAGACGGCTATTTTTCCGAGTTGTTCTCTCATGCGGTCGGCCCAGGCGGTCGGGTTCTCATGCAGAATCCGCCTGAATTCCGTTCCCTTGTCAGTGAGACCGTCAGCGCACGTCTGGCAGGAAACCGACTGGCGAACGTCGTTGAGGTCTGGACCCCCTTCTCCGCGCTTTCAGCGCCCCCTGGTTCAGTCGACCTGGTGACCTGGCTTCAGGGTCCTCACGAGCTCTTCTATCGTCCGGACGGAGCCACTTCAGCGCTTGGCGCCCCTGAACAGGTCTACCCTGTCATCTTCCAGACACTGAAACCCGGCGGCTACTTCGTGGTCCTCGACCATGCCGCGGCGCAGGGCGCGCCCGCTGAAACAGGTCACACGCTTCATCGGATCGATCCCGCCCGCGTCCGGGCGAGTGCAGCAGCGGCCGGTTTCATCATGGAAGAGGAAAGCGCCGTGTTCTCAAACCCGGCGGATTCTCATGATCTATCCGTCTTCGACGACGCCATCAGGGGACGGACAGACCAGTTCCTGTTCCGGTTCGTGAAGCCCGGATCGCCTCCCTGACCCCGTCCGCAGACTGAAATCAGCGCCCCCTTGTGCCCTTCAATCAATAGTCGCAGGATCCCCAAATCACCGGCGCAGACCGGCCAGGGAGACGTCCTATGAAATCTGGATTTCGGCTGACCCTTTCAGCGCTGGCGCTGGCCCTTGCAGGGGCATGCGCCACGACCCCCGCAGCTCCCCCTGCCCTGAAGGCGGCGGACTATGCGGCGATCCTTTCGGATCCAGCCCGAAGCGAAGCCGATAAAAAGGATGACGCCGCCCGAAAGCCGGCCGAAGTGCTCGACTTCGTCCAGGTGCGTCCCGGCGATGTCATTCTGGAGATGGAGGTCGGTCGCGGATGGTTCACCGATATCCTCTCGACCGCCGTGGGAACCACCGGCCGGATCATCACTCAGAATCCGAAGGAGTTCGCCTATTCCGGACCGGCCATGGCCGCCCGGAAAGCGGCAGGCCGGCTGACGAATGTGACGGAAACCACGACCCCGTTCGATCGGCTGGAAGCCGCGGATGGGTCGGTTGACAAAGTTCTCTGGATGCTCGGCCCGCACGAACTCTACTACACGCCCAAGGACTCTCCGGGTCTGGGAGATCCGGCCCGGTCCTATGCGGAGATCGCACGGGTCCTGAAGCCGGGAGGCGTCTTCATCGCCATGGACCACGCCGCCGCAGCGGGAGCGCCGACAACGACAGGCGGAACGATCCACCGGATAGACCCTGCCGTCGTCCTCGCCTCAGCGGCGTCCGCGGGTCTCGTGCTGGAGGCCAGGAGCGATATCCTGGCCAACCCCGAGGACGATCGCAGCAAGATGGTCTTTGACGCAACGATCCGTCGTCATACGGACCAGTTCCTGTTCCGCTTCCGTAAGTCGAAGTGATCCTTGCCCCCCGGGGCGCGGACAATCGACCCACCGGGGGAACGGGACGCTTATTGAAAGCCGACGCCAACTCTGGGAGGTGAAGTCATGACGAAGAGACATCCTCGCCGCGAGGCGATGATTGCAGCCGTAGCGGGCCTTGGGCTGATGATGTCGGCCTGCGCGGAAAAAGAGACCGGTGTTGTCCAGGGCGAACCCGGAGATCCCGTTCTGATCCTTGCGGAAGGCCCTTGCGAGGGCACGTGTCCGGTCTACGACCTGACGCTGCATCCGGACGGCGGCTACATGCTCAACGCGGAAAAGTTCGTCAAACTCCAGGGCTTCAGTGAGGGAAACGTTGGGGAAGACAGCTGGTCGCTCGCCGAAGCCGTGCTTGAGGAGGTGAAGTTCTGGAACCTCAAGGAGACCCAGACAGCCGATACGCTCCCGAACTGTCAGCCGGGAGCCCCAACCGTCAGGATCACCTATCGGAATGAGGAGGGTCGGGAGAAGACCCTGACCTACGACGCCGGATGCGGCGTGCCGAAGGTTCGCGCTCTGGTCACCAGCCTCAGAGGGGCGATGGGATTTGATACGCTCGTATGGACGGATCAGCAGTTCGATCCGGTGACAGGCGAACCGAGATAACGCCCCCAACCGGGCAATCTGTCCCATGGCGCGGGGCGTATAGACCGCATAGGGGCAGAAAAATGCAGTCGGTTCTGATTTATTCGTTATACGCCGTGATCGCCGCGCTGGCGGTTGTGCTGGCGATCGGCGTGCTCAATCTCCTGAAAACGGACAGCAAGGCCAGATCGCGATCCAACCACCTGATGCGGTTGCGAGTGGCGGTGCAGTTTGCAGCCGTTCTGATCATTGTGGCGATCGGCTGGGCGGCGGGCGCATTCCGCTAAGCGGTGATCCCTGGAAATCCGCACAAAAAGCCGCCTCGATTGAGAGATCGATGAAATTTCATCGATCCCGTTGGCCAATCCTGAAGCTGCTTCCCGCACACTTGAGAGACGTCAACCGCGCCATCCATTCGACATGGCAGTTGCAGGGCTCAGTTCAGGGATCTCGGGTATGTTCGAGCGACGGGCGGGCGATCGAAACGCCAGGAAGTTCTGGTCGTGGTTTTCAACAAGAAGCCAGGGTCTGGCCAATGCGCTCGAAGCCCTTTGCCGGGGAGAGGCCGACGCCTCGAAGCTGATCGCAGAGCTGAACGCACGGATCCGTCGTTTCGACCCGGGCCTGGAAGCGGACATCATGCGAACGCCGGACGGAGCCTGTCAGCTGCTGGTGTCGGGACCCTCGCACCTTTCCGGCATCGAGCTCATCGGTCAGGCGCCCCAGATCAGGGGATGGAAAGTCGCGCTCGCTGAGTCGGACGACTGGCCGGCGCGGATCCCCTTCCGGCGGGCGCCAGGGGCCTCCATGGATCGTCTGTCGTCGGTTGAAGCCAGATATGAGGCCTACGTCTCGCTGGGCGTATGAGGCTATCGTCGGGCGCGGTGTCTTCCTGGCGTATTGACGTCAGGGCCGCCCGACGCAACATAGCTCATGGTCACGCTCAACAAGATTTACACCCGCACCGGAGACGACGGAACCACGGGCCTCGCAACCGGGCAGCGAGTCTCGAAATGGCATACGCGTGTCGACGCTTACGGGTCCATTGACGAAACCAACGCCGCGCTCGGCCTCGCCCGTCTTCACACGGGCGAGGATAAGGAGCTCGATGCGATGCTGATGCGCATACAGAATGATCTTTTCGATCTTGGCGCAGACCTCGCAACGCCGGAAACCAACCCGCCGCCCTCCTGGGAGGCTTTACGAATTCTCCCGGATCAGGTTCAGCGCCTGGAGCGGGAGATCGACGCGATGAACGCCGCGATTCCCCCCCTGGACAGTTTCGTCCTGCCAGGCGGCAGCCCCCTCGCCGCCTACCTGCACCTCGCCCGAACAATCTCGCGACGGGCTGAACGACAGATCGCGCTGCTGGCCTCTACGCCAGGAGAAACGGTCTCCGAACACGCCCTCGCCTTCGCCAACCGCCTGTCGGATTTTCTGTTTGTGGCCGGCCGTCGGGCGAACGCCAACGGCGCCGCCGATGTAAAATGGGTCCCGGGCGCGAACCGTTAGGCGGTCACAGACCAGGCATCGATCCGCCTGCCGCGACGCGTTGGCGGGCTAGCGCCGAATCCATCGGAGACAGTCCCAGGCGCTCGACCAGCTGCCTCATCAGGGAATCTTCATGCGGGTCCCGGGAGGCGTCAGCCAGCACGACCTTCCACAAAGCTTCGACAATCGCCGTTCGGTCTTCGAGGGTAACCGCCTGACGAATGCTTCGCGTGAACTGGTAATGATCGATCGCCTCGGCCTCAGCCAGCTCCCCCTCCGCCCTGAGACGGGCGGCTGCTGACAGATCCAGTCCGTAACGGTCCGCAAGGACCTGATCGATGAGGCGCTGCTCCCGGCCCTCATAAGCCCCGTCCGCCCGCGCCGCCATCACCAGAACAGCAGCGATCGCCGCACGGGCGTCCTCCGCAGGTAGCGGGCGAACATCGGCGCCGCTCAGAAGTTTCTTCAGTCTGTCAAAAGGCATCGGTTTGGTCCTTCACCGGTCAGCCGGACGATGTCAGTTGCGCGCAGGCGGCGCCACGATCATGTCGTCCGTAATGGGCCCCCGGTTCGTCGATCTTGAGACCGTGTTGAAGAACATGAAGACCTTCTCGAGATTCTCCCGACCCCGCCGGATCCAGAATTCGTGCTCCCGACCGGGAAACTCAAGATAGATATGCTGCGCCCCGACCTTCTGAAGCTCCATAGCCGCACGTCGGGACGTGTTGGGACTGACCACCACATCCTCCGATCCGTGAAGAATGAGAAGAGGAATGGACTTCAGGGCCTCGGCTGACGCATTGGGCCCGATGCCCCCACCCGCAATCGGAGCAATACCCGCCCATATCCGGTTGTGCCGCGCCCCGAGATAGAACGCGCCGAATGCCCCCATGGAATGTCCCATCAGATAGATCCGGTCATCATCGATCGAATAAGTCCTGCGAACCCGGGCCAGAACCTCGAGTGCGTCCGCCTCAGAAAGCTCATGAACTGCATAGGGCGATCCTGTCGCCGGATTGATGTCGGCGGTCTCAACCGGTCGCGGCGCTCCTCGCAAAGGCCCCCAGCCGCCCGTTGTGGAGTAACCCAACGGCGCGACGACGATGTAACCGTCCCGCTCCGCGAAATCCGTCGTGCCGTCAAACAGCATCTGCTGGAGGGGCTGAACCCCCGCTCCATGAAGATTGACGATCAGGGGATAGCTCCGCCCTGGCTCATACCCCTTCGGAACGAAAAGAACGTAGCTCATGGGCTGGTTCGCCAGATCAAACTCGTAAGAGCACACCAGAATACGTTTCTGGCTCGCCGTGAGAGGCGGCTGCGCCGACCGGGGAATGTTGGCTCGCACAGCGATGGCGTCATTAGGATCCGTCGAAGGAGCCGGTTGCGGATCGAGCCGGACGCCCGAATGGGTGACGTTTGGGATCCCGGCGCTGGCGGCGGCCTCCTCCCCCGTGATGAAGCGACAATCCTGACCGCGAGCGATCGCGGCGGCGGTCTCCTCCCCGGCGGCCGACGAACCAGGCGCCCCGTCTGCGAGACACCCTCCAAGCATCGCCGCAGAGAGCAGACAGATCGCGGACACGAGCCTCTTGCGAACGAACATGACGCCACTCCCTGAGGATCGAACGCCTGTTCGCCCCAGACCCCACAAGAGAGCCCGGACGTGCGCACGTCAATGCGTCCTGCGCCCCCGGAAGGCCGTCCCCCAATGGGTCTGCGCGCTAAAATGACGCGAGGAGGCCTCCGAAACTTGATTCTGCGTCCTGGGCTGCATAACAGGATCACGAGATCTCCATAGCCACCGGCCGGGGGGGTCGTGTAGGGATGAACGAACTGTTTTCGTGATCCGAACCGGAGATGTCTCAGATGAAGGTGCTCGTACCCGTCAAGCGGGTGATCGATTACAACGTCAGGCCCCGTGTGAAACCTGACCAGACCGGGGTCGACCTCGCCAACGTAAAGATGGCGATGAACCCGTTCTGCGAGATCGCGATCGAGGAAGCCGTTCGCCTCAAGGAAAAGGGCATCGCGACGGAAATCGTCGTGGTTTCAATCGGGCCCGCACAGGCTCAGGAGACGATCCGGATCGGCCTCGCCATGGGCGGAGATCGCGGCATTCTCGTTCAGACCGACGCGCGCGCCGAACCGCTCTCGGTCGCCAAAATCATCCGCGCCATCGCCGAAGAGGAAAAGCCCGGTCTGATCATCACAGGCAAGCAGGCCATTGATGACGACAATAACCAGACCGGACAGATGACCGCAGCGCTTCTGGGCTGGCCGCAGGGAACATTCGCCTCCGCAGTGGTCAAGGACGGCGACAAGCTCATGGTCACCCGCGAAGTGGACGGCGGGCTTCAGACCGTCGAGCTTTCAACCCCGGCGGTTGTAACAACGGACCTGCGCCTGAACGAACCCCGTTTCGCCTCGCTTCCCAACATCATGAAGGCGAAGAAAAAAGAAATCGCCATCAAGTCGCCTGCTGATTACGGCGTGGACATCACGCCGCGCCTCTCAGTCGTCAAAGTGACCGAACCGAAGAAGCGGGAAGCCGGCGAGAAGGTCGCTGACGTTGACACGCTGATTTCCAAACTCAAGTCCGCTGGAGCGATCTGACATGGCCGTTCTCGTCCTCGCCGAACACTCCAACTCCGCACTCAACGACGCCACGGGAAAGGTGCTGTCAGCAGCTCTGGCCTTCGGAGGCGATGTCGACATTCTCGTCGCCGGTGAAAACGCTCGCCCGGCGGCGGAAGCCGCCTCGAAGCTGGCCGGCGTCCGCAAGGTCCTCCTGGCCGATGGGGCGCCCTACGGCAAACCCGTCGCAGAAGCGCTCGAGGCTCTTATTGTCCCATTGATGGGAGCCTATGACGCACTCTTCGCCCCGGCCACGACCAACGGCAAGAATGCGGCTCCTCGGATTGCTGCGCGACTGGACGTGATGCAGATCTCGGAGATCACCGCGGTGATCGACAAAGACACCTTCGAGCGGCCGATTTATGCGGGCAACGCTATTCTCACAGTGCGTTCTTCGGACGCCAAGAAGATCGTGACCGTTCGTGGAACAGCCTTCCCCGCAGCGGGCGCCGGATCAGGAGCGCCCATCGAGACGATCGCCGCACCGTCCGGACCGTTCGCGTCAAAATTCGTCAGGGAAGAGCTTTCAAAGTCCGATCGCCCGGAACTGGCGTCCGCGAAGCGGATCGTGTCCGGAGGCCGCGCCCTCGCGTCATCCGATCAGTTCCAGCAGTATATCCTGCCCCTCGCCGACAAGCTGAAGGCGGGGGTGGGGGCATCCCGCGCCGCGGTAGACGCCGGATATGCGCCAAACGACTATCAGGTGGGGCAGACCGGAAAGGTCGTCGCTCCGGAACTCTACGTCGCGGTGGGGATCTCGGGCGCCATCCAGCACCTGGCCGGCATGAAGGACTCGAAGATCATCGTTGCGGTGAATAAGGACGAAGAGGCCCCTATCTTCGCCGTGGCGGATTTCGGTCTGGTGGGCGACCTCTTCAAGATCGTTCCCGAGCTGACTGAAAAACTCTGAAGAACCAGACGCGCCGATCGGCCCCCCCGGTCGGCGCGCGCCTTCAGAAGGGTCCCCGCAGCCCCGAACAGACGATCCTCTACCTGCGGCCGGTCGCCAGCGTGCGGCGGGCTATAGCAAACAGAACGACCGCTGCGACAAACAGCAGCCCGACGGCAACCGCCGTCGCCTCGCCCTGTGAAACGGTGAGGCCGAAGATCTCGATCTGAGACGGGCTCTGAACCTCAACGCCGACGGACGCCGGGCCGCTGGAGGCGGGAGCCGCCACGCTCTCCGGGACTGCGGCCTCCTGAGCGTTTGAACTCACAGGAACGTCCGTTGGAGGAGCCCAAGCTGCCGTGGAGCCGTCAGTGGAGCCGGACGGAGCCGGCGGCGCCGCGTCGCTCGGGTCCGCCGCTCCAGCCTCAGAACTCTCCCCCTGCGCGCCGCCCGGACCGATCCCTGGCGCCGCTTCGGCCGGCGGCTCCTGAGCGCCGCTCGATGGAGCTATGACGACGCCCTCGACGGGACCGCCCGAGACAGCCCCCTCTTCAGCGCTCACAGGCTCGGTGGCCGCCGGCGTCGAAGAAGCAGCCGGGTCTGGCCCGACTGTCGTATCCTCCGGAGCTCCTCCGGCGCTGATGGCGATCGCTCCGACACCCGCCGCACCGCCAGCCGCCGCGGCGCCTGCAGCGCTGGTTGTGCTGGAGGGCGTGGGCTGCTCGGGCGGCAGACGCTTAAGGCCGTCTCCTGCCCGCGCTGGATCGAGATCCGGCGTATCCGCCATGTCTTCGAGACAATCGCACATGCGGGAGAACACGGAACCGTCCACCGATCCCGATTGTGGAAGACCGATAGACTTCTGAAACGCCTTGACCGCCAAAGCGGTGCCCTGACCGTAAACGCCGTCGACCGCGCCCTTCAGATACCCCAGTCGCGCAAGGGCCTCCTGAATGAACCGATCGCGACCATTCGGTCCGGAAGCTGACTTGGGTGCGGCGAGGCCGAACTTCTGAGGATCAAGGCGTCGAAACGGATTTCCGGGAAAAAGATGGGCCCCAAAATCGAACGGGGTCAAAGGATAGGCCCTGGCCGGGCGGACGACATCCAGCGGCAGCGCCAGGTCCCAGTTGCCGACGGCGACCAGGCGCTCAAAGGTCGCCATCCGGACCGCCGTTGCTCTCAGGAGGGGATTGGCATGGGTGGAGAGCCATTCCTTTCGGACCGCCACATAGCCTGCAATCCAGGCCTCCTCATTGTCGGGCGTTGGAGCTCCAAATCGGGCCTCTGTCCGAGACCGCATGTTAAGACCGCCGGAATGGATAAAGGAGTCATAGAGCACGGCCGCCGACAGCGCATGTCGGAAACCAAGCGTCGAAAAAAGCCCCAGCGCGGGGCCCATATAGCGCTCCCCGAAAAACACGTCCTGGATGCCCTGCATGACAGGATCGCGAGAGGCTCGCTTGAGCAGATCGTAGAGCGCCTGATCGCCATCAAGAGCGCGATCCCCGGCCTTCATTCGCGGAAGATAGGTCTGCAGATCGGCCGCGCACGCAGCGCCGTCAGCACCGCAATAGGAGGCGATGAGGTCATGCAGGGTGCCCTTCGTGAGCGCCGCCTGATGCTTGCCGTAACTCAATCCTCCGGCGTCGCGAGGGTCACGGGCGATCGCTCCGTAATCGCCTGGCCCCTCCGACTCAAAAACGCTGACGATCGCATCAATGGTCGCGATCTGAAGCCCAGTCAGCGCCGAGGTCACCTCGTCCTCCCGATCCCACCGCTCGCCTCGCAACCCCGCGTCAGGTCGGGACCCCATAGGGCCCGAGCGAAAACGGCAGGTGTTGCTCCTCAGGTATCGATATATTAAGTTCCAGGATCCGCCAACACAGGCGAAGATCTTCTCAAGTAAAGAAGGCGACACACGCCTAGCAGCGAACTCGCCGGAACAGGGGAATGGGAGTGTTCGGAGGCCCGCTTCTGGAGATCATCGCGACGTTGCTGTTTGTGTTCGTCGCAATGAGCGCGATCGTCAGCTCGGTCGGCGACATGGTGATCGGGGTTGCCGGCTGGAGAGTTCGAAATCTTCGAAAGACGATCGAACATATGCTCCACGACGAAACCTACGGTCTGGAAATCGCCCGACGCGTCTACAGACATCCTCTGATCAACGGCGTGGGCGTCAAGAAGCAGATCAACTACATCGAGCCGGAGACATTCGTGGTGGCGCTGGCCACGGCGGTTCAGCCGGAATGGTCCCATGCCGAACCGGTAGCCGAGCTGCCCTACTCGGTCGACGCGCTCAAGAGCGGCGCTTTGAGAGAAAGACTAAAGCTGATCATCCCGCCGGCGGACATCAGCGGCGACAGGCGAGAGGCCGTTCGTCAGTCTATCCTGGCCTGGTTCGACACATCGATCCGGAAAAGCCAGGAGCGGTTCAAGGCGGACGCACGCATGCTCTCCTACATCATCGCGGCCTGCGCCACGGTGATCCTGAATGTCAGCCCGATCGAAATCACCCAGCGGCTCCTCAACGATGCGGCTCTGCGCTCATCCCTTGCGGCCTCGGTGACCAGCCTCATGCCAACGACAGTCCCCGGAACGAGTCTCGCGGACAGCGTGTCTCTCAACACGCCGTCGACAGGCCTCCCAGAAACAGTCCTCGCGCCGTCCGCCCCCGAGACACGGCTCCTCCTGACAGCGCTTTCATGCCAGAGCTCGGGCCTGAGCCTTCCAATCGGATGGCCGTGGATGACGGCCGGCCTTGACCGGATCAACGAAAACGCTCTCGCGTCCCAGGTCCTGTCCGCCGGCGCGGCGAACTGTCCGGAAAGTCTGGGCGGAAGCGCGCGGCAGGCAGATCTTGGACCAAATTTCGAAACCGACGCCCCATTGATCATCCTTCTGGGCTGGCTGATCACGGTCTTCGCAGCAGCCCAGGGAGCGCCGTTCTGGTTCAACATGATCCAGAAATTCGTGCGGCGCTGAAGCGACAACCCTGATAGGTTCATGACGGGCAGCACGAAAAGGCCTTCCATGACCCTGCCGGATCCGGCTCGCTATGCTCAGGCGGCGGCGATCGCCCTTGGGGCGGATTACGAGGACCTCGACAACGGCGCAGGCTATCTGTTCAGGCTCTCGAAGTCTGGACGACACGTTCTGTGCGGAGCTGGAGCGATCTGCAGTTATCCGGTCAACTCTGCGACCGCCTGCGCAATCGCCCGCGACAAGGCTCACGCGAAGTCGGCTCTGAGAGAGGCCGGACTTCCGGTCATCCCCGGCGGACTGTTCTTCGCCCAGACACACCGTCGTGCGTTAAGGGGCCCCGGGCGAGAGATCGAAGACGCCAGACGCTTCGCAGCCACGTTGGGCTATCCCGTATTCTGCAAGCCGAACCTCGGAGCGAAAGGAAACTTTGCGGAAGTGATCCCCTCCTCTGACGACATGGAAGACTACTTCAGCCGTGTGTCTCAGGAGTACGAAGCCTTTCTCATCGAGCCCGTGATGAGAGGGACGGAGCACCGCATCTTTCTTCAGGACGGAGAGGTCGTCTTTCACTCTACAAAATCCCAACCTGCCCTGATGGGCGACGCGGAGACGACGCTCGAAGGATTGCTGGAGCAGCTGAACTCAGACCTCAGCCGGACCGGCGTTTCAGCCTACCCTCTCACAGTCCTGTCCCTCGCTGGTCGCCAGCCCGGGGAGACCCCCGCTCGAGGCGAACGCATCCTGCTTCCAGGACGACGCAATCTGAGCGCCGCTGGCATGATAGAACAGGTGAACGAAGCCGCGCCTCCCGAACTCACCTCGATCGCGCGTCGAGCCGCCGTGGCCATTGGCTTGAGGGTGGCGGCGATAGACCTGTTCGACATCTCGCCGGAAGGAGACCTGTCGAACCTCGTGATCATTGAAATCAACGGGAACCCAGGCCTCAGGACGCTTGAGCTTGCCGGGAGAATGGACCTCGTTCTTCGTATCTGGATACGAATGCTGAGCGAGCTTCTGGAGAGCTGAATGTTCGGGATCGATAAGTTCGGCGAAGGGATCGGCCTCGGCCGGATCATGCGCTTCATGGACGAACACCAGTTCGACAGAGCGGATCTCGCAACACGCTCCATCGTGGTCACAGGAAGCAATGGCAAAGGATCGACCGCCAGTCTTCTTTCGGCGGCGCTGGGACACGGCGCTCGTCGGGTCGGACTGTTCACATCCCCCCATCTCTATTCGGTCCGGGAGCGATTTCGCATCGGCGGAGAGCTCATCGCTCAGAAGGACTTCGACGCCTATGCGCAAATCGCACTCGATTTCCGGGGCCGGCAGCCTGAAGGAGATCGACCCGGCGCCTTCGAAATTCTGTTCATGATCGCCCTTCTCTGGTTTCGGGATCAGCGTCCGGACGTCATGGTCTGGGAGGCGGGGCTCGGGGGCCGCTATGACCCCGTCCGCACCCTGAGGTCAAAGCTTTCGATCCTGACGGGCCTCGAACTTGAACACACCGAGCTCCTCGGATCGACAGAGGAGCTGATCGCCTGCGAGAAGATCGACGCTCTGGCGCATGGAGGGACGGTGATTGTGTCCGGCAGCGTCTCCAGGCGCTACCGCCCACGAATCGAGGCCTTCTGCCGGATCACCGATCGGCGCCCGGTCTTTGTCGACGACGATTATCTCGCAGAGGACGCAGTCCTGTCGAAGGACGGAACAACGATCGGCTTCGCATCCTCGGGCAATCCTGGTTCGGCACTACAGATCACCCTGCCGCTGGTGGGAGCCCACCAGGCGCAGAACGCTCTCGCAGCGCTGAGAGCCCTTCAGGAATACCTGCGTCTGTCGAATGAACGCTCGCGTCTTCAACCCTACATCGAAGCCATGAAAGCAACTCGCTGGCCAGGACGTCTGGAGCGCTTCAGAGGACCGCCGGACCTGTGGATCGATGTCGGCCACACCCCAGGCGCCATTGAAGCGGTATCAGCGGCTTATCTGTCCCTCGCCCCACCCGAGCAAACGCTTGTCATATTCGGCGCCTCATCCGCGAAGAAGGTTGAGGAGATGGCGCATATCTGCGCGTCCAACTTTCCGCGTGTGATCCTGACGCGACCTTCGAAGGGCGGCGCGGAGATCGAACGCTTCAGGGACTTCTTCTCGGAATGCGACACGACAGCAATAGCCTCCACGCGCCAGGCCGCTGATATGGCGCGCAGTCTTGCCGAGCGCGAGGGCCTCAACGTTCTGGCGCTGGGCGGGCTCTTCCTGGCTGCGGAAATTCAACATGCATGGTTTGGCGGCGATCCGGCGGACCTCGATTTCCTTTAGCCGCCCCCCGGAGGAGGTGCGGCCGCGGGCGTGCCTACAGATCAACAACCTCAATCCGCTCATAACCAAAGCGCTTGAGCGCAGGTTGCATGGCGACAAGATTAGCTATGCCGCCCGTCACATAGGCCGTCGCCGCTGAGGACGGACTGGCGTCGGGATCCCGCGGAGGAGACAGACGAAGCACCTGGCGCGCGACGGCATCGCCGGAATCGATGAGCTCGACACCCGGTGGACATGCAGCGGCGATCTCCGCGCGGATGAGTGGAAAGTGCGTGCAGGCGAGAACAACAACATCGATCTTCTCACCGTCAGGGCCTGCAAAAAGAGGGACGACCTCCTCCGCGACGGCTTGGGGATCGATCTCCTGCCCCCTGACCGCGCGCTCGGCGAGATCGACCAGACCCGCAGATCCCCGACGAACGACCGTTTTTCCGGCGGCGAACATCGTCTCGAGATCGGAGAGATAGGGTCTGCGGATTGTGCCGGGGGTCGCGAGGACCCCGATCACTCCACTTCGTGTTTTTAGCGCGGCCGGCCGGATCGCCGGCACCGTTCCGACAACTGGAATGGAGACGCGGGAGCGAATGTCCTCAAGCGACAGGGTTGATGCCGTATTGCAGGCGATCACAAGCACATCGGGATGGGCAATGTCACAAAGACCCGCGCAGAGATCGGGAAGACGATCGCGAAGCTCGGCGTCGCTCTTCACGCCATAAGGAAAGAAACCCGCATCCGCCGCGTAATCAACTGTGAGATCAGGCGCCGCACGACGAAGAGCATCGGCAATTGTCAGACCGCCGGCGCCGGAATCGAACACCAGCGCCCGCACCATGGAACTCAAGCCTCCGCTGGAACGGATCGCACGAGTGAGCCGTAAAGATCGGGCCTGCGATCACGAAAGAAACCCCAGGCCGCCCGGGCGCGTTCGACATGGTCACGATCAAATGTTGCGAGAGCGAAGCCCTCCTCCGTCCGATCAAGCTCGGCACGCACCTCGCCCGTCTCGTCTGCAATGAAGGACGTCCCGTAAAAAACCTGGCCGTCCTCCGATCCCACACGATTGGCTGCCGCGACCGGCATGACATTGGACACCGCATGACCGATCATCGCCCGTCGCCATCGCGCGGCGGTATCCAGGCTGGGATCCTGAGGCTCCGTTCCTATCGCCGTCGGATAGAGGAGAACCTCAGCGCCCATGAGGGCCATGACACGCGCAGCTTCCGGGAACCACTGATCCCAGCATATCCCCACTCCAATGCGCCCGAAGGAGGTGTCCCAGACCCGAAACCCGGTGTCTCCAGGACGAAAGTAGTACTTCTCCTGATATCCCGGACCGTCCGGGATGTGGGATTTCCGATAGACCCCGAGCGCTTTCCCGTCGGCGTCCACCATCACCATCGAGTTGAAATAGTGCGGCCCCTCCTTCTCGAAGATGGAGACAGGAATGACCACGCCCAGCTCGCGCGCCAGATCCGACATGGCGAGGACCGCCCTGTGCTGCGACCAGGGGGCGGCGGCGGCGAAGTGATCTTCCTGCTGGGTCTTGCAGAAATACGGTCCCTGAAAGAGTTCCGGCGGCAGGATAACCTGGGCCCCCTTCAGCGCAGCGGCGCGGATGAGCCCGGAGATACGATCAATATTGGCGCCGATGGCCTCGCCAAAGGAGGACTGCAGGACCGCGATGGTGAGCTCTCGTGTCATCGTCGTGAAGCCCCCTCAGGCTGGCTGCTGCTGGGTGATGCAGTGGAAGGCGCCGCCTCCCGACAGGATATGAGTAGCCGAAAGTCCGATAACATCACGCCCGGGAAAGAGCGGTTTGAGGGCCTCCACCGCAGCCTGACCAAAAGGGCCGCCATAGACGGGCGTCACCACGGTGGAATTGCCAATGATAAAGTTCATATGACTGGCGGGAACCGCCCGCCCCTCTTCATCGGCGATCAGACCGGGCGAAGGGATACGTATGACCTGCAGCCGACGTCCGCGGGCATCGCGCGCCTCAGCGAGCGTCGAGGCGATCGCCTCCAGACGGTCGGCATTGGGATCATCGCTCCCGCTGGGAGCCTGACACACCACGACCCCGGGAGCGACAAATCTAGCGATATTGTCCACATGCCCGTCCGTATGGTCATTGAGCAGACCATCTCCGAGCCAGATCACACGCCGCGCGCCGAGCGCCTCGAGCAGAAACGTCTCCGCCTCCGCCTCGCTCCAGGCGTTGCGATTGGAGTTGAGGAGACATTCTCTGGTCGTCAGGATGGTTCCCTCACCGTCCCAGTCCAGCGCGCCCCCCTCGAGGATGCGCTGATGGCGAACCGCCTGAGCGCCCGAAAGTCCGGCGACGAGGGATGAGACCTCTTCGTCATGGTCGTAAATGAACTTCGACCCCCACCCGTTAAATCTGAAGAGCGCACAGCGCCTCGAATCCAGAAACACAGGACCCGTGTCGCGCAGCCAGATATCGCCATAATCGGCAGGGATCAGCTCAGCATGCTCGCCGATCTCCATCTCGGCGGACAACATGGCCAGAGGTCCCTGGACCAGCACGCGCACCCGGTCGCCTTCACGCCCTGCGGAGCTGCGGGCGGCCAGAGCTCGCACCATGGCCCCAACTTCCCGGCGGGCGCCTTCGAAATCTCCGGGCCAGACGTCCGGATCGGCCGGCCAGGCCGTCCATAAAGCGCCATGGGGGTCCCACTCGGCCGGAGGATGATAGCGCATCGCGTTCATGGGGCTCGCTCTACCACCGCCAGCCGGAGGGGCAAGAGCGGCCATTCAGTTCCACGACAAAGAAAAGGGGCGGTCTTGCGACCGCCCCCAATACTCCGTCCGAAGACCGGACGTCTGCAGACTGTATCAGAAGTTCCACTTCAGGCCGAGGTTAACCGACCAGAAGGCGACGCTGGCGACAGAAGCCTGCGGCTGAACCGCAGACACCTGGCGATAGACATACTTTCCAGTCGCAGCGTCACGGTCGGCTTCAACAATCCGGATCTGCTGCGGGAACGGC
>CAIKWZ010000043.1 GCA_903831255.1 uncultured Alphaproteobacteria bacterium
AGACATAGGAGGCGATGCGGGATTTTTGCCCCATGGCGATGGCGTAGACCGCGCCGTTGTCGCGGGGGTCGGCGACTTTGAGGCCGGACGCCACGCGCGTTTCCACCTGACGCGCTTCGCGCGTCAGGACATGGAGCGCCTGCACGGCATCCGCCGACGCGCGGTTGAAGTTCACCCCGAGCATTCTGCCTGCCTGCGATCAGCAGACCGACCTTCTGTCGGACAAAGGATCTTGATCGCGAGGACTAAAGGTAAAGCTAGATCGTTAACCCGTCATAAAGACTCTGTCGGCCGGAAGGTGGAGCCGCGAATCACCCATTGCGGGCGTCTGGAGGTCTGAAAAACGCCCTACCCCCTGAACAGGGACAGGATCATCTGCGGGGCCTGATTGGCGATGGAGAGGGCGTGAGAGCCGAGCTGGTGCTTGGCGGAGGGGGGGGGCTGCTGCGACAAGGGGGGGAGCGAAT
This sequence comes from uncultured Alphaproteobacteria bacterium, assembly GCA_903831255.1. Lineage (GTDB taxonomy): Bacteria > Pseudomonadota > Alphaproteobacteria > Caulobacterales > Hyphomonadaceae > UBA7672. The sequence continues at coordinate 468 of CAIKWZ010000043.1, forward strand.
GCGACCGGATCGGGGTCGAGCGCCTGAAAAGCCCGCCAGCGAGACGTTTTGCAGCAGGATCGCTACCGCCTCAGGCGGCGAACTGACCCGCCCCCGGGAGGGTCTGGTCTGTCGAGATCCGGTTTCGGCCGCCGCGCTTGGAGGCATAGAGCAGCGCATCGGCGCGAGCGACAAGATCGCTCGCCGGTTCGCCGGAGATGTAGAGGGCGCAGCCGAATGAGGCCGTCACCGTTCCGATACTCTCATTCGTGGCGCGTCTGACGAGGCGCTTGGCCTCGATCGATGAACGCATGGCCTCAGCGATCCGGGCGGCGTCCTCAAGGGTGGTGCGCGGCATGATGACGGCGAACTCTTCACCCCCGTAGCGGGCCACAAGATGATCGGGCAGGGCGTGCTTGCCGAGGGCCGCTGCGACGAACTTGATCACCTGATCTCCGGTCTGGTGTCCCCAGGTGTCGTTGAAGCGCTTGAAATGATCGATGTCGCAGAAGAGGAGCGTGAGCGGCGAACCGGAATCTTCAGCCTCCTCACGTCGGGATTTGAGCGTCTCGTCAAACAGCTTCCGGTTGGCGACCCCGGTCAGGCAGTCGGTGAGAGCTTCAGCGCGGGCCTGATGAAGGGTCTTGCGCAGGTTCTGCATCTCGTCCGAGGAGCGCGACAGCTTCTGGGTCAGGGCCTGGTTCTGTTGAACCATTTCCTGGGTCGATGAGGCCAGCAACTGGATCAGACCTTTGAGCAGGGTGCGGTCTATGGATGGGCTGTCGAGGGTCTGGGCCGCCGTGGACAGCGTCGTGCTGTAGCGCTGTGCGGTCGCGCCCGCATTGCCGAGAGCGTCGAGAGCTTCTGTTATCTCACGCGCAATACGCGATCCGGTCTCCATGACCTGGGTCGACAGCTGCGTGGTCGAGAAGAAGCGGTCATAGAGGTCTTCCATCTCCGCTCCGGTGATGGGGCGGCCGCCTCCCAGCAGAACGTCCATTTCCTGCACGAGATCAGGCATCGAACGCGAAGCATAGGAGAGCCAGACTTCATAGTTCTGGGGGCTCACAGGGAGATCCTGCCGCACGATCTGATCGATCGTCCGGTATCCCAGAACCTTGCCTGCGGGGCCATAAAACTCACTGGTGAGCATCGCCCGGACTTTCGCCCCCCTGACCGACTGACTTGTGGAAGCTCTAAGGCAGAGCGATTGAAGATTAGCTAAAAGAAAGCTCACGCTTTGCGTTAATTCGCCGATCTTGAGGGAATTAACCGACCTTCAGCTTTCCGGGGGGGGGCGAACCGCGCGAAGGAGGAAGGCGGGCACATGATCGCCCATTCCGCGGAAGCTCGGGCCGGTTCCTTCGCCATCTTCGGTCGATCGTGACGGACGTCCCGACCCTGAGCGCTCACGCGGGGAACCGCCCTCTGCGGACGAGGCGGCGGCGGGGCGGCTGGCGCGTTCCGGTCGTCTACGGCTGGAGCGGCCGCCTTCACGGGGCGGCTGGATCGTCTGGCTCTCGACGTCAGAAGTGGTCGGCGGGGGGGGCGCCTCGGGCGTTGCAAGCATCGCCTCTGCGCTCTCCCGGGGGCTCGCGTCCTCATGCGCCGGAGCTGGTTCACGCTCGCGTCCCGAGCGGCGACGACCGCCTCGGCCGGATGGGCGCTCGTCCCGGTCCTTGCCGCCTCGGCCGCTTCGGCCTGGCGCAGGAGCGCGGCCGCGGGCCTCCGAGACCATCTCGTCGAGCCCTTCGGGCGAGAAGACCTCGACGTCGCGTCCGATGCGCTTGACCACAGCATCCCACAGGCGCGTATCTCCAGGGGAGACGATGGTGAAGCTTTCACCCGAACGACCGGCGCGTCCGGTACGCCCGATCCGATGAACATAATCGTCGGAATTCGGCGGCGGGGCGTAGTTGAAAACCTGGCTGACCTCAGGAATATCGAGGCCCCGCGCAGCCACATCCGAGGCCACCAGCAGCTTGAGCTCGCCGCTCCTGAAGCGTTCGAGGGTCTGAGTGCGCTGAGATTGAGGCAGGTCGCCGTGGATCGCCGCCGCATCGAAGCCGTGGCTGGCGAGGGACTTTGCGACCACATCCACTTCACGCTTGCGGTTGCAGAACACGATCCCGCTGTCGGTGCTGCGCGCCCGGATGATGGCCCGCAGGACGGCGCGCTTGACGGTGTCGTCGTTCGAGGGGGAATGGGTCATGTACTGGGTGATCGTCGCCGCCGTCGTGGCGGGTCGGCTGACCTCGATCCGTACCGGATCGGACTGGAACTGAGTGGCCAGACGGGTGATTTCCGGTGGCATGGTCGCTGAAAACAACATCGTCTGACGCGTTTTCGGGAGGAACCCGCAGATCTTCTCGATGTCGGGAATGAACCCCATGTCGAGCATCCGGTCGGCCTCGTCGATCACCAGCATCTGGACGCCGGTCAGAAGAAGCTTGCCTCGCTCGAAATGGTCCATGAGCCGGCCGGGGGTCGCGATGAGAACATCGACGCCCGCCATCAGCTTCCTGTCCTGATCGCCGAACGACACGCCTCCGATCAGAAGCGCCATGTTGAGCTTATAGTTAGCGCCGTACTTCTCGAAATTCTCGGCGACCTGGGCGGCGAGTTCCCGTGTCGGCTCAAGGATGAGCGAGCGGGGCATACGCGCCTTGGCCCGGCCCTGGCCGAGCTTGTGGATCATCGGAAGCACGAAGGCTGCGGTCTTTCCCGTTCCGGTCTGAGCGATGCCGGTGATGTCCCGTCCACCGAGAACAGCGGGGATCCCCTGCGCCTGGATAGGCGTCGGGGTCGTGTACCCCGCGGCTTTGACCGCTTCGAGGATCCTGGGATCGAGACTGAGCTCGTCAAACGTCATGCGGTCGGTCTTTGCTGTGCGAAGAGCCGTCGGGCGGCCAAAACGCGCCCGGAGACGGCCAATGAGCCGCAGCAATAGGTTTTACCAGCCCCAAGTCAATCCCGGAGCATCCCGCGAACCGGGATGACGGGCTCAGACATCGATCTCTTCGACGAACCCGGCATTGTCCTGAATGAACTTGAACCGCAGCTCAGCGCGCTTGCCCATCAGCGTTTCGACCAGATCCTGCGGACCGGCCAGGCCGTCGGGCAGCGAGACCCGGGCAAGCGTCCGTGTGGCGGGGTTCATGGTCGTTTCCTTGAGCTGGGCGGGCATCATCTCGCCAAGACCCTTGAAGCGTCCGACCTCGGCCTTCTTGCCTCGGAACTCGGTTTCCAGAAGCCGGGTCTTGTGATCCTCATCCCGGGCATAGACCGTCTTCGAGCCGTGCGTGATGCGATAGAGCGGCGGCATGGCGAGATAAAGTCGTCCGGCGTCGATGAGCGCCGGGGTCTGTCGATAGAAGAAGGTGATGAGCAGGGCCGCGATATGGGCGCCGTCGACGTCGGCGTCGGTCATGATGATGACCCGCTCATAGCGCAGGTCTTCAACCCTGAAACGGGATCCGATCCCCACGCCCAGCGCAAGGGCCAGATCGCTGAGCTCCTTGTTGTTAGACAGCTTCTCGTCCCCGGCGCTCGCCACGTTGAGGATCTTGCCGCGCAGAGGGAGAATGGCCTGCGTCTGGCGGTCACGGGCCTGCTTGGCCGATCCGCCGGCCGAATCTCCCTCGACGATGAAGATCTCCGTGCCCGAGGCGGATCCGTCAGAACAGTCCGCCAGCTTGCCGGGCAGGCGCAGCTTCCGCGTGGCCGACTGCCGGGAGACTTCCTTCTCCCGCCGCTTCTTCATGCGTTCGTCGGCCTGTCCGATCGCCCAGTCGAGAAGGCGCGAGGCCTCCTTGGGCGAGGCGGTCAGCCAGTGATCGAAGCGGTCGCGCATCGCCGTTTCCGTCATGCGGAAGGCGTCGGTGGTGGAGAGCTTTTCCTTGGTCTGTCCGACGAACTCCGGGTTTCGGATGAACACCGAGAGAAGCGAACCGGCCGTTCCCAGAACGTCCTCCGCCGTCAGGTTGGCGGCCTTGCGGACATTGGTCATCTCGCCATAGGCCCTGAGCGCCTTGGTAAGCGCTGAACGCATGCCCGCTTCATGAGTGCCCCCTTCAGGGGTCGGGATTGTGTTGCAGTAGGAACGTGAGAAGCCGTCCGCTTCGCCAAAGCCATTGCCGCTCCAGGCGACGGCCCATTCCACCGCGCCGCCGCCGTCCATCTCGACGCGGCCCGTAAACGGCGTCGAAAGCACGAGTTCGATCCCCTCCGACATCTCTGCGAGCATGTCGCTGAGGCCGTTGGGATAGCTGAGGACGGCTTCAGCCGGCGTCTTGTCGTCGCCCGAGATCAGGGACGGGTCGCACGACCAGCGGATCTCCGCCGCCCGGCTGAGATAGGCCTTCGATTTGGCCATGGCGTAAAGGCGTGATGGACGAAAGCGCAGACGCTCGCCGAAGATCTTCGGATCGGGATGAAAGCAGATGGAGGTCCCGCGCCGGTTGGGGGCCGCGCCCTTGAGGATCAGTTTTCCGAGCGGCTTCCCGCGGGAGTAGGACTGCGCATAAAGCTTGCGGTCGCGCGCGATCTCAACCTCGAGGACGTCGGACAGGGCATTCACCACGGACACGCCCACGCCGTGGAGGCCGCCTGCGGTCTGGTAGGCTGAGTTCGAGAATTTACCGCCCGAGTGGAGCATCGTCATGATGACTTCGAGGGCTGATTTGTTCGGGTATTTCGGATGAGGGTCGACCGGAATGACGCGGCCGTCGTCTCGCACGGTCAGCCGTCCCTCCGCATCGAGATGAACGTCGATCCGCGTTGCGTGTCCGGCGACCGCCTCATCGACGCTGTTGTCGAGCACTTCAGCAAAGAGATGATGATAGGCCCGTTCGTCCGTACCCCCGATATACATGCCCGGACGCTTGCGGACCGGCTCCAGCCCCTCGAGGACCTCGATATCCTTGGCGGAATAGCTGTTCGGATCGGAGCCCTTCGGCTCGACGTGACGTGCGGGTTGGGTCTTCGCCATGTCGCTCCTGCCGTTCGAATCATTCGGACCGAAAGGAGGGCGAGCCTAATCCGATCCCACCGAAGGCGACAGATGAGGGCTCGCCCGTCGTGTCCTGTTTCTCACAGATACAGCGCATTGCGCTTTCAGAACAGGTTGAACAGTCCGCCGCGCAGTCCCGGACAGTCGGCGACCTGTTTTTCATAGAGACTCGCCTGTTGGGCGACTTGCCGCGCCGTTTTCAGCAACCAGTCCTTCGTGCGGTGCGTGCCGCTGAGAAATCCGCTCTGACCTTCATGGTAGGCCAGATAATGGTCCCGGTAATCGTATTGCCCGATCCCGGTCATGCGCCCGGTGAGGTCGACATACCATCCGACAAAGTCTGCTGCGTCCCGGAAACTGCGCCGGCTTGCGCCGAGGCGACCCGTGTCCGCGCGATAACGGTCCCAGGTCGCATCGAGCGCCTGGGCGTAGCCATAGGCGCTCGAGGGACGTTCCCCTTCGATCAGGCCGAACAGCCGGCGCTCTCCGCGTTGAGGACGTGCGTCCGGATCGAAACCGCTTTCCTGACGTATGATCGCCAGCTGCAGGCCTATAGGCGCCCCCCACCGCCGGGCGCTGTCGCGAACCGCATCGTTCCATCCGGGTGTTTCCGTCAGAAGGCGGCAGGCGTCGGCGATGTCGCGCGCCTGGGGGCGGGGGGCGCTCGCGCAACCGGCCAGGACAAGGAAAAGCGAAAGACAAAGAGTTCGGATCATGACGGCCGCCTTTCAGCGCATCGGCGCGGCGAATGAAGTCGAAGCGAGCACGGCGCCACGCGATGATCAAGACACGCACGAGCGCATCCTGCGTCCTGCGGGCTCCGGGCGAGACGATGATAAAGCAAAACGCCCCCGGAGCGTGGCTCCGGGGGCGTCTGTTCAACCTGTCTGAAGGTCGATCAGGATTTATAGTACATGTCGAACTCGACCGGATGAGGATGCATCTCCATCCGCATCACTTCCTCCATCTTCAGGTCGATATAGCTGTCGATGAAGTCGTCATCCATGACCCCGCCCTTTTTCAGGAAGTCGCGATCGCGATCGACGGATTCGAGAGCCTGACGCAGCGATCCGCAGACCGTGGGGATATCCTTCAGCTCCTCCGGGGGCAGGGAGTAAAGGTCCTTGTCCATCGACGGACCCGGATCGATCTTGTTCTCGATCCCGTCGAGACCCGCCATCATCAGTGCGGTGAAGGTGAGATAGGGGTTCGAAGCCGGATCCGGGAAGCGCACTTCGATACGCTTGCCCTTCGGGCCGGCGCACCACGGAATACGCACGGACGCCGAACGGTTGCGCGACGAGTACGCCAGAAGCACAGGAGCTTCGTAGCCCGGCACCAGGCGCTTGTAGGAGTTCGTCGTTGCGTTCGAGAACGCGTTGATGGCCTTGGCGTGCTTAATGATGCCGCCGATATACCAAAGGCACATCTGCGAGAGATCCGCATATCGGTCGCCGGCGAACAGGGGCTGGCCGTCTTTCCAGATGGACTGGTGAACGTGCATGCCCGAGCCGTTATCCTTGTAATAGGGCTTCGGCATGAAGGTCGCCGTCTTGCCGTAGGACGCGGCGACATTGTGCACGATGTACTTGTACAGCTGCATGTTGTCGGCCATCGCGACCAGCGTGCTGAACTTCATTCCCAGCTCGTGCTGAGCCGGCGCCACTTCATGGTGGTGCTTCTCGGGCTTGAGGCCCATTTCGTTCATGATCGTCAGCATCTCGGAGCGCATGTCCTGGAGACTGTCGATCGGGGGAACGGGGAAATAGCCGCCCTTGGGGCCCGGGCGGTGACCCTTATTGCCGCCTTCATAGGTGCGGCCCGTGTTGAACGGCAGTTCCGGGTCGTCGAAGGAGTATCCGGTATTGTTGGGGTCCGTGGAGAACTTCACGTCATCGAACACGAAGAACTCGGCCTCGGGCCCGAAATACGCCGTGTCCCCGTGGCCGGCGGACTTGAGGTAAAGTTCCGCCTTCTTCGCCATCGTTCGCGGATCGCGGTTATAGGGCGTGTTATCGTTCGGATTGAGAATGTCGCACATGATCGCCAGCGTCGTCTGCTGGAAGAACGGATCGATGCGCGCGGAGGACGGATCCGGCATGAGGAGCATGTCGGACTCGTTGATCGCCTTCCATCCGGCGATCGATGAGCCGTCGAACATGGTTCCGTCGACGAACAGGTCGCTGTCGACCATCGAGAGGTCGAAGGTCACGTGCTGCATCTTGCCGCGCATGTCCGTGAACCGAAGGTCGACGTACTGAACGTCCTTCTCCTTGATGAGCTTCATTATCTGGTCGGACACCTCAATACCCTCCGTTTCGCATCCGCCCGTCCCGGGCGGATCTGTGCGCCTGTTGTTGTCGAACGATCAGATCGCCTGATCGCCCGTTTCCCCTGTTCGGATCCGGATCACTTCCGAGATCTCGGACACAAATATCTTTCCGTCGCCGATCTTGCCCGTCTGGGCGGCCTTCGAGATGGCGGCGAGCGCCTCCTCGAGCTGACCGTCCGAGCACACCACCTCTATCTTCAGCTTGGGAAGAAAGTCGACGATGTATTCAGCGCCCCGGTACAATTCCGTGTGTCCCCTCTGGCGGCCGAATCCCTTGGCCTCCAGAACCGTCATGCCCTGCAGTCCGACCGCGTGAAGGGCCTCCTTCACCTCGTCGAGCTTGAACGGTTTGATGACGGCTTCGATCTTCTTCATGTCCGGTCCCTAACCCGCGACGGACCAGCGTCCGTTACGCGAATCTGTCTATGCGCGATCCAGCATTTGCGGAGTAGCGCGGCTGCCTGAAAGATATGCGCCGAGGAGCGGGGCGCCCTATTTTGAGGCGCTGGCGCCAAAACCTTGTGCATGACGAATCGCCGGTTCGCAAGAGACCCCCCCTCTGGTAAGGGACGCGGGCGTTCGCGCAGGCGCTCGACGCAGGCAGGGAGTGGCGGCAGGTGATATATCTCATCCGGCATGGCGAACCAGCGGCGGGTTGGGGGGAGCATCCGGATCCGGGCCTGAGCGAGCTGGGGCGGGGACAGGCGGAAGCCGCCGCGCTCGAGCTTGCGAAGTCCGGAGCCAAACGGGCCATGACCTCTCCCCTGGCGCGGTGCCGGGAAACCGCGGGGGCGTTCGAGCGGCGTTTCGAGACTCACGCCCGGATCGAGCCTGCGGTGGGAGAGATCCCGACCCCGTCGGGGACGCCGGATCGTCCCGCCTGGCTGAAGACTGTCATGGCCGGCCGCTGGAGCGAGGCGGGGCAGGATCTTGGGCCCTGGAGGGACGGGCTGGTTGCGGCGCTGGAGGCCTGCCCGGATGAGACTGCGGTCTTTACGCATTTTGTGGCGATCAACGTCATCATCGGCGCTCTGACCGGAGATGATCGGGTTCTGATCTTTCGTCCCGGTCATTGCTCCATTACCCGTCTGGAGCGAAGGGCAGGGCGCCTTGTCATCGCCTCCCTTGGAGAGGAAGGCGCGCTGCGTCTGCTGTGATCATGGGGACGTCGATCCTGACCTGCGAAGAGGTGCGGCGCTGCGAGGCGCTGGCGGTCGCAGGCGGCCTTTCGATGGCGGAGCTCATGCGGCGGGCGGGGGAGGCGTGCGCGCAGGCGCTTATGCGTCTCTTCCCGACCGGACGCGTCCTTGTCCTGTGCGGGCCCGGCAACAATGGCGGGGATGCTCTGGTGGCGGCCGCAACCTTGCGCGAAGCCGGGCGAAGCGTCGAGGTGTTTGAGAGCGTCGCCCGGGCGGGATCTGCAGAAAGGGCCGGCGCGAAGGCGCTGTGGGGCGGGTCTGCAAAACCTCTCGCCGATCTTAAGTTATCTCCGGAAGATATTGTACTGGATGGACTTTTTGGGTCTGGTCTGGGGCGGCCTCTGGCCGGAGAGCTCGCGATATGGGTTGAACGGGTCAACGCCTCCGGGGCGCGCATTCTGGCTATCGACACGCCCTCGGGAAGTTTCGGGGATCGTGGCGATCTCCCCGGTCCTGTGATCCGGGCCGACGCGACGGTGACGTTCGGCGCCTTCAAGCCGGTTCATTGCCTCCATCCTGCCGCGGGGACATGCGGTCGGGTGGAGATCGCCGAAATTGGCTTCGGGGCCTTTATTCCCGGGGTGTCCGGCGTCCCCGGGGCGTCCGGGACGTGGATGAACGCGCCGGACCTGTGGGCTGAGCGCCTGCCCTGGCCCGGGGCCTCCTCTCACAAGCACGCCCGTGGGCGTCTGGGGGTGGTCTCCGGCGGGGTCGCCTCAACAGGGGCGGCGCGTCTGGCGGCCGGCGCCGGTCTTCGAGCCGGCGCAGGCGTGGTGACGTTGCTGTGTCCTCCTTCCGCCCTCAGCGTGATCGCCTCTCACCTGACCGCCGTCATGTGCGCGTCATTCTCCGCTCCCGGCGCTCTGATCGGCCTGACGACGGGAATGACCGCCATTGTGATCGGACCTGCGGCCGGAGTAGGGGCCGCCACCCGGGCCAACGTCGAGGCGCTGGCCCGCAGCGGCCGCCGCCTTGTCCTCGACGCTGACGCGCTGACCGTATTTGCGGGGGCGGCGGCCGAACTGAGGGGAGTTCTCCAGGCCGACGCCGTCCTCACGCCGCATCCGGGGGAGTTCGAGCGCCTTTTTCCCGGTCTCCTTACGTCCTCGCCTAACCGCATCCATGCAGCGCGGGCCGCCGCTGAGGCTTCCGGGGCCGTCGTTCTGCTTAAGGGCGCCGACACCGTGATCGCCCATCCGGACGGGCGTGCGGCGGTGAATGGTCATGCCAGCCCCTTTCTCGCCACCGCCGGCAGCGGCGATGTGCTCGCCGGGGTGATCGGCGGCCTGATGGCCCAGGGTATGGACGCATTCACAGCAGCCTGCGCGGGCGCCTGGATGCACGGCGAGGCGGGCCGCCGCCTGGGGCCGGGCCTCACGGCGGAGGATCTTTCTCCGTCCTTGAAGGACGTGCTCGGAGATCTCTATCTTCGTGGAACCGCATCTTCGGCTTGAACCCGAGCGCAGTTCGGCGTTTATCGCAGGCTGCGTGCGGATGTGGCGAAACTGGTAGACGCGCGGGATTTAGGTTCCCGTGGGGAGACCCGTGTAGGTTCAAGTCCTATCATCCGCACCACTCTCTGGCGGCTGGAAAATGCCCCTTTCCCCCGCGTAGACAGGGCATAAGGCGTATGCAATAAGCGCCGCTCGACCGGCCGGACGCACACTGTCCGGACCGGCTTTTCATTCAGTGCATTCGGGGTTCCGGAATGAACGTCACCGAGACGAAGTCAGAAGGTCTATCGCGCGAGTTCCGGGTGAGCGTGCCCGCGAGCGAGCTGGCGGCCCGGCTGAGTGCGAAGATCGATGAGATTCGGCCCCGCGTTCAGCTCAAGGGATTCCGTCCGGGCAAAGTTCCGGTGGCTCATATCCGGAAAATGTACGGGCGCTCTCTGATGGGAGAGATCGTCGAGGCGGCCGTTCAGGAAACGAGCCAGAAAACCCTTGAAGACAAGGAGTTGCGTCCGGCAGCCCAGCCGACGATCCGTCTCGAGGCGTCGGCGGACTCAGTGGTTTCCGGCGAAGCGGATCTCGAATTTCACATGGCCGTCGAGGTCATGCCTGACTTCGAGCCGGCCGATGTGTCGGGGCTCAAGGTGGAGCGTCTGATCGCTCAGGCGACCGAGGATGAGATCGCCGAGGCGCTGGGTCGTATTGCCGAGGGCTCGAAATCCTATGATCCGCGCGCGGAAGGAGAGGCCTCGGTCAAGGGCGATGCGGTTGTGATCGATTTCGTCGGCCGGATCGACGGGGAGACATTTGAAGGCGGCTCCGCCGAAGGCCAGACGCTGGTTCTTGGCGAGGGGCGGTTCATCGAAGGCTTCGAAGATCAGCTCGTCGGCGTCCGCGCCGGCGACAAGGTGGACGTCTCGGTAACCTTCCCGGAGGCCTATCCGGTCGAAACCCTGAAGGGCCGCCCGGCGGTCTTCGAGGTGACGGTCCGTGAGGTCAAATCGGCGACGACCCCGGAAATCGACGACGCCTTGGCTGTGTCTCTGGGGCTCTCGGATCTTGCCGGTCTTCGCGACGCTGTGAAGGCGCAGATCGAGCGTGAGCTCGGAGGGGCGTCTCGTCAGCAGGTGAAAAGAAGTCTTCTCGACGCCCTCGATGAGCGGCACGATTTCGAGCTTCCGCCGATGATGGTGAAGGCCGAGTTCGACCAGATCTGGGCGCAGCTCGAGCAGGAAAAGGCGGGCGGTCGTCTGTCCGAAGAGGACAAGGACAAGTCTGACGACGAACTTCGCGGCGAGTATCAGAAGATCTCGCAGCGTCGCGTGCGCCTCGGCCTGGTGCTGGCCGAGATCGGTCGGCGCGCCAATGTCGAGATCACCAACGAGGAAGTTGTCGGCGCCCTGCGCCAGGAAGCGGCTCGCTATCCGGGGCAGGAGAAGGAGGTTGTTGAGTTTTATCGCAACAATCCCAATGCTCTCGCTCAGCTCCGCGCCCCGATCTATGAGGAGAAGGTGGTCGATTACATTCTCTCCCGCGCCGACGTCAGCGAACGCACGGTGACCCGTGAAGAGCTGATGAAGGAAGTCGGCGAGTAGGATCGGCTCCAGAGGAGCGAGGAAAAAACGCGCGGGGGCTTGCCTCGCCGCTCCTGCGTCCGGATATTGGACTGTGTAGCCTCCCAGGCGTGTCGGGGCCTCTCCGGCCTTCGGCGCCTGAATCGGAAGATTGAAAAAGTCATGCATGATCCCCTTGCGACGGCCATGAACCTCGTGCCGATGGTCGTCGAACAGACCAGTCGGGGGGAGCGCGCCTACGACATTTTTTCGCGTCTTCTCAAGGACCGCATCATCTTCGTGACCGGTCCTATCGAGGACGGGATGGCGAGCCTGATCACCGCTCAGCTTCTCTTTCTGGAATCTGAGAACCCGAAGAAAGAGATCTCGATGTACATCAACTCGCCCGGCGGGTTGGTCTCCTCCGGGCTCGCGATTTACGACACCATGCAGTACATTCGCTCTCCCGTTTCGACCGCCTGCATCGGCATGGCGGCGTCCATGGGCTCCCTTCTCCTGGCCGCAGGCGAGAAGGGCATGCGCTTTTCGACCCCGAATTCCCGCATTCTCGTCCACCAGCCTTCGGGCGGTTTCCGCGGCGTTGCGACCGATATCGAGCGCCACGCGGTGGATATTCTCGCCATGAAGCGGCGGCTCAATGAAATTTACGTCCGTCATACCGGCCAGCCTTATGAGGTCATTGAACGGACGCTCGATCGCGACTTCTTCATGACCTCGGATGAGGCGCGGGAGTTTGGGATCGTGGACAAGGTGTTCGAGAAGCGGGCTTCCCCTGGGGAATAACGTTCTGAAACGCGCAGTCGGGCCGCTTGCGGCTTCCGTCGGCCTGTGATCGAATTAAGGCGGCCTTGAACCTCTCGGAAACGATTGGGAAATAGGTTGGGTGGTCAGATCGTTCGCTGGCTGAGGCCGGGGATCGGCATTGGCCGAGCGTTTCCGAGGTGTCGATGAGCAAGACAACGTCCAGCGGCGACAGCAAGAATACGCTTTACTGCTCGTTCTGCGGAAAGAGCCAGCATGAGGTGAAGAAGCTTATCGCCGGCCCCACCGTGTTCATCTGCGATGAATGCGTTGAACTGTGCATGGATATCATTCGCGAGGAGAGCAAGACCGCCCTCGTGAAGTCGAGGGACGGCGTGCCGACCCCCCGTGAGATCTGCGATGTTCTCGACGATTATGTGATTGGCCAGTTCAAGGCCAAGCGCGTTCTGTCGGTCGCGGTTCACAACCACTATAAGCGGCTCAATCACGCGTCCAAGAATACGGATGTTGAGCTCGCCAAGTCGAACATCCTCCTGATCGGTCCGACCGGCTGCGGCAAGACGCTCCTCGCCCAGACCCTGGCCCGCATCATCGACGTGCCGTTCACCATGGCGGACGCCACAACCCTGACGGAAGCCGGCTATGTGGGTGAGGATGTCGAAAACATCATCCTCAAACTGCTGCAGGCGTCCGATTACAACGTCGAACGGGCCCAGCGAGGCATCGTCTACATCGATGAAATCGACAAGATTTCGCGCAAGTCTGACAACCCTTCGATCACCAGGGACGTCTCGGGCGAGGGCGTGCAGCAGGCTCTTCTGAAGATCATGGAAGGGACAGTCGCGAGCGTTCCCCCGCAGGGCGGACGCAAGCATCCTCAGCAGGAATTCCTTCAGGTTGACACCACCAACATGCTGTTTATCTGCGGCGGAGCGTTCTCGGGTCTTGAGAAGGTGATCTCCGACCGTGGGCGCGGCTCCTCCATTGGCTTTGGCGCGAACGTCGTCGACCCGGATGATCGTCGCACCGGCAAAGTCCTCGAGGAGTGCGAGCCCGAGGATCTCGTTAAATTCGGCCTCATTCCGGAATTCATCGGTCGTCTTCCGGTCATCGCGACGCTTGAGGATCTCGACGAGAAGGCGCTGATTCAGATTCTCACCGAACCGAAGAACGCTCTTCTCAAGCAGTATCAGCGGCTGTTCGAGATGGAGAATGTCGCGCTAACCTTCAGCGACGACGCCCTTGCGGCGGTGGCCCGCCGTGCGATCCAGCGCAAGACGGGGGCGCGCGGTTTGCGCTCGATCATGGAAGGAATTCTCCTCGACACCATGTTCGAGCTGCCCAATCTCCGCGGTGTCGCCGAAGTGGCGATCAACGCTGAGGTTGTCGAGGGGCGCGCGAGGCCGCTTTATGTTCATTCGTCTGAACCGCGTGAAGCGAAGGCGGGCGCCTCCTGACCGGGCCCGGGCGCGCCGGAAGCGCGCCATTTTGGACGGATATGGGATTAACTGTTGATTCCGCTCTCCCCGGGTTGAACCGGAAGGCTGAACCGACCACCTTAAACGTCAGAAGGACGAGACGCCGGGCCGATCCGGCGTCATTCGTTCCCCGGGGTCTTGCGCGCATTCGCGAGCCGGCTCCCGTTCAGGACAGGAGCGCATGATGACATCCAATCTCCCCGTGCTGCCGTTGCGCGACATCGTGGTCTTCCCCCGCATGATCGCCCCGCTCTTCGTGGGCCGCGAGAAGTCCGTGCGCGCCCTCGAAGAGGTCGAGAAAGGCGGCGGCGACATTCTTCTCGTTGCGCAGAAGGAGGCCGGCGTCGACGATCCGTCCGAGGAGGATCTCCACTCGGTCGGAGTGGTCGCAAGCATTCTCCAGCTGCTGAAGCTCCCGGATGGGACCGTCAAGGTTCTGGTCGAGGGCAAGTCGAGGGCGAAGCTCGAAAAGCTCATCGATCATGGCGATTATTATGCCGGCGCCTTCAGCGTTCTTGAGGAAAAGGACGCCGATGCCGAGGAAGCCGCCGCACTGGTGAGGGCGGTGATCGAGCAGTTCGAAGGTTATGTGAAGCTGAACCGGAAGATCCCCGCCGAGACGGTAGGCACGGTCAGCGCCATCACCGATCCCGCCCGTCTCGCCGATGCGGTGGCCGCTCAGCTCTCGATCAAGCTCGAGGACAAGCAGCAGCTGCTTGAGACGGCGGATGTCACCCAGCGTCTCGAACGGGTTTTCCAGCTCATGGAGGGCGAGATCGGCATGCTCCAGATGGAGCGCAAGATCCGCAATCGCGTGAAGCGTCAGATGGAGAAGACGCAGCGTGAGTACTATCTCAATGAGCAGATGAAGGCCATTCAGCGCGAGCTGGGCGATCAGGATCAGGGCGGCGAGCGCGACGAGATCGGCGAGCTCGAGGAGAAGATCGCCAAGACCCCGATGTCGGACGAAGCGCGCGCGAAGGCAGAGCAGGAAGTGCGCAAGCTTCGCCAGATGTCGCCCATGTCCGCGGAATCGACAGTGGTCCGCAACTATCTGGACTGGCTGGTGTCCCTGCCGTGGTCGAACAAGAAGCCTGTGGTTCGCGATCTCCAGGTGGCTGAAGACGTTCTCGAGGCGGATCATTACGGTCTTGAGAAGGTCAAGGAGCGGATCCTCGAGTATCTCGCCGTGCAGTCCCGTTCGGACAAGATGCGCGGTCCCATTCTCTGCCTGGTCGGGCCTCCGGGCGTCGGCAAGACCTCTCTTGGCAAGTCGATCGCGAAGGCGACCGGTCGCGACTTCGTTCGGATGTCGCTTGGCGGCGTTCGCGACGAAGCGGAGATCCGCGGGCATCGTCGGACCTATATCGGCTCCATGCCGGGGCGGATCATACAGTCCATGAAGAAGGCCAAGAGCGGCAATCCGCTTTTCCTTCTCGACGAGATCGACAAGCTTGGAATGGATTACCGGGGCGATCCGTCCTCGGCTCTGCTCGAGGTTCTCGACCCCGAGCAGAACGTCAACTTCAATGACCACTATCTTGAGGTCGACTACGACCTGTCCGATGTGATGTTCATCACCACGGCGAACTCGCTGAACATGCCCCAGCCTCTGCTCGACCGGATGGAGATCATCCGGATCGAGGGTTACACGGAGGACGAGAAGATCGAGATCGCCCGTCGGCACCTCCTGCCCAAGGTGACCGAGAATCACTCCCTCAAGGAAGGCGAGTGGTTTGTTGACGACAGCGCCCTGCGCGACCTCGTTCGGTATTACACCCGTGAGAGCGGCGTCCGCTCCCTTGAGCGTGAGATCGCCAAGCTGGCCCGCAAGGCGGTGCGTGAGATCGAACTCAAGAAGACGGAGTCTGTGCGGGTCACATCCGAGACGCTGGGCAAGTATGCGGGTGTGCGCAAATACCGCTACGGCCGCGCGGACATCGACGATCAGGTCGGCGTCGTGACCGGACTGGCCTGGACCGAGGTCGGCGGCGAGTTGCTGACGATCGAAGCCGTTCAGATGCCGGGGCGCGGCCGCATGACCGTAACGGGCAATCTGCGCGACGTGATGAAGGAGTCGATTTCGGCGGCTTCAAGTCTCGTCAAATCGCGATCCGTCCAGCTCGGCATCCGTCCGCCCGTGTTCGACAATACGGACATTCACGTTCACGTGCCCGAGGGCGCAACGCCCAAGGACGGTCCCTCGGCAGGGATCGCGATGACGACGGCGATCGCGTCGGTCCTCACAGGCAATCCGGTTTCGAAGGATGTGGCCATGACGGGTGAGATCACCCTTCGCGGTCGGGTTCTGCCGATCGGCGGCCTGAAGGAGAAACTGCTGGCGGCGCTTCGCGGAGGCATCACCACGGTGCTCATCCCCGAAGAGAATGAAAAGGATCTTGCCGATATTCCCGACAATGTCCGCAACGGGCTCACCATCATCCCGGTTTCGACCATCGATCAGGTTCTCGGGCATGCTCTTGTTCGCCCGCTGACGCCTGTTTCGTGGTCGGAGACCGACGAAGCGGCTTACCGCGCGGAGCTGCTGCGCGGACCGGCGAGCGGTGGGGAGGTCTCCCGTCCTCACTGAGGACGGGGCCTCGCAGACAATGGGATGAGGGCTGGACGTGAGCGTATCGCCTGACGACTGGTGGCGTGGCGCGGTCCTCTACCAGATCTATCCGCGTTCGTTCATGGACGCATCCGGCGACGGCGTCGGCGATCTCGCGGGCGTCTCCGCCCGTCTTGACTACGTCCGGTCGTTAGGGGTGGACGGCGTCTGGCTGTCCCCGTTCTTTCGGTCTCCGATGCGGGACTTTGGATACGACGTCTCAGATTATCGGGACGTCGATCCTTTGTTCGGCGATCTGGCGGACTTCGACGAGGTGCTCGCGGCGGCCCGCGACCGCAGGCTCAAAGTGGTGATCGATCAGGTATGGTCGCATTCCTCAATCGATCATCCCTGGTTCCAGGAGAGCCGGAGCAGTCGAGATAATCCCCGGGCGGACTGGTATGTCTGGGCGGACCCAAGGCCCGACGGATCCCCGCCGAACAACTGGCAGGCCTGGTTCGGAGGTCCGGCCTGGACCTGGGAGCCGCAGCGGCGCCAGTACTATCTGCACAATTTTCTTCCCGGTCAGCCGGACCTCAACTTTCACTGCCTGGCGGTGCGGCGGGCGATACTTGATATTGCTCGCTTCTGGCTCGACAGGGGCGTTGACGGGTTTCGGCTGGATGTCGCCAACTACTATGTTCACGATCCGCTGCTGAGGGACAATCCGCCGTCGGGAGAGCCCGCTCCCGCCCTGCCGCGCGACATGCAGATCCATCTCTACAATTCCGATCAGGCTGGAACGCTTGAATTCCTCGCCGAGCTGCGGGCGGTGATGGATAGCTACGGCGCACGAATGACCCTCGGTGAGCTGGCGCCGGGTTCGTTCGGTCTGATGTCGCGTTACACGAAGGGCCGGAGCGGTCTGCATACAGCCTATGCGTTCGACTTCCTCAAAGGACCCATGAACGCTCCCAGGATGGCGGAGAAACTGTCCCTCTGGCAGGACGAAGACGGCGCAGGCTGGCCGACATGGGCGTTTTCCAATCACGATGTCGCCCGTGTGGCGACAAGATGGGGCAGGGATGCGCCGCCCGGGGCGGCGGCGCCGACCTTTCTGGCGCTTCTGCTCTCTCTGCGGGGCACGGTGTGTCTCTATCAGGGCGAGGAGCTCGGCCTTCCAGAGGCGGATGTCCCGTTTGAGCGCCTGCGCGATCCTCTGGGCCTGGCCGCATGGCCGGCGTCGCGGGGACGCGATGGATGCAGGACCCCCATGCCCTGGACGTCCGGTCCGGGCGGAGGGTTTTCCGTCTGCCCGGAGACCTGGCTGCCGATGTCGGAGGTTCATCGGGCGATGGCGGTCTCGGTTCAGGAGGCCGACGCCGCTTCGCATCTCAACATCGCCCGCCGTCTGATTGCGATCCGTCGCTCAAGCCCGGCCCTGTCGAGAGGACGCTTCCGGGTGACATCGGCGTCCTCCGATCTTCTGGTCTTCGAGCGTGTCCATGGCGACGAAGTCGTCCTTTGCCTTTTCAGCGTGGGGCCCCAGGGCGGGGTGGTTGAGCTCCCCGAGGGCCGCCTCGAGCCTCTGTTTATTCATCGTGTTGAACTGGAGGGGCGGCGCGCGCACGTCTCAGCCTTCGGTTCGGTCCTGATGCGACTGCCGCGGACGGCGACGTCTTCGGTCTGATGTTCGGATCGCTCCGAAAAGGGGGGGCTGGCGGAGGTCTCGCCGCCTCGGTATCGGTGTCGTCATGGTGCGTGTTCAATCAGAGCTGTTCAATCCGCATGAGGAAACGGCCCGCTTTCAGGCGGGGCGCTTATCCGCCGGAGCGCTTGCTTCCTTCATCGGGACGGTTCGCTCGAACGCGGACGACAGGGATGTCGTCTCCCTTGAGCTGGAGCATTATCCGGGGTTCACCGAACGCCGGATCGCTGAGATCGAGGCGGACGCCCGAACCCGTTTCGACGTCATCGACATGCTGATCATTCATCGTTACGGACCGTTGCGTCCGGGCGAAGCGATCGTCCTCGTCGCGGCCCTCAGCGCACACCGTCGCGAGGCGCTTCAGGCGGTTGACTACCTCATGGATCGGCTCAAGACGGAGGCTCCGTTCTGGAAGCGGGAGGTGCGACCCGACGGCGCCGAATGGATCGAGCCGCGGCGCCGGGATCTTGAGGATCGGGCGCGCTGGGATGAAGGAGAGACGACATGACGGCCCCTGAGACACCGCCTCTGCCTGCCCCTGGAGGCAAGATGGCCATGGACAGGCCTTTCACGCCTGTTCGACTGTGCGTGCTCACCATCTCCGACACCCGCACCGACGAGACCGACACCTCGGGGCATATCCTCGCCGATCGCATTCGCCAGAGCGGCCATGAGGTTGTCGACAAGGCGATCTGTCCGGACGATGTCAATTCGATCCGCTCGATCATGCGCCGATGGATTGCGGATCCGGGCGTGGATGCGGTTGTCTCGACCGGCGGAACCGGTCTGACCGGACGCGATGTGACCCCGGAGGCGGTTCGTCCCCTGTTCGATAAGGAGATCGACGGTTTCAACATCGTCTGGCACATGGTGAGCTATAACAGCGTCGGATTGTCGACCCTTCAGTCGCGCGCTTGCGCAGGGGTCGCCAACGGCACCTTCATCTTCTGTCTGCCCGGATCGAACGGCGCCGTGAAGGATGGATGGGAGAAGATCATTCGCTGGCAGCTCGACAGTCGCCATGCCCCCTGCAACATGGTCGAGCTGATGCCGCGTCTGATGGAGAGCTGACGTCTCCCAAGGCCGGCCTGAACTGCGGATTTCGTAAACAAGGAGAAGACACGTGCAGAATAGACGTCTCGGTTCGAGCGCAATTTACGTCTCCGACATCTGCATGGGCACTATGACCTTCGGCAGTCAGGCGGATGAGGCGATGTCCCATCGCATTCTCGATATGTCCTTCGAGGCGGGTATCAACTTTTTCGACGCCGCCGAGACCTATCCTGTGCCGCCCAAGCCGGAGTATTGCGGCCTCACCGAGGAGATCCTCGGCCGCTGGATGAAGACGCGCTCGCGTGATGCGCTCATCATCGCCACAAAGGTCTCCGGACCCAGCCATGTCTGGTTCCGGTCTCCCCAGAGGGCTGGCATGACGGCCCTCGACCGCCACAATGTCGTCGCTGCGGTCGAGGCCAGCCTGCGTCGGCTTCAGACGGATTACATCGACCTGTACCAGACCCACTGGCCCGATCACGGCGCACGTTACGAGGATGCACTGCGCGCCCTCGACGATCTCGTATCGGCGGGGAAAGTTCGCATCACCGGATGTTCGAATGAGACCAGCTGGGGGCTGATGAAGGCGCTTTCGGTCTCCGACGCGGGCGGCCTCCAGCGGTATGACACCATTCAGAACAATTTCTCTCTCAACAACCGCCGCTTCGAGGACGAGCTTGCCCAGGTATGCCGGAAAGAGGGCGTGAGCCTCATACCCTATTCTCCGCTCGCGGGCGGGGTTCTGTCGGGAAAGTATCAGGATGGAGCGCGCCCTGAAGGGGCCCGGTTCACCAACTATCTCAGCATGGAAGGCCGTCAGAACGCGATGGCCCGTCGCTTCGTCAATGAAAAATCACTCGCCTCCACGGCGAAATTCGCCGCTATCGCGGCTGAGGCCGGCATGTCGCTGGTCACTCTGGCCACCGCCTGGAGCAAGGCCCATGACTTCGTCGCCTCGACCATCGTCGGGGCCACCCATGTCGATCAGCTGCCGGATATTTTCAAGGCCGCCGAGGTCACGCTGACGCCTGAGATCATGAAGAAGATCGACGCAGTCTCCCGTGAGATCATGTACCCGATGGGGTGAGGACTGAGCCCGGGCTCGACTTCGGCTCCGATAGCGCTAACCTTGGTCCCGTCATGGCCCATACTCTGATCAATGCGCGTCCGGTCCCCGCAGCCGGCGCCTCAGCGACCGAAGGCGGAGCGCCGGCCGTGCGGCCGGCGGCCGGGCTGGTCGACACCTATGGTCGGCGCGTCCGTTACCTGCGCCTGTCGATCACCGACCGGTGCGATCTTCGCTGCGTTTATTGCATGCCGGAGCGTATGACCTTCCTGCCGAGAAAGGATTTGCTGAGTTTTGAGGAGCTCGACGAACTCGTGGCGGCTTTTGCCTCCTTCGGTGTGGACAAGCTGCGCGTCACCGGCGGCGAGCCGCTTGTGCGAAAGGACGCGATGGAGCTGATGGCGCGGTTCTCGCGTCATCTCGGCGCCGGGCTGAAGGAGCTCACCCTCACCACGAACGGGACCTTGCTGGCCCGCCATGCCGGAGAGCTGTCCGCTATCGGCGTCCGGCGCGTGAATGTCTCCCTCGATACGCTTCGGCGCGACGTGTTCGAGCGTCTCGCGCGTCGCGACAGCCTGGACGATGTCCTGCGAGGGATCGATGCGGCTATCGAAGCGGGCCTTCATGTGAAGCTCAACACTGTGGCGCTGGCAGGGATCAACGAAGCGGAAATCCCGGAGCTCATCACATGGGCTCATGGTCGCGGCGCCGATATCACCCTGATCGAGACCATGCCGATGGGCGAGGCCGAGACCAACCGTGTGGAGGACTATCTTCCCCTCGACCGGGTTCGTGAGGGCCTTGAAGAGCGTTTCACCCTTTCCGACATCCCCTTCACCACCGGCGGTCCCTCTCGCTATGTGCGCGTGGAGGAGACCGGGGGTCGTTTAGGTTTCATCACGCCGCTCAGCCATAATTTCTGCGAGAGCTGCAACCGGGTTCGGGTGACCTGCACCGGGAGACTTTACACCTGCCTCGGACGGGAGGACGGGGCTGATCTTCGGGAGGCGATGCGCAGCGATCCATCGGGTGAGAGCCTGCGAGCCGCGATCCTGTCTGCGATCGAGCGCAAGCCGAAGGGCCATGACTTTGACGCCGGGCGTCTCTCGACGCCGGCGTCTCCCCGCACGATGTCGCACACGGGCGGATGATCATGCGCGAAATCCTCCTCTTCGGTCGTCTGCGGGGAGCGTTTGGAGACGAGCCGCTTCGTCTCCCGGAGGGCGTGCACACCGCAGCCGAACTCCGGCGGCGCCTGCAGCAGGATCACCCTGAGATCGCCGAGCGGTTGTCTCCGTCCGCGATGAAGATTGCAGTCAATCAGACCCTCGTTTCGGATGAGGACGCAGCCCTTCTCTCTCCGGGCGATGAAGTCGCTCTTCTGCCGCCCTTGAGCGGGGGATGACCCGCGACATGACCCGATCCGCAAGGCGAGGCCGCGGCTGATGTCCGAGGTGAAGCCTGTCATTTATGTCGATGCGGATGCATGCCCGGTCAAGGAGGAGGTCTACCGCGTCGCCCGGCGTCTGGGGTTCGATGTGCGCGTCGTCGCCAACGCCTTCATCCGCACCCCTCCCGACCGTACCATTCGCTTTGTCCAGGTTGAGGCGGGACCGGACGCGGCGGACGACTGGATCGCGGAGCGGGCGCACGCCGGCGATGTCGTGGTCACCTCCGACATTCCCCTCGCTGCGCGGGCTCTGGAACGTGAAGCGGAAGCGGTGTCTCCGATCGGGCGAACATTTACGCGGGACATGATCGGCGACGCTCTCGCCTCCCGCGCGATCATGGAGCATGTCCGATCCTTTGGCGGCATCGCTTCAGGCCCTGCGCCCTTCGAAGCTCGCGATCGGTCGCGATTTCTTGGCGCGCTCGACGCTGCAGCGGTCCGCGCCTTGCGGCGGCGGGGGGCCAGACCTGATCCCTCAGCCGGCGAGTCGCAGGGCTGACGGTTCGGGATTTGAAAACTCCAGCGCCGGATCCTCAAGGGCGCCGTGGCGAAGCGTCATGATGTCGAGAATGTAGTTCTGGTGAAGTTTCCAGGGTCGCTTTTCTCCCTGCTTGGGAAAGCGTTCGAGGGAGCGCTGGACATAGCCGGAGGAGAAGTCGAGCCACGGTTCCTCGCCCATGCCGGCCTCACGATTGCGGGGCGTGACCTGCCGGAGGCCTGTCTGGTCCATACGTCGGAGCAGCCGGCAGACATGCTCGCATGTCAGATCCGCCTTCAGCGTCCACGAGGCGTTTGTGTAACCAAAGACAGATGCAAGGTTGGGTACCCCCTCATACATCATCCCCTTGTAGGTCAGCGTCTTCGTCATATCGACCGGGCGTCCGTCAAGACTGACCTGCATGCCGCCGAGGAAGAGAAGCTCGAGACCGGTCGCGGTGACGATGATGTCCGCCGGGAGTGTCTGACCTGTTTTCAGCCTTACGCCCTCAGGCGTGAAGCTCTCGATTTCCGAGGTGACGACGGACGCTCGTCCCTCCCGGATCGAGGCGAACAGGTCTCCGTCGGGAACAAGACACAGACGCTGTGCCCACGGATTATAGCGCGGCGTGAAATGCGTCTCGACATCATATCCTTCCCCGAGCTCCTTGCGCACGAGGTTGATAAGCATGGATTTGACTTTTTCGGGCTGTTTGCGCGAGGCGCGGAACATGTACATTCCCATGAGCACGTTCTTCCATCTCGCCAGTGAGTAGGCGAGGCGGGTCGGGAGGAGCTTGCGCAGGGCGTTGGCGATCGGATCCGAAGACGGTCGCGAGACGACATAGGTGGGGGATCTCTGCAGCATCGTCACGTGTGCGGCGGTGCGGGCCATTTCCGGAACAATGGTGACGGCGGTGGCGCCGCTTCCGATCACGACCACGTTCTTTCCGGCGTAATCGAGATTTTCGGGCCAGAACTGGGGGTGAATGATCCGACCGCGAAAGTCCGACGAGCCTGGAAAGTCCGGCGTATGCCCGGCGTCATACCGATAATACCCGCTGCACATCATCAGAAAACCGCAGGTGTAGGTTTCTGCGCCCCCCTCGGGAAGGCTGGTCGTCACGGTCCACAGCGCATGCTCGCTCGACCAGTCTGCGGACACGACCCGGCGCCCGAAGCGGATATGACGGTCGATCCCGGCATCCTTGGCCGTATCGGCGACATAGGATCGGATGGCCGGGCCGTCGGCGATCGCTTTGGCTTCCTTCCAGGGTCGGAAGGAATAGCCGAGGGTGTACATGTCGGAATCCGACCGGAGGCCGGGATAGCGAACGAGGTCCCATGTTCCCCCGATCGCTGAACGGGCTTCGAGAATGGCGTAGGTCTTTCGGGGATGGGTTGAGGACAGGTGCCATGCCGCGCCGACGCCCGACAGTCCGGCTCCTACGATCAGGACGTCGAAGTGCCGTTCCTTCTCCACGACTGCCATTCCAGGATCTCCTCAGGTCTGACGCCGCCCTGGGCGCGCAGACACAGAAGCAGGTTCCTGCGTCCTGCGAAAGCTGTTCCTGAGGATATCAGCCTGGGAAGCAACACCCCCGGGGCCCGCAATGGCAGGACCCGGGGGGAGGCGGTGTGGAGACTGGATCCGGCAGCCTGTCAGGATCCGCCCGGAGGGACGGATCGGATCGTCGCCCGAGGCGGCTCGCAGGAGCGTTCCTTCAGTCCTTCCCCTCTTCGCTGTCCTGCGGTCTGCGAAGCCGCCGCTGGACCGCCTCCCGAAGCAGGAACTCCATCTGGGCGTTCACGGAACGAAGGTCCGAGGCCGCCATGCGCTCGATGTCTGCGTAGAGCCGCGGATCAAGGCGCAGGGGAAAGGACTTGCGGGGTGCGGACATGGTCAGGCTCAGGAATAGAGGGTTCCGGCATTGACCACGGGCTGCGCCTCGCGTTCCGCGCACAGGACGACCAGAAGGTTGGACACCATCTGCGCCCGGCGTTCGTCGTCCAGATTGACCACTCCCCGCGAGCTCAGCTCGCTCAGGGCGCTCTCAACCATGCTCACCGCGCCGTGAACGATCTTCTCCCGGGCTGCGAGGACCGCATCGGCCTGCTGCCGACGAAGCATGGCCCCGGCGATTTCGGGCGCATAGGCGAGGTGGGTGATGCGCGCCTCGTCAACCTCAACGCCGGCGACGCAAACCTTGGATTTCAGTTCTTCCTGGAGCTCGGCCGCGACCTTTTCCGCGTCGGAACGCAGCGTGGGTTCGTCCTTCTCCCCGTGATCGTAGGCGTACCGAGACGCGATGTCCCGAAGGGCCGTTTCGATCTGCACATGAGTGAAGGCGGAGTAATCCTCGACATCGAACAGCGCCTGGGCGGCGTCCTCGACATGCCAGACGACGTTGGCTGCAATCTCAATCGGATTGCCCCGCTTATCGTTCACCTTGAGCTTCTCGGATGTGAAATTGAGGCGGCGCAGGCTGATTTTCTTGCGGGTATACCAGGGCAGAACCCATCTCAGTCCGGCCCTCCGGTCGACCCCTCTGTAGTCGCCAAACAGGAGGATGGCGGTCGCCTGGTTCGGTTGCTGGGTATAAAGCCCGAAGAGGGTGAAGACGCCAATCGTGAAACCCGCCATCGCCGGCAGCGGCGGCCCGTCGTTGTCAGTCAATATCGCCGTATGGAGGATCCAGGCGACCGAGCCGCCGAGAACCAGAAGGGCGACCAGAAGGGCGAGCCCTCCGCTGGGGCTGGAGTAGGGTTTTTCTCGCGTGACGGTCACGGTCATCAAACGTCTCCTGACAAAATTGAGATCTAAGTGATATCACTTCAATATCGATATGAAATGCCTTGTCGTCAACTTTTTTGTTCCTGAAACGGCGCCCCAAAGCTCGGCGTGTCATTGGCTCAAATGCGGAGCGGACGCTCTGACCTCATCGTGATCAGGCCCCTGAGCCCATCCGCGCTTGCCTTTTGCCGCATCACCCCGCTATCTGCGGCGGGATGAAAATGCAGGGGCGAGCGGGATGAAAGACATCGTCGAGGCGCTTGAGAAGAAGCGGGCCGAGGCGCGTCTGGGGGGTGGCTCCAGACGTATTGAAGCCCAGCACGCCAAGGGCAAGCTCACCGCTCGGGAGCGGATCCAGGTTCTTCTCGACGAGGGCTCGTTCGAGGAATGGGACATGTTCGTCGAGCATCGCTCGAGCGAGTTCGGCATGGCCGAAAACCGCATTCCCGGCGACGGGGTCGTCACCGGATGGGGAACCATCAACGGCCGCGTGGTGTATGTTTTCTCGAAGGATTTCACCGTCTTCGGCGGTTCGCTTTCACGGGCCCATGCTGAAAAGATCGTCAAGGTCCAGAAGGCGGCGGCTCGCAACGGAGCGCCCGTGATCGGTCTCTTTGATGCGGGCGGGGCGCGGATCCAGGAGGGGGTGGATTCCCTTGCCGGTTATGCAGATATCTTCATGGAGAACGTCCTGGCCTCGGGCGTCGTCCCTCAGATCTCGGTGATCATGGGCCCGTGCGCCGGCGGAGACGTCTATTCTCCGGCGATGACGGACTTCATCTTCATGGTGAAGGACACCTCTTATATGTATGTGACCGGTCCCGATGTGGTGAAGACCGTCACCAACGAGATCGTCAGCCACGAGGATCTGGGCGGGGCGAAGGTTCACGCCTCGCGCTCAGGGGTGGTGGACGGCGCTTTCGAGAACGACATCGAGACGCTGACCCAGATGCGCCGTCTGATCACCTTCCTGCCGCAGTCCAATCGCGAGAAGCCCCCTCAGCTGGCGACGTTCGACGATCCTGAGCGCGCAGAGCCGAGCCTCGATACGCTGGTTCCGGCCAACCCGAACACGCCCTACGATATGCTCGAGCTCATCCAGAAAGTCGCGGATGAGGGAGATTTCTTCGAGATCGGCAAGGACTTCGGCCGCAACATCCTCACCGGTTTCGGACGGATGGAAGGCAGCACGGTAGGGTTTGTGGCCAATCAGCCCATGTCCCTCGCCGGCGTTCTGGATATCGACGCCTCACGTAAAGCCGCCCGTTTCGTGAGGTTCTGCGACTGCTTCAACATCCCGATCTGCACCTTTGTCGATGTCCCCGGTTTCATGCCAGGCACGCGTCAGGAGTATGGCGGGCTGATCAAGCATGGCGCAAAGCTCCTGTTCGCCTATGCCGAGGCGACGGTGCCCAAAGTCACCGTCATCACCCGCAAGGCTTATGGCGGCGCCTACGACGTGATGAGCTCAAAGCACCTGCGCGGGGACGTTAACTTCGCCTGGCCGACCGCGGAGATCGCAGTCATGGGCGCCAAGGGCGCCGTCGAGATCATCTTCCGGGCCGAGGCGGGCGATCCCGTGAAGCTGGCCGAACGGACGAAAGAGTACGAGGACCGGTTCGCAAATCCCTACGTCGCCGCCTCACGAGGGTATATCGACGACGTCATCATGCCTCACAACACGCGCAAGCGGATCGTGCGGGCCCTTCGCACCCTGAAGGGGAAAAATGTCCGTAATCCGGAAAAGAAGCACGACAACATCCCGCTTTGACGCCGAGCTCGAAGGCGCTCGGTCCGTCGGTCTTCGGGCGGGTGAGGCTTTTTTTGATTACGTTTTGGAGAGCTGTCATCCGGTCCCGTTGTCGAGGCGTATTCCCGTCATGCGGACAGACGAGAGGTTCCAACGAGCCCTCCGACGGCCCATGGAATACCTGACGCTCAAAAGGCGTTCCGTCCGTGATGGTCACGGACGGCTCTGTCCGGGTCAAACAAAACAGGATTTATTCATGCGCGCTTTCCTCCCCCTGATCGCGGCGGCCGCCATCGTCGGTCTCGCCGGTTGCAATGAAGCTGCCGAAGCCCCGGCGCCGGCTCCCGTTGAAGAAGCGGCCCCGGCTCCTGAGCCTGCTCCGGTTGCGGCTTCGGACATCGTCGACACCGCCGTTGCGGCGGGTCAGTTCTCGACCCTCGTGGCCGCCGTTCAGGCGGCTGGTCTCGAAGAAACCCTTCGCGGCGCGGGTCCGTTCACCGTCTTCGCTCCGACCGATGCGGCGTTCGCCGCTCTCCCGGCCGGCACCGTCGAAGATCTGCTGAAGCCGGAGAACAAGGACAAGCTTGCCGGCATTCTGACCTATCACGTTCTCGCCAGCGAAGTGCCTTCGAGCGCCGTTGCCGGTCAGACGGTTGAGCCGGCGACGGTTCAGGGCAAGACCCTCAAAGTTGTCGGCGGCGCTGACGGCGTCACTGTCAACGATGCGAAAGTCGTTGCGGCTGATGTGAAGGCGTCCAACGGCGTGATCCACGTCATCGACAAGGTTCTTCTTCCGTAAGTCTTTGAATTTCCTCCCCAGGTCCTGACCGATCGGTTCGGACTTTCTCTCTCAGGCCGCCTGCAGTCTCTGCAGGCGGCCTTTTCTTTGGGTTGTCCGCACGCTCGAGGTGTCAGGAAACAAACAGGTCCCACATCAGCCGTCCCGGAAGGAAGGTGAACAGGCCGGCGATGATCAGCGCGCCGGTGAACATGCTCATCATCGTCGATCGGTGGGCGCGAATGTTTCCCGACCGTGCGGCCATGATCCCAAGGGGAAGGGCGACCAGAGTATAGGCGCTGAGGCCATGGATCAGGCTGAAGTTTCCATGGTTCAGCTCCAGAATGAACAGGCTGGTGGCCGCCGTGGCCGTCATCATCACGGCCCACGACCAGCCGAGAATCTTGTGCAGGCGATCGCCCTTTCGTCGGAGGAGGATGCCTGCGCCGGTCGCGAGCGCAAACAGCGCTGCGCCGACATGGGCTTGCACGACCGGGCTCTGGGCGGACCAGAGGGCGAGATCCGGGCCGTGGAAGGTCAGCCCCCGGATGTCCCTCGAGGCTGCGATAATGGCGAGGACGGCGATCAGGCTCGCCGCCGCAGCCGCGAAGAGGACCCGCGGACCTGGGCTCAGGCGAGCTGCAAGCGGTGGGCTTGATCCTTGGGGCGATCGGGCCGGCCGGGAGATTGACGCTCGGAAGGGGTTCAGGTTCATGTGGACCTCCGTAAGGTAAGCGGGCCGTGTAAGGCGACCCGCCGGCTGAGGATCTACAAAGCGGCGAAGTGCGGCCAGGTTCAACACCGCCTTCGCGAACAGGACGGAAGAATTCGCGAAATGCGCCCGGGAGCGACTGGCGATGCGTGAACGGAAGGGCGGGAACGGGGGCGAAATGGCCGCCGGCGTTCAGAGGGAGTGGTGGGTCTCCACCCTTGTCGCCTCCGGAGCGGGGGTCAGTCTGGCGATTCTGGGGGCGGCGGGCACGGGAGACGTGCCGCTCGGTTGGCGGGTTCTCTACTGGGCGCCCCTCATGGTGCTCAACTCGGGCCTCGGCCTCTTTCTCTCCGCGGCGTTGAGACCTCGACTGCCTGCGGGGGCCTCCCCTGTCCTGAGTTGGGGAATTCTGACCGCTGCGATCACGCCGGCGGCGGTTCTGTTTTGCTGGGTCTATGGGGCGCTCTTTTCCATTCCCTCCGGAATGACGCCTCCTTCGCTTTTAGAAATCCTTGCGCCAAGTGTGGTTATAACGGCCGCCATGACCGGCGTTTTCATGCTGATCGAGCGGCCGGGGGCCTTCACCCGGCAGCCTGAGATGAAAAGCGGTGAGACGCTGTCCGGGCCCGCCTTGCTTCGACGCCTTCCCCCGCGTCTCGCCGGGGCGCGCGTCTACGCGGTTCGAAGCGAGGATCACTATCTGAAGGTCTTCACCTCCCGGGGGGAGGATCTGATTCTGATGCGCCTGTCGGACGCCATCGCCGAACTGGACGGACTTGAGGGCGCCCAGACCCATCGCTCCTGGTGGGTGGCGAGGGAGGCGGTGCAGGGCGTCGAGCGGGAAGGTGATCGGGTCTATCTGAAAATTGAGGGGGACGGCCGGGTCCCCGTCAGCCGGCCCAATCTTCGCCCATTGCGCGACGCAGGCTGGCTGTGACGCTCACAGGATCGTGACGGCGATCCCCCCGAGAGGGGATGGATTGTCGGGTTTCGCCTTGCCCTCGCGCCGGGCTCGTTGCAGCTTGTCGCCGACACACGATAAGCGCCGGACAGGCGCAGGGGAGAGGTATCAATGAGTACGACGTCGTCGACAGAGGGAGGCGCTGAGGCGCCGAAAAAGCAGAATGAGGCGGTCGTCATCGGCGCATCCAGCGTCGGGACCATGTTCGAATGGTACGACTTCTTTCTCTACGGCTCCCTCGCCGCCAACATCACTCATCATTTCTTTTCCGGCGTGAACGAAACCACAGGGTTTATTCTCGCTCTCGCCGCTTTCGCGGCAGGCTTCATCGTTCGCCCGTTCGGGGCCCTGGTCTTCGGTCGTATCGGAGATGTCGTCGGCCGCAAGAACACCTTCCTCGTCACCATGATCATCATGGGCGCCTCGACATTCGCTGTCGGCTTTCTGCCCAGCTATCAGCAGGTCGGCATGATCGCTCCTGTCTGCCTGGTGCTCCTGCGCGTGCTGCAGGGGCTTGCAATCGGGGGTGAATATGGCGGAGCGGCGATTTATGTCGCCGAGCACGCCCCGCCCAACCGACGAGGTTTCTACACGAGCTGGATCCAGATTACCGCAACGCTGGGGCTGTTCGCATCCCTTCTGGTGATCATGGGCGTTCGCCAGGCCATGACGCCCGAAGAGTTCGACGAGTGGGGCTGGCGTATTCCGTTCCTCGTCTCCATCCTTCTCCTCGGGGTCTCGATCTGGATCCGTCTTCAGCTCAAAGAGAGCCCGATCTTCCAGAAGATGAAGGACGAGGCGACGACCTCGAAGGCGCCGCTCGCCGAAGCCTTCGGCCGGTGGAGCAATCTCAAATTCGTCTTCATCGCGCTGTTTGGCTGCGTCGCCGGTCAGGCGGTCGTCTGGTATTCGGGAACCTTCTACGGCCTGTTTTTCCTTCAGCAGACCCTCAAGGTCGACGGCCTCGAGGCCAACAGCATCGTCGCCATCGCTCTGGGCCTGGGGACGCCTTTCTATATCTTCTTCGGCTGGCTGTCCGATCGCATCGGTCGGAAGCCTCTGATCCTCGCCGGACTGATCATACCGGCCCTTTGCTATTTCCCGCTCTTCCACATGATCACCGAGGCGGCCAACCCGGCGCTCGCGGCCGCTCAGGCGTCCTCGCCCGTGGTCGTTCGCGCCGATACGGCGGCCTGCTCCCTGCAGTTCGATCCGGTTGGCAAGAACAAGTTCGATTCCAAGTCCTGCGACATCGCCAAAGCGCTGTTGTCGAAGGCGGGCGTCAGCTATGAGACGCAGGCTCTGGAAGCCGGCGCCAATGCGGTGATCGTCGTCGGGGGACGAGAGCTCGCAGCGCCTGATCCGCGCGTCCTTGAGGGGCAGGAACGGGCTGCCGCCATTTCCGCGTATCAGAAAGAGGTCGCAGCCGTTCTGGCGGAGGCGGGTTATCCCCTCAAGGCTGATCCTGTGAAGATCGATCGCTGGATGGTGATCGGGATCATCACGCTCACCACCATCTTCACGGCCATGGTCTATGGACCGATGGCGGCGATGCTGGTGGAGCTGTTCCCGGCGCGCATTCGCTACACCTCGATGTCGCTTCCCTATCATATCGGGAACGGATGGTTTGGAGGACTGCTGCCGACGACCGCCTTCATGATCGTGGCGGCGACCGGGAACATCTATGCGGGCATCTGGTATCCGGTGATCATCGCCGGGTTCACCTTCGTGGTCGCCCTGTTCTTCCTGCCCGAGACCCGACACAGGGATATCAATATCTGATGGAGACGACAGGCCACGCGCTTCGCCCGCCCGTGCTTGTGGCGACCCCCTATCCGGAGGTCGCCATGGCTCGGGCGGAGCGCCTGTTCGACATCGGATCTCGAGCCTCGCGTATGATGCGCTCGGCCGATGTGCTCGAGGCGGCCCGCCGACGCGAGGCGCAGGCGATCCTGATCTCGGTGGGTCTGGTCCTCGGAGAGGCGGAAATCGAACAGCTCCCCGCAAGCGTTCGCATCATCTCGACCGCGAGCGTAGGGTTTGATCACATTGATCTCGCCGCCGCCGCCCGGCGCGGGGTTCTGGTCTCCAATACTCCGGATGTCCTGACCGATGCGACCGCCGATCTCGCCATGCTCCTCATCCTCGGCGCCTGTCGCAGGGTGAAAGAGAACATGCAGATCATGGCCGAGGGTTGGGTGCGCTCGAACGGGTTCAGCGAGGGGCTGGGTCTCGAAGTGACGGGGCGAACCCTGGGCATTGTCGGTATGGGCCGGATCGGACGCGCTCTGGCGCGGCGGGCCCGGGGCTTCGGCATGCCTATTCTTTATCACAACCGCACCCGCCTTCCTGAGGACCTCGAGGAAGGGGCGACCTATTTCGCAAACCTCGAGGACATGCTTCCCGAGTGCGCCATCCTCAGTTTGAACCTTCCCGGAGGTCGCGCGCCGGTCATGACCCGGGACGCCTTTGCGCGTCTTCCCGACCAGGCGGTTCTCGTCAATGCGGCCCGCGGATCGCTGGTGGATGAGGAGGCGCTCCTTGAGGCCCTCGCGTCAGGACGGCTCGCTGCGGCGGGTCTTGACGTTTATCGGCGTGAGCCCGGGTTCGATCGGCGCCTCGCGGAGCACCCGCGGACATTCCTTCTGCCTCATGTGGGCAGCGCAACGACGGAGACCCGTCTCGCGATGGCTATGCGTGCCATAGACAATGTCGAGGCGGCTCTGGCCGGCCGGCCGGTTCCCGATGAGGTCAGGGTCTGACGGTCATCCTCGCGACGCCGTACGCTCGCTGTTTCGCGAACCGGTCGATGGTTTCCACAAAGAGGAAAGCCAGGCCTCGACCTTACGTCGCCACATCCATTGCCGGCGCAGGGCGGCGGTGCGGGGCGCATCCTCTTCGGACCGAGGCATCATGATGTCGTTCATCGGCGGTCGAAGGCCGCGAATGAGATCCTCTTCTATCATGCGCCGTTCGCTTTCCGTGCGGACCTTCAGGACATGGCGTTCGGTGGCGCCCTTCAGCCACCAGGCGTCGCCCCATTTCTCGTGACCCAGCAGTCGCTCGCGAAGATTGGCGGCTTTCCCGACATAAAGCGGGGTCAGGAAGAAGGCGAAGCGACGACGAACGAACACATAGATCCCGCCCGAGTCTCCGGGGATCCCGGATTTGGTCAGCACCGACTGAAACGAGTAGGTGCGCCCGGATTCGCCGCGCCACCCGTGTCGCCCGAAGAACAGCATGATCGCCTCCGTGTTCAAGTGTCAGAATCCGGCTGACACGGTTAACAACTCCTCAAGGACGCGGGGCGATGCGACCTTTGTCAGGCTCGGGTCCGGAAAAAGCCTCAGGCGGATCGCCGACAGCATCGTCAGGGCGCTTGGGGGGAAGGGTCGGGGCGGCCTCCTCGCCTTGATCAGGATCAGGGCTCCGGATCACCGCCCGTCACAGTCAGAACGCTTCCGGCGAGGATCGACCCTGGTCTTCTGGCGGAGTAAGACCGTTGCAGAACGGCGGCGAGCGAGAGACGGGCGAATGCTGGTTCAGAACCTTCTCGTATCCTCCGGCATGGTGCTGGGAACGGTCTGTTTGCACTTTTTCGGATTGGCCGCCCTTATCGCCGTTCTGCGCGCAGAGTTCGCCCAGCGATGGAGGGCCGGCTCGGCCCTTGAGCGCGGCGCGACGCTTCTCCTCACCGTGTTCGGCCTTGTTCTTCTACAGAGCGTCGAAATCTGGGCGTACGCGTTTTTGTATATGGCGCTGGGCGAGATCCGGGATCTCGAGACGGCGCTCTATTACTCTGCCGCCTGCTTCACCACGGTGGGCTTTGGAGACGTTCAGATCAGTCCTGACCGTCGTCTGATCGGGGCGATCGAGGCCGCCAACGGCTTCCTGCTGATTGGCTGGTCCGGCGCCTTCCTCGTCTCGGTGACCGCCAAAA
The DNA here is from genome assembly GCA_903831255.1 of uncultured Alphaproteobacteria bacterium. Lineage (GTDB taxonomy): Bacteria > Pseudomonadota > Alphaproteobacteria > Caulobacterales > Hyphomonadaceae > UBA7672. The sequence goes on from CAIKWZ010000043.1 coordinate 33,494, forward strand.
TGGGCCTTCTCGAGGCGCGTCTGATCCGGGAACAGGCTGAACCTGAGGCCGATGACCGGAATTTGCCTTGACCTCCCGAAGTCTGTAGTGACCTTGCCCCAAGGACAGACGAACGCCTGGGGACGAGGATGTTTTCGAAGATACTGATCGCCAATCGCGGGGAAATTGCGTGCCGCGTGATCAAGACGGCGCGGCGCATGGGCGTTCGGACCGTCGTTGTCTATTCAGAGGCCGACCGGGGCTCCATGGCGACCGATCTGGCCGACGAGACGGTCTTCATCGGCCCCTCTCCGGCCGCCCAGAGTTATCTCGTCCAGGACAAGATTATCGAGGCGGTGCGTAAGACCGGGGCTGAGGCGGTTCATCCCGGCTTTGGTTTCCTCTCAGAGAACGCGAGCTTCGCCCGGCGGCTGCAGGACGAGAAGATCGTCTTCATCGGACCCAACCCTCACGCCATCGAAGCGATGGGCGACAAGATCACGTCGAAGAAGTTCGCCGCCGAGGCGGGAGTGAACACGGTTCCCGGCCATATGGGTCTCATCGCTGACGCTGAGGAAGCGGTCGGGATCGCCCGTTCGATCGGATATCCGGTGATGATCAAGGCATCCGCGGGTGGCGGCGGCAAGGGCCTGCGGATTGCCTGGAATGATGTGGAGGCCCGCGAAGGTTTCGACGGCGCGCGCGCTGAGGCGATCGCTTCGTTCGGCGATGATCGCATCTTCATCGAGAAGTTCGTCGATCAGCCGCGGCATATCGAGATCCAGGTTCTCGGCGACAAGCACGGCCACATCATTCATCTCAACGAGAGAGAATGCTCCATTCAGCGCCGGAACCAGAAGGTGTTCGAGGAGGCTCCCTCGCCCTTCCTCGATGCGGCCACCCGGGCCGCCATGGGCGCACAGGCCGTGGCCCTCGCCAAGGCCGTGAACTACGACAGCGCCGGGACGGTGGAGTTCATCGTCGATGGAAATCGCAACTTCTACTTCCTCGAAATGAACACCCGTCTGCAGGTTGAGCATCCCGTGACCGAGATGATCACCGGCTACGACCTTGTCGAGCAGATGCTGCGTGTGGCCTCCGGAGAGAAGCTCTCCATCCGCCAGAAGGATGTGGGCATCAAGGGCTGGGCCCTCGAATCCCGGATCTACGCTGAGGACCCTTATCGCAATTTCCTGCCGTCGATCGGCCGCCTGAAGCGTTGCCGGTTCCCGGCTGAGGGCGCCCTCGGCGTCGGGAGCGTGCGGATCGATACGGGCGTGCGCGAGGGCGACGAGATCTCGATGTACTACGATCCGATGATCGCCAAGCTCATCACGCATTCGAAGACAAGAGAAGCGGCGATCGACACCCACATAAAGGCTATTGAGCGGCTTGAGATCCAGGGGATCCAGGACAACTCGCCCTTTCTTGCCGCGGTGCTGTCCCAGGACCGTTTCCGGTCCGGGTCGATCACCACCGGCTATATCAAGGAAGAGTTTCCCGACGGCTTCCACGGGCTCGCTCCCGACGAGGCTGTCGAGCGTCTCATCTGCGCTTCGGCGGCCTATGTTCATGGCGTCCTGACGCGCCGGGACAGCGCGATCAGCGGCCGCGCCGAGCCGGCCCGGCCGCTCCGTGAGGATTGGGTGGTTATCTGCGGCGCCCGTCATGTGCCCATTCGACTGAAACTTGGCGAAGGAGAGGCGGAGATCACCTTCACCCAGCAGGATCGCACTGTCTCTCTCGCCACGGCGTGGGCGCCCGGTCGCCCGCTTCTCGAGGGGCTGCTTGACGATACGCCGTTTGCGATCGCCATTTCAAATCGCCCGGAGGGGTATGTCTTCCGGCGCCTCGGAGTTGAGGCCCGGGTGCTGGTGTGCTCCCCTGAGACAGCGGACCTGCACGCCCGTCTTCCTGAAAAAGCCAAACCCGATACCTCGAAGCTCATCATGAGCCCGATGCCCGGCCTCGTGGTATCCGTGGCGGTGACTGTCGGTCAGGAGGTCAAATCGGGTGAGGCGGTCTGCATCGTCGAGGCGATGAAGATGCAGAACATCATTCGCGCTGAGGCTGACGGTGTCGTGAAGACGGTCAATGTCGCAGGCGGCGCCAGCGTCGCTGCGGACGAGATCCTCATCGAATTCGCCTGAGTTCGGGACGGCGGGCGCCGGTCTCAGACCGGCGAGGCGATGCGGCGGATCGGCCCGAAGCGTTGCTCGAACGCCTGAGCCAGAGCGATGTCGACGTCCGTAAGGCTGGCTGTGCGTCCAAGCCGGGAGAGGCTCGTCACCCCGAGGCGCGGATCGCTCATTCCGCACGGCACGATGCCGCCAAAATGTCCAAGGTCCGGTTCCACATTGAGGCTGACGCCGTGGAAGGAGACCCATCGTCTGAGCCGGATCCCGATCGCGGCGATCTTGTCTTCCCGGCCGTCGGCGTCAGGTCCTGCATGGGCGACCCATACGCCGACCCGGCCCGGACGCCTCTCCCCGCGCACATTGAATGACGCGAGGGTATCGATAATCCACTGCTCGAGAGCGCACACGAACGCTTTAACGTCCCGGCCCCGCCGGGTGAGATCGAGCATCACATAGGCCACTCTCTGGCCTGGCCCATGATAGGTGAACTGTCCGCCCCGCTGGGTCTCGAATACGGGGATACCCGACGGGTCGATCAGATCTTCCGGGCGGGAGCTGGTCCCCTTTGTGTAGAGAGGGGGGTGCTCCAGCAGCCAGACAAGCTCGTCCGCCTCCCCGGAAAGAATGGCTGAAACCCGTCGGTCCATGACCTCCAGGGCCTGTGGATAACTTGTCAGGCCTTCCGTGACCGCCCATTCCGTCATCGAGGTTAACCTTCAGGCAACTGTCCGCCGGCCATTGTCCGGGAATCGAACGTTTACGGACAATCCCCCCGGAGCTGACTGGTGGCATCGCAGCTTGATCGTGTCGAGGTCGAGATCACCGTCCTGCTGGGCCGGGCCGCGATCCCCATGCAGCAATTGCTGCGAATGGGGCGGGGCGCGGTCATTCCGCTGGACGCCAACGAGGATGACGAAGTCTGGATTCTCGCCAACAACCATCCCATCGCCCGCGGAGAGCTGGTGATTGACGGCGACCGGATGTCCATCACGGTCACCAAACCGGCAATCGTTGAAGATTACTTCGCGACAGAACAATAGGTCGCCCGAAAGCGTTTTTCGTCTGGCGGCGCTTTTCAGCTGGAGCTCTCTTCACAAACCCCGCGCACCTTGTATATGTCGCGCCTTGCCCGGCGTGCGGTCGTGGCGGAATTGGTAGACGCGCAGCGTTGAGGTCGCTGTGGGGCAACCCGTGGAAGTTCGAGTCTTCTCGACCGCACCAGCCGGCAAACAGGGGACAGGTGTCATGACGCTCGCCTAGGCGAGCCGCCGCAGGCGGAGAGGGAGCTCAGCATGAGTGACATCCCCGACCGTTTTACGCCTGATCCCTCGCGTCCTGAGGCAGACCCGACAGTATCCGCCCCTGAGCATGCGGCCTCCGGCTCGGGCGGGCTGCCCGACGAATGGGTGGAATCCCCGGGCGTCATCGCTCCCTCCTTCATCGCCCGCATCGACGAGGCGCTCGAGGAAAACGACATTGTTTTTCTGCGCAACGCCGTAACGGAGCTGCATCCCGCCGACGCCGCCGACCTGCTCGAACATCTCTCGCCGGATGCGTTCTGGAAGGCTCTTCATCTCCTTGACGGAGATCTTCCTGCCGAGGCTCTGACCGAGCTTTCCGATGAGTCCCGCCGGACAGCGCTCGAGGCGCTCAGCGAGGAGGGGCTCGCGGGCATCATCGAGACCCTTGATTCGGACGATGCGAGCTTCATCCTCAACGATCTCGATGACGAGCGACGATCGAGGATCCTCGCGCGCGTGTCGGCAAGCGATCGGGCCGCCATCGAATCCTCCCTCGCATTCGACGAGGAATCCGCTGGCCGACTTATGCAGCGCGATTTTGTCGCCGCTCCGATTTTCTGGTCCGTGGGCCAGACCATCGACCACATGAGGAGCGTGGACCCGGACGACCTGCCGGACACGTTTTTCGAGATCTACATCGTCGATCCCGCCTTCCGGCTGCAGGGCGTGGTCTCGGTATCCCGTCTCCTGCGCTCGCCGCGGGAAGCGGCGCTCAAGGATCTGATGAAGGATGCGTCCGTGTCCATTCGTCCGGAGATGGACCAGGAGGAGGTGGCTTTCCTCTTTCAGCAGTACAACCTTGCCTCGGCGCCGGTGGTCGATGAGGCGGGACGTCTGACCGGCATGATCACCATCGACGACATGGTCGACGTCATCCAGATGGAGAACAGGGAGGATCTTCTCGCCCTCTCAGGCGTCAGCGAGGCGGGCGCCAATCAGACCGTGATCTCGGCTGTGCGCGCGCGTGCGCCCTGGCTCGCGATCAATCTCGTGACGGCGTTCTGCGCCTCCCTGGTCGTCGGTCTCTTCCAAGCCTCGATCGAGAAAGTCGTCGCGCTCGCCATTCTGATGCCGGTGGTCGCCGGTCTTTGCGGAAACGCTGGCTCCCAGGCTCTGGCTGTCACCGTTCGCGCGATCGCTGACCGCGACCTGGAGGGCCCGCTGGTGCTTCGCGCCATCCGGCGGGAGGCGCTGACCGCGATCTGCAACGGCCTGATCATCGCCTCCCTCGCAGCCTTCGGATCGTGGGTATGGTTTCAGGATCCGCTTCTGTCCCTCGTGATCGCCGCGGCGATGGCGTTTACCTTCCTGTGGGCGGGGCTGGTGGGTATTCTGGCGCCGCTCGTTCTCAAGACTTTCGGGGCCGATCCGGCGGTCGCCTCCTCCGTTTTTGTATTAACGTCAATTGATCTGATGGGATTTTTTGTCTTTCTGGGGCTTGCGAGCGTCGTCCTGCTCTGATCAGGCGGTGGCCCTCAGCTTGCAGGGCCCAGGAAGGGCGGCAGTGGAGCTGTGTCAGATCGGATCGCATGCATGTCTGCGCGCCTGCACACTTCCCGTCACGGCCTTGACCTCATCCGGAGTTTCGAGGGGTTCACCCCCGCTTCCGTTCGGCTGGCGGATGGCCGATGGATGATCGGCTATGGTCACGTCCGTTCGGCCCGGGAGGGCGTCCGGATCACCGAATCCGACGCTGAGGATCTGCTCAGGTTCGATCTGAAGCCCGTGGAGGAGGCTCTCTCGGCGCTCGTCTTCGCCCCGCTGAACCAGAATCAGTTCGACGCTCTGGCCTCGCTCGTCTTCAATATCTCTCCCGGGCAGTTTCGCGAGAGCGACCTCCTGCGTCGGCTGAACGCCGGGGACGTTCTTGGGGCCGCCGCGGGGTTTGACGCGTGGAGAAAGGCCCGGATCGGCGGGCGACTGATTGTGGTGGACGCCCTTGTTCGGCGTCGGGCCGCTGAGAAGGCCCTGTTTCTGGAGGCGACGGAGGCGCGTCCCTCAGCCCCGACCCCGATCGTCACGCCGGAGCTGGATCCCGCCTTCGGCGGATCGGGCCACCCATTCAGTCCTCAGGACGTCTCAAGGATCGCTCCGGCTGCATCGCGCGCGCCGGAGGCGGAGGAAGATGTCGGCGCCATCACCGCTGCGCTGGATCGCTTCGCCCGCGAACCGAAGCCGACCCCTGTCCGCCCGGGTCCGGCTTCGGCCTCCCAGCCAGCGGCGCCTGTCCGTCCGGCTTCGGCTCCAATGCCGGCGCCGGCGGTGGAGGCCGCCCCGGTCGCGCCGGCATACCCCTCGCAGCCCTCTCCCCCGTCCGATGAACGCCGCGAGGCTTCGCGCATCGTCGCCGCCCGGATCGCGCGCATTCTCGAGCGTGTCGAGCAGCCCGTTCCCTCGTCCCCATCCCGTCCGGCTGGTTCATCCGCCCCCCTTCCGTCTGATCGTCGGACCGGGAAGGCTGGAGAGCCGTCCTCGCCGGCTCGGGAGATACCCGAGGATCTTCCCGACTTCGACGCCCCGTCCGTCCCGCATGAGCCTGGGTCCGGGCGGCGTCTGTTCATCGACGATACGGATGTCTTCGCCCTGAGGCCTCAGCCGGCCCCGAAGCGGAACCCCATCGCGCAGGGGGCGCAGGCTTCGGCCTCCCCGGGGGGCGCCTCCCTGGCCTTTGTCGCCTTTATTCTGCTTGGCCTCGCCCTGAGCGCGGCCGGTCTCGCCGCCCTCAGTCCCGAGGCGGCGGCGGACAATCCGGGCGCCCCCCTGGCGGCGCGTCCGGTGATCGCCGCCGGAGCGGTGATGTGGATTGCAGGGATTTACTGCCTGGCGGTTCGGCGCACACGATCGCGATCAGAGAGTGGACCCGGTCGCGAAGGCTGATAAGCTGTCGTCCATGATCCCGAACGCACCCTCCCATCTCGACTTCGACCTCGGCGAGACAGCCGACATGATTCGCGACACCGTCGCCGGTTTCGCCCGCGAACGCATCGCGCCGATCGCCGCTGACATTGATCGGACCGATGAGTTTCCTCGCGAGCTTTGGCCGGAGATGGGGCGCCTCGGCCTGCTCGGCGTGACCGTCGAGGAGGAATGGGGCGGGTCTGGACTGGGCTATCTCGAGCATGTCATCGCGATGGAGGAGATCTCTCGCGCATCCGCCTCCATCGGTCTGTCCTACGGCGCGCATTCGAACCTGTGCGTCAATCAGCTGCGGCGCTGGGGAACCTCTGATCAGAAGGCGCGCTATCTGCCCGGTCTGATCTCCGGGGAACAGCTTGGCTCGCTCGCCATGTCCGAGCCCGAAGCCGGCTCCGATGTCGTGTCCATGCGGCTGCGCGCGGAAAAACGCGGCTCTCGCTATGTGCTCAACGGCTCCAAGATGTGGATCACGAACGGTCCCTCCGCCGACACCCTCATTGTGTACGCCAAGACAGAACCCGCAGCCGGATCCCGGGGCATCACCGCGTTCATTATTGAAAAGGGATTTAAGGGCTTCAGCTGCGCTCAGAAACTCGACAAGCTCGGCATGCGCGGGTCGGAAACGGGAGAGCTTGTCTTCGAGGACTGCGAGGTTCCGGAAGAGAACATTATGGGCCCTCTCAACGCCGGGGTCGAGGTCCTGATGTCGGGGCTGGATTACGAGCGCGCCGTGCTTTCGGGCGGACCGACAGGGATCATGCAGGCGTGCATGGATATTGTTCTGCCCTATGTCCGGGACCGTCGCCAGTTCGGCCGCCCGATCGGCGAGTTCCAGCTTGTTCAGGGCAAGATCGCGGACATGTATGTGCGCATGAACGCCGCCCGCGCCTATGTTTACGCCGTGGCGAAGGCCTGCGATCGCGGCCGGACGACGCGTAAAGATGCCGCGGGAGCCATTCTTTATTCGGCAGAGACAGCGACCGCGCTGGCCCTGGACGCGATCCAGATCCTTGGCGGGAACGGCTATATCAATGACTATCCGACCGGTCGTCTCCTTCGCGACGCCAAGCTTTACGAGATCGGAGCGGGAACCTCTGAGATCCGTCGCTGGCTGATCGGACGTGAGCTGTTCGCAGAGGGCCTCTAGAGGTCGAGGTCTTCAACCGGCTCTGGCGGTGAACACCCAGGCAGATCCGATCGGCGCTACAGACCCATCTTCTCCCGCGAGAGGCGCCAGCGCGGTCTCGACCGCCTCGAGCGTTTCATCCCGGCGATGCTCGCCGATCTCCCTGAGCAGGCGCGAGAGCGGACCTATCCGGGACGCGCTTTCCGCAGCAAGTCGGGCGCTTGCTCCCAGGCGCACCGGCGCCTCGACAGCTTCAGCCTCAACAGATCGAAAACCCGCCTCGAGCAGAATGGCCCGCACGCGTGTATCGTCAGCGAAGGCAAACGGCCCGGGAGCATGAGGGTCGGATTGTCCCCCCTCGAGACCCAGCGCAGCCCTCGCCGCCGCCAGCGGCGCCATCGCCCACGGGTTCAGTCTCGGCGCCCGCCAGCAGACAAAGGCGATGCGTCCCTGGTCGTGAAGCGCTCTTCTGAGGTGCGCGAAGGCGGGAACCGGCGCGGAGAAGAACATAATCCCGAAACGGGAGTAGATAAGGTCGCGCATCCCGGGCAGGGGCGCGCTCGAGGCATCCGCCTCAAGAAAGTCGACATTGCCCATGGCGAGTTCGCCGGCCTTCGTGCGCGCTTCGGCCAGCATGGGCCCCGAGACATCGATCCCCAGAACATCTCCCTGTGCGCCCGTCAGGCGTCCGAGGGCGAACGTCGTCTCGCCGCAGCCGCATCCTATGTCGAGAATGCGCTCTCCCGGTGAGACGCTCGCCGCCTTGAGGGCTGCATCCCCGAACGGCGCGACGATGCGGTCCGTCTCCGCCTGGAGGCTCGCCCATCTCTCTCCCAGGGTTCCGTTCCACTCTGCGATCTGCTCGGAGTTGTCGCCCGCCATGTCCGCTCCCCTGATCGATTGTCCCGACAAACTGGTCGCAAGCGGTCTCATGGGCAAGTCCCCATCGTCCTGTTCCGTCGCCCTCAGGGCTCGGGGCACCTCAATGGATCCGCTATCGTCCGCAGCGCCAAACCGCTATGATCCCTGACGTGAAATCTCCGGGGAGAAACGGGATGAGAGGAGTTTTAGCGTCTGTATCGGCTGGCCTCGTCGCCGCGGTCCTGGCAGGCGCGGCCTCTGCGCAATCCCTTCCTCCGGATCCGATATTCTGCACCCCTTCGTCCTACGAGCATGATGCGGTGCGCGCGGCGCCTGATCAGCATCGCGTCCTCTTCGAGGACAGCCATGTGCGGGTTCTGGAGATCAATCTTCCGCCCCTCGCCGTGGAGCCGGTTCATATTCACGCGCTTCCCAGCGTCATTCATGGCGATACGGGCGGCGCGCTCGGGGCGAGGTTCGCCTACATTCAGTATGTCATGGAGGACGGGCGGTTTAAGGAGATTTCCCGCTCGGAGGTGACCCCGACGCCAGGAACTCGAACGGTCTGGTCTCCTCCCGAAGGGCCGCATGCGATCGCCAACATCGGGCCAACGCCGGTTCGCTTCCTGAGAACTGAAATCAAGCCGGAAAGCTGTTCGCGCTGAACCCGCGGAGCGCTAACGCCGATCGTCGCGGTCTCGATCCCGGCGACGGGCGTCCCGATACCCTTCTTCATATCCTTCCCGGTAGTTCTCGCTCTCTTCATCCGCATCCGAGACGGGATAATAAGGATAATTGCAGTTCGAGCGAACAACATAAGGTGTCAGGCCATAATAGACGACCTGGCCGCCATATCCGCTGACGCCTGGCATATAAGGCTCGTAGGTCTCCGTGCGGATAAGCCCAGGCGGACATGCGTTGAGCTCCGCCTCAAGTTCATCGGCGGCCATCGCAAGCCCCTGCGAGAACGCGGCGATATCATCTGTCGTGCACCCGCCCGCTGCCAGGCCAGCGGCCATGAACGCTGCAATGGTTTTCGCACGGTACTTCATGCCTGCTCCCCGAGACCGCCCCTGAGCCGATATTGGGCTTTGCAATCAGGGCGGAAAGAAGGCAGAGGGCGTCCTCACGGAGGTGTTTCCGACGCCTTCTCCTCAGGCGACATCAGCGCTTTGAGCGGACCCTTAAGGCCGGCGATCGCTTCGCGCGCAGCGTCGTATCCTTCGGCCACCGCCCGATCATACTCCTTCCAGTCCCGGAGCTCGATGTCCTTCAGTTCTGGCACGATCAGGAGGTCGGTGAGATCCCTGTGAGCGTTTGGATTGACGCTCACCGTGGCCGCTCTCATCAGAAGGCTCGCGATCGGAGGCGGAGAGGAGAACCCGTGGGTGGTTGTCCATCCGAGGAAGCCGGGCGGATTGACGAACTCGTCCGCCGAGAGACCTTCCGGCGCCTGGGCGACATCCACTCCGATGATACGCCCCCGGTGAAGGTCGCGCATGACATCGACCGGAAAGTTGTTGAGCACGGCGCCGTCCACGAGCACCTGACCGTCCCGGACGATCGGCGGCAGGATGCCGGGCAGGGAGATCGAAGCGCGAAGGGCCTCGCGAAGCGTTCCTTCGGCGTGCAGTCGGTAGACGCCATGAGTGAGGTTGGTGGAGATCGCAAAGAACGGGAGGGGCATATCCTCGATCCGCACATCCCCGAAATGCTCCATCAGGCGCGCATCCACCCGCGAGCCCTTGACCAGCGCCACCACCGGAAGCCGGAAATCCGACAGCGGGTTCGTTTCCACGAACGCCTTGCGGATGCGACGATCGATCTCCTCATCGCTCCAGCCCATGGCGAGGCATGCCCCGATGACGGCGCCCATCGAGGCGCCGCCGACGAAGTCTATCGGACACCCCGCTTCACGCAGGGCCCGGATCACGCCGATGTGGGCGTAGGCGCGTGCGCCGCCGCCTGAGAGCACGAGGCCGACCGATTTGCCGCCCATGACGCGCGCAAGGCGCCGGGCGTCCGGATCGCTCATGCCTGACCAGTGGAAGAGCCTCGCCGCTTCGGCGGCCGAGCGCCATTCAAGCGCCGTGCTGGCGGGGCGGTCTCCGCCATGGTGAAGCAGGACGACGTCCACCAGGCGAAACTGGCGGGCCGGTGAGGGATCGTCTGGCAGCAGTGGGGTCGATGGACGCGCATCCGCCCGGGCGAAGACCCAGAGACGATCCGCGTGACGCTGGATGAACCGGTACCAGGGCGTATCCCCGATGCTGGCGATCAGGATCACGATATCGTTGGCCGCCTCGAGCTCGTCAAAATACGCAGGCGGTCGACCTGCGACCTCCTCGCCGGCGACAGCGGCCCGAAGGCCCATCTCCCGAAGGGCGCTCGCCAGCGTCCGGGCCCGCAGAGCCAGATCGATCGTGGGCGAGGTTGCGATCAGGCCGAAGACGCGGGGCTCCGCCGATCTCTGGGTCTTGCGTCGCGCCTGGCGCAGGCGGACCATGATCAGGCGCGTGATCCGCTCGAGGATGTCGGGATGGGCCCGGACCAGCTTGGTGAAACCGGCCCGGGACATCGACACCAGCTCGGCGTCGCGAAGCGCGTAGACGGCGTGCTCGTGGGTTTCCTGAGCCATCATCGACATTTCGCCGACCGGCTCTCCGGCACGGATGTGGCCGACGAGCTCGTAATGGCCGGGTCCCGCCGCCCGGAAGGCGCCCAGCGATCCCGACAGGACAAAATAGATCGTCTCCGAGGGCTCGCCGATATCGAACAGCTTCCAGCCCGCAGGCAGACTGAAGTGACGGGTATCTTTCTCGGCAAGCGCCAGCGCCTTTGCGGGCGCGTCCTTCAGCATGCTGAGCGCACGCAGAGACGCAGACGTCTCCTCGGGCGACTTCTCTGAGGGGCGATTGACAACCATGGATCCAACTTCAGGTCAGCGCCGGCCTGGTTCAAGTCCGTCTATCGGCCAAAAAGTTCAAGGAATAGTTGCCTTCGCGACATTGAGGCCGGCCTCGACGCGGTCCTTCACGCATAACGACTTGCCAGAGGCGCCGCGAGCCCCCCTTATGTCGCTGTATCATCATTCCTGATTTCGGCCGCGTGAATGCCCAGACTGTCGTCCCAGATCGATATCTCCAGCCAGCGCTTTCGCGAGAACGCCGCCGCCATGTCAGGCGCGCTCGCCCAGCTTCGTGAGGCGTCCGCGAAGGCGTCTCTGGGCGGTCCCCGTTCGGCTCGCGAGCGCCATGTCGCGCGCGGCAAACTTCTGCCGCGCGAGCGGATTGAACATCTGATCGATCCGGCCTCGCCCTTTCTTGAGCTCTCTCCGCTCGCCGCTTTCGGGATGTACGGCGATGAAGCCCCGGGGTCGGGGCTGATCACCGGCGTGGGGCGCATTGAGGGCCGGGAGTGCGTGATCGTCTGCAATGACGCGACCGTCAAAGGCGGGGTTTATTATCCTGTCACCGTCAAGAAACATCTCCGGGCTCAGGAAGTTGCGCTCGAGAACAGGCTGCCGTGCGTCTATCTCGTGGATTCAGGGGGCGCCAACCTCCCGCACCAGTCGGAGGTCTTCCCGGACCGGGACCATTTCGGTCGGATCTTCTATAATCAGGCGCACATGAGCGCGCGCGGCATTCCGCAGATCGCAGCCGTCATGGGCTCATGCACCGCAGGGGGCGCCTACGTCCCCGCCATGTCCGATGAGACCGTCATCGTGCGAAAGCAGGGCACGATCTTTCTCGGGGGGCCGCCTCTCGTGAAGGCGGCGACGGGCGAGATTATCTCCGCTGAGGATCTTGGCGGAGCCGACGTTCACGCCCGACGGTCCGGGGTTGCAGACCATTACGCCGCTGATGATGCCCATGCGCTTCAAATTGTGCGTTCGATCGTCAGAAACCTGAACACAGTCAAAGATGTGGCGCTCGATCTTCAGGCGCCGTGCGAACCCTTGCATTCTCCCGCCGAGCTCGACGGGGTGATCCCGCGCGACGCAAGAGAAAGCTATGACGTGCGCGAGGTCATCGCCCGCCTGGTGGACGGCTCTGAGTTCGATGAGTTTAAGAAACTCTACGGCGAGACCCTCGTCACGGGGTTTTGCCGCATTCACGGCATGCCTGTCGGCGTCCTGGCGAACAACGGCATCCTTTTTTCTGAAAGCGCGCAGAAAGCGGCGCATTTCATCCAGCTCTGCGATCAGCGGGGTGTCCCTCTCCTGTTTCTGCAGAACATCACCGGGTTCATGGTCGGCTCGCGATATGAGGCCGGCGGCATCGCCAAGGATGGCGCGAAGATGGTCACGGCGGTCGCCACCGCCCGCGTTCCCAAGTTCACGGTCGTGATCGGCGGCAGCTATGGGGCTGGCAATTACGGAATGTGCGGTCGCGCCTATTCTCCCCGTTTCCTGTTCACCTGGCCCAATGCGCGCATTTCCGTGATGGGCGGAGAGCAGGCGGCGAGCGTGCTCGCGACCGTGCGTCGCGATGCGATGGAGGCGCGCGGCGAGATCTGGTCGCCCGAGGAGGAGGAGGCCTTCCGGGCGCCGGTGCGGGAACTTTATGAACGCGAGGGCAGCCCCTACTTCTCCACGGCGCGTCTATGGGATGACGGGATCATCGCTCCTGCCGACACGCGAAGGGTTCTCGGACTGGCCTTGTCCGCCAGCCTCAACGCGCCCCATGGCCGGCCGGCGGGTCGGGAGCCGGGCTTCGGCCTGTTCCGGATGTGAGGCAGGCCGCCGGGCTCGTTCTGGCCGCGGCGCGCCGGCGCAGCGCAGGGCGCGTTCCGATCATCGCCCTGTCAGGCGTCCAGGGGGCGGGAAAGTCGACCCTCGCCCGGGCGCTTGCTGAGGCGTCCCTGGGCGCCATGGCGCAATTTTCTCTCGATGATGTTTATCTCGGGCGGAGGGAGCGCGCAGATCTGGCGGCCGGCGTTCATCCCCTGCTGGCGACGCGCGGTCCGCCCGGAACTCATGATCTGGCCCTTCTGGACACGACCTTGCGAGCGCTTCTCATGGCCGGCCCGGCGTCGGTGACACCGCTGCCGGCGTTCGACAAGGGGCGGGATGACCGCCTGCCGGAAAGCCAGTGGCCCTGCTTCCCGGGGCAGCCGGAGATCGTTCTCGTGGAGGGCTGGTGTCTGGGCGCGCAGCCTCAGTCGCCGTCAGACCTTGCCGACCCGGTCAATGGACTGGAGGCGCTGGAGGATCGGGACGGCGTGTGGCGAGGTCATGTCAACGCGCATCTGGAGACGGACTATGCGCACATCTTTTCGCGGTTCGACGCCGTCCTCCATCTGCGCGCCCCGGATTTCTCCGTCACGCCCCTCTGGCGACGTCAGCAGGAAGAAGCCCGAATCGGACGGCCGCTGAGCCGGAATGAAGATGAGGCGCTTTTGCGCTTCATCAGTCACTTCGAACGAATCTCCCGTCACATGCTCGCCGGAGGCCGGCGAGCGGAGGTCGAGGTTGATCTCGACGCATCTCGCCGTCCCCTCGCGGTGCGCTCTGTCGACCGCGATCAGTTCTGAACGCCGGGAGAGCGCATAATGGACCCTTATCAGACCCTCATCATGGACGTATCGCAGGAGGGGGTCGCTGCGATCGTGCTCAACCGTCCCTCAGTCGCCAATGCGCTGACCTCGGATCTGGTCGCGGAGCTGGCGGACGCCTTTGCGACGCTCGCCCGCACGCCTGAGGTGCGCCTCGTGATCCTGCGCGGCTCAGGCGAGGTGTTCTCAGCCGGATCCGACCCGGACTGGCTTCGCGCCTCAGGGGATTACAGCCGTGAGGAGCACGAGGAGGACGCCTTCGCGCTCGCCGAGACGCTTCGCGCGCTCCGCGAGCTGCCGCAGCCGACGATCGCTCTCGTGCACGGGGCCGCGACCGACATCGGCGCCGGTCTGGCGCTCGCCTGCGACACGCTGATCGCCGGACCGGCTGCGACCTTCTCTTTCAGCGAGGTCCGTCATGGGGGCGCATCGATCGTGCTCGCCCCTTACCTGATCGAGGCGGTGGGACCGCGCTGGGCCCGCTCTCTCATGACACTGGGCGAGACGGCGGATCTCGATCTGGCCTGTCGGATCGGCATCGTCCATTACCGGGCCGCCAGCGAGACCGACATGGAGGCGATCCTCGAGCGTCTTGCCGACGCCGTGTTCAGAGCCTCTCCCGCTGCGATTGCAGAGGTCAAGGACGGCCTGGACGCTCTGGACGGGCAGGTCCCGAGCGCCGATCTCAGCCGTTGGGCGGCTCGTCGTCTTGCCCATAACCGGGTGTCTGAGCATGGCCGGGAAGGGCTTGCGGCGCGGATCGAGAAGCGGTCGCCTCAATGGCGGATCTAGCTGAGGGCGAGCCGCATCGGCAGATTACCTGTCTGGACCGGGAAATTGTCGGCGCCGTCTTGTAGCGGGCGGGCCGGCCGACTAGCGTCCGGGGCATGTTGTCATCTCTTCTCATCGCCAATCGAGGCGAAATCGCTCGCCGTATCATGCGCACGGCCCGAAGGCTGGGGGTCCGCACGATCGCCGTCTATTCCGATGCGGACGCAGGCGCCGCCTTCGTTCGCGAGGCGGATTGCGCCGTGCGCATCGGCGAGGCGCCTGCCGCGCGCAGCTACCTCAACGTCGAGGCGATCCTCGAGGCTGCAGACGCGACGGGGGCCGAAGCCATCCATCCCGGTTATGGATTTCTGTCGGAAAACCCGGAGTTCGCCGAGGCCGTGACCGCGGCGGGGATGACCTGGGTCGGGCCCCCTCCTGAAGCGATCCGGGCCATGGGTCTGAAGGATGCGGCCAAGGCTCTGATGCAGGCGAAGGGGGTCCCTGTCACCCCGGGATACCACGGCGAGGACCAGTCGCTGAAGCGCATACGCGCGGAGGCTCGCGAGCTCGGTTATCCCATTCTCATCAAGGCCGTGGCGGGTGGGGGCGGCCGCGGGATGAGACGTGTGGACGCCCCGTCCGGGCTTGACGAGGCTCTGGCCAGCGCCCGGCGAGAGGCGGCTTCGGCCTTCGGCGATGATCGCGTCCTCATCGAAAAGTTCGTCTCGAATCCCCGTCACATCGAGGTTCAGGTCTTCGGCGACAATCACGGAGGCCTCATCCATCTTTATGAGCGCGACTGTTCGCTCCAGCGTCGACGCCAGAAGGTGATCGAGGAGGCGCCCGCGCCGGGCATGACCCCTGAAGTCCGGGAGGCGATGACCCGTGCGGCGCTCGATGCGGCCCGCGCGGTCGGCTATCGCAACGCCGGCACGGTGGAGTTCATCGTCGACGGATCCGGACCGCTTCGGCCGGACGGTTTCTGGTTCATGGAGATGAACACCCGCCTGCAGGTCGAGCATCCGGTGACAGAATGGGTCACGGGGCTCGATCTCGTTCAGTTGCAGCTGGAGGTGGCCTGCGGCGGGCGTGTCCCGGCGCAGGAGAGCATCCGTCTGGACGGTTGCGCGATTGAAGCGCGCCTCTGTGCGGAGGATCCCGCCCGCGGCTTTCTGCCCAGCGCCGGATCTCTGCGTGTTTTTGATCTGCCCGCCTTCACGGCCCCCAGAGACGGGCCGGTTCGCTTCCGGCTGGATAGCGCGGTTGAGGAGGGCGATGAGACGCCGCCCGATTATGACAGCATGATCGCCAAGGCGATCGTTCATGCCCCGGATCGCTCCGGGGCTCTGACAGCGCTCGCGGGCGCTTTGCGCGGCGCTTGCGTCTATCCTGTCGCGACCAACGCCTGTCTTCTGGCCAATCTGCTGGACCATCCCGAGATGCGTGCAGGGAACGCGACGACGGCTCTTGTGGAGAGGGATCTGCCGGACCTGCTGAGGCCTCGCGCGACGCCCGAAGCGCTCTATGCGGCCGCGGCGCAGGGTCTTGAGGCGTTCGCCCGCTCCGGGAGCGTTGACCCCTGGGGCTGTCCGGACGGCTTTCGTCTGAATGCGCCTGCGCGTTCGACCTTCGCCTTCGAGGTGTCTGGTGAGACGGTGACGGTAAAACTGGAGACGGCCTTCGACGGCGCGCGCGCAGCGGAGGTCGGCGATCAGCGCCTGCAGGTGACCGGTCTCGTCTCTCGCTCAGGGGAACGGGCGGAAATCGCCGTTCCGGAGGACCGGACGGGCGCGCGCGCGGTCGTCCGCCGCCTGGCTGACGGGCCGGTTCTGTTTTTTGGAGGGCTGGCGCTTGCGCTTCGCGCTCCGTTTGCCTCAGCCGGCGTCGAAGCTCTGGAGGCAGGCGATGAGATCCGCGCTCCCATGCCCGGAAAGATTCTTGACGTGCGTGCGGAGCCCGGCCTCGAAGTGACGCGCGGGCAGCCGCTTCTGGTCATGGAAGCCATGAAAATGGAGCACACGCTCGAGGCCCCGCGGGATGGACGAATTCTTGAAGTGAGGGTTTCGAAGGGCGATCAGACCTCTGAAGGCGCCGTTCTGGTGCGTCTTGAGCCTCCGGCCGCCTAGAGAGGACGACCTGCGGGCGCCGTGTCGGCCTATTCCCGCCACATTCGACCCTTAGCGAGAAGAGGCAAGATCAGGCGCATCACGGCGTCTCGTTCGCTCAGGAGCCGCGCTCGCAGATGTCCGTCCTGGCCTTGTGCATGATGCTGGCTCTTCCCTCCGCCGCCGACCTTGATCGCGCTCTGGACGAAGCTGAGCCTCCGCCGGCGCTCCGGGCAAGCTTTCGGGCGGA
The DNA here is from genome assembly GCA_903831255.1 of uncultured Alphaproteobacteria bacterium. Lineage (GTDB taxonomy): Bacteria > Pseudomonadota > Alphaproteobacteria > Caulobacterales > Hyphomonadaceae > UBA7672. The sequence continues at coordinate 50,497 of CAIKWZ010000043.1, forward strand.
GCTCAGCACAAGTCGGGCGGTTCGGCGGATCGAATTTGATCCTTACGCAGATCCAGGCCAGCGGTTTCGGACGACCCGTGTGACAGGCGATGATCCCGAGCTGGATGCGGTCGTCGCCGACTGGGCGGCTGAGCGTCAGCCGGACGTGCGGCTGTTTGCCGACGATCTTCGGGCCAGTCTCGGAGACGGGCGTATCCTCTCTGAGGAAGAGGGATGGAGGTTGGAGTTTCGCCACAAGATCTCGCCCAATGACGGGGCGGTGGACGCCGCCGTATCATCCCGCATGATCGGCCGCCTCAGTCTCGATCCGGCCTCCGGTCGTCTTGATGAGGTCTCCTACAGCATGATGGAGCCCCTTCGCCTCGCGGACGGTCTGATCCTGATGTCCTATCGCCAGCGCTACGGCTTCGAACATTCCCGACGCTGGGGCGTCACGTACGTATCCTCCTACGACGTCGAGGCCCGTGGAGGCCGCTGGGGCCTCGCCGACAGTCGGCGCCTCGAGGTGAAAATCACGGATGTCTCCTTCGGGCTGGCGGGGGACGCAGGACAGGAGTTGGCCTCAGCCCCTGCGCCAGTCCCGTGGATGAGCGCCGGCCTCCCCTGAGACAAGGCTTGCGTCGTTCAAAGGCGGCGCTATGGCATGGGGCATGGCGGTTCATATCTGCAAACTGTGTGTCGGTGCTGACCGGATCGAGGATCTCCAGGCCTGGCAGGATCAGCTCGTCGCCTTTCGTCTCGCTGAGGGCGGGGCGCCCGAACCCTGGCACGACACCCGAATGGCCCCAAAGCGCGCCGAGGAGGTTCTGGCGGGCGGCTCGATTTACTGGGTGATCCGCAAACGCATTCTGGTGCGCCAGCGGATCATCGGACTTGAAACCCACCATGACGAGACGGGACGGGCGCTGTGCCGGATCCGTCTGGATCCGCGGCTGGTGCGCACTCAGCCGCGCGCTCGACGACCCTTTCAGGGATGGCGTTATCTCGAACCTGAAGCCGCCCCGCCCGATCTCGACGGATCCGGCCCCGCTCTTTCGGCGGATCTTGAGGCGGCGCTGAAGGAGGCGATGGCCTGGTGATTCAAGGCGCTCAACTTTCCGGCTGAAGGTCTCAGGCCCATTGGGGCGTCAGCATGAACAGGCTGATCGAGGCGCTTACAACTCGTTCGGTCGCCGAGTTTGATGTCGACGTGCGCTACAGCGTCCGCGCAGCCCGCGGCGATGCAGGGGCCGGACTGGCGCTGTTGGATAAACTCGATCCAGCGCGTGATGTGCAGGTCTGAAACGCTCCCGCGCCGACCTCGCCAGTCCTGCTCCGGCCCTTCCGGCGGATTTGGAGCCGGCCCTGACGGGGGAGCGATGGCCTCGTGAGGGTCAGCTTCGCTGAAACGGTAGATTGTCGATCAGTCGCGTCGTTCCGAGCCGGGCGGCCGCCAGAATTCGTCCCGGAACCCCGGCGGTCGCGCTGCCGGTTCCCATGGGACTGAGGGTCTCAGCGTGCCGCGCCTCGATGTAATCGACGCTCGAGAAGCCCGCCGAAAGAAGGCTGGACCGGGCGTCCCCGCAGACGTCGCTGATTGCCTCCCCGGCGGCGAGACGTTTGCAAGCCTGCTGAAGCGCGGCCGGCAGGGCTCCCGCCTGTCTTCGTTCTGCGGCCCCGAGATAGGCGTTTCTGGATGACATGGCGAGGCCATCGGGGTCGCGCTGTGTCGGTCCGCCGAGGATCCGGATGGGAAAGCCGAGGTCTCGTGTCAGGGCGCGAATGACCAGAAGTTGCTGATAATCCTTCTCTCCGAAGACGGCGAGGTCGGGACCCAGATGAGCGAACAGGCGCGTGACGACGCTCGCCACGCCCTCAAAGAACTGAGGTCGGATCGCTCCTTCCAGATCTTCCGAAAGAGCGCCGACCCTGACGCGCGTCGAATCTCCTGGCGGGTAGATCTCTGTGAGCTGTGGACAGTAGACCAGACGGCACCCCGCCGCCTCCAGCATCCCGATGTCGTCGGCTTCCCGGCGGGGATAGCTTCCGAAGTCCTCATTCGCTGCGAACTGGGTGGGGTTCACGAACAGGCTGGCGGCGACGACGTCGGCTTCCCTCGCGGCGAGACGGATCAGGCTGAGATGTCCCTCGTGTAAGGCCCCCATTGTGGGAACCAGACCCATCCTCTGTCCTTCAAGGCTCAGTTTCAGTCGAAACGCCCGGGCCTCTTCTCGCGTTCGTGCGACCTCTATCCCGTACGGCGGGGCTGATGATGGGGCCATCGGGGGCAATCGCTCCTGCGCGGGAGAAGAGGCTGGCCGAACTCCGCCGGCTTTTCAGGCTTCTAGGCGGCTGAAGCGGACAAAATCAATGCACTGTTAACCTGCTCGCACGATCTTGAGGGAATGATGCAGGAATTTGTCAGGCATGTGGGGATCGCCCTGGCTCTGGGTCCGGGCCTCTCCCTGGCGGCCTGCGCTTCGCTTTCGGGCGAGGGGCAGGCGGTCGCGGGACGCGAGGCCATCGCCCCGACCGCTCTGGGCCTGACCTTGCCCGCCTTCCTGCAGGCTGAAAAGAAGCTGACGGCGGAAGAGCAGGCCAGGCAGCTTGAAGCGCGTATCGAGGCCCATTACCTCGCGGTGGAGACGCTGCGGTCCGAGCTGGTCGCTCTGAGAGGCGGGCAGCTCCGATCTGAAGGCGTCGAGCAAAGTCTTTATGCAGAGGCGCCGCGACTTGAGGGCGGAGTGTCGCTCTTTTTCGAGGCGGAAATGGGCGAGTTTCCAACCCGCAGCGCGGCTGAAGGGGAATGGAGGCGATTGTCGCTGGATCCGTCTCTGGCGTCCTATAACCCGAGATACCATGTTCTTGGTCGCAGCGTTCTTCTGAGCGTCGGCCCGATGACCGCTGAGGCGGACGTGGCGGCCCTTTGTCGCGCGGTTGAGGCTCTGGCGCCGGACTGTCGTCTGGCCTCGCCCGAGAGCGCATGGCGACACAATGGCTGAGGGATTCATGTCGACCAGCGGCGATCCGGCCCAGAGCCCGAAGTCTTCAGCGTCTCCCGAGACGCGTCAGGCCCATGTGATCGTCGTAGGCAATGAGAAGGGCGGCGCGGGAAAATCGACCGTCGCCATGCATGTCTGCATCGCTCTTCTCAGGATGGGCTTCACAGTCGGCGTCCTCGATCTCGATGTTCGTCAGCGCAGCCTGTCGCGTTACCTGGAGAACCGTTCGCGGTGGGTCCGCAATACCGGCGCAGCGCTTCCGATGCCGGAGATGACCCGCATTGACGCCAGTCAGGCCCGCGATCTCGACGCGGCAGAGGCTGAAGAGGCCCGACTGTTCGAAGACAGTCTGCGCCGCCTCTCGGAGCGCAACACCTTCATCATCGTCGACGCCCCTGGAGGCGACACCTTCCTCTCCCGTCTCGCCCATTCATCCGCCGACACGCTCATCACGCCTCTGAACGACAGCTTCGTGGACTTTGACCTTCTCGGGGATGTGGATCCGCAGACCCTCGAGGTCGCCCGTCCGAGCTTCTATTCTGAGCTGGTCTGGGATTGCCGGAAGAAGAAGGCGCTCGCGAGCCGCCGTCCGATCGACTGGATCGTGATGCGCAACCGGATGTCCCCTCTGGACGCGCGTAACAAGCAGAGAGTGGGAGAAGCCCTCGACAACCTGTCCCGAAGGATTGGTTTCCGGATCGCCCCGGGCCTGTCCGAGCGGGTGATCTATCGTGAGCTCTTTCCCATGGGGTTGTCCCTGCTCGATCTCACAGAAAGCGGCTCCGGGGTCGCCTTCACCATGAGCCATGTGGCGGCCCGTCAGGAAATCAGAGATCTTCTCATCCTGCTGAAGCTTCCGGCTCTTGAGGGGCTGGAGCTGCAGTTCTGACGTCGCCGAATGTCGAAGTGAAAGCCCTCAGCTCTCTTCGCTTTCGGCGGATCCGACCTCTTCGGACGCCTCGAATTCGACGGTCTCGCCTTCCTCGCTGAGGTCTGAGGCGCTGTCGCCTTCTTCGGTCGTCTCTGCGCCCTCAGCCTGGCCGGCGTCAGGCCCAGGTCCAAGCGCTGCGTCGGCTTCTGCGAACCGGCGCAGCTGCATGGCCGCCAGATCGTCGGCTGACGCATTCGCCAGTTCGCCGGCCCGGATGCGGTCACGAAGATCGGCGATGCGATCGCTTGCTCCGCCTTCAATATCCAGGAACGCCGCCTCGAGGAGGTCGGAGACGTGCTGATCGCGCGATCTGCCCGTCGCGCCGCCAAGCATGATGGCGATCACCCGATGTCCCTCGCGCTCCGCCGAAGCCATGAGGTTATATCCCGAGGCGTTGGTGAAGCCGGTCTTGATCCCGTCCACTCCTTCGACCCGGCTGAGCAGCGTATTGTGGTTCTGATACCGACGCTTCTTCCAGGTGAACTGTGGCGTCGAGAAATACGCGTAATGATCGCGGTGATCGAAATACATCGCCTCGGCCAGCCGTGCGAGATCCCGGGCGGTCGACATCTGCCGCTTGTCCGGAAGCCCGGAGGCGTTGGTGAACACGGTATTGTCGAGGCCAAGTTCGCGGGCTCTCTCGGTCATCATCACGGCGAATTTCTTCTCCGATCCTCCGAGCGCTTCAGCGAAAACCACCGCCACATCGTTCGCAGATTTCGTCACCAGGGCGCGGATGGCGTCTTCCACGCGGATCGTCGATCCGGACCGCAGGCCCAGCTTCGAGGGCTGCTGAACCGCTGCGGCGCGCGATACGGAAAGGCGGTCAGTCGTCTTGAGACGGCCGTCTTCAAGCGCATCGAACACCATATAAAGGGTCATAACCTTGGTGAGAGACGCAGGATAACGGGGCTCGTCCGCATTTCTTTCGTGCAGGACGCGAGCGGAATCCATATCGACGACGATGGAAGCGTATTTGTCGGCAAACGCCGGACCGACAAATCCAAAGGAAAGAAGAAGGCCGCCGATCAGGGCCGCGGCGCGCATTCTCAGAGCGTGTGTACGAGACGTCATCCGCACAAGGGTCCTCTGACTGACTGAACTCGACTGTGACCAGAGGGTCCTACGTCAAGCTTACTCAAACCTTAAGGCGCGTCACCCCCAAAAAGGCAGCAAGTTTCGAGCCAGTCCGTCCCGCAGGGCGCGGGAGCGGTTTCCCTCCTGAGGGGAAACGTCGCGAAGGTCTGGACTTGTGGCCTGTTCAGACCCACATCTTAGCGCGGAGGCGCGCGGGTCGCGGGTTTTTTCGGTTGCCCTTTCCTTCGACGACGGATTTCATGACGCATCGCGTCACGGCGCGCAACGAGTCCATGTCTCGTGCGCCGGCCGGGCGCAGTGTACGGACGAAGAAGACAGGCGACGTGTGATATGGCTCAAAAGCCGACCCCACCGGATAATCAAAGGGAGACGGGCGTCGCGACGCGCGTCAAACCCAAGACGGCGAAGCCGTCCATGTATCGGGTTCTGCTGCTGAATGACGATTACACGCCGATGGAGTTTGTCATCCTCGTTCTCGAACATTGCTTCAACAAGTCTCGTGAAGAGGCCACGCGGATCATGCTTCATGTGCATAATTACGGGGTCGGTTTGTGCGGGATCTATACCTTCGAGGTGGCTGAGACCAAAGTAGCGCAGGTTCTTGACCTTGCGCGGCGGGCTCAACATCCGCTTCAATGCACCATGGAACGCGAGGATTAGGGAGTAGCCATGCCGTCTCTGACCCCAAGTCTCGAACGTGCTCTGGAGAGGGCGCTCCACCTCGCCGCCGAGCGAAAGCACGAGTACGCCACCCTTGAGCATCTCCTTTATGCGCTGACCGAGGATGAGGACGCATCGGAGGTGATGTCGGCCTGCAAGGTCGATATCGAGAAGCTGCGTCGCGATCTCCAGCATTATCTGGACAATGACTGCGCCAGCTTTGTGGTCGAGGATGGCGGGCAGGTTCATCCGACGGCCGCCTTCCAGCGTGTCGTCCAGCGGGCTGTTCTCCATGTTGAGAGCTCAGGGCGCGACGAGGTTTCGGGCGCCAATGTCCTGGTGTCGATCTTCGCCGAGCGCGACAGTCACGCCGCCTACTTCCTGCAGGAACAGGACATGACCCGTTATGACGCGGTCAATTACATCGCGCACGGCGTCGCCAAGAAGCCCGGCATGTCGAAATCCAAGCCCGTCGAGGGGGCCGCGGAGAAGGATGAGGAAGCGGCCAAGTCAGGCGGTGAGGCGCTGTCGACCTATTGTGTCGATCTCAACGAGAAGGCGCGCAAGGGCAAGACCGATCCGCTCATCGGACGTCATCAGGAGGTCGAGCGGGCCATCCAGGTGCTGTGCCGCAGGCGGAAGAACAATCCCCTGCTGGTGGGCGACCCGGGGGTTGGAAAGACCGCGATCGCCGAAGGCCTCGCCCGCAAGATCGTGGACGGGGACGCCCCCGCCATTCTGAAGGATGCGGTGATTTTCTCTCTCGACATGGGGACATTGCTGGCCGGCACGCGTTATCGGGGCGATTTCGAGGAGCGTCTGAAGGCGGTGCTCAAGGAGCTCGAAGAGCATCCCAAGGCGATTTTGTTCATCGACGAGATCCATACGGTCATCGGCGCCGGAGCGACCTCCGGCGGCGCCATGGATGCTTCCAATCTTCTGAAGCCGGCCCTGCAGTCGGGCCAGCTGCGTTGCATGGGCTCGACCACGTACAAGGAGTACCGGCAGCATTTCGAGAAAGACAGGGCTCTGGCCCGGCGCTTTCAGAAGATTGACGTGGTCGAACCGAGCATTGAGGACACGGTTCGGATCGTCATGGGGATCAAGCCGTATTTTGAGGAGTTCCACGGTCTCAAGTATACGAGTGAGGCGATCCGCACAGCGGTTGACCTTTCGGCCCGCTATATCACGGACCGCAAACTGCCCGACAAGGCGATTGATGTGATTGACGAGGCTGGCGCCAGTCAGTGGCTGCTTCCTGAAAACAAGCGTCGCAAGCAGATCGGAGCGCGCGAGATCGAACAGGTCGTCGCCAAGATGGCCCGTATTCCGTCCCGCCAGGTGACCCGTTCGGACGCTGAACAGCTTCGCTCCCTTGAAGCCGACCTCAAGCGGGTCGTTTATGGACAGGATTCGGCCATCACCGCTCTTTCGAGCGCCATCAAGCTTTCACGCGCCGGCCTTCGTGAGCCCAATAAGCCGATCGGGTGTTATCTGTTCTCGGGGCCGACCGGGGTTGGCAAGACCGAAGTCGCCAAGCAGCTGGCCTCAATCCTCGGCGTTGAGCTTCTGCGCTTCGACATGTCGGAATACATGGAGCGTCATACGGTCTCGCGCCTGATCGGCGCCCCGCCTGGCTATGTCGGCTTTGATCAGGGCGGTCTCCTGACCGACGGGGTCGATCAGCATCGTCACTGCGTGCTTCTGCTCGACGAGATTGAAAAAGCCCATCCGGACCTGTTCAACATTCTCCTGCAGGTGATGGACAACGGCGCCCTCACGGACGCCAATGGCAAAAAGGTCGATTTCCGGAACGTGATCCTCATCATGACCACCAACGCCGGGGCTTCGGATGCCGCCAAGGAATCCATCGGATTTGGCCGCGGCAAGCGTGAAGGAGAGGACGAAGAGGCGATCAAGCGTCTCTTCACGCCGGAGTTCCGCAATCGCCTCGACGCCACGATCGGGTTTGCGCACCTCAGCCAGCAGATTATCGAGCAGGTCGTCGACAAGTTCATCCTGCAGCTGGAAGCTCAGCTCGCCGACCGTAACGTCACCATCGCGCTGACGCCCAAGGCCCGTAAGTGGCTGGCGGAACGCGGCTATGACGAGGCCTTCGGCGCGCGGCCGCTCTCACGGCTGATCCAGGAGCATGTGAAGAAGCCGATGGCCGATGAACTCCTCTTCGGCGCTCTCCAGAAGGGCGGCGGGGTCAAGATCGACATCGACAAGTCCAATCCCGACAAGCTGTCGTTCAAGTTCGTCGAGGATCCGAAGCCCTCTCCGCGCAAGTCCGCCGAGATGGCTGGCTGACGCCTCCTCGTCCGCCGGCGATGGATCGCACGGTCGGGTGGAAGGACCGGGTCGGGCGAGGCGGTCAGGGCGCTGGCGTGCTGGCGTTCGGGTCGACTGTGCTGCCGGTCATGGTCGGCCATATCAGAGGAAAGGTCGGACCGGCCGTTTCAGGATCATCGCAGGACCGCCAGCGCATTTCCTGGAGATAGAACTGCGTCCCCGTCCAGGCGTAGCGCCCTTCCGATCCGCATCGGCCATCGCTCGCCGCCTTGTTCAGCGTGGTGAGGACGCCGGTTCCTGCATCAAGTTCCGGCATTCCGATCTGGTCGTTCGCAAACCATCCCTCCTCATTGTAGTCGGGCAGGGCCAGGAGGCGGGCAGGCGCGCCGTCCTTCATGACGAACAGACGGTCCGAATAGGAATAGGATCCGAGGCTGCAGGAGATCATGGCGATCGTGGCGGTTTCCAGCGGAATGATCTTGGAAGCGTCGGGAGCCTCGATCGGGCGTTCGCATCCTCCAAGAAGATCGCTCACCCGGCGCGCTTCGGCGATCAGCGCAGCGTCGCCTGACGGGGGAGCGATACCTGGATCGGCGCCGACGGTTTCAAGCGCCGCCTCGGGCTTGTCCGCCGGATCGCATCCGCACAAGGCGAAACTGAGAACAAGTGCGGTCAGAATGGGCGGATGTGAACGCATGAGCGTCTCCCGGTTCGTTTCCATATGAGACAATCCCCGGCATTGGCGCAAATCAATGGCGAAAACCGGCGGAAACATGGGATAACTTTTTTCTGATCGGGCCGCTTCGATCTGTCCCTGTCGCTGGAAACGCTCCGGCATGGCGCGTCGATCCGAAGCGGGTTATGGAGACGGGAAGACCTGAAGGGAGATGATCATGGCGGCTGTCTGGGCGATTCTCACCGTTGTGGCGGTGTTCGGCGTTCTTAACCTTCTGGAATATCGTCGTATCGACTGACACGCGCAGGCGGGTCCGGCTGGGGAGCAGGGGTCATGGAGCTGGCATCGGCGTTTGTGTTTCTTCTCGCGGGGTTCGGCGTCCTCCTCTATTCGGGGGACTGTCTTGTTCGCGGCGCTCTGGCGGCCTCTTACAAGGCGAATGTGTCCCCTCTGCTGGTCGGGGTGGTGATCGTGGGGTTCGGGACATCGCTTCCCGAGCTGATCATATCGGTTGTCAGCGCCATGAACGGTCGCCCGGGCCTTGCTCAGGGCGCGATCGTCGGATCCAATATCGCCAATATCTGGCTGGTCCTCGCCCTGCCGGCGATCATTTATCCCATCTCCACTCGGGCGCCCCGTATCATCGTGACGGCGCTGGTGATGATGGCGGCGACGATCGCATGGGTGGCTCTGACCCGGACCTACGGTCTTTCGCCCCTTATCGGGTCGGCATTTCTGGTCGTCCTTCTCATCTACGTGCTGATCGCCTGGATGATCGGGCGTCGCGATCTGACCGAGGATACGCCTGAAGAGAGGGCGATCGAGGCGACCCCTGCCTGGCGGATGGCGGTCCTGATTCTGATCGGTGTGGTCGGTTTGCCCCTCGGCTCGCGAATTCTCGTGGACGGCGGAATTTTCCTCTCTGAACGGACGGATTTCAGTCAGGAGACGATTGGCCTGACCCTTCTCGCGATCGGTTCATCCCTGCCGGAGCTTGGCGCAGGTATCGCCGCCGCCTGGCGGCGGCAGAGCGATGTCGCCATGGGCAATATCCTCGGAGCGAACATCTTCAATCTGCTCGGGGCGGGAGGCGTGGTCGCCCTGACCGGGACATACTCCCTGAGCCCGGAGTTTCACGATTACAGCCACTGGCTCATGGCTGCGGCGGCGGCGATGATCCTTCTGCTGATCCTGCTGCGTCGGCGAGTTGGGATTGGGACAGCGGTCGTATTTCTTGCCTGTTACGCGGCCTACATCACCGGCCTGGTCAATGGCTGGACGATCGAGGACATGAAGTATCTGGTGCTTGAGCGGCCGGTCTGATCCCTCCCGGCGTCTTCATCCGAGGCTGTCCTTCGGGGAAAGAAACGCCAGAAGCCGCCACGGAGCGTCCTCGTTCTTGCGCTCGAAGAGAGCGGCGGCCGCTGTCGGAAAATCCGCCTCGATCCGCCTCGCCAGCGGCGTGCGTCCGCCGCCCAGCTCAGCTGCAAGTTCCTGAAGTCCGGGATTGTGGGCGATGATCATCACCCGTTCGGCGCCGGCGGCCTTCGCTTCCTGCAGCAGGGCGTCGGCCGGGGCGAGGTAAAGGCTGTCGAGAAAGCGCGTCTCGGCGCCCGGGAAGGCGCGGGCGATCTGGTCCCAGGTCTGACGCGTGCGGGATGAAGAGGATATCAGGACGACGTCAGGGGCGACGCCGGCCTCAATAAGCGCCCATCCTATTCTCGAGGCGTCACTTCGTCCGCGTTCATTAAGCGAGCGCTCGAAGTCGGTCGCCCCGCCGCCAGGGTCGGCTTTCGCGTGCCGGAGGAGCGTAAGCTGGCGCATCGGCTGCGAGGTCCGGAATCACGGGCGCATTGTCCCCGCGGAGCGACCTTAGCCGAGCCGCTCAGCGGGGCACAACCGACGTTCGCTCCCGTCACTTGGTCAGCGTGTAGATGACGCAGACATTGGCCGATATGGTTCTGGGAAGCTCATCGTTTGGAAGATTGAGCTGGGCGAGATCGGCTTCCGTGATCGTCACCTGTCGCCCGTCGATCATCCCGCTGGCGACAGGCGCAGGCGGCGGCGGGGCCGGGGACGCCATCGCCGCCACTGGCGCATAACGATAATTGCTGTCCGGGTTCATGACGCGGGCCGCCTGACCGGTCGACCAGTTGCCCATGCACGAATCCGATCCCTCCTGAATGACCAGCAGGTCCCCAAGCTTGGCCCCGGCGGCGCTCGCCACGCCGCGGGCGCGCTCGCGGGCATCCTTGGCGGCTTCATTGAGGATGTCGCGCTGCATTTCTGCAGTTTCTTCAAGGTAGACGTAGATCTCTCCGGAATTCTGGGGGGCGAGCGCCAGAGCCGCGGCGCGGGCGCGACCTGCGAGAGCCGTGTCGGTGAGGGTGACCGTCATCGCAGTGCGGGCCTCATAGCCCTTCACACGGTCCGCACGGTCGTTGGTGAGGATGTTTCCATCCTTGTCCCGGTATTGTTCGAAATAGGCGTTCACATTGACGCTCGTGGTCACGCGGGCTTTATCGCCTGCAACCTTCCGGATCGCCTCATAGGCGAGGCGGGCGCGGGCGACCGCCTTCTTGGTCGCCGCTGCAGACTGATTGTCGGTCTCCACGAACGATACCTCGAAGCGCGCCCTGTTCGGGGCGACATCCATCATCGCACGACCGAGACCTTCAACCACCGGCTTGTCCCACCAATACGGTCTGACAAAGACCGAGGGCTCCTGAGCGATGGCCGGAAGAGATCCCGAGAGGGCGAGGCCCCCTGCGAGAGCAAGGCCCCCTGCAAGAGCAAGACGGAATCGGTGGGCCATGAACGCATCCTTCGATGTTGCAGCTCCGACTATGATCTCCACGGGAGCGGCGTGCAAGCGCAGTAAGCCGACCGAGCTGCATTCCGCAGTGCGATCAGGCGAAAGCCGGCATCGGTCTCGCAGAGGCGCGAGCGTGAATAAATCTGCGCCGGATCTCGGTGGGCCATGACAAGAGGATAAAGCCGAGAAGGCCGCCCAGAACGGAGTGCCCTGCATCGTCCAGGGCCGGCGTGCGTCCGGGGGTTAGCGCCTGAAGGCCCTCAAGGCCGGGGGCGAGGCAAAGAACGATCAGGAGGCCGGTCAGCCGGAGGCCGCGCCCCCGAAGTAGCCCTGCGCAGGCTCCGAGGATGGCGAAACAAAGCAGGTGACGGACATCATCCGATGCGATGAAGCGCTCCAGAGGATCCTGGGCGCTGAGGCCGCCCCACAGGATGAGGCCGCATCCGGCGACGCATGACAGGACCGCTGTCGGCGTCGCGAGGCTCAGGGGAAGCGGTGGCGCGGGTCGTCTGGTCATATCTCATCGGCTTTCGAGGTCTGCATAGAGAACGTCGGCGGGGTTGAGATGGCGTGAACAGATTGCGCGCATTTTCTGATCCGGGATCCCGGGAGCGTGACGTCCGGCCTGAGGGTCGCTATCAAGGAGGCTCCTCTTGAAAGGTCTTTGGGCGCCCATGCTGACAGTTCATCATCTCAACGAATCGCGCTCTCAGCGCGTTCTCTGGCTCCTCGAGGAGCTCGCCCTGCCTTATGAGATCCGGTTTTATGATCGCGATCCCCAGACCCGCCTCGCGCCGGACGCCCTTAAGGCCGTTCACCCCCTGGGCAAGAGCCCTGTCCTGACCGACGGCGACAGGACCATTATCGAGACGGGCGCCATCGTAGACTATGTCATTCGCAGGCACGGCGGCGGACGTTTGGCGCCGAGCCCGGGCGGGGACGATCATGAAGCCTATCTTCAGTGGCTGCATTACGCCGAGGGATCGGCCATGCTGCCGATCCTGCTCAACATGTATGTGGCGCGCCTGAAGGAGGCAGGGGCCCCCTTGCGCCCGAGGATCGATTCGGAGATCGCCAATCATCTGGGGTTTGTCGAGGCCTCGCTCGCCGGTCGCGCCTTCTTTGTCGGCGAGACGCTCACGGGCGCTGACATCATGATGAGCTTTGTCGCCGAGGCGGCCCGGGCCCAGGGCCGGCTGGACGCTTATCCTGCCTTGAGCGCCTGGCTGGACCGGATGCATCAAAGGCCGGCCTGGAAGGTCGCCCTCGAGCGCGGAGGGCCCTACGCGCTGGGGCGTTAGAGCTCGCCGAAGGGAGGGGCCCGCTGGCTCAGGAGCCTAGCTCCGAAGGTCTGGCGGGCAGGGTGGATTTGTGCGCTAATCGCGCGGAGCACGACAGGAGACATGAGCATGACCGAGGCCTGGATCATTGACGCCTGCAGAACCCCGCGCGGGATCGGACGGGTGGGCAAGGGAGCGCTGGCCGAGCTTCATCCCCAGCAGCTGGCGTCAACCGTGCTGAAGGCTCTTGCCGATCGCAACGCCATCAACACCGCCGAGGTTGACGATGTGATCTGGGGCGTGTCGAGCCAGCGCGGTCGACAGTCGATGGACCTGGGACGGATGGCGGCGCTGGATGCAGGCTATGATGTCCGCTCCTCAGGCGTGACCATCGACCGGTTCTGCGGGTCGGGCATCTCGACCGTTAACTTCGCAGCCTCGACGGTGATGTCGGGAATGTCCGACCTGGTGGTCGCCGGCGGCACGGAGATGATGAGCTACACCAGCGCCACCGCAGACCCGAAATCGCCTCAGATGATGGACGCCGGAAATCTGAGGCTTCGCGCATCCCATCCCCAGAGCCATCAGGGCGTATGCGCAGACGCCATCGCGACCCTGGAAGGGATCCCGCGCGAAGCCCTCGACGCCCTTGCGCTGGAAAGTCAGGTTCGGGCCGATCGCGCCATTCGCGAAGGCCGTTTCGACAGGAGCCTTGTGGCCGTGCGGCATGAGGACGGCCGACTGGCTCTGGATCGCGAGGAGTTTCCGCGGCCTCAGACCACGATGGAAGGACTGGCCGGCCTCAAGCCCGCCTTTGAGGCGTTGGCCGAATACCCTCTCGACGAGACCGGAATGACCTATGGAGGTCTCATCCGGCAGGTTTATCCGGATCTGCAGATCCGCCATGTTCACCATGCCGGAAACTCATCAGGAGTGGTGGACGGGGCGGCCGCCCTTCTTCTGGCCTCTCCTGATTACGCCCGACGCAATGGTCTGAAGCCGCGCGCGCGCGTGGTGGCGATGGCGAACATGGGCGACAGCCCGACGCTCATGCTGAACGCCCCGGTGCCTGCGGCCCGAAAGGTGCTTGAGAAGGCGGGTCTTAGACTTGAGGACATCGATCTTTTCGAGATCAACGAGGCCTTCGCAGTGGTGGCGGAGAAGTTCATCCGGGATCTTCGTCTCGACCGTGAGAGGGTCAATGTGAACGGCGGCGCAATGGCGCTGGGCCATCCTATCGGCGCTACCGGTTCAATTCTGATCGGGACGGTCCTTGACGAGCTGGAGCGTCGGGATCTGCGACGGGGTCTCGTGACCATGTGCGCTGCAGGCGGCATGGCGCCTGCGATCATCATCGAGCGGATCTGATACAGAAGTCGACCCCGGTCGATCACCGTTGACGTGACCCCTCTGAGCCCGCTTCGGTCAGAGGGTTTTCTCGCGCCAGTCCTGAAAAATCCTTCGCCCTGAAAGCAAGCGGCCCGGCCAGTGAGGCCGGGCCGCTCTGGCGCCGTTCAGAGGCGTTCCTGTCAGTTGTAGAATTCGAAGAGACCGGCTGCGCCCTGGCCGCCGCCGATGCACATCGTGACCACGCCGTACTTGGCCTTGCGGCGCCGGCCCTCAAGGAGGATGTGGCCGGTGCAGCGCGCGCCCGTCACGCCGTACGGGTGTCCGATGGAGATCGATCCGCCGTTCACATTGTACTTCTCCGGATCGATGCCGAGCCGGTCGCGCGAGTAAAGGCACTGCGAAGCGAAGGCCTCGTTCAGTTCCCACAGATCGATATCGTCGACCTTCAGCCCGTGGCGTTCAAGAAGGCGCGGCACGGCGAACACGGGACCAATTCCCATCTCGTCGGGCTCGCATCCGGCCACGGCGAAGCCGCGGAAGGCGCCCAGCGGCGCGAGGCCCCGACGAGCGGCTTCCTTGGCTTCCATCAGCACCAGCGCAGCGCCGCCGTCGGAGAACTGGGAGGCGTTGCCCGCCGTGATGTGGCGACCCTGCTGGACCTTCTGCCCGCCCTTGAACACAGGCTCGAGCTTCTGCAGGTCGGCGAGGGTGGTCTGGGGCCGGTTGCAGTCGTCGCGCGTGACGACAGTGTCCACGATGGTGACCTCGCCGGTTTCCTTGTTGGTCTGCGCCATTTTGGTGGCCATCGGCACGATCTCGTCAGCGTACTTGCCGGCCGCCTGCGCCGCCGCCGTGCGCTGCTGCGAGGAGAGCGCGTAAAGATCCTGCGCTTCGCGGGTGACCCCGTAGCGATCCGCAACGATCTCGGCTGTCTCGATCATCGTCATGTAGATGGCCGGGATGGTCGCCGAGAGTTTGACGTCGGCCCCCATGAACCGATTGCCTTTGCCGGACAGCTGGACGAGCGAGATGCTCTCCACCCCGCCTCCGATCACGATGTCCGAGCCGTCGCGGATCTGGCCGGCGGCGAGCGCCACGGCGTTGAGGCCCGAGGAGCAGAAGCGGTTGATGGTCGCTCCGGCCACCGTGGTCGGGCAGCCCGCCCACAGAGCGGCCTGGCGGGCGATGTTGCCGCCCGTGGCGCCTTCAGGGTTGGCGCAGCCCAGATACACATCCTCAACCTCGCCCGGTTCAAGGCCGGCCCGCTGAAGGGCGTGCTGAATGGCGTGTCCGCCAAGCGCCGCTCCATGGGTCTGGTTGAATCCGCCTCGGGCCGACTTGGCCAGGCCGGTTCTGGCCGTTGATACGATGACCGCCTCACGCATATTTGTCTCCGTCCCATTCTCAGCTTCAAATGCTGTGCAAGCTTAAGCGCCAAGCGCACACGAAATGCAACTCGCAGGGCGTGAGGTTTTACGGCCGTTTCCGGGGCGCCCGCCGGGGCCGCCCGGGCGAGGCGGAGGGGAGTTTCGGGCTTTCAGGGCGACCCGAACCCTGCTTGGCTGGGATCTGGGTCCGGGTCGGCGATGACGGAGCGGGGCCCTGATCGAAGCAAGGAGCGCGATCCTCGATGAAGGACCTGTCGGATCTGAAGCGACGACCCATACCCTGTTCCGAAGAGGCGTTGCGCCGCCGCGGCGACTACAGGGTGTCTGTACCCATCGACGTCGCCGGGCCTTTAGCCTCCGAGGGGTGTCTCGACGCGCGCACTGAAGGCCTGGCCGGGTGTAATCATTACAATTCGGCGTTCAATCCACCCTATTACGTTGCGGCGCCTGGCTCCCTGCCTGAGCTCTTCGTGCGCGTCAGCGTTCTCTCGAGGCTGCACGCCGTCAATGAGCGACTGAGGCGGGCGGGGCTGGAGATCTTTCTCTATGACGCCTGGAGGCCGCAGGCGATCCAGCGTTTTTTTCACGATGAGTGGTTCCCGGCCTGGCTTAAGGAGAGGCGGCCGGAGCTTGAGGGAGAGCGGCTTGTTGAGGAGGTGGAGAAATACTGGTCCGCCCCCACCTCCGGGCCGGCCTCTCCATCCCCGCATTCGACCGGCGGGGCGCTCGATCTGACGCTGATCTTTTCTCACAACCGGCAACCTCTGTTCATGGGAGGGATATTCGACGACCTCACGCGTCTGGCCTGGACCGACGGATGCGAGAGGGCGGGCGGCCTGTCGATGTCTGAGGATGAGGCCCGTTCAAATCGTCGTCTTTTGTACTGGGTGATGAAAGAGGCGGGATTTTCAAACAATCCGACGGAGTGGTGGCACTATTCATGGGGGGATCAGATGTGGGCCCGCCTCACCGGCGCGCCGGAGGCCGTTTTCGGGGCCTATGATCCTCTCGGGATGGATATCTCTTAAGGCCCCGGAAACCATCAGGCGGCATGAATGGTTGTGAAAACGACTCAACGCAGGATGCGTTCATGCTCAACCGATTGATTCAGCACGTGGCTTCGTCCGCAGGCTTGTCCATTCCTCAGGCTCGTCAGGCCCTTGGCGTGGTGCTCAATGCAGGTGAGCGGCAAGGGTCGGCTCTGGCGGATCTGATCTGCCGCGAAGTTCCCGGGGCGCGCACGCTAGCAGCTGAAACCGGAGCGGATTTCGGGGCGGCCACGGGAGCGATCGCTCGTCTGATTGAGCAGACGCCAGGCGGTCGCCGTCTTGTCTTCGAAACCATGGTGATGCGTCTGCACGCAGCGGGTCTGGGTCACGATCAGGTGTCCGCCCTGCTTCCGGCTCTTGGGAGCTATGCCCGCTCCGTTCTGGGCGTTGAAATGGCCGGCGATCTGGGAGACGCCTTCGGCGCCGGGGCGACCCCGGGCGAGGCCCTTCGGCGCGTGGCGTGATCTCAAGGTTTTTCATCGAGGGTCTTTAAACCCGCCGAAGGGTTCCCACATCAGGGGAGTTGCGGTGAGCTTCGCTCGCCGAGCAGCGACCTTCCCGGCGGAGGTGACGAGTTGTCCCCCCCTCGACCCCCCCGTCCCCCGCCGGGAAGCGTCGTCATTCAGTGTTTTCGGGTGTCTCTCCAGTCGCCTCCGGTTCTGTCGGAGCCGGGGTCTCGGTCTGCGGTTTCGGAGGCGGTGCGATCACCGGCAGGGGATTTCGGACATAGATGTCGATCGCAGCGCGGATCGCGTCGTCTCTGGTCGCCATGCGGGCTTTTTCAAAGCCGGCAGCCGCCTCCTCAGCGCGGCCCTGGCGGGCGTTTAGTGCGGCTCGGGTGAGGTGAGCCCGCCAGTCATCGGCGCTGAACGCCGCGATCTGGCTGACACGATTGCCGGCCTCCTCGAGCTTTCCCGTTTCGATCAGGCAGAGGGCGTGGTGTCCGAGGCTGGGGACATCCCACGGCGTCCGGGTAAGCTGAGCGCGCACGGCGCTGCAATCGGCGGCTGACGATCCGCTCATCAGGGCGGCCGGCGAGATCGACGCTGTCTCCCGGGTCGCCTGACCCGGCGCGGGCGGGCGGGCTGCAGCGCCCTTCGGGGCTTCCTGAGCGATCGCGGCGGGCGCTGACGGGGCGGATGCCGGGGTCACAGCCGTGGGGGCCGGCGACGGCGGGGGCGCTTTGGGACTTTCGGGCGGCTCGCTCGGGATCGGCTGATCGCTCGCCAGCCGCGCCTCGACGAGGATGGCGTTCCGGTAGATCGTGGCGGCCGCGCCAATAAACGCCGCCCCTTCGAGCCGGACGCGTGTTCCTCCCGACGCCGTGGGTTCCGTCGTTACGCGACGGACGAGTCCTCCCGAGGGTGGAGCGAAGGCGGGCACGGCGAGCTCAAGTCCGCCGACATCGATCGAAAGGCCTGTCGCCGACGTCTCGACACCGGCGGCTCTGGGCTGATCTGAGAAACTCAGGAGAAAGGAAATCCTCGAGCCTTCGCGGGTCATCTCGAGATTGCGGACGACGGCGCGGTCCGCGCCGGCGGTCGACGGCGTGAGGCCTATGACGGCCGCCGTCAGAGCGAGAACGCGGTACGCACTCTTCTGAACCATGGATTGTGCGCCTAGCCGTCGCGGAGTTAAGGACAGGTTAGCGACCGGGTCGGGCGCGAAGAGATCCGATAAGGGGGGGGGAGCATGGAGCCGCAGGGGATGCCTAAGACCGGTCTGGCCCCGAAGGTCCCGGCCGATCCCCGCGAGCTGGCGGGCATGGCTCTTACGGCGCTTCAGACAGAAGCCGGCGATAATCGTCGTCTGGTGTCCTTCTCTCTGGAGATCGGCGTCGGGCGCAGGGAGCCGGAAGCGACGCCGCTCCTGAGCGTGCGTCGCGACCGGACCACAAGCACGCTGAGTTTTATCTCTCTCGAAGCCCGGGCGGGCGGGGAGCTTTTGTTCGCCGCCCGCGGCGTGTTTTCCGCGATCCCGGCTTAAAGCGGGGTGTCCCGAAGCGGAAGCAAATCGGCGAAGGCCGGTTCACGGTTTTCCATCCGGGCGCGCATCGCCTCCTGCATGTGCGGGCCGGCCAGCATCGCCGAATTCCAGACGCCGATATAGTCCAGGCAATCAGCGGTCGAGTGATCCCGCGCGTAGTTTATCATCACCTTGGAGCCTGTGACGGCGAGCGGACTTTTGGTGGCGATGGTCCGTGCGAGGGACAAAGCGTGTGCGATCATCGCTTCCTGAGTCTCGAAGACGTCGTTGACCAGACCCAGCTGACGCGCGCGTTCGGCATCAACTCGCTCGCCCGTATAGGCCATCTGGCGCACCCAGCCTTCCGGCATCAGGCGGCACAGGCGAGGGAAGGTTCCGACATCGGCGGTCATGCCGATCGAGATCTCCTGAATGCAGAAGAAGGCGTCCCGGGTGGCGAGGCGGAAATCGCAGGCGCTCACCAGGTCGACGCCGCCGCCAATGCAGCCCCCCTGAATCGCTGCGATGACAGGGATCCGCGCCTCCTCAAGGCAGTTGAAGCTGTCCTGAATGTTGCGGACATCCAGCCGGAATTTCTCAGCCCGAAGATATGGATCCGGGGAGCTCTGGCCGGCCGCTCCCGGGCCGTCGTGAGCTGCGAACACCTTCAGGTCCATGCCGGCGGTGAAGTGCTTGCCCGTGGAGGACAGAACGATCGCCCTCGCGCGGGCGTTCCGATCGATGTCTTTGACGATTCTGGGCAGATCGAGCCAGAATTCCGGGGTCATCGTGTTCAGCTCCTTGCCCCGGCTGAGAGAGATATGAGCCACCTTGTCGGTGATCTGAACATCGAAGCAGGAAGAAGTGGGGGATGACATTGCGACAGGCTCCGCTCGGAGATGAGGTTCCCATATTAGCTCCCCCGACGGGCGAGGGCGACTGTTTTGATATCAACGCCTTGTTCATCATCGAGCTTGACAGGAGCGCCTGTGGAAGGGGCTATAGGCCCCGGGCGCGCCTCGGCGGTCGGTCGGATCGGCCAGGGCGCGTTCTGCAGGGGGGAGGCCTCCCGAAGAGTTGGTCCGGATGTCGTCTGGAACGGGAGCCCCACGGCGCAAAGCGCCGCGTCGGGGAGCCTGGGGCCGGGCAGACGGACATGCGTCAGAGGAGGCAAGCCGGGCTCATGCAGATGCGCCGGTTCAGGTTCGATATGCAGGACGGCCAGATGGCCGGCATCAGCTTCGGCGACGCCGCGCGTCAGGTCGAGGTTCTTTTCCTGCACGCCACGGGGTTCAACGCCATCACCTATCAGTCCCTGCTGCAGCCGCTGGGCTCTCTGGCGCATTGCGCGGCGCTCGATCTGCGAGGCCACGGTCGCTCGACGCTTTATGCCAAGCCGGCTCTGATGAAGTCCTGGAACCGGTTTCGGGACGATGTGATCCAGTTCCTGGAAAAGGAGGCGCCCCGCGGCGCCGTTCTTGGCGGACACTCCATGGGAGCGACCGTTGCGCTGCTGGTGGCGGGGCGTCGGCCGGATCTGGTGAAGGGGCTGGTTCTGACGGACCCGGTGCTTCTGAAGCCGGAGTTCTATCGCTGGTTCAATCTGCCGCTTCTGGGGGACCTGACCCCGAAAACACCCCTTGCCCGACAGGCGATACGCCGTCGTCGCGATTTTGAGTCTCCCGGCGAGGCTGCAGAGTTTCTGCGCGGTCGGGGCGCGTTCAAGACATGGCGAAATCCGTTTCTCGACGATTACGTGATCGACGGCGTTCTGCGGCAGGATAATGGGGCGTTCGCCCTGGCCTGCACGCCGGAATGGGAGGCGGCGGTCTTCACCGCCCATCGCTATCTGCCGTGGTCGGCCCTTGCAAAGCTGCGCCGTCGCCGCATGCCGATCGTGGTGCTGCAGGCGGAAAAAGGCTCGACATCGCGTCCCGACACCGATGCGCGGTTTCATGCGGTGCGCCCGGACTCGGCCGTGACGCATGTTCCCGGAACCACCCACTTCATCCCGATGGAGCGCCCTTATGTGGTGCGCGACGCCTTGCGCCTCCTCTATGAGGCGACGATCGATGGGGCCGAAAGCCTTGATTATGTCGGCGCGGTCCGGCGCACGATCAACGACTCGATCGGGGTGATGGACTGATCGCGTGAGGCGTCAGACCGTCAGTCCCTGAGGAGCCAGGCGTTTGAGATGTTCTGCGTGCCCTGGGGGGGCCGGGATGATCTTTCGCGTGTCAAGGTTGAGCGTAATCGCCACAACTTCGCACGTGCACCACGCCTGACCGGTCTCAGGGTCAAGAACCCAGTGAATGAGGGAGTGAAACTTCTCCCTCACCTCGCCGAGAGCCGAGCGTATCACCAGCCGGTCTCCCGTCCGCGGCCAGCGTCTGTAGACAATCCGGTACTCGAGCACCGCGCCCCCTGTCCGTGGTGGCGGTTCATCTGTCTCGAGGGCTGCCTCGGCGATCCTGTCCCGCCAGGGAGCGAGGAGGTTGCCGACACTGTCGGAAATGCGTCCGATGAAAAGTTCTGGAATCATAAAGCCCAGCGCATCGCAGTGCTGGGCCTGAACGACAGCCCGGCCGATCACCGGCGATCCGACAGCGTCCGCGTGGGCGACCAGAGCCTCCGGTCTTGGCGTCCGCGACACATCGATTGAACGCGGACCGATTGCGGCGTCCGCCTCGCACCTCAGCTGTTCCAGAGCCGAGCGAACGGGCGAAGGCCATGGGAAGGGCTCGCCTGTCGTCGCATCTACATGGTCCACCCATGTCTGGAAAGTCGCGCACGGATTGCCGCCGCTGTGGTCGAGGCGCTGATAGATGAGGGCTGAGCTCTCCCTGATCTCGAGAACCCCGGCTGTCATTGAAAGAGGACGCCCCGCATAAGCCTCCCGCAGGAAGCGGATGTGCTGATCCCGTGGTCTCAAGGTTGCGTCCGCTCCGGGCCGGAACGCGTGGGGAAGGCCGATCACATGAGCGAGTTCAGCGAGGCCCTCCATCATCCGCGAGATGTAGAAGCGCACATTCATGTGCCCCATCTCGTCGGTTTCCCAGGTGTTCGAAGAGCCTCGGTAAACTTCAATCATCATGTCCGTCTCCCCGGGGGCCTCCCGGGCCTTTAGGCGCAGGATGCGCAAACGCCCCGGACCTCTATCACGGCGCTGCGCATGCGAAAGCGGACTTCCTCGATCTCTGCGGCGAGCCGGCGCACGCTCTCGCCGGCATGGAGCTCGCCGACATTTCCGCAGCTGTCGCAGATGAGGAACGCGGCGGCATGGCCATGTCCCCAGTGGCCGCAGGCGACAAAGGCGTTGAGGCTCTCGATCCGATGAGCCAGTCCCATCTCGAGCAGAAAGTCGAGACAGCGATAGACGGACGGCGGCTTGGCGGCTGCCTCCTGCCCCATCAGATTGAGAAGATCGTACGCTTTGGCGGGGGCCTGGGCCTCAAGCAGCAGAGTGAGGACCTTGCGCCGGAGGGGCGTCAGGCGCCCGCCACGCATCTCGCACAGCTCCTCCGCCTGCCGCAGCGAGTCAGCGAGGGCGGTGTGTGAACAGGACAGATGGGCGGCGCTCATGAGTCCCACTGTCGGGCGCCCGATGTCCCCGCACAAGAGGACCGACAGGCGGATCGCGCCGCTTCAGGACGAAAACCCCCACCGAGTTCAAAAAATTCTCTGACCCATATTGCATGAGAACAAAAAGTGAATATACGGAAAAAGAGAACGGAGAGTGAACATGATCGAGACAGCGAATTTCTGCGGCGTGAGCGGGGACTCCTATCGTTTCGAACGGATGGGTCTCGAAAAGGATTGGGCGAAGGTCGCCGGCGTGGTGGTGTTCGCAGCCCCGGACGGTCGCGGCTGGCGCGTCATTCGCGTGGTCGAGCAGGGCGGCGTTGAGGGCGATGTCAGCGTCTTCTGGAGATGGAGAGACGCTCGCCGTTACGGCGCTACCGCAGTGTTTGTCCGTCGGGACATCGACATCCTTCGTCGACGGCGCGAAGCGGCGGATCTGACCCTTGGGCTCGATCCTGTCTGTGCGCCTGATAGCGAAAGCGTTCGTATCGCCGCCTGAGGGCGGATCAGGGACCTCGTCAGAGAGGGGGCGGGCGGTCGTGGGCCATTCGGCCGCGTGCGCCTCCGACGGGAAGCGGGCCCGCAGTCGTCTGACTGCGGGCCCGAATCTGTTGGATGTTCGCCAGCGAGGCCGCCGGTTGACCGACCCCGGCTCTTCAGCGCTCGGGTACGCCAGCGGGGGGCGAGGGCGCCGTTTGCGAGGCGGCGATCCGGGCGAGGCGGGCGAGCTGCACAAACTCCGCCCGATAGCCGAATGCATCTTCACCTTTCGCTCCCGAAGCGATCGCGACGACATCTTCCCAGTCAAAAGACGGATCGATGTAAGGATCCCCCTTCAGCAGGCCGCCATAGCCCGCCACGGCGACGGCGAAGCGGGTGGATTCCGAGGCTCGAGCCAGATCAGGGACAGCGTCAGAGAGAGTGACCGGCCGTTCGATCAGTTGCGAGGTATCCGATCCCGGCGGTTTGTAGCGGAGTTTGATGTAGGCCACTTCGGAGGCGCGCGGACCGGTCGGTTTTGGTGGGGAAGCATAGCGGGAAGGATCAATCAGTCGCGCTTTGGACCCTGTCGGCGTCATTTCATAGATCGCGGTGACGGAATGTCCCGCTCCGATATCTCCGGCGTCGACACGATCATTGTTGAAATCCTCGCGGTTGAGAATGCGGGTTTCATAACCGATCAGCCGGTACTCCGAGACGGCTGCGGGATTGAAGTCGACCTGGATCTTGAGGTCCTCGGCGATCGGAAACATCGATCCCGAGAGATCGTCGCTGAACACCTTCCGCGCCTCGTTCAGCGTGTCGATATAGGCCGCAACGCCGTTGCCGGACTGGGCGAGGGTCTGCATC
Source organism: uncultured Alphaproteobacteria bacterium (assembly GCA_903831255.1). Taxonomy (GTDB): domain Bacteria; phylum Pseudomonadota; class Alphaproteobacteria; order Caulobacterales; family Hyphomonadaceae; genus UBA7672. Next base: position 73,917 of record CAIKWZ010000043.1, read on the forward strand.
AGCGCGTCATTGTAGTTGCCCTCGCCGAAGCCGATGACGGAGAGATAGACGCCGCTCTCGCGCTCCCGCGAGACAAAATCCTCAAGGCGCTCCGGATTGCTCAGGCCGACGTTGAAGTCGCCGTCGGTCATCAGCATGACCCGGTTCACCCCGTCCTTACGGAAGGACTGACGGGCCAGAGAGTAGGCGAGGCGCAGACCTTCCCCGCCGGCGGTGGATCCGCCCGCGCGCAGCGACTCCAGGGCCGCCAGTATCCGCCCCTTCTCCGCTCCGCTTGTGGGTTCAAGGACGGCGCCCGCCGCCCCCGCATAGACCACGATGGCGATGCGGTCGGTCTCGTTCATCTCCTCGACGAGCAGTCTGAGCGCCTTCACGGCCAGCGGCAGCTTGTTGGCGTCGTTCATCGATCCTGAGACGTCGACCAGCAGCGTGAGGTTGAGCGGCGGTCTTTCCGTTTTGGGTATGTCGTATCCCTGAATGCCGATGCGCAGGAGTTCCCGTCCGGCGCCCCATGGAGAGGGAACGATCTCCGCTGAAGCAGTGAACGGCGTCTCGCGGCTTTTCGGGAGGGCGTAATCATAGTCGAAATAGTTGACGAGCTCTTCGATGCGCACCGCATCTTTCGGCGGGGCGGAGCCGCCCAGCAGGAAGCGCCGGACGTTGGCGTAGGCGGCGGTGTCCACGTCCGACGAGAAGGTCGAGATCGGCTCTTCCGCCGTAACGTGGACGGGATTTGGGACGGTGTCGCTGTAGACGTCCCGATCAGGATCAGTGGGGATGACCAGTCCGGGCGGCGGCGCCGGCGGCATCATCACGGGCGCCATCTGCGGAGCCGGAGCGCCGACGCGTGATCCCTTGACTGTCACAGGCGCGGACATCGGCGGCGGAGGCGGCGCCGGAGGAGGAGGGGACGGTGGAGCCGGCGTTGAAGTCGCAGCGCATGCGCTTAAGGCGAGGACGGCTCCTGCTCCCAGCAGGCGCCTGGTGTTCGGTGTCATGATTGTCTCCCTCTCTCAGGCCTCTATCGGGCCGTTCGAATGAGGCCGCAATGAGGCTCTCGGAGGGTTTTACAAGGTTATTGTCCGGGCGCGTTCCGACGTTTAGCCCGTTCGGATGTCCAGGCCTGAACGCGTCGCTCAAGCTGAATAAGCGGCCCGCCCGAGGAGGACAGGACAACCTCATGAAACGCTCTGAGATCGAATGACTTGCCCAGCTCGGTCTCGGCGTCGGCGCGGAGATTGCGGATCTTTTCCCGTGCGATCATCGCTGTGCAGGCGCGCCCCGGCCAGACCGTCATGCGATCGACCTCGATCTCCATGCGCGAGCGGTCCAGCCCTGTGGTGTCGGTGAGAAAGACGATCGCCTGTTCGCGCGTCCAGCGCTTCGCATGAAGGCCGGTGTCGGCTGTCATGCGCGCCGCTTCGAGGAGCAGGGACTGAAGATAGCCCACCCGGCCGACAGGATCATTGTCGTAGGCGCCGCTTTCGGCTGCAAGGTCTCCGGCATAGATCGCCCAACCGAGAGAGGTCGGTCCCTCCGGCGTCAGCGCGTCGATCCCGGTTGGGCCGCTTTGTCTGCGGATCCAGGACGAGGCGAGATGCCGACCGGGCAGGGTTTCCCTGTAGGCGGTAGCCGGCAGGCTCCAGAGCGGCCAGTCTCCAGGAGAGGCAATGTTGATGTCGAGACGCGCCGGCCCGCCGCCGTCCAGAGGCGCCGGGTGGTGCAGGATCCATGAGCCAGGTCGTCCGGCGACATTTTCTCCCGCCAGGCGAAGCTCCGGCTCAGGCAGGTCCTGAGCAGGGGTCAGGCTCAGGCTCCGCGAGCGTCCCCAGCTCATTCGGTCTCTGATCCCGGCCAGGATCCGCTCACGCCCCTCGAGCGTGTCTGGGGTCAGATAGGCCGGCTCGAGCGCCAGCGCTCTCAGGCGGGCCCCGACCGGTCCGGCCGGGCGCCCGAGACGGATAAGGGCCCGATCGAGCTCAGAAGAGATCTGCCGAACAAGCGCGAGGCCGACATCGTGAACCTGCTGAGGGCTCAGATCGCCGCCCGTCTGGTAGGCGAGGACATCGGCGTAGTAAGCCTCGCCCTTGGGAAGACGCCACACCCCGGCCTCCTCGGGGGCGCGTGGCAGCTCCGCTTCGAGACGGTCGATCAGGGCGTCGTATGCGTCCCTGATGTCGCCCGAGAGCAGGTCTGTGACCCGACGAATGCGGGCGGCGATCTCAGCCTCCGGCAGATCCGGGATCTGCGACAGCGCCTCGGACAGATGGAGCGTCAGGGGATGGGAGGAGGGGTCGGTCGGTCTGAAGGCCCGCGCCTGCCCAAGCGTGAGTTCGAGGATCTGTCGGGGCGGAGACGCCCCCTGGTCGATATCCAGCTCCGCCCGGCGGCGTTCATCGGTCATCGCCTCGGCCAGTCCCTCCAGTCGGATCAGCCAGGCGTCAGCCTCGCGAGCCGACGCGATGGGAGGTCCGGAGGTCATAAGCTCCATCAGCCGAACATGCGCGCCGTCCGCCGGATCGACGACGTAGGGGCCTGCTTCTCCGGGACGGACATAGCCGTAGGGATAACGCTCCAGACGGGTGGCGGCCTCGAGCGTGGTTAACGCTCCGAGGCGTTCGATCCGCGCGGCAGGAGACAGCTGATCGGGATCGAGGCTTTCCAGGGCTTTCAGAAACTCGAGATAAGCGAGGCTCCGGCGCTCAGCCGCCGCCATCGAACGATCTCCCATGGGGGTCGACGGGAAGGGGCCGAAGCGTTCCGGGGAAGGTCGAAGACGCTGGGTCAGGTCAGGCGATGCGATGAACTCACGACGGCTGATCTCGACCAGGACATCCTGGAGCCGGGCGTCATTGACCTCCCCGTTTCGGGAACACGCCCCAGAGGCGAGCAGGACAAGGCTGGCGGCGGCCGCACGTGAGCGGAAGGCCATGGCAAGAGTTCCCCACCAAAAGAAGTGCGAATCACATTGTTGAGACCGCCAAAGTTTTCCGATAAGCACGACGTCGCAACATGAAGGCAAATATTCAGCAGGAGTGAGTGAATGGAAAACGGCGCACAAGGGGGGGCGAACGCACCTGAGCTCACCGGCCAGGTGCTTTTCTACAGGCGGCCTGAGCCGCTGTCGCTGGAAAAGCACAGAAATCTGGGGGTCAAGCAGATCCCTGCGCCATTCTCCTTTCTGAAGACGGCGCATGCGGTGCCGATCACCGTCAGCGAGTTCGGCGTGGTCGCCACCTGCTATCCGATCATTTTCGTCGGTCCCGAGAAGACCCCGGTGGCGGTCATGGGGATCCGGCAGAATGAGAACGAGTATGTCGATGCAGAGGGCCAGCCCGATCCCGACAGCTACATTCCCGCCTTCGTTCGACGTTATCCGTTTGTTTTTGCTGCGGATCCTCAGAGCGACCGGCTTTTGCTCTGCGTGGATGTCGAAGGCGCGATGGTCTCTGATCAGCCGGATGTGCGTCTGTTTGACGGCGATCAGCCGTCACAGTTCACGCAGGATGCGATCGAGTTCTGCAAGGAGTTTGAACGTCAGCGCCGCGCCACGGTCGAGTTCATCGAGATGATCGACAAGGCCGGACTGTTCGAACAGAAGACCGTGTCCTTCACGCCCCGCGACGCCAACGGCGCAGCGGGCCCGGCGCAGAAAATCGCCGATTATTTCGCGATCTCCGAAGACAAGCTCAACGCCCTGAGCGATGCGGCTTTCCAGGACATTCGCAATACCGGAGCACTGGCGGCGGTTTACGCTCACATGGTCTCCCTCCTCAACTGGCAGCGCGTCATTCAGCGCACCATGCGTCGTCTGGCCGTCGAGGCCGGCTGAACCCGAACAGGTTCGAACAGGATAAGCCCGGCCCGGATGCATCCGGGCCGGGCTTTTTTGCGTAAACGCAATGTCGTGAAGACCTGCCTAGCGCCGCTGTCTGCTCTCGCCTCCCGACCTTTGGTTCGGTAAGATGGGGCACGCGGTCGAGCGTCGTCCGTCTGGACGGGACATCGCATCAGGAGCTGCTTGCGTGATCAAGACGATGAAGCGCTTTCTGGGCGTCTGCGCCATGGCCGCCGGCGTTCTGGGCGCGTCCGGAGGGGCGCTCGCCGAACCGGTTCGCACGGGCCACACCCTGGCGGAATTGATATCCGAACGCGCGGCGGTCGTTCCCGGGGATCTGTTCCTGGGGGCGTTGCGCCTGGATCTGGATGACGGCGGTTGGCACGTCTACTGGAAGAATGTCGGCGATAGCGGCCTTCCGCCCAAAATTGACTGGGAGCTGCCCGAGGGGGTGAGCGTCGGCGAGTTCACCTGGCCCGCCCCCCACGCCATCCCGCTCGCCACTCTCATGAACTACGGCTATGAGCATCAGCTGGTCCTGCCCTTCGAGATCAGGTTGCCTCAGGGGGCGACGCCCGGCGCCGAGATCGAACTCAAGGGGCGCGCAAGCTGGCTGATTTGCCTCGAGACCTGCATTCCTGAGCAGGCGGACCTTGTCCTTCGCCTGCCCGTCGCCGCCTCTCTGGTCGCGGCGGAAGCCCCCGGCGCGCTGATCGCTGAAGCGCTGGCCGCCGCGCCTGTCGCTTTGACCGGCGAGGCGATGGTTGAACGCACCGATGACGGCTTCAGGGTCGGCGTGAGAGATGACGCCGTGGCCGCCGCTGCGACCTCCGCAGCCTCTGCCCGGTTTTTTCCCGACGGTCCGGAAATCATTCATGCGGCGGCGCAGACAGTGGAATTCGGGCCCGAGGGCCTCTCCGTCTCCATGACCGCCTCAGAGTACGCTCCGGCGGGAGAGGCCCCTCTCTCCGGCGTCGTGGTGCTTGAGGGCGAGGACGGGTCCCGCAGGGCCTGGGTGGTGGCGGCGACCCCCGCAGCGTTGCCCGCCGGGGTGTCAGGAACCATGCTCTCGCCTGTGGCGGCGGGTTTGACCCTTTTGCCACTGCTGTCTTTGCTCGGGGCGGCGTTTCTGGGCGGGCTGGTTCTCAACCTCATGCCCTGTGTTCTTCCGGTGCTGTCGATCAAGGCCGCCGGTCTCGTGCACACAGCGCACAATCCTGCGGAGGCGCGCCTTCACGGGGTGGCCTATACGCTCGGGGTTCTTGTCTGCTTCGCGGCGGTCGGCGCGATCCTGGTGGCGCTGCGCATGGCGGGGGAGCAGGCGGGGCTCGGCTTTCAGCTTCAGTATCCGCCGATGGTGGCCGTGTTCGCTCTCATCATGTTCGCGGTCGGCCTCAATCTTCTGGGCGTCTTCGAGATCGGAGGCTCGCTCATGGGTGTGGGCGGGAACCTTGCCGATCGCGGCGGGGCTTCAGGCGCCTTTTTCACCGGGCTGCTGGCCGCCTTTGTGGGGGCGCCGTGCGTGGGGCCATTCATGGCGCCGGCGGTCGGAGTGGCGCTCTCCCAGCCGCCATTGACGGTGATGGGGGTCTTTCTGGTGATCGGGCTCGGGCTGGCCGCCCCCTTCCTGCTTCTGAGTTTCACGCCCGCCATCGCGCGACTGATCCCGAAGCCCGGAGCGTGGATGGCCGTATTCAGGCAGGCGCTCGCCTTCCCGATGTTCCTGACGGCGATCTGGCTGCTCTGGGTGCTGGGAGGTCAGACCGGAGCCGACGGCGTGATCGCAGCGGTCGCCGGAGCGACGGTGTTCGCATTCGGAGTGTGGCTCGCCGGGCGTATCGGGTCCGGGATTTCCGGGCGCGCAGTATCCGCCGGGGTCATCCTGCTCGCCGTGATTGGAACCGCCATGTCCGCCAATATGATTACGGCGCCGGCCGAGGCGGCCCAGGGAGTGGCGTCGTCCGGCGGCGAGGTATCGTCAGAACCCTGGTCGCCCGAGCGGGTAAAGGCTCTGCAGGCGGATGGACGCGTCATTTTCGTGGACTTCACGGCGCGCTGGTGTGCGACCTGTCAGGTGAACAAGAAACTCGCCATTGAAACGGATGAGGCGAAGGCGGCCTTTGCCGAGTATGACGTCGCCTTTCTGGTCGCCGACTGGACCAACCGGGACAGCGTGATTGCTGCGGCTCTCGCCGAGCATCAGCGGGCGGGCGTTCCTCTTTATCTCATGTATCCGGCCTCCGGCGGTCCGCCTGAGGTTCTTCCCCAGATGCTGACCCCCGGCCTGATCGCTGCTGCGGTTCGCACGGCGGCGGGACCGGGCGCTTCGGAGGGTCTGACGGGCAAAGGAGACGGGTTGTGACCATGTTAAGTCGTGAACGCTGGAGTCTTGTCGCCGGCGCCGCTGTCGCCGCCGCATTGACGGCGGCGGCTCTGATCGTGTCGGCGGATGAGGCCAGCGCAGCGACGCCTGGTGATCCGGCGCCTGCGTTTGAGGAGTTGAATTCCGCCGGCCGGAAAGTCTCCCTCGCGGACTTCAGGGGACGAACGGTGGTCCTGGAGTGGACAAACGACGGCTGCCCGTTCGTGCAGAAGCATTATGACAGCGGGGCCATGCAGGCTCTGCAGGCATCCGCCGGCAAGGACGGGGTGGTCTGGCTGTCGGTGGTCTCCTCGAAGCCCGGTTCGCAGGGCTATGTGATGGGGGCGCAGGCGGACCGCCTGACCACTGAGCGCAAGGCCTCTCCCGCCCACGTGCTTCTCGATCCCGACGGATCGATGGGGCGGGCGTTCGGCGCCAGGACGACCCCCCACATGTTCGTCATCGGTCCGGATGGTCGGATTGTCTACAGCGGCGCCATCGATTCCATTCGCTCCTCCGACGTGCGGGATGTGCCCAAGGCTGTGAACTATGTCTCCCAGGCTCTCGAGGCGATCAAGGCGGGTCGGGCGCCGGAGACGCCCCTGACGGTTCCCTACGGTTGCTCGGTCAAATACTGACCGGCGGGGGCGGTTTGCCCGGACCCGGATTGGCTCCGCGGCCCGAGTTGCGGCCGGCCAAGCGATGGGATACGCCACGCCCGAATGAAAAGGCGCTCCCATGGCCAGGATGAATGATCCGTCTCGCTTGGAGGCCCGCAAGCCGAGGGGCTTTGCGGACAAGTCGGCGCCTGTGCTTGCCGCTGAACGTCGGCTGGTCGACGCCGTGTCGGCGGTTTACGCTCGCTGGGGGTTCGAGCCGCTCGATACCGGCCCATTTGAGTATGTCGATGCTCTGGGCAAGTTTCTCCCGGACACGGACCGTCCCAATGAGGGCGTTTTCGCTCTTCAGGATGATGACGAGCAGTGGATCGCCCTGCGATATGATCACACCGCTCCTCTGGCCCGCTATGTTGCAGAGAACTGGGACCGTCTCGCCAAGCCTTTTCGGCGTTACGCCGCCGGGCCGGTCTGGCGTAACGAGAAGCCGGGACCATTTCGTTTCCGCGAATTCATTCAGTGCGATGCGGACGCGGTCGGCGTTTCAGGAGCAGGCGCCGACGCTGAGATGATCGCCATCGCCGCCGAGGCCATGCGGGCGGCGGGCGCCGGGACCGGGGAATTCGCCGTCCGGGTCAACACCCGCCACCTTCTCGACGGGGTCATGGAGGCTTCAGGCGTTCTCGATCCGGCTCTGCGCGGGGTGGTGCTGCGCTCTCTCGACAAGCTGGATCGCCTGGGACCGGAAGGCGTCGCCCTGTTGCTTGGTCCGGGACGTCGCGATGAGTCCGGAGACGTGACCCCCGGCGCCGGGCTGAACGCGGTTCAGATTGATCGTCTGCTCGCCTTCGCCGCCGCCCGCGGACCCACGCGTCGCGACACGATCGATCGTCTTGCCGCCGCCGCCGGGGGCAATGCCGCCTCGGATAGGGGGCTGGCCGAGCTGGATGTCATCGACACCCTTCTCCGGGCCCTTGGGGTGGGTGAAGAGGACGTCGTGTTCGATCCGTCCGTGGTTCGGGGGCTGGAGTATTATACAGGCCCCGTCTTCGAGGCGGAGCTCCTGCGGGAGTTCAAGGACGCCGAGGGCAGGCTCGTTCGTTTCGGATCGGTGGGCGGGGGCGGTCGATATGACGGCCTGGTGGCCCGTTTCAGGGGAGAGGCCTCTCCTGCGACCGGTTTTTCGGTCGGCGTCAGCCGGCTCGCCGCGGCGATGGCCGCCGGCGGCGAGATCTCGCTGGACGGTCCCATACTCGTCCTCGTGCTCGATCCGGCCTGCCTCGGAGATTACTTTGCGATCGCCGCAGAGCTCAGAGCGGCGGGCCTCAGGGCGGAGACCTATCTGGGCGCCTCCGGGATGCGGGCTCAGATGAAGTACGCGGATCGCCGCCGGTCTCCAGCTGTGGTGATTGTCGGAGAGAGTGAACGCGAACGCGGTGTGGCGACGATCAAGGATCTCAAGGTCGGGGCCGAGGCGGCCCGGTCAATTTCCGGAAATGACGAATGGCGTGCGGCTCGTCCTGGCCAGTTCGAGGTTCCACGTTCCGAGATGACCGCGCGTCTTCTGGAGATCGCAGGAGGCCGCCCATGAACTCGGGAGCGCGGGCCGTCGAAGACATGATCTTCGCCGTGGGAGGCGAGCGGATCGATCCGCCGACCCTGGCGCCGGCCAGGATGATCCTTGATCTGTCAGGCGAGGCGGTGCGTCAGCGCCTCTGCACCTTCCCGGACGGGGAAGGCGGCGAGCTCTGCCTTCGGCCGGACATGACGGTTCCTATCGCCGCTCTGGTCGCTCAGGGCCGCAGAGCCCTTGCGCGTTATGTTTATTCAGGAACCGTCTGGCGTCTTCCGAGGTCTGGCTCCGGCGAGGCGCCGGAGTTTTCTCAGGTGGGTTTCGAATGGTTCGCCGGCGGCGGCCCGGAAGAAGATGCCGAAGCCTTCTGTCTGGCGATGTCTGCGGCGCAGGCCGGTGGAGAAAGATCCGCCCGGGTGCGAATCGGCGATGTGGCGGTGTTTTCCTCCCTTCTCAAGGGGCTCTCTCTGTCTCAGGCCTGGAGGGCGAAGCTCCTGCGCTCGTTTGCCCGCGGAGGGGCTCGTGAGGCTTTGGTCCCCCAGCCGCCAGCCTCGGCGCTGGCGACGGCTCTGGCCGGTTTGACCGCCGAGCAGGCAAGGCATGCGGTTGAGGAGATCTTCGCGATCGCCGGAACCGCATCCACCGGACAGCGCAGCGCTGCCGACATCGCAGGACGGCTGCGCGAGCGCGCCGATGATCCGGGACCCTCCGCGCAGGCCTCTGAGGCCATTAGCGAGTATCTGTCACTTGAGTGCCCCGCGCACGAGGCGTCCGAGACGATCGCCAGCTTCGCTCGCAGACAGAGGGTGGACCTCGGACAGGCGCTCTCTGATTTTACCCTCCGTCAGGAGGCGATCGCCCGTCGGGCGCCGCCTTACTGGTCAACCGCGCGTTTCAGCGCCCGGGACGGATGGCGGTTCGAGTACTATGACGGGTTTGTCTTTGAGCTGGCCGCGCCGGAGACCCCCGATCGTCCTTCGGTCGCAGGCGGACGTTATGACGGACTTCTGGCGCGATTGAGCGGTCAGACGGTCTCGGCTCAGGCCATCGGCGCCGCAGTGCGCATGGATCGGCTGGACGCAGGGGCCTCGTCATGACCCGACTTCGCCTCGCTATTCCTTCCAAGGGCCGTCTTAAGGAGCAGGCCGAGACCTATTTCTCCGGGGCGGGCTTCCGGCTGGAGCAGATCGGCGGAGCGCGGGGTTATTCTGCGCGCCTTCAGGGCCTGCCTGACATTGAGGTCATATTGCTCTCCGCATCGGAGATCGCTGCGGGTCTCGTGTCGGGAGACATTCATATCGGCGTGACGGGCGAGGATCTGTTGCACGAGACCGCCTCGGATCTGGACGCTGTCATTCATCTGCTGGCGCCTCTGGGGTTTGGTCGCGCCCGGCTCGTGGTCGCGGCGCCGCGGAGCTGGATCGATGTGGACACGATGGCCGATGTCGAGGATGTGGCGGCGCGGATGGAGGCGGCCACAGGTCGACGACTGCGCGTGGCCACGAAGTATGTTCGCTCGACACGCCGCTTCTTTTCCGCCTCGGGCGTCAGCAGCTATCGGATCGTGGAAAGCGCCGGGGCAACGGAAGGCGCCCCTGCGGCGGGCGCAGCGGAGTTGATCGTCGATATCACCACGACCGGCGCGACCCTGGAGGGCAATGGTCTCAAGATCCTGAAGGATGGACTGATCCTGGCCAGCGAAGCTCAGCTGGCCGCCTCGCTGAGAGCGGAGTGGACGCCCGAAGCGCTTCTCGGACTGAAGGCCCTGCTTGAGGGCATGGACGCTCGCTCGGCTGGCCGTGCGCTTCAGACGGTGCGCTTCTCTCCGGATCTCGATCCCGTCGCGCTGGGCCTCGACATTGAGGTCGTCGGACCGGGCGAGGGGCTGTGCGCGCGTGGGAAGGCTCATGAGCTCGCGCGCAGACTTGCCGAGGCTGGCGGCGGCCCGGTTCGGATCCTCGAGACCGAATTTGTCTACCGCGTACTCAACGAGCGATTCGAGCGATTTGTGGCGAGACGGCGCCTCTGAACGGGGGAGGTTCCGTGAAGGGCGGGGACGCAAATTGCTCTGCAGGGGGTGATCCGGCCCTTTTTTTTCAAAGAAAGCTCGAAAAACTGCTCCTTAGGGGCGAATTCATGCCGAGCAAGCGTGACGAATTTGTAAGACGCCGCTTGACTCCCCTAGATTGTGTTGGGAATGTGGCTACGAACCGCTTCGGTGGTTTGGCGTTTCGGGGAGGAAACGCTCTTGTCTGATACTTTAGGGGCTGCGCTCGGGCGCGGCCCCTTTTTTCTGTTTCGGCGTGCCAGCGTGCGGTTTCGGTGAAACATGGGGGCGCCCGGCGCATCGCCCGGGGAGGTTCTGCCGATCGTCAGACGTGACAGGAACTCGGCCAGCATCGCCGGCGGTGAGCCGCCTCAAACTTCCTCTTTGGGTCGGGACCGACCCGCCTATCTTTACGGCTTGATCTCTCGGATCGTCTGTCGCGTCGTTGCGCCCTGAGTGATGGTGCGCATGCCGGGCGTCCTGAAGTCGATTTTCTTCAGATCAATCATCCGAACCTGTCGATCCGACATGGTGTGGAAATAGAACAGCCGGTTATCGAGATCTGCGGCTGTCGTGATCTGTGTGGCGCTTTCAATATCCTTCGCGATGCGGTCTGGCGCGCCGGTCGTGCCGACCGGAATGTTGAAGCTGTCGAGGATGCGGAAGGCTTCAAACACGGCGTCCTCGCCAGTCGCAACGGGGCGGGCTGAGGCGGTCAGGGCGACGGCGCGCACGAAGCGCGATGGAGGAGTGAAATCGCCCGGCAGCCCTCGCAAACCGGTGCCGGCGCCGAGCGGCGAGAAGACCTGTCCGGCGAGTTCGACCGGAAGAGCGGCCGCCGGAGAAAGGCCGAGATAGTTTCTCAGGTTCGTCAGATGCCAGCCATATCCCGGGGAGTTCGTAATCACCCCCATGAAGCTTTCGAAGACCTGAACCTTTCCGCCGTCAGTGATTTCAATGACGATGCTCTCTCCGCTCGCATCCTGCACCTTCCAGTGAAAGGGGAGCGCAGCCCCGCCAAAGCGCGGATCCTCGACATTAACGACCCGAAGCTTATCGAGATTGGCGCGCACTTCGGCCACGGTCGAAAACGACGACAGCATCCAGCGCATCATGTCTCCGACGCTCAGCGAGCGCGCCGCCTGCTTCGGATCATAGGGCGCGAAATCCGCGAAATCGGGAAAGTAGTACATCCCGACATAAAGCCCTGCCTCGTTCATTCCGTCCGGTCCGTAGGGCTCGCCATAGGCCCCGAGAGAAAGGAAGCCGAATTTTCCCTTCCAGGAGAGACCGTTCAATCCTTCGGGGGTCTGGGCGACGAACGAGTGCTGTCGCGGGAAAACCACCAGAGTGTCGTGATCGGCGTCGCTGAGGGCCCATTCCACGGTGCGCGCAACGATCGACGCTCCGTTCGCCGCATTAAGAGAGATGCCCGTGCAGGCGATGGCGGTCGACGACGCGCCAAGAGCGAGGGCGACGGCAAGGCCGATGGATCGGATCGCGGACATTCAGCTAAAACTCCTTCACGGACGTCTGGATGCTGCCAGAGAAGAACTGCCGGGGCAAGATTCGGGCCCGTCTGCGGGCGTTCGTCCGCTGGCAGCCGTCAAGCGACTTATCGGGTCATCGAGCGATGCAGCTCTTCCATCGGCTTTTGCGACACCTGGATCGCGCCCGCTCTGGGCCGGTCAAGATCAAGGATGACCATATGGGCGAGGGTGAGCAGGATCAGCAGCAGGGCCGTCTCCCCGCGATGGGAGTGTTGGCCGGCTGCGAGCACCGACCCCATCATGATCATCGAGAGGACTGCGTAGAGCAGCAGCACGACGAGGACCGTGTCAGGAATATGGGCCGAGCGCTCGGCTTTTCTGGCGACGGCCAGATCCAGGCTCTCATTCAGGGAATCCATGACCCCCCGGGTCAGCAGGGCGGGACTGTCCCCTCGCAGGGCCTTCCCCATGGCGGTCCACAACTCATCCTGCAACGCCTGGGTCTGGCCCTCTGTCGCGCGATCAGCGGCGGCCTCGGACCAGCGAAGCCGCGCGTCCACATAGCTTCTGAGACTAGCGCTCATATCTGAGCGATCAGGCTCGTTCAGGAGCTGAATTCGCAGCCAGGTCGTGCCTAAAGCGTTCGCCTCCTCGACGACAAGGTCCCGCCGGGTGTCGAAACGGTTGAGGGCCATCGAGAATGTGAAACCCAGAAGGAGGGCGAGAAGACCGAGCGCCGCTGACAACAGATGGTCGGGCCCGGACTTGCTCTCGTGCGATGGCGCGCTCCGGCGTTGAAGCCAGATCTTGCCATGATATCCCAGAGCGACCGCTCCGCTGAGGCTCAAGAGGATAACAAGACCGATCAACAGCAGGGGTAGGGACTCCAGCGAGGCCATGGTCGTCTATCTCCTGATCAATCCGCGCAGACAGAAGCTCTGCGCGAGGATTGGCCGTCTTCCCCAGTCCCCGTCAATCAGAAAGCCGCCCCTGGGGCGGCAGATACAAAAAAGGGCGGCCCATATGGGCCGCCCTTCCTGTCTTGCCTCCGGTGAACCGGATCAGAAGTCCATGCCGCCCATGTCCGGCATTCCGCCGCCGGCCGGGCCGTGGCTGTGACCGCCTTCCTTCTTGGGAGCTTCAGCGATCGCAGCTTCCGTGGTGATCAGCAGACCGGCCACCGACGCGGCGTTCTGCAGGGCCACGCGGACGACCTTCACCGGGTCGATGATGCCCATCTCGACCATGTCGCCGTACTCTTCCGTCTGAGCGTTGAAGCCGAAGACGGTTTTCTTCTCGGAGCGCAGACGTCCGACGACGATCGAGCCTTCCACGCCGGAGTTTTCAGCGATCTGACGAAGCGGAGCCTCGAGCGCCTTACGGACGATATCGATACCCGCCTGCTGATCGTCATTGTCTCCGACCGACTTGATCGCCAGAGCTGCACGGAAGAGAGCCGTGCCGCCGCCGGCGACAATGCCTTCCTCGACCGCAGCGCGGGTTGCGTTCAGAGCGTCGTCGACGCGATCCTTGCGCTCTTTCACTTCAACTTCGGTCGCGCCGCCGACCTTGATCACGGCGACGCCGCCAGCGAGCTTGGCCAGACGCTCCTGAAGCTTCTCGCGATCGTAATCGGAGGTGGTGTCCTCGATCTGACGCTTGATCTGCCCGATGCGGCCTTCAATGTCCTTCTTCTTGCCCGATCCGTCGACGATGGTCGTGTTCTCTTTCGAGATCTGAACCCGCTTCGCCTTGCCGAGCATGTCGAGGGTGACGTTCTCGAGCTTGATGCCGAGATCTTCGGAGATGACGGTGCCGCCTGTGAGAACGGCGATGTCTTCCAGCATGGCCTTGCGGCGATCGCCGAAGCCCGGCGCCTTGACGGCTGCGACCTTCAGGCCGCCCCGGAGCTTGTTGACGACCAGCGTGGCGAGGGCCTCGCCTTCGACGTCTTCAGCGATGATCAGGAGCGGACGTCCGGTCTGGACGACAGCTTCGAGGACCGGAAGGAGCGGCTGGAGCGATGCGAGTTTCTTCTCGTGGAGAAGGATCAGCGCATCGTCGAGTGTCGCTTCCATCTTGTCAGCGTTGGTGATGAAGTACGCCGAAAGGTACCCGCGGTCGAACTGCATGCCCTCGACCACTTCGAGCTCGGTTTCGAGGGACTTGGCTTCCTCGACCGTGATCACGCCTTCGTTTCCGACCTTCGCCATCGCGTCCGCCAGGAACTTGCCGATATCCGCATCGCCATTGGCGGAGATGGTGCCGACCTGAGCGATCTCTTCGTTGGAGGAGACTTTCTTCGACTGCTTCTTCAGGTGCTCGACGACTTCGATCACGGCCTTTTCCACGCCGCGCTTGAGGTCCATCGGGTTCATGCCCGCCGCGACGCGCTTCAGGCCTTCACGAACGATTGCCTGAGCGAGAACGGTGGCCGTCGTTGTGCCGTCGCCAGCGACGTCGTTCGCCTTGGAGGCGACTTCGCGCAGCATCTGCGCGCCCATGTTCTCGAACTTGTCGGCCAGTTCGATTTCCTTGGCGACGGTGACGCCGTCCTTCGTGGAGCGCGGAGCGCCGAAGGACTTCTCGATGATGACGTTCCGGCCCTTCGGGCCGAGGGTGACCTTCACGGCGTTGGCGAGGATATCGACGCCGCGGAGCATGCGCTCGCGGGCGTCTGCGGAGAATTGAACGTGCTTAGCTGCCATTGTTCAGTTTCTTTCAGAATGATGAGTGGAGGTGGAAGCGAAAGGACAGGCGGCTTACTTCTTCTTGCCGCCCGTCTTGGTCTCGACCACGCCGAGGATGTCGCTTTCCTTCATGATGATCAGTTCTTCACCGTCGATCGTGAATTCGGTGCCCGACCACTTGCCGAACAGGATCCGGTCGCCGGCGGCGACATCAAGCGCAACGCGCTTTCCATCGTCTCCGAGAGTGCCCGGACCGGTGGCGATCACTTCGCCTTCCTGGGGCTTTTCCTTAACGGTGTCCGGGATGATGATCCCGCCTTTTGTCTTTTCTTCTTCCTTGACGCGGCGAACCAGCACGCGGTCATGAAGCGGCCTGAAGCTCATGGATTGACCTCTGTTGTTTTAGCAGCTGAGGGCGAGGCGGCGCCTCGACCCAAACATAACGGTTTCGTTAGCACTCACCGGGTGGGACTGCTAGCGATGCGGGGGAGATAGGGTGGTCGGGCGATGTCGTCAAGACGCGCAGGCCCCGAAGATGTGTTGCAAAAGCCCTGTCCGGGGAGGTGGTTTCTGAGCTCGACAGGCTTTCGCCGGATATCCGGCGGCCGGGGTCAGTACCAGTCGAGATCCTCGATCAGGACAGCCTCTATCTGGCGGGCCATGTCCTGCTGGGCGTCCAGTCCGGGATGCCATGCGCAGCCCCAGCGACGGGGGCCGTCCGTCAGGTCGAATTCGAGGAAACGCACTTTCGAATCGCCTGCATCCGCGCGGGCGGCCACCGCCTCCCGGATCGATTCGCGGGCGGCTGTGTACCGGTCTCCGTCGAGCATCGCTCCGAATGCGCCGATGATCACGGCGTCGGGATAGGCGGCTCTGAGGTCTTTCAGCATACCGATATACGCTTCATCGAACGCCGGTCCGGGATCCCCCTGTTCGAAATCGGTGACCCCGACATTGATGACGACCGCCTGCGGGCTGTAGGCGGCAGCCCGCCAGGGAACCGGGATGGCGGGAAGGGTATCCCAGATCCGCTCCTGCAGGGTAGGGCCTTCTCCCCACTGGTTGCGAACCAGCCCGGCGCCGTCGATCGACACGGAGTGAAGATCAGCGCCGAAGCGTCGCGCCGCCAGCGCTCCGAACGCCGCTTCGTGATTTTGCGTCGCAGGCGAGTAGATGCAGGTCTGATTGTCTCCCTCGACGCCGAACCCGCTCGCCATGGAATCGCCGATAACCATCATGCGTCGGGTGGGAGCCGGCGTCGCTTCGAGACGGCCGTCCGAAGAGACTGTTTCAATTCGGGTCATGCCGGAATTGGCGCCGGTCCGACGCGCGACGCGCACCGTGTGGCGGCCCGGAGAGCCCTGAAAGAGGGCGTAGGTATGCGTTCCCGGCTTGAGCTCGAGGCGGGAGGAAGCCCCGTCGGCCTCGACTTCAAGCCAGTTTCCGCCCGGATCCGTGATCCGGGCCGTCAGCCAGGCGCCGTTGAACGCTGTTTCAAAGCCGCTGCCCGGCCATTGCAGGAAAACCTCTCCTGCATGCCCAGGACTGACCCGGCCAAGAAAGCGCATCTCCGGACTGGCGCAACCCGCCAGGGCGGCGCAGGCGAGGGCGATCAGGGCGGGTGCGAGGCGGCGGCGAATCTTCATGACTCGACTGATGCATGAAACAGGCCACCTCCGGACCGCTCGCGGGCTCTAACCCGGTTCGCGCATCCGGAAGCTGTCGCTGGGTCGGATAGCCTTCCAGGAAAGCACCTTGACCGCGATCTTGCCGTTCGGGAGGCGCCAGTCGGCCTCCACATACCCCGTCGTCCGGGAGCGGTTCTTCACCCAGGCCTCGATCTCGATCAGATCTCCCGAGACGGGACGGAAGATCTTGACCTGGAGGTCCTGAGTGGTGAACCCCTCTCCGTCCTCAAGGGCGGTGGCCATGCACAGGGACACCACATTGTCCGACAGGGCCGCAATCCAGCCCCCGAAGACCCTTCCGGAGCCGATGTCCCGGGATCCGTCATTGGGCCATCGGTAAAGAACGCGCCCCTTTTCGACCTCCTTGACCCAGAGATCGGGGCGGATGCCCAGATTCCTGTGTGCGGGCGGCAGTTCGCCGGTCAGAAACCCGCGGATGCGCGGGGCGACAAGCGGGTCGATGACGGCGTCGGTCATGGGGTCGCAGGTCCGGGCAAGGAGACAGCAGGCGGGTGAGAACGATTAGATGGTGACGCCGCCGTCGCAAACGATCGTTTGTCCTGTGGTGAAAGCCGACGCCCGGGACGCCAGGTAGACGGCCGCCCCGGCGATATCGTCCGGCTCTCCGATGCGACGCAGAGGGGTCTCCGCTTCGCGGGCTTCCTTCTGGTCGGGGTTTTCCCAGAGCGCTCGTGCAAAGTCGGTCTTGATCAGGCCCGGGGCGATGCAGTTCACGCGGATATTGTGCGGTCCCAGCTCGGCGGCGAGGTTGCGCGCCAGCTGGAAGTCGGCGGCCTTCGAGATGCAGTAGGCGCCGATGACCGTTGAGGCCCGCAGGCCGCCGATGGAGGAGACGATGATGATCGAGCCTTCCTTGCGGGCGATCATCTGCGGGGCGACCATCTGGATCAGCCAGTTGTTCGAGATGATGTTGTTGGAGAGGATCTTCATGAACTGTTCGTCGTTGATCCCCGACATCGGCCCGTAATACGGGTTGGAGGCGGCGTTGCACACGACGACGTCGATCTTGCCGAAGGCCGAGTTCGTCTCGTCGACCAGTCGCTGCAGGTCGTCCTTTGAAGAGATATTCGCCGGGCAGGCGATCGCCGTCCCGTCCCCGTGGCGGGCGTTGATGTCCCCGGCCACCTCTTCGCAGGGGCCGGGCTTCCTCGAGGAGATCGTCACCCGGGCGCCGTGGACGGCGAACTGTTCAGCGATGGCTTTGCCGATCCCCTTGGTGGAACCCGTGATGAGGGCGGATTTTCCTGAAAGATCGAACAGCGACATCGACATCTCCCTTGCAGTGGCCAAACGCCTGCGCGTTTGCGCCGCGCGATCGAAGCGCACTTTCACGATGCGCGTCCGACGGTCAAGTGAAGCGCCGAGATATCCAGGGTCAGGTAAAATGAAAACGCGATCCTCGCGGGAGCGAGGATCGCGTCTACTCGAGACCCGAGCCGATCTGCCGGTCGGGAGCGGGGCACCCTCAGAACCCGAACGATACTGTTACGGAAGCTGTTCGGGGTGCAGAAGGAATAAAGCGCTGGGTGAACTCATCGAGCATACCTGCGATGTAGCGCTCATCCGTCAGGTTTGAGACGGCTGCGGAAAGCTCGGCCGTCTGCCCGGATGCAAGCTCCATCGTGTAGGAGGCGGACAGGTCCACCACCGTATAGGCTGGCATGATCAGGGCTTGAGAATTGGGAGCATCGCCCGCCGCCTCTCCGACATGACGAACGCTCAGGACGCCCCGGAAGGGACCATTGAGATAGTCGAGAGAGGCTGAGGCGATCAGATCGGGCGTCCCCGCGACCGAGTCCCCCGCATCGACGATCACCGGATTGCCCCCGTAGGAAGCGGCTCGGAAGGACGACGTATAGGTCGCGTCGGGCTTTGCGATCGCGCCGTAGACCGTCAGCTGATCGCTGATGTCATACTCCGCCGTCGCCTCGAAGCCGCTTGAGTCCACTCCTCCCGACAGGTTGAAATACGTCCCTCCGGTGCCAGCTGAATAATTGATCCCCGGCGTGCCGACGGCGAAGTCGTTAGTCAGGAAGACGATCGCATCCCGATACCGGATCTGGTAGGCGCTGAGGGCTCCGCGAAGACGATCGCTCCTGTAACGAAGTCCGACGTCCACGCTGTCGGCGGTTTCAGGCTTTAGGCGTGAGAGATCGGTCCCGGTTTTTTCAAGCGCCCAGTCTCCTATGGCCCCGAAGTTTCTTGAATAGCCGGCGAAGAGCTGTAGGCTGTCGTTGACCTCGTATACGGCTCCGAGAGATGGCAGAAGATCGCTGTCGGAAGAGACTGAGAGGCGGCTCGCCCCCAGAAGCTCGCCGTTCGGGCCAATGTTCTTATCCTCGATCGACCGTCCGGAGATGTCGACCTTGAAGGACTGAAGCCCGCCATTCACGGTCAGCTGATCCGAAACACGCCATGTATCGGAAACATGAAACTTAACGATATCTGTGCTGAACCCCTGCCAGAAGTCGGCTCGGTAAACACTGTTGAGGGCGATGGGGCCCAGACGAATATCGAGATAGGGCTTCCAGACTCGGCTGAAGTCGCGGTTGAGGCGCTCGATCCAGACCCCGGCTGTGACCGCGTGGTCGCCGAGTTCGATCGACGCGTTCGCAACGACGCCCAGGCGGGTGTGCTCATACTGCGAGTTTCGGTAGGACTGAGCTGACGAGCAGACGCTCTGACCCAGCGCGCTGGTCTTGACCGTATTGTCTGGATTGAAGCACTCGGAAGATCGCACCGTGGCGCCGTTGAGGGCTGTGTAAACCCTTTCGGTCGTGGCGTTAGCGTAGGGCAGGACCGCCTGGCCCGATGCGTTGGCTCGGGTGGTTCGGATACGCGATCCTCCCAGAAGCACCTGCCTGAGCGCGCCCGGAGAGACGGTGTTGACGAAGCGAGGTTCCTGAAACGGGGGGAGGAACTCTCCAACGCCCTGGTTACTCTGAATGTAAGGCGTCGCCTGCAGGCGAAGGGAGGTGGCGGTCTGATAATCGAAATTCAGGTAGCCGAACTTATTGGTGCGTATTGATGCCCACTCATCGGCCCAATACTCATTCTTCGTCGCATCCTGGGTGTTAAAGACCGAGCTTGATCCATCGACCTTATAACCTGTCTGTTCGATGAACAGGCGAGTGGCTTCAATGATGGGATCGTCATCACTTTCATTGTACGATCCGTAGGCGGTTACGGTCAGCGACCCGAACTCGCTGATCGATTTTCCCGACAGGGAGAACTGTTCGATGCCGGCAGGGGTCGATCCGCCATGCGGCCAGATACCGCTGTCGAGTTTCGTCAGCGCAAGATAGCCTCTGGTGTTGCTGAGAAAACGTCCAAAGTCGTACCGGGCCGCGATTCGCTGGCTGTTGAAGTCTCCAAAGGTCGCACGGATAAGGCCGGAGGCCTCTTCCGACGGGTCGCGGGTGGCGTAGGCGATGGTTCCCCCGAGTGCTGAACTCGAGGGCGATCCGACATCGGCGGCTCCCTGAATGACCTGTATGGATTCGACGTTTTCATTAATGACGAACTTCTGGGCCGGCGCGCCCGCGAGATAATAGGACGCGTTGAACAGAGGGACGCCGTCAAGCGTCTGACCAATCTTCGAGGAACGCAGATTGACTTCGAAGCCGCGAATATTGATCGCCGACGACCAAGGATCATTGTTGAACGAGTCAGCGCCGCGAATCTGAACGCCTGGTACGAGCTTGATCGCGTCAAGAATGTTCTGGGCAGCCGGTATCGCCGCGATCGAATCGGCGCTGACGACGTTGTTTGTTCGCGAGATAGATTCGCCCGTAACGACCACGACATCTTCTCCCGAAGATGAATCCGGCGCAGCGGGACCTGTCGCAACTTCCTGCGCCAGGGACGGATTGGTTGCAATCGAGACGGCCAGCGTGGCCCCAGCGAGAATTTTCGAGACAGACCTCACACTATCACCCCTGTGTTCGAACCCATGCCGCTTAGCGGTGAGGAGGCTCCTCGCACGTAAGAGACGACACACGCCAATGGCTCTTGTTCATGGTTGTCATTCCGACGTCGCGTTTAATCCCCGGTCTGGGGACACATCGCTCTCAGCCTGCGGACGAAAAAAAGCATGGACACAGACATGAGGATGAGGCCGGCCCCGCTGCCGAAGTATGACAGTCCCAAATAGAAATTCAGCCAGTCCAGATTTTTCTCCGTCAGGCTCTTCCAGATCAGGAGCGAAACGGTTCCGGCATAACCCGATGCATCCGCCAGATAGATAAGAAAGCCGGCCGTGCCTGACCAGCGCGCCGCCGCGATCAGACGGTCGAACAGCATAGCGTTGAAAGGAGTGTAGGCGAGATAAAGACCGGCGCCCGTTGTGATCATCCAGGACAGACCGCTGATAAGGCCAGCCTGATAGGCGAATGTCGAAAGACCGATCAGAAGGGCCCCCATGACGCAGACCCCATGTATGAGCAGGAGCGCTCGGACATTATCTCGGATCGTCATCAGGCCAGCCAATGCGGTTAAGGTGACGATCGCCACCGGTAGTTCGCTCAGAGTGAAGATTGAGGCAGATCCCCCCTCTCCAAGTTCGAGCCATAGCTCGGTCGCGAAATTGTCACGAAAATCTCTGAGCGCCGTGAAGATGACGTAGGCCAAAATCAGGAGAAGCAGGCCTGGCCCGAAGGCGGCAAGAAACGCCTGACGATCGGCTCTCATCATGGGCCTTCGAAGCGTCCGGTCCCGGACGTCCTCCTCATTAGGAGGAGGCGTCCGACTCAGGATAACGACGGACGCTACCAAAAGCGGCGCATAGAGAAGTCCCGTGCAGGCAGGGGCCCAGAACTCCGGAATCTTCATCGCTGTCATCAGCCACATCGCCGTCGACTTCACAGCCCCGGAGGCTACGATGAAGCTCGCGCACAGCACCGCTCCGAGGAACTCAGATTCACGACGGCCTTCAAGATAGCTGAAGATCAGGCCCCAGATCATCCCCAGAGGAAACCCGTTCAGCACCATCGCTACGATCTTCCAGGAAGGCGGAAGACATGCGAAGGCAACAAGGGCGACCCAGGAAACCGAAATGAGACCGAGAATGAGCAGTCCTCGTCTTCGCGAAGACAGCTCGGCGATGAATGTCACTCCCGCCGCCTTCGACAGCGCGTATCCGGCGACCTGCGCAATGATTGCAGCGGTCTTGAAGTCAAGTAGAGCCGTCCATCCTTCCACCCCGCCATAGGATCCGGCTGCAAAGGCCTTACGAAATGCATACATTGAAAAATAGGCAGAGAAAGCTGACAGGCCAGCCACGATCATCATAAAGGTTCTGTACCGCCTGCTGCGCGAGGATGGAGCGGGCATTGCGGAGACAGGATCACTCATTCGACGACCCTCTGATATCGCGCTTTCGAACCAAGCCGCTGGTACGGCGCCAGTTGTCTGATTATGATTTTTCCATCACGATAGAACTGGCGGGGGGCAGGCCTGGCATGCCACCGTCCAAGAGGCGATTGCGGATCTCTGCGATCGCAGCTGGAAGCTGAGCGACGGTCTCGATCACAAAGTCGGCGCCGGATGCCTCAAGCGCAGCTCGTGAGGCATAGAAGCGACGAGACTTCTCGCTTCCGTCGAGAGCCTCCCAGTCAGACTGCGTCAGCCCCACCAGCGCGCCGGAGATCGCGCAACCCACGGTCCAGGCGCCTGCCGCACGACCCGCCTCGACGCCTGTGCAGGTGTCGTCGACTACCACGCACTGTCGGATGGGCCATCTCTCCAAGCTCAGCAGGGCTTTCCAGATAAGGAACGGCGCGGGCCTTCCCAGCGGCGCGTCGTCCGAGCAGAACACCGCGTCTGGAACATATCCCTGATCGGCTGCGGCTCGAATCAGAGGCGGCATCATGGCCTGGGTATAGCCCGTCGTGGATCCAATCTTCGTGCCGGCTGATCTCAGGGCCTCGACACTCTCGCAGGCTCCGGGAATCAATTGCCCGTGCATCTCGATAGACGATCGCATCAGCGGCTCCAGTCTGATCATGAGCTGATCAACATCGAGACTGGTCCAGCGGCTTCCCGTGCACATTCGCCATCTCTCAGCGACTTCCGGGCGCTCAAGGAGACGAACGATGTGTTCGCGTTTCGCCCTTCCCATATCGGCAAGGATCTCGTGCTCGTGAAGGTCTACGCCCCGCTCTGCGAACGCCTGTGCGAACGCCCCGATCGGCGCGCGGGATCCGAAGTCGACCA
Source organism: uncultured Alphaproteobacteria bacterium (assembly GCA_903831255.1). Taxonomy (GTDB): domain Bacteria; phylum Pseudomonadota; class Alphaproteobacteria; order Caulobacterales; family Hyphomonadaceae; genus UBA7672. Next base: position 96,456 of record CAIKWZ010000043.1, read on the forward strand.
TCGTTCCAGCCCAGTCGAAAACGACGGCTCTGATGTCAGTGGTCATGCCAGAGGTCCTGGGGTCGTCTGGAGAGCTGAGGAAACAACCGTTTCGGCAAGAGCGAATGCGGTCGACATGCCGGCGCCACAGGTCACGATCGTCATGTGCACACCGGACGCGACCTCTTCTGAGAACCAGGGGCCCTGAGGGGACCATGGGTAAACGCCGGTCCAGCGTTCAATCGCTTCGCCGGGAGCGCTTTCAAAGGAATCCGAGAATGCCTCAAGGATGAGGCGGTCGTATTCAAGGGACTGGAAGGGATCGGGGGCATCAGTGTAGACATGGCTGTCGCCGACGACGATCGAACCGTCTTCAGACTGAACCACGATCAGGTGAACGCCTGCCTCAAGGGCTTCCCGCCTTTCCAGTTTTAATCGAGCGAGAAGGTCTTTGGACGCCTCAAGCGCTGCATACCCCTCGTAGCGAGCCAGAGACAGGTCGGCCATAACAGGCGTTGGCAGACGCATGCCGTTCGGCCGGAGACGGAGCATCTGCAACTTGCACCGGGTCACCGCTCGGCGGGCGAGAGTCTCCGGGAAAAGTCCCGACAGGTCTCCTCCCGGGCACAGGAAGACAGTGGAAGCCTCGATGGGGCCGCTTGAGGTCTCGACCCCGCCCGGGCTTGCCGACAGGCAGGCTGTGACCGTCCTGAATGTCACCTTCCAGCGCTCATGAAGCCATCGCGCGAGGGCCGGCAAGGCCGTGCGGGGCTCCACCCTGAGTTCGTGTGGGCTCAGGAGCGCCGTCCTGAACGGGGTCGGGTCGAAACCTGTGAACCTGGATCGATACTCCCTCTCAGAGAGAAGTTCGCATTCCGCTCCCATCTCAGTGGCCAGAAAAGCCTCAAGGACCCTCTCCGCCTCAACCCTGTGAGCCAGTAGGCTCAGGCCGCGCTGGACGATGGGTATGCCCGCCTCGGGCGCCATAGCCTCCCAGATGTCGCGGGATCGCATGGCCGCAGACCACATTTCGCCGCGAGCCTGCCCGGAGACGGTGATAAAACCGAAATTTCGGATGCTGGCCCCGAGAGCCATGGGCTCTCGGTCGATCACAACCACCCGGGCGCCCGATCTTGCGGCTGCGTAGGCATGCGCAAGACCTACCACGCCCATACCGACGACAGCGACATCGTAGGTCAAGTCCGACCCCTCCCAAGGCTAAGCCCGGACGGACCCCGGAGACGACTCCCGACCCTGACGACGAGCGCTGATCGGGAGGTAGCGGTCTCAGCCGGTTTGACGCGAATTCATTCCATGCATGATCCGAATGGCTTAGGCGCCTGCAGGCAGCGCTAAGAAAGTGTTACAATTCGCAGTCAGAATGGACGCCCCTGAGGCGTCGTCATGTCTGTGAACTTTCAACATCTGCGTTCTTTCCTGGCCGTAGCTGCGGATCAGAACATGACCCGTGCAGCCAGTAGGTTGAACCTGTCCCAATCAACCCTCTCAAAGCAGATCCGTGCTTTGGAGGATCGGCACGGCGTGCGTCTCTTCGCGACAAGCCGTCCGCCTCTAATTCTCACGAGGGAGGGTGAGGAACTCTTTGAGCGCGTCCATAAGCTGTTTGAACTCGCCGGCGAAATCGACGAAAGCCTTGGCTCAGGGGCCTCTGACGGTGGCGGACTTCTTAGAATTGGGACGGATAGTCCAGCCCTGGCGGCCGATCTGATCGCTCGTTGCCGTCACCAGAACGTCGACCTGGATTTCAAGGTCAGCGTATCGAACGCGGCGGGTACAAACCAGCTTCTGATGGCCGCTGCGATCGATCTGGCTATTGTCTGCGAGCCGGTCGGCCGCAATGACTACAGCTACCGCCCCTTTTTTGAAGACGTCCTGGTCGCCGTGGTTCCTGCCGGTCTTCGCGACGATTTCGGCGACATGTTCGACCTTCGGCAGCTGGAGCGTCTGACGCTATTGACGCGGGAGCCGGCCTCGAGGACGCGAGCGACGATTAGCCAGGTTCTGGAGGCTGAAGACATTGCGCCGCTGCGGACGATGGAGGTTCACACGCGCGAGATGATCAGGGAATGCGTGGCGCGCGGCCTTGGAGTCAGCTTCATGTTCGCCAGAGAATGTCCGCCGGATCATCGGCTCGGAATTCTCTCGATCGCCTGCGAACCGGCCTCGGCTCGGGTCTCCGTCTATATCGCCTGTCGAAATGACCGCAAGCGACGCCCGGCAATCCGGCGGGTTCTCCAGATCGCAGAGGAAATGACTGCGCTGCGTCAATCCTGCCGCTCCCATCCTGGCGCGATGACACGTTCAAAGTGAACGGTCGGAGGTTTCCGGGATGTCAGGGCTCCGGGGTGTCTCTGGCCGGCGCCTGTTCGCTCATCCTGCGCGCTTCGCCTCGCCGGAGAAGGACAACGTGGATGATAAGACCCCAGCCGAACACCAAACACCAGACCCCCATCGCAAGCGCGTAGGCGGGGGCGTCCTGCGGGCTGAGGCGCGCCCACATGATGGCGCAGGCCCCGAGGATCACCAGCAGGAGGCCGAAAAGCTGTTCCCGCCGGTGCGCCCGCCGCATCCGCCTCCCTGTTTCCTCCGGAACCGGCTCATCTGTCATCGCCGGTCGCGCCTATCGGCCGGTGAGAGCGGCGTAAAGCGCGCGTGGAGTGATCTCGCGCACGCGGGGCGTGCCGCCGGTTGGGGTTGAGCCGTTGAGGTTCTGGATCATGCCCACAAAGACGACATCATGGGTCGGGTCGATCCAGAACCAGGTTCCGAACGCTCCGCCCCAGTAGAAGGTGTTGAGGCCCTGAGGCGTGCCTGCGGCGGCGGGATCCATCACCACGGCGAAGTCCATGCCGAACCCGATCCCCTCCTGGCTTGGGCCGTAAAGGTCGACCTTCGCGGTCGGGGGCAGGACGTTGGTGCGCATAAGGCGGACGGTGTCCGCCTTGAGGATCCGCTGACCGTTGAGCGTTCCTCCGTTGCCGACCGCCTGAGCGAAGCGCCAGTAGTCGGCTGCTGTCGACATCAGCCCGCCGGACCCGGAGAGAAAGCGAGGCCGCTCTGAGGTGACGCGATTGGGCCCTGTGGTTCGGATCCGTCCCTCTGCGTCATAGGTGTGAACCGCCACGACCCGCGCGGCCTTCTCACCCGGGGCCCAGAACCCGGTGTCGGTCATGCCAAGGGGACGGAAGATGTGTTCATCCAGATACACATCGAGGGTCTGCCCGGAGAGTTTCTCAACCAGATACCCCTGTATGTTGACGCTCGGGCCATAGTCCCAGGCCGTGCCTGGCTGGCTCGACAGAGGAAGCTTCGCCAGTTTGTCGATCATGTCCTGCAGGGTGCCGGCCTGAAGAGCATCGCCCTCATAGACGGCGCTGACCCCGAAGCCTGCTGAATGGCTCATCAGCTGCGCCATGGTCATGGGTCTCGCCATGGGCTCAAGCCCGCCGTCGGCGGTCCGGACCTTGAGGTCGGCGAACTCGGGAATGTGAAGGGAGACAGGGTCTTCAAGTTTCCATTTTCCCTGCTCCCACAACTGCATCATGGCGACCCCTGCGATCGGTTTCGTCATGGAGGCGATGCGGAAGATGCTGTCAGGCTTCAGGGGCTCGCGCGTGTCTGCGCTGGCGAGGCCGTAGGTGTCGAAGTGGACAATTTTTCCTCCCCGGGCCGCCAGCGTGGTCACGCCGGCGAGCTTGCCGGCGTCGACCAGCTGCCGGAGCTCTGACCGGAGTGCGTCCAGTCCCGCGCCCGAGAAGCCTGCCGCCTCCGGCGATGTGGTTGGAAGGCCGAGACCGGCGGCGGCTGAAGCCCGTATCGCCCCTGTCTCGGTCGGAACTCCGGCGCATCCCGAGGCGATGAGACAGGCGCCCGCGAGAGCGGCGCTCATCAGCAGTCGGCGTGATAGTGTCATAAGTCTCTCCCAGTGATCGCCGGGGCGTCTTCCGCCCTCTGGTTTTCGGCCGGACCTACGCCATCCGCCGATGAGGAGCGTCTCCCGCTCCGGCCCCCGCGTCAATCTCCGGCGCGTCCATCCTGACGTTCAGCCGGGGCGAGGTCCCAGGCGCGCGCGAGGTGAGCCACCATGAGGTCCCGTCGCAGGCGCGCCGTTTCCGGGGTCCAAGCCGCCACATCCCGCAGGTCTTCGGAGAGGGCGAACGCCGCCGGTCCGCCATCGGGAAAGTAGAGCGACTTCTTGGCGTCGAAGTCCGCCCGGTCCGCCGCCTGGTTCACCGCATCGGGCAGAAGCGTGAAGTTTCCAAGACATTCGGTGAGCTCCGCAATGTCCTCAGAGGATGTCCAGTGCTTCAGCCAGACAGAGGTCTTGGGAAGGGTTCTTGGAAAGATGTGCTCGAGGGTCGCGTCGCTCTCCGGGGCGAGGGCCGCGCCGCCGGGAACCGCAGCGTTGAGGCGCATGACGAGCGCTCGCCTCTGCTTGAAGTTCGGGAACCGCCCGCGGAGCCTCTCGAGAAAACGGAATTCTTCCTCCCGGGTGAGATCAAGGGGAGATCCCGATGCGAAAATCGCCCCCGGGGTGTCCATGGCGTCCATGAGACGACGATAGCGCTTGTGCCGGTAGTCTCGCTCCTTGATCGAGTACTGCATCATGTAGGCGAGGCGTTCGAGCCGGGAGAAAAAGCGCGCCGAGATTTCGGGGTCGGACGGTCCCTCGATCAGGAACTTGATGGCGGGCGCCCGCCAGCTCTCATGATGAATCGACCTGAGGAAGCACAGGCTCCTGAGAGCGTCCGGTCCCGGGTCGATGTCGTGGACCGCTCCGGTTGAAACCGTGTCGTACGCGTCGACGAAACGCGGCAGAACCTCATTGATGAACCGCGACACCGGCATGCGTGCCGTCACGGATTTCATGAGGCCATCGATGAACTCGCCCTTCATCGACCGGTCATAGAGAAAGCGGATCTGCTTGAGCATGCCCTCGAACGCGACCGATCCCAGGCGCCCTGAGAACTCATTCCACCGGCTCGAATTGGTGATCGCCTCCTCGTCGGAAAATCCCGCCTGTTCAAACAGCGCCGACTTGAGAATATCGTGATCCGACAGGGGTTTGCCGCGCTGATTGAGAACAAGGAAGACCTTGTATCCCAGATTGTGCTCGCCGACCCGGACCCTCGCAAGAGAGACGTTATGGGCGAGCCATCGGGCGAACCTTATGCGTTCCTCCGACGCCATTTCCCGGAGCTCGTCGTGGATCGCTCGCACCGCCGATGCGATTCGGAGCTGGGATTCTGAAGCGGCCGCCGCCTCGGCCTCGTCCAGATTGAGCGTTGCGCCCCGCTTCTGCACATGGGCCCGGAAGAAGGCCGTGTCGAGATGATTGAGCGTGACCCTCCATCGCCTGCGCTCGCCCCAGATCAGCGCCTCATGACCGATCATGGCGTGAAGATCCGCGGCGTCGCTGTCCTCAGGCGCCAGATCGCGAAGGACGGCGAGCATGATGGTGAGCGTTGTCAGGCGCTGCTGCCCGTCGACGACATCGGAGGGGCCCCGGGCCTTCGGATGAATGACCACGATCGCGCCCAGGAAGTAGATCGTGTCGGTCTCGAAGGCCTCAAGAAGATCGGCGAGCAGCGCGCTGGTCTCCGCGTCCTCCCAGGCGAACCCCCGCTGATAAGGGGGGACGCGAAGGTCGGCTGTCGATCCGAAGATCTCGCGAATGCTGAGCACTTCGGCCTGAAGAGCCGAGGACATTGCTGTGGTCTCCCTGACGAATTAGGCTAACTACTCGTATCTTTCGACGGGGACCAGAGTCCCGTATGTTTTTTGGCGGTGATTGGCATGAAACTGGCGGTGTTCGACGCGGGCGCAGGCCCGAGCCTCGGCGTGGTTGAAGGCGAGGAGGTGGTCGACGTCCGACGATCGGCCCCCCACCTCTCGCCCTCACCGGTCGACATCCTCGCGGCAGGCGAGGCGGGCCTTTCGGCTGTGCGAGCGGCAGCGAAGACGGCCCCCCGCCATGCGCTGGCCTCGGTTCGTCTGCTGGCCCCTGTTGCGCGGCCGCGAAAAATCCTTGGCATCGGCCTGAATTATCATGCGCATGCCGCCGAGACAGGTCGGGAAGCCCCGAAGGTGCAGCTCTGGTTCAACAAACAGGTCACCGCCGTCAACGATCCATTCGCGCCGGTCATGCTGCCTGCGGTTTCCTCAGCTCTCGATTACGAGGTTGAACTGGTGGTCGTCATCGGCCGCAGGGGCCGACGCGTGCCGCGCGACCGCGCTCACGAGATCGTCGGCGGATATATGTGCGGGTGCGATTACACCATTCGTGACTGGCAGGCCGCGAGCCCGACGATGATCATGGGAAAGGGGTTCGACACTCATGCGCCGGCGGGACCGTGGATCACCACTCCCGACGAGGTGGGGGATGTCTCGAAGCTCGGTCTGCGTTGCATGGTCAATGGCGAGGTTCGTCAGAACAGCGTCGTGGGCGATATGATTTTCGACGTCGCCGCGCAGATCGAGCATCTGACGAAGGCCTTCACTCTTGAGCCTGGCGACCTCCTGTTCACCGGCACGCCTGAGGGCGTCGGGTTCGCCCGAAAGCCTCCCTCCTATCTGAGAGCCGGCGATCGGGTTCGTGTTGAGATCGACCGCCTGGGCGCGATCGAGGCGCTGATTGAGGCCGAGACGGACGCGCCGATCATCGGCTGATCCCGCACGCAGGACCCGGGAGGGCCGGGGGGCTACGGTCATCCACAGGCATGTGGACGCGCAGGGCTCCTGGACGGCCCCGCGCTGCGCGGGACGTCTCGCCCTCGCCTTGGCGGGCGTGCTAGGACGGGTGACTTGTCGATAAAAAAAGTCGACAAGTCGCATATGGGCGAATCATCGCTCCGAGGGGCTGTCCGCACGTTATGCCAGTGATCGCGCACATCACGCTGGCGCTCGCCTACATCACCGCCTCGGCGGTGGGCGGGGTCGCATTGTATCGCTTTCTCGCCTACGAGCCCGTGACAGCGGGGCTCGTGGCGGCGGCCGCGTGCCTCGCCGTGATGCAGCTTCACATGGCTGTGTCGCGCCTTGGCGGCGGGGAAGCCGAGCGCGAGGTGCGCAAGCTTAAGAACGAAGTGCGTCGTCTCGGCGCGCGTGTGACGGAAAGCGAATCCCGGACGGCCGATCTCAGGATTGACCTGGAGCGGGAGGCGGCGGCTCGACGCGAAACGATCGTCTCTGAAATGCGCGGGCTCGAGGATGCGATCGGGCGTCTCGGCCGGAGTTTTGAAACCCGCCTGCAGTCGATAAGACTTGAGGCGAGCGAAACGCGGGTCGACGCCTCCGGGGCGCTGGATGCGGTGCGTGACGCCCTGCGTGAAAACCGCGTTGATCTTCATCTGCAGCCGATCGTGAACCTGCCGCAGCGGCGGGTTTGCTTTTACGAGGGTTATACCCGGCTTCGCCGGGCTGACGGCAAGCTCATCATGCCAGGCGAGTTCCTCGCCGCAGCTGAGCGCGCCAATCTGCTGGGCGTCATCGATAACATGCTGTTGTTCCGCTGCGTGCAGATCGTCCGACGCCTGTCGGAACGGGATCGCCGCATCGGCGTCTTCTGCAACATCGCCATGGCCTCCCTGGAGGATGAGAACTTTTTCCCGCCCTTCCTGGAGTTCATGAAGGAAAACAGGGATTTGGCGGGGTCTATGATCTTCGAGCTCGGCGTTCGGGCCTTCCGTCAGCGTTCAGACACGGCCTCGCGGAACATGGGAAGGCTGCGCGATCTCGGTTTCCGGTTCTCGCTCGATAAGGGCGAGGGACTGATTTTTGACCTGCCCGAGCTTCAGGCGTCAGGCGTGCGGTTCGTGAAAGTCCAGGGCGATCGCCTGCTTCAGGAGCTGACCCCCGGCGGGGAGCGTCCGATTTCGGCTGTGTCCCGGGAAATCTCCGCAGAGGATGTTCCGGCCGTGTTTGCAAGGTATGGCGTTGATCTGATTGCGGAAAAGGTCGAGAGCGAGAAGTCGGTGATCGAGATTCTCGAATTCGCCATCCCCTACGGTCAGGGCCATGTCTTCGGAGCGCCTCGTCCCATCAAGGGCTCGCTCCTTGAGGAAACCGCCCCACCCCCTGACTTCCTTCGGCGCGTCAGCCAGGCGGCGATGTGACCTTATTCCCCGGAGAGGTCTCATGACACCGCTCTCTCGACTTGAGGGACTTGAACGCGTCGCCGGGGACTATGACGCGATTTTCTGTGATGTCTGGGGCGTGGTTCATGACGGCCGGCGGGCTTTTTCCGGAGCGTGCGACGCCTTGCGTCGCTTTCGCGAGCATCGGGGCCCGGTCATTCTGATCACCAACGCTCCGGTGCCGAGGAGCCGCGTGACAGCGCTTTTTCCTCGTCTTGGCGTTCCTGAAGATTGCTATGACGACGTGGTCACCTCCGGAGAGGCGACAACCCACGAGTTGCTCAGGCATGCGCCGGGGCCGGTCTATCCGATCGGCCTGGCGGACGACATGTCGGTTTATGCCGGGCTCAGTCTCGATTTTACCTCTGATCCTGATGCCGCTCGCATAGTCTGTTGCACGTCTCTGCGCGAGGTCCCGGACGGACGACCTGAGACCTATCGGGGTGAGCTCGCCGCTTTGGCGGAGCGAGGTCTGGCCATGATATGCGCCAATCCGGATGTTCAGTTTCGCTATGGCGACCGTCTTATCTGGTCGGCGGGATCGCTGGCGAAGCTTTATGAGACGCTTGGCGGACGGGTCATTCGCCCCGGCAAACCCGACGAGGCCATTTATCAGCTGGCGTTCGAGCGTCTTGGGGAGATGAACGGCCGCCAGGTTCCCGCCTCGCGCGTCCTTGGGATCGGCGATGGTCCGGCGACGGATATTCGGGGAGCCTCAGGGCAGGGCATGGACGCTCTGTTTATCGGAGCGGGGATCCACGGCCACGCCATGGTCGAGGGAGACGGATTTCTCGACAGCGCCCGGGAGGTTCTCGAAGCCGACGGGGCTGAGGCCCGTTACGCCATGCCTGAACTGCGCTGGTAGTCGGCCGACGCAGAACGGGCGGCCCCATGAGGAGCCGCCCGGCTGAACCGTCTGTAAATGTCCGGCTTTTGACTAGTTGAACAGGGCGTCGATATCGTCCTGTGACGACGCGGGGCCGCCGATTGCAGGTCCGTTGAGCATGAGCTCGCGACGACGGCGTTCGTCTTCCGTCTCTTCCGTCTTCGCGTCCTTGACGCCGAGGGTTTCTGCGAACTGGCTGACCCGGCCCTCGATGTGCCGCAGCGTCGCGACGACTTTGGTGACCCGCTGACCCGTGAGGTCCTGGAACGCGCAGGCTTCGATGATTCTCATCATCGCGCCGTCAACGCGGTCCTTGTACGCATCGAGATCTTCCGGCTCGATAGCCATAAGGGCTTCGGCTTCCGTCATGATGATGCTGGTGGCGGTCTCGGTGTCCTTGACGACCGCGTCCAGCTCGACAGAGGCGCCGGGAATACGATTGTTGCGGATTTCGTTCGGCTGCAGATCCGCGATTTCATTGCGTGTCTGCTGAATAAAATCAGCGATGTAGCGGAATTCGCCAACCACAGACTTGTCGAGAGATCCGAAGAACGCGTTCATGGCGTCGGCCATCTCGTGTGAGAGGTCAAGCACCTCCACGAGAGGACGGCTTCGCAGATCCGACGCCTTCAGGCGGTCAATAGCGCTTCTGACCTTCGCCGCAGCTTCCTGAGCTGACATGACTATACTCCAACTAAAACGGACTGACGTGCGGCTCAGAATTCGCCGAGGACGGCGACAAGTTTGCCTTTCAGCGTCGCAGCGTTGAACGGCTTCACAATGTAGTTGTTCACCCCGGCCTTTTTGGCGGCGATGACGTTCTCGGTCTTGGACTCGGCCGTGACCATGATGAACGGGGTGGTCTTAAGCTTCTCGTCGGCGCGCACTTCCCGAAGAAGCTCGTAGCCGGTCATCGGCTCCATGTTCCAGTCGGAAATCACCAGGCCGAACTTGCTGGACCTGAGCTTGTCGAGGGCCATCTTGCCGTCAGACGCCTCCTCGATGTTCTTGAAACCAAGCTGAGTGAGCAGGTTTCGTATGATACGGATCATCGTCTTGTAGTCATCGACAACAAGGACGGGCATGGACAGATCTACTGACATCGAGGCAGGCTCCAGAAGCGCCGGGGCGGTCAACTGAGGCGAGGTGTACCTGAAGGGCGCAAATAAATGATGAATATCCGAGCCTCATATCCTATCAGTTTCACGAAATTATCGTGGGTTTGCCGGCGGCGAGTCGCTCTGGCGCCCGGAGACTCGGGGATAGGCGATGAAAGCGGACGTCAAGGCCGGGAAGACGTTTGCCGACCTGCAGGTCGGAATGAAAGTGTCGATCGAGAACACCGTATCCGAGCAGGATGTATCTGATTTTGCGAGAATTTCTGGGGATTATAACCCTCTTCACATGGATGAGGACTATGCCCGGAGTACGGTTTTCGGCACCCGGGTCGCGCATGGAGCGCTCACCGCGTCTTATATATCCGCCATTCTGGGCAATGAGCTGCCCGGTCCCGGGGCGATCTTTACCGAGATGACGCTGAGCTTCAAACGGCCGGTCAAAATCGGAGATACGGTCATTTCCACCGCCGAGGTCGTGGAGAAGATTGAGCGGGGCTGTCGTGTTCGTCTTGCGATTCGATGCGATGTCGGAGGCAAGATGGTGATGAAGGGCGACGCGACGGTCATGGTGCCGAGCGGCGCCGCCTCGTGACCTCCCGAGCCTGGGAGCGGGCTCACCTTGAAGAGCCGTTCTCTCATCCGGTCAGATCGTCCATGTGGGTATGATCTTTTTCCATGATTGAAGTCGACGCTCTTGAACGCCTTCCCGTCGCCCTGAAGGGCGCCTGTTTCGCCATGGGGGCCTTTGACGGACTTCATCCGGGTCATCGCGCCGTGATCCGTCTTGCCCGAGCGCGTTCGCAGGCCCTTCGCGCCCCCCTCGGGGTGCTGACCTTCGAACCCTCGCCGCGGGCTTTCTTTCAGCCGGGCGGTCCGCCTATGCGATTGATGAGCCCTGAACGGCGCGCCCGCGTTCTGAAGTCTCTCGGAGTGGATGTGTGCGTGTCCCTGCCGTTCGATGCTGCGACCGCCGCCATGACGGACGCGGACTTCGTGTCGAGCGTTCTGCACCAGGGGCTCGACGCCCGGGCGGTGGCGGTGGGGTTCGACTTTCGCTTCGGCAGGGGGCGTATGGGAGATGTCGCCTCTCTGTCCCGCCTGGCGGCTGCGCACGGCCTCGAGGCGCTGGTCGCCGATCCGGTCGGCGATCCGGGCGGCGGGGATAAGGTCTCCTCATCCTCCATTCGCGCGCTCATTCGGGCCGGAGATATGGAGGCGGCCGCCCGCCTCCTTGGTGGGTGGTGGATTGTGGACGGGTCTGTCGAGCACGGAGAGAAGCGAGGGCGGACCCTCGGCTTTCCGACGGCGAACCTTCATCTTGGGGACCTGATCCAGCCGCCTTTCGGTGTTTATGCGGTGTGGGCGCGGCCGGAGGGAGAGCGCGCCTGGCGGCCTGCGGCGGCCAGCTTCGGCCGGACGCCGACCACCGGGCTTCGGGATCCGCTGCTGGAAGTTTTTATCTTCGATTACTCGGGCGACCTTTACGGCCGTCGCCTCGAGACGGCCTTCGCCAGTCGGCTGCGCCCTGAGCTGGTCTTCCCGTCCATCGAGGCTCTCACGGTCCAGATGGCCTCGGATGTCGCCGAGGCGGCGACCCGTCTGCAGCGTCTCGATCCGCCCTCGGAGGATTGACGGCCGTTTTTTCTTGGCGCGACCGCCCTGGCGCTGCTATCAGCGTGCGTCATGAGACAGCGTTCGATCATCCGAATTAGGGGCCCGGCGCGCGCCTGACAGGCGTCAGCGCCGGGACGCCGCACCTTCGGCCGCCGTCGATATCCTGGCGGGCCGCCCCGTTTTCTGATCTTAACGCCGGATACCCGCCATGACCAAGGACACTTCAGCGACAGCCGCCGACTACAAGGACACGCTGTTCCTGCCCGTTACGGAGTTTCCGATGCGCGGCGCGCTGCCGACGCAGGAGCCTCTTCGTCTCGCCCGGTGGGAGAAGGAGGATCTCTATGGCCGCCTGAGGCGGGAGGCCGCCGGACGACCCGCTTTCATGCTGCACGACGGCCCGCCCTACGCGAACGGCAACATTCACATCGGCACGGGGATGAACAAGATCCTCAAGGATATCGTCGTTCGCACCCGTCAGATGACCGGTTACGACGCCGACTACATCCCCGGCTGGGATTGTCACGGTCTGCCGATCGAATGGAAGGTTGAAGAGGAATTTCGGGCCCGCAACCGACAGAAGCGGGATGTTGACCCGGGCGAATTCCGCCGCGCCTGCCGGGAATATGCTCAGACCTGGATCGATATCCAGCGCACGGAATTCCGTCGTCTGGGTGTGGTCGGCGACTGGGACCGTCCGTATCTGACCATGGATTACAGCTCCGAAGCCGCAACGGTGAAGGAGTTTCTCAAGGTCGCCATGTCCGGTCAGCTGAAGCGGGGCGCCAAGCCGGTGATGTGGTCTCCGGTTGAGCAGACCGCCCTCGCGGAGGCCGAGGTTGAGTATGAGGATCGCAAGGCGACGGCGATTTTCGTGTCCTTTCCTGTCGACAGAGCCGCCTCGGGCGCGGCGGCATCAGCCCTTCCCGATGGGGCGCGCGTGGCGATCTGGACCACCACGCCGTGGACCATCCCCGCCAACCGGGCGATCGCCTACAATCCTCAGATCGCCTATGGCCTGTATGAGGTAAGCGCGATTGAGGAGGGGCTCGCCTTTGAACCGTGGGTTCGGCCGGGCGATACCTTTATTCTGGCCGATGCGCTCGCCGAGAGCGTGATGCGTGCGGCGCGCGCAGGCGCGTGGGTCCGACGCGACCGTGTCGATCCGCGAGGATTGGTCTGCGCACATCCGTTTCGGGAAGCCGGTCTCGGCGGCTACGCCTTTCCCTCTCCCCTGATCGCGGGAGCCCATGTCGCCGACGATGCAGGAACGGGATTTGTTCACACCGCGCCCGGCCATGGCGAAGACGACTACAATGTCTGGCTCGCATCAGGTTTCAGCAATCAGGATATTCCCGACACGGTGGACGCCTTTGGCCGATACACGTCCGAGTGTCCTGGGTTCGTGGGTCTCGAGATCATTCGTCTGGAAGGCAAGAAGCGCGGCGAGGACGGTCCGGCCAATAAGGCTGTGATCGAGGCTCTGGTGGCGGCGGGTCGTCTGCTGGCCCGCAGCATTGTGACGCTTCGCGACGCCCATTCCTGGCGCTCACGGGCGCCTGTCATCCGTCGCGCCACTCCGCAATGGTTCATCGCTATGGATGTGCCGGACCAATCCGGGCGCACGCTTCGCCAGAAGGCGCTCACCGCCATTGATGCGACCGCTTTCACACCGGAACGCGGCCGCGATCGTCTGCGCTCAATGGTTGAGGACCGGCCTGACTGGCTGATCTCACGGCAGCGCGCCTGGGGCGTGCCGCTGACGCTTTTTGTCGACCGGAAGACAGGCGAGATCCTCAAGGATGACGAGGTGAACGCCCGCATTGTCGCCGCTGTCGCTGCGGGCGGAGCGGATGCGTGGTTTTCCGCTCCCGCGTCGGCGTTCCTCGGTCCGGATCGCGATCCGGATGGATATGACAAGATTGGCGATATTCTTGACGTCTGGTTCGACAGCGGCACGACCCATGCCTTCACTCTGGAAGATCGGGGCAAGAAGTGGCCGGCCGATCTCTATCTTGAGGGCTCCGACCAGCACCGGGGCTGGTTCCAGTCCTCGCTTCTGGAAAGCTGCGCGACGCGCGGCAGGGCCCCTTATGACGCCATCCTCACCCACGGATTTGTTCTGGCCCAGGACGGGCGCAAGATGTCCAAATCCCTTGGCAATGTGATCGCGCCACAGGAAGTGTGTGACAAGTATGGAGCCGACATTCTGCGTCTCTGGGTCGCCTCCAGCGACTTCACCGACGATCCGACCTTCGGTCCGGATATCATCGCTTCGAATGTCGAGACCTATCGCAAGCTGAGAAATACTCTTCGTTATCTGCTCGGCGCGCTGGACGGGTTCACGACGGATGAAGCTGTGCCGCGCGAGGAAATGCCTGGGCTTGAACGCTGGGTGCTGCATCGTCTTGCAGAGATCGACCTCGCCGTTCGACGCGCCATCGAGGCCTATGATTTCAAGCGGGCTTTCGTCGTCCTCATGAACTTCTGCGTCGTCGACCTGTCGGCGGTCTATTTCGATATTCGCAAGGACGCTCTCTACTGCGACCCGCCGTCCTCGATCCGCCGGCGGGCCTGCCGGACGGTTATGGACTGCGTGTTCGACAGGCTTGTCTGCTGGTTCGCTCCGATCATGGTGTTCACCTGCGAGGAAGCCTGGGAGGCGCGTCGTCCGGGCGGCGGATCGGTTCATCTGCGTCAGTTCCCCGAAACCCCTGAGGGCTGGCTGGACGCCGATCTTGCTCTTCGCTGGGAGCGGATCTTCACTGTCCGTCGGGCGGTCACCGCCGCGCTTGAGGTTGAGCGTCGCGAGCGGCGCATCGGCTCTTCGCTCGAGGCGAGCGTCCATGTGACCATTCCCGATCCGGACCTGCTGGCCGCTTTTTCCGGCGAGGACGCAGCGGACATTTTCATCACGTCAGGCGCGCGCCTTGAGGCGGGTCCGGCCCCGGAGGGCTCGCCCGCCCTGGTTCAGGCTCTTCGCGCCGAAGGGATCAAGTGCGCCCGGTCATGGAAGTATTTCGACCCCTCGCACGCCGCTCCGGATTTCCCCGACATCACCCCCCGCGATGCGCAGGCGGTGCGTGAGGTCCGCGAACGTCGCAGAGGAGACAGAGGATGAACCTCCCGGACTGGTTATCTCCTGAGCGCATGACCCGGCACTGGATCTGGGCTGCGCCCCTGTCCGCAATCGTGATCGCGATTGATCAGATCACCAAGTCTATGGTGCTCGCCGAGCCGGTCTTCAGGGCTCTGGACTGTCTGAGCGGCGGGATTTGCGGCCGTATCGAGATATCGACCCTGTTCGACCTGTCGATGACATGGAATCGCGGGGTAAGTTTCGGCGCCTTTCAGGCCGAGGGACTGGCCCGATGGGGGTTGTTCGCCGTAACGTCCGTCATCGCGCTGGGTTTCTCGATCTGGCTTCTTGGGGCGGCCCGACGTCTCACGGCGCTCGCTCTGTGTCTTGTCATCGGCGGGGCCGTTGGCAATCTCATTGACAGGGCCCGATTCGGAGCGGTCGTGGATTTTCTTGATTTTTCAGGGATGTACTTCCCATGGGTGTTCAACGTCGCGGACGCCTCGATCACCGTCGGCGCCGCGTGTCTGTTGCTGGATCAATTGCTGGCGGGGCGCGACGCCAAAGGCTAGAGTGCGCGGCGGCGTCATTCCGCCTGCCTGAGAACGACTGAAGGAGAGACCCGAGTGAAACGTATCGTGACCCTTGGACTGGCCGTCGCATCGGTGGGCCTCGCAGCGTCCTGCAGCACCGCGCCGAGAACCCCGGACGAGTTTCGCGTGGTTCGCAAGGCGCCCCTCACAGTGCCGCCCGATTACAATCTTCGTCCGCCCGCTCCGGGCTCGAGCCGGCCTCAGGAGCTCGAACCTGACGCTCAGGCGCGGGTCGCTGTCTTCGGCACGGATGTCGGTAAGGATGCAAGCGAAGGCGAGAAGCTCCTGGTCCGCGCCGCTGGCGGCGATGCGGTGGATCGCTCCGTTCGCGCGGCTGTCGATTTCGACGCCGCCCAGACCCTTCGCAAGAGCCGGAGTTTCTCAGACAACATACTCAACTTCGGTCGCCCCAAGACCGACCCCGTAATCGATCAGGAAGCGGAAGCCGAGCGCCTGCGGGCCGAGAAGGTGGCGGTTGAGGATCTGACAGGCGGCAAGGACGTGATCGTCAAGCGCAAGCGCTCCGGTAAGCTCCCCGGTCTCTGAGAGGCCGTCCAGGGGTCTTCGGCGGAACGATCTGGCGGGATCCCTGCGCCGTCTTTGGGCTAAGGTGGGTCATGAGCGAATCACCTGTTCCATCCGGCGACATCGCGGGACGCATCCGCCGTCTGCCTCCTGATGCGGTCAATCGCATAGCGGCCGGCGAGGTGGTCGAGCGTCCGGCGGCGGCGGTCAAGGAGCTCGTCGAGAACTCCCTTGATGCGGGCGCGAGGTCCGTTCTGATCCGGATCGAGAACGGGGGGCTATCCCGTCTCCTGATTGAAGACGACGGATGTGGGATGACCCCCGCCGAGCTGTCCATGGCGCTCGAGCGTCACGCCACCTCCAAGCTCCCTGTCTCTGCCGACGGGCATGTCGATCTCCTCAATATCCGCACCATGGGCTTTCGCGGAGAGGCTTTGCCATCGATCGGTTCAGTTTCGCGCATGTCTCTTCTCTCCCGGGCCGCCGGCGCGGCCGAGGCTTTCTGTCTGGATGTCGAGGGGGGGAAGTTGTCGCCTCCACGCCCGGCCGCCTGGATCGGCGCGGGGCTCAGCGGAACGAGGATCGACGTTCGGGACATCTTTTTCGCGACGCCTGCGCGCCTGAAATTTCTGAAGTCCTCTCGCGCCGAGGCGATGGCGGTCGCCGATATGGTGCGTCGCCTCGCCTTGGGGCGCCCGGACGTGGCCTTCCGCCTCGAGTCTGAAGAGCGAACGCTGATCCGCCTTGCCGCCGAGGCGGGTCCTGAGAGCGAAGCCCGTCTTGCGCGTCTCGGCGCCCTGCTTGGACGCGAGTTCCGCGAGAACGCGGTGCTGATTGAGGCGGAGCGAGAGGGGGTGCGCCTGACAGGTTACGCCGGTCTGCCCACCTTCAATCGTTCCAGCGCGCAGCATCAGTATCTGTTCGTGAACGGACGCCCTGTGCGTGATCGACTTCTGACCGGGGTCATTCGGGCCGCCTACCAGGATTTTCTTGCCCGGGACCGGCATCCGATGGCCGTTCTCTATGTCGACCTGTCTCCGACCGAGGTGGACGTCAACGTTCATCCGGCCAAGACCGAGGTCCGGTTTCGCGATCCGGGCGGCGTGCGCGGTCTGATGATCGGCGCTCTGCGCCACGCTCTCGCGGCGGCGGGGCACCGTTCAAGCACGACCGTTGCGACGGCTGCTCTCGGGGCCGCTCGTCCGGCAGGGGGAGCTCTGCCGCCCTGGCGCGCACCCGGCGCCGGGGTGTCGCCTGCACGACCCGTCGCGATGGATTTCTCTGAAGCGTCTATGGGCGACGGGCGGCCGGGCGCCCAGTCAGGGTTCGATCTTCCCCTGAGCGCGCGTCTGGAGCCCGCCGCATCGATGACGCCGGGCGAGATGCAGACCTATCCCCTCGGGATCGCCCGCGCTCAGCTGCACGAGACCTACATCATCGCGCAAACGCATGATGGCGTGGTCATCGTCGATCAGCACGCCGCTCACGAGAGACTGGTCTATGAACGGATGAAGGAGGAGCTGGCGCGGGAAGGCGTTCGTCGTCAGACGCTCCTGATTCCTGAGATTGTCGAGTTGTCGGACGCTGAGGCTGATCGTGTTCTGGCGCGGTCGGCGGAGCTCCTCGAAATGGGCCTTGAAGTGGAGCCGTTCGGCGGCGGCGCGGTGGCGGTTCGCGCGACCCCGTCGCTGTTCGGAGTTATGGATATCGCCGGCCTCATTCGCGATCTGGCCGATGACTTCGCCGAGTATGAAGTCGGAATCTCGCTCAAGGAGCGTCTTGAGGAGGTGATGGGGACGATGGCGTGCCGCGGTTCCGTGCGCGCAGGCCGACGACTGACCGCTGAGGAGATGAACGCCCTGCTGCGCAAGATGGAGGCGACCCCGCATTCGGGGCAGTGCAATCACGGGCGGCCGACCTATGTCGAACTCAGACTGACGGACATCGAACGCCTGTTCGGCAGGCGCTGATCGTAAGGCTGTCGCCTGGTCATGAGCTCACCCAGAACGACACGGGCTCTGGATGTGTGGGGAACGTGTCCCCGGATGATCGCTGAGCCGACGGGGGCCTCTTAGGGTCGCCGACGCAAGGAAGTGTCTCTCGCCGGCTGCGGTCACAGTTTAAATGACGGACGGACGGTGCGGATTATTCACCGGGTGGACGCCAGCCTCTCTCAGCCGGTCGATCAGAGCGGGAGAGCCGTAACGCTTCGCCTCGTTCAGCTCCTCATCGGTTATGGCGGTGAAACCTGTCAGCATGACCTTTCCCGATGGCAGCTGAAACTCCGATGGGAGTTCCTCCGCTTCGGTCATGACAAGGTTTCTCAGAACACACTGCGGGTCGCCATTCAGCGGGCCGCCGAGAGGAATTCTGTCGCTCAGGCCGAGATAGTCTCTGCCAGGAAAGCGACCCGCCCACAGGAGAATATCAAACGCCAGCATGGCTTGCAGGGTCCGGATCGCCCAATCGCCCGGCTCCGTTACGGCCATCGTGAATTCCACGCCGACCCCGGATACGCCGTCTGGATCGTAATCCGCGGGCGATTGCTCCCACGGGGTCGAATGGCCGGACGTCACATAAAGCCAGGAGCGCCGTGACGGTGTGGGGGCGAACTCGAAGACGCCATAATGGAGCCACCGAGGATCGATCTCCGACTGCCCGAACTGTTGAGTGAACATCTCCATCTGCAGCGGGAATATCCCTCGAAACCGCTGTCCGAAGAACGAAGGGAAAACGTCTTCCTCACGAAGCCGCCAAATCTCTTCGAGGTCAAACCCCATGATCCGCTCCCGCCCGGAAGTCTCTTCGATTCCCGTATACGTGCAGACTGAACTTTGGTCGCTAGGGGTAAGAAGCTCCATCCTGAAACTGCGCTTGTCATTGACAGCGTTACCGCTGGGGTGTGGCGGCTTCCCGAACAGGTCGAAAGCTCATGCGGTGCGCCGGACTTGGGCCGAGGCGCGCGAGGGCCTCCAGGTGAGCGCGGGTCCCATAGCCCTTGTGTGAAGCGAGCCCATAGCCTGGGTGAAGGAGGTCCAGCTGCTCCATCAGAGCATCCCGATGGGTCTTAGCGAGAATTGAGGCGGCCGAAATTACGGGCTCGCTGGCGTCGCCCCCCACGATGCAGCGTACCGGGCAGGACAGGGGGGGAGGGTCATGGCCGTCGACGAGGGCGAGCTGAGGCCGCAGCGACAATCCCTCGACCGCCCGGCGCATCGCCAGAAAATTTGCCTGGCGAATGTTGAGCCGATCGATTTCCTCGACGCTCGCCCATCCGACAGCCCAGGTCAGGGCGCGTTCCACAATCTCGGCGGCGAGGCGCTCTCGTGCACGGGCCGACAGGCGTTTTGAATCCGCCAGCCCATTAATGGGGCGGGTCGGATCGAGAATGACGGCGCCCGCGCAGACGGGGCCGGCCAGCGGACCGCGACCCGCCTCGTCCACGCCGCAAACGAGGTTCGAATTTTCCATGAACAGGGTTAGACTTCGAACTCAGGTCCCCTGCAACCCGAGAGGCATCATGTCCGCCACCGACGTCATCCGCATCCATCGCACCGGCGGTCCCGAGGAGATGATCTTTGAGACTATGGAGCTTGCCCCCCCGGGGCCGGGCCAGGTCACGGTCCGGCACACGGCGATCGGTCTGAATTTCATCGACATCTATACCCGCACCGGGCTCTACCCGGTGACGCCTCCGGCCATTCTGGGCGTTGAGGCTGCCGGCGTGGTCGAAGACGTCGGCGAAGGCGTGACCTCCGTCGCGCCTGGCGATCGGGTGGTCTATAACGGCCTGCCGGGAGCCTACTGCACGCGTCGCAATGCGCCCGCCGATCGTCTGGTGAAGATCCCGGCGACGGTGAGCGATGAGGATGCGGCTGCGGTCTTCCTCAAAGGGCTCACCGTCTGGATGCTGATTTTCGAGATACGCCGCCTGTCGCCGGGGGAGACGATTCTTGTCTGGGCGGCCGCCGGCGGGGTCGGGTCGATCCTTACGCCATGGGCCAACGCCCTCGGGGCTCGCGTGATCGGGGTCGTCTCTACGCCTGAGAAGGCGGAGATCGCCCGCAGCTACGGATGCTCGGAGGTTCTTCTGGACAGCGAGGATATCCCGGCCCGCGTACGCGCGATCTGCGGGGGAGGGGTTCCCGTGGTTTATGACAGTGTCGGACGGACCTCCGCCGAGGCCAGTCTGAAGTCTCTCGCCCCCAAAGGGTGGTTCGTGACCTATGGAAACGCTTCAGGACCGGTGGACCCGATTGCGCCTGCGCGTCTCAATCAGGGCGGATCGCTCATCATGACCCGGCCCGGGCTGTTTCATTACACCCATCACCGCGCCGATCTTGAGCGGGGCGCAGCGGCGCTCTGGGGGGCGATGCGTTCCGGAGCGGTTCGGGCGGACATCCGTCAGCGCTTCGCCCTCCGTGAGGCCGCAAAGGCCCATCAGGCGCTGGAGGCGCGACGAACAAGGGGCGCCACCGTGCTGATTCCCTGATCGAGCCCTCGCCCGCGTCAGATCCTCAATCGGCAAAAAAGGTCGATTTTTGTCAGAATACCCACATTATTACTCTGGGAATGTGGGGATGTCGCGGCTTCTCGTCTCCGGTTTAACGATTATTTTGGCATTTGGCGCCTATGGGATCCTTACGAAACTGGGTTTCAAGGACACTGAACCATGGCGAATCTTCGCATAGGCCGACTGCTTGTCATCCTGGGGGTGGCGATCTGCTGCTCTTTCATGGGCGCTGTCGGCGTCGGTCTGCTCGCAAGCAGCGAGCTCAAGGTAGGCGGACCCGTCTACAAAAACATCGTACGCGGAAAAGACCTGATTGCGGATATTCTTCCGCCTCCGGCATACCTGATCGAGGCCTATCTTGAGGCGACCCTCGCCAAGGACGATCCCGCCAGCGTGGACAGTCGCGAAGCCCGCCTCGCCCAGCTGCGCAAGGATTATGAGACCCGTCGCGACTTCTGGTCTGCCGATGAAGGTCTGAAGTCTGACCTTCGCTCAGGTATCGCCACGGACAGCGACGCTCCGGCTAAGGTGTTCTGGTCGGCTGTCGAGGACGACCTTCTTCCGGCGCTTCGTTCGGGCGACGTTGTCGCCGCCGATGCGGCTTACGCCAGTGTTCAGGCAGCCTACGCCGAGCACCGCCAGGTAATTGACCGGATCGTTGCTGCCGCCACTGAAGAGAACGTAAGGTTTGAAGGGTATGCCGCGGATCGTGGCCGGTTCTTCGACGTGATCGTCTGGGCCGGATCGGCCTTGGCGTTTCTTGTGACCCTTGGCGGCCTCTGGCTCCTGTCTCGCCGGGTGGTTCAGCCGGTCGTGAATGTCACCGGTCTCATGGACAAGATCGCTTCCGGGAACCTCACGGCTCGCGTCGAGGGCGGTGAGCGCAAGGACGAGATCGGCGATATGATCCGATCCATCGAGGTATTCCGCAAGAATCTCGCGGAAACTGAGGCTATGCGCCTGCGCCAGGCGGAAGCTGAGGCTAAGGCTGAGGAAGAGCGGATTATCTCTCTCCAGGCGATGGCCAACACGGTCGAGAAAGAAGCTGGATCGGCGGTCAGCTCGGTCACCGAACGAACCGGCGCCATGATGAAGCTGGCGGGTGAAATGTCCGCCTCTGTCTTCTCCGTCACGGAACAGTGTCAGGGTGTCGCCGCCGCCGCCGAACAGGCGATGTCGAGCGCCACTTCGGTCACCTCCGCCACCGAGGAGTTCTCCGCCTCGATCCGCGAGGTCTCCGGCCAGGTCAACCGTGCGAAGACGATCACCGAGCAGACGGTCGCCACCAGCGAACGGACGCGTGAAGCGGTGGCCAGCCTTTCTGACGCGGTCGCCAAGATTGGGGATGTCGCGAACATCATCTCCGAGATCGCGGGTCAGACCAACCTTCTCGCTCTGAACGCCACCATCGAGGCGGCCCGGGCTGGTGAAGCCGGCAAGGGCTTTGCGGTTGTCGCCAACGAGGTGAAGAGCCTCTCGACGCAGACCGCAAAGTCGACGGAAGACATTCGCCGTCAGATCGAGGAGATTCAGTCGGTCACGAAGTACACCGCTGAGGTCGTGTCGGAAATCAGCCGTCAGATCTCGAGCGTGGATGAGGTTTCGACCATCATCTCCGCCGCGATGGAAGAGCAGAGCGCCGTCATCAACGATATCGCGAAGAACGTCTCCGAGACGGCTCGCGCCGCCAGCTACGTGTCGTCCTCCGTGAGCGTGGTTCTCGAAGAAGCGAACAAGACGGGAGAGGCGGCGCGCTCTCTCAACCTCGGCGCCGACGATGTGGCGACCTCCATGTCTCGTCTGAACCAGATGATCGTGAAGGTTGTGCGCACGGCCTCGCCAGAAGTGAACCGCCGCTCCGAGCCCCGCTTCCGGCTGGATGTCATGGGCTCGATCACCGAGCCCTCAATTGGTCCGGTCACGGTTGAAAACCTCTCGCGTTCGGGCGCTCTCATCAAGAGCGACGCGAAGCTCCTGCCTGGCCAGACCGGCCGGATCCGGATCGAGGATGCTCAGGTTCCGTTCCGCGTTATCTCCACCAAGGATGGCGAGACGCGCGTCAAGATCGAGGGATCAGACAACCGCTACATGGACGCGTTCGACCGCCTCACTCGCGGCCTAACCGCCATCACCGACCCGACCGCCAAGAAGAAGGCGAGCTGAAAACGGGCTTAGGTCAGCGTCCCGCCACGGCGGGACGCTGCAAACGGCCAGCACAACGCCCGCGCCTCCAGCGCGGGCGTTGTTGCATCAGATGGATCCCTCAGTCGGCGCGTCGAAGAAACGTGAGGCGCGCAGAGCTCGACAGGCGCTCATCAAGCCTCTCCCAGCCGGGCGTGTCCGGGGCGGGCGCATCCGCCGACGTCTCGGCGATCACCAGCGCATCCTTTGTGATCCATCCGCCCTGCGCCAGCTGTCGGAGGGCTCCGGCGGTCAGGTCGTACTCATAGGGCGGATCCATGAACACGATCGAGAACGGATCTCCCGCAGCGGCGGGTTTGGGTCCGAGGTCGAGCGCTGAACGTCTGTGGATGCGGGTCTTTCCGAAGACATTGAAGGCTTCGATATTGTCCCGGATGGCGCCGCGTGCGGCGCTTTCGGTCTCTACGAAAAGGCAGAAGGCGGCGCCGCGCGACAGCGCTTCGAACCCCAACGCTCCGGACCCCGCAAAGACGTCCATAATTCGGGCCTCGGCGAGCCCTGGGCTCCAGTCGGCGTGAGCCAGGACGTTGAACATCGCCTCACGAGTGCGGTCCGAGGTGGGACGTGTGCCTCGCCCCTCCGGCGCCCTGATGGCGCGTCCCTTGAACTGACCGCTGATGATCCGCATGAGCCCTCTCTATCATCATGAACCGGTCCATGCGAAGTCGTTTTGGGACCGCAAGGGGGCAGCCCCTCCGACGTTCGCAGACCGGTGCGTATCATGACGATCCAGCCAGACCATGACGAAAGGATGATGCGGAGAGCCCTTGAGCTGGCCGCCGCCGCCGCATCGGCCGGAGAGGCCCCGGTCGGCGCTGTCATCGTGGATCCGGCGTCCGGACAGATCATTGCAGAAGCCCATAATCAGCCCATCGCCCTGTGTGATCCGAGCGCTCATGCCGAGATCCTCGCGATGCGGGAGGCCTCGAGGCGCCTTAGCAATTATCGACTGACGGGCCTGACCTTATACTCGACCCTTGAGCCCTGCGCGATGTGCGCCGGGGCGATCTCCCATGCCCGGATCGGGCGGCTCGTTTTTGGGGCGCTGGATCCGAAGGGCGGTGCGGTTGCTTCAGGGCCGCGTCTGTTCGAACAGCCGACCCTCCACTCGCGTCCGACCGTCGAGGGCGGCCTTCTCGCAGAAGAGGCGGCCTCGCTCCTGAAGGCGTTCTTTCGCGCCCGCAGAGGATGACGGCGCGCGCTGACCGATCGCGGATGTCGGCATCCTTTACCCGGCCGGCGCGGATCCTGAAAAAAGTGGCCGATAGTCGGCTCGCAGGTCGTCGGCGAATACCGACTGCTGGATGATGAGCCTGTAGGGTCCCTCGGCCCAGGAGCCGACAGCGTAGGGCGGGAACTCCACACGCACCCCCCCGAAACGCCCGTCCTTGTCGGAGGGCGCCAGGGAGATATGCGCATCCGCCAGCGACAGGTTGGCGCTGGATCCGGCGCAGACGATCGCCTCATCGAAGATGGTGGCGGATCCTATGGTCCGGCTTTTTTCCGCCTTCAGCGCTTCGCAGACGGCGATCACCATCGCCGGCGAGGGCGACCGTTCAGGGATCAGCATGTTCTCGATTTCGATCCTTTCGCCGGTCGCTGAGCGGCCTGTTCGGGCCTCGAACATCAGCGAGGGATGGGCCCCTCCTGTATCCTCGATCGCCTGACCGGCCAGGGAGATAATGCCTCCGGCCCTCGCTGTGACCGTCCACGAAACGGAGACCGACCAGGGACGCGCCGGCTCGCCCTCGCGAACCGTCCTCTGAAATTCCGCTCTGGCCGATGACTTCATCCGGGCGAGATAATCCTGCGCCTCATCCTTCAGGGAGCGAAGGATCAGATCGTTCCCTGGATCGTCGGGAAAGTCGGCGAGGAAGACCAGGCTCTCGTCCTTGAAGGCGATCTCGGCGTCTTCCGGCTTAAGGGGAGCGTCAGCCTGAGCTGGCTGAACCATCTTCTCCTCTGCGGTCCGACCGGAGAGGGGGGCGTCCTCGGCGGGAGACGAAGAAGCAGGCTTCGCCTGTCCTTCCGTTTGATCCGCCGACGGGTCCCCGATCAGGGCGAGACCGGCCAGAACCGCTGCGGCGCCTGCGCCAAGACCGATCATCACACCGGAGGAAAGGGGTCGGGCCATGGGTGTCTCCCGCAAGGCTGTGGCCGATGAATCGCCTCAGACCTGAGGTGAGTATCGACTAAAGAAGGGCTGCGATGAAGACCCAACCCGCAACAAGCAGAACGCCGGCGTCACGATTGGACCGGAAAAGCCGAAGGGCCTGATCGGGATCCTCCGGCCTGAGCTTTGCAATCTGCAGGATCAGATGTCCGGCAAACGGAAGAGAGAGGGCGGCGCCCGCCCATCCGCCGGCGAGGCCTCCCGCCAGCGCGCACAGCCCGGCGCTCAGCGCATAGATGAGGCTGACCGCAAGGCGGACATGCCCCCCGAAGCGGCGAGCCGTCGAGCGCACGCCGATCAGGGCGTCGTCCTCGCGATCCTGGAGCGCGTACAAGGTGTCATATCCCAGCGTCCACAGCGCCAGTCCGGCATAGAGAAGCAGGTCAGGCGCCTCGATCTGGCCTCGTGCGCCCGCTGCGGCCGTCAGGACGCCCCAGTTGAAGGTCAGGCCGAGCCAGGCCTGAGGCCACCAGGTGATGCGCTTCATGAGAGGGTAGAGAGCCACGAGCGGCAGGGCGAGCAGGGCGATCGGGCGGGCGTCTTCCGGCAGAAGCAGGAGGACGCCAAGACCTGCGAGGCACTGCGCGACCAGCCAGACGATCGCTGCGCGAAGACTGACGGCGCCGGCGGGCAGGGGACGGCGCGCCGTGCGCGCGACGGCTGCGTCGATCTTCCGATCGAGGATATCGTTATAGGTGCAGCCGGCCCCGCGCATGGCGATCGCCCCCAGAACGTAGAGAGCTGCGACGCCGGCGTCTCCGGGCGCGAACCCCTCGTTCATACGCGCAAGGGAAAGGCCCGCGAGGCACGGCAGAGCGAGGAGCCAGAACCCGACCGGCCGATCAAACCGTGAAAGCTGAAGGAAGGGCCGGATCCGCCTGGGGGTTGAGGCCACGAAGCTGCCCGCCTCCGCATCCTGAGGCGCATCGTTCGGGAGGTCGGGAGACGGCAGGGTCACGATCAGGCTCTTGCACAGGCGGTTGATCTCCGTATAGCGCACCTTCATGAGCGCTGCGCCCCGCCTTTTTGTCGATCTCGACCTGTCGCCGGGGGCGCGTATCGTCCTCCGGGACGAAGCGGCGCATTACCTTGGTCGTGTTCTGAGGCTCGGGCACGGAGACCGTGTCAGAGTGTTTAACGGTCGCGAGGGCGAGGCCCTCTCCTCCGTCGTCGCCCTCGGACGCGATCGCGTCGAGCTGGACATTGAGGCGATCATCCGGCCCCAAACGTCGGCTCCGGATCTGTGGCTTCTGTTCGCGCCCCTCAAAAAGACGAGAACCGACTTTCTGATCGAAAAAGCCTCCGAGCTGGGCGTGAGCGAGCTGAGACCGGTGCTGACCGCGCGCTGCGAGGCCCAGAGCGTTCGTAACGATCGTCTCTTTCGGATCGCCGTGGAGGCGTCGGAACAATGCGAACGGCTCGATGTCCCGACGATTCGTGAGCCTTTGTCGCTGTCCGCGGCGCTTTCGGGCTGGGACCTGACGCGTCCACTTTTTGTCTGCGAGGAAGGCGAGGAGACGTCTCCGGGGGTCCGCGTGCGCGCTCGCCCCATGGCCGAGGTCGTCCGGGAGGTCGGGAGCCCGGCGGCGGCCATTCTGATCGGGCCGGAGGGAGGCTGGACGCCGCATGAGCGTAACTATCTGACTCAATTAAGTTTTGTTCGGCCAGTTAGCCTGGGGCCCCGGGTTCTCCGGGCCGAGACGGCCGCCCTCGCCGCCCTCGCCCTGTGGCAGGGGCTGATAGGCTGGGAGCGGACCGGGTGACCTGAACCGACCTTGACGCCGAGGGGGGCGGGCCCCCATGTGGCGCCAGACCGGATGAGGATCGTCCCCGGGTTTCGGGGCGCTTCGCTATCGACCGGCGGAGAAGGCGGACGGTCATGAGCACACCCACGCGGGAGATCGATGAGGCCGCTCCTCGGATTGGGGGGAAGGACGAGCTCGTCGCGCGCCTCGAGGGAGGCTGCAAGCCGCCATCGGACTGGCGCATTGGAACTGAGCACGAGAAGATCGTGTTCAGGACGTCTGATCTGACCCCTGTCCCTTATGAAGGCGAGGCGTCGATACGGGCTCTTCTGGAAGGGCTTCAGTCGCGTTTCGGCTGGGCGCCGATTCTGGAGGGGACGACCCTGATCGGTCTGAAGCGGGGAGGGGCGAGCGTCAGTCTGGAGCCCGGCGGTCAGTTCGAGCTGTCCGGAGCGCCGCTTGAGACCATCCATGAGACCTGCGAGGAGATTTCCGATCATCTCTCCGAGGTTCGCGCCGTCGCCGGACCGATGGGGCTGGAATGCCTCGCTCTGGGCTTCTCCCCTCTCTGGTCTCTGGCCGCCACGCCGTCCATGCCCAAGGGGCGCTATGCGATCATGACGGCCTATATGGACCGCGTGGGCCGGCTTGGACGTCAGATGATGTACCGCTCCTGCACCGTGCAGACCAATCTCGATTACGCCTCCGAAGCGGACATGGTCCGCAAGATGAGGGTGTCTCTCGCCCTGCAGCCCGTGGCCACGGCGCTCTTCGCCAATTCGCCCTTCGCGGAGGGCCGCCTGAACGGCTTCCAGTCCTACCGCGCTCATGTCTGGACGGATACGGATCCGGACCGCACCGGAACCCTACCCTTCGCGTTCGAAGACGGATTTGGTTTCGAGCGATATGTCGACTACGCCCTCGACGTGCCCATGTATTTTGTCCGACGCGGCGGTCGCTATATCGACTGTTCGGGACAGTCTTTCCGGGACTTCTTCGCAGGCCGCCTGCCGGCTCTGCCGGGCGAGCGCCCTGCGATGGAGGATTTCGACGATCACCTGTCGACGATCTTTCCGGAGGTTCGGCTCAAGACGTTTCTGGAGATGCGCGGCGCTGACGCCGGGCCTCAGCCCTTCCTGTGCGCCCTCTCGGCGTTCTGGACCGGACTTTTTTATGATCAGACCGCCCTCGACGGCGCCATGGACCTGGTCGCCTCCTGGAACGCAGCCGAGCGCGAGGCGATGCGTCGCTGCGCGCCGTCTCTGGGCTTATCGACCCCCGTTCGGAACACGTCGCTGCAAGAGATTGCAATCGAGGCGCTGGCCCTGGCGAAGGGAGGTCTTGCCCGCAGAGGCCGGTATGACGCCTCGGGCCGGAGTGAGGCGCGTTTCCTCGAGCCGGTTGAAGAGATCGCGCAAAGCGGTCTCAATCAGGCGCAGATCCTGACCTCGCGCTTCGTGAACGAATGGAGGGGCGATATCTCCCCGGTGTTCGCCGAGCGCCGCTACTGATCCGCCTCAGAAGACGCCGCTGAGGCGGACCTGAAGGTTCGGGCCCGTCTGGGAGAACTGACGCTGGAGTTGTGTGATCGTCCCGGTTGAACGCGGTCCGTTGTAAAGAACGCGATTGTTGACGAAGGACGGGCTCAGAATGTCGCTGTAGGTGGCGCGCAGATTGAGGCCGTAGAACTTGCGCGTCTCGATGAACACGCTGAGTTCTTCGCCCTCACGCTGTCGCTTGGACAGCTCCTTGAGCTTGTAGGATGTGCCTCCGCCGCTTCCGCCCACGTTGATCCCGTAGCTGAAGCCAAGGTCCTGCACATCCTGACGGAACGCCAGCGTCCAGCGCCGATTGAACTCGTCTGAAAACTCCCGGATGACGCCGGTGACAGGATCGACGACTTCGGAGTTTCCGCTTCGGATGTCGATGTCGAGACGACCGCCCGTAATCCCCAGTCGGGCAAGAGGAACAGCCGCCTTCATTCCGACCGACCACTTTTCCCCATCGCCGAGATTGCCCGGTCCGTCGAAGGCGGTCGTCAGGCTTCCGCCGAGCGGAATGACCGGGACCTGATCCTGCACGTCCTGCACCTTGTCAAACGAGGCCGTCAGGGTCAGCACGCCGTCCCGCCAGAACTTCTGTTCGAACTCCGCCGAAAGGCCCCAGACTTTTTCTGGCTCCAGGTCGGCGTTTCCACCGGTCACCGTGTCGTTCACGACCTCGACGGCGGACACGAAATCCTTGAAATCAAGCTGCGCAACAGTTCGGGCCAGCGACAGCCGGAGCTGCTGGGCCTCATTGGCCTGCCACGTCGCAGTCAGGCTGGGCTTAGGGTAGGTGAACTCGCGTTCCGCGAACACGCTTGAGGTCGACGACAGTCGAGCTTCCTGCTGGATCCGCGAAAACTCGACCTTGAGACCGGCTTCGAGGGTCAGGTTCGGCGCGACCTGCCAGATGTCTGAGATCTGAGCCTCGCCACGAAGTTCCTCCACGATCGTATCCGATCCAGGCGGGGTAACGTCCGCTCCGGTGTTCAGCAGGACCTGAGCGGTGCTGTCGAGAAAATTGTAAGCGCCCTCGATACCGGCCTCGATCGTGTGGGCGTCGTTGAGCTTCCAGTTGGTCTGGCCCCTGAGGATGGTCTCCCCGCTGGCTGTTTCATTGAGCACCCGGGTCGAGCGGGTCAGCGCTCCCGAGGCCGCGTAGAAGCCAAACAGGCTGTCGCCGCTGCCTTCGCCGCGTTCTTGCAGAACGATCAGCTTGGTCAGGCCGCCGAGAAAGGGAAACTCGACATCCCCGCCGAGGTCATAACTTAAGCTTTCGCCATCTGACGTCTGTCCCTCGATGCGCGAGAGCGGTCCCGAAAAGTCAGGGGCGTAGACCTGAAGATAGCGCCAGCCGTCGTAACCAGCATCGTCAAGAGATCCGTTCAGGCGCAGCGTCCCCCAGTCGAACTTCCGTCTGAAGTCGAAGGCCGGCGAAATGGAGTTGCGAGTGTTGAGGGAGATGCCGTCTCCCTCTTCAGTCTTGACCATCGCCGGGGTGAAATAGGTTCTGTCACCGGTCGAGCGGGCGCCGCCGCCGGGAGATCCGCCGCCTCCAAATCCGCCGCCATGGTCGACATCGACCGACAAGGTCAGCTGACCGCCAAAGGCCTGTCGGGTGGTGCTCGCCTCAACTGAACCGGTGGTGCGACCCTTTCTGTAGGCCCGCGCGTTCGCCTGCCAGCTCACGGAGGTATCGACCACGCCTCCCTTGACGATGACGTTCGCCACCTTGGTGAGGCCGCGCATGTCGAGCGTCGCCGAGGCGCCTGTGACGATCTCGATCCGCAGGACGTTGGCGACGGGGATGCGGGAGAGAAGGGTCCGAAGGGAGGTCTTGGTCGAGGGGCGCTCGCCGTTGATCAGGACGTTGGGCGTTGCTCCGCCAAACCCGCGGACAGATTGACCTTCCGCTAGGGAAAACCCGGGGAGCTGACGAACCATTTCTTCGGCGTTCGCCGGATTGAATCGGGTGAAGTATGCCGGATCGAACACCTCGACGTTGGAATCAGGAGCGGGCGCCTCGCTGGCCGCCGTTTCGACCGCAGCTGCGGGTCGAACCGGCTGGGGGGCCTCAGTCGGCGACTGCGCATAGGCGACAGGACCAAGGAACAGGGCGGCCGTTCCAGCCAGCGCGCTCAGGCGAATGATCATGAAATCAGCTTTCGAGTTGGCCCCGGCGAGGCAATAGAGGGGTTTTAACGCATTGAACAGTCAAAGCGGTCTCTCGATGACGCACCCGTGATCGCCCGGGTGGACGACGTTCGCGCGTCCCGCGAACCTGAGGAAGGTCTCCCGGCAGTCCATCCAGGCGGCTTTCCGCTTGAGCCGGACGGACAGGCGTGGTCAAGTTCCGGCGATCGATCTGGGGAACAGCTCCGAATGAACATCGTAATCCTCGCCGGGCTCGTCATCACGCTTCTGACGTGCATTCCTGTCTTCAATCAGCTGCGCAAGCATCCCAAGGGCCTGCACATCCTCTTCTTCACCGAGATGTGGGAGCGGTTCTCCTATTACGGCATGAGAACCATTCTCCTGGTCTACATGACCCAGCATTTCCTGTTCGACGATCGGGTCAGTCAGGGTCAGTACGGCGCCTACGCCTCTCTGGTTTACCTGCTGCCGCTGATCGGGGGCATGCTGGCCGATCGATATCTCGGCACCCGCAAGGCGATCGCCTATGGGGCCCTCCTCCTTGTGGCCGGGCATCTGGCCATGGCGATCGAACAGGGACCCGCGCGCAACGTGCTGTCCTTCGAGGGGCGGGATTACGAGATCGCGAGCGAGGGCCGTCAGGACCAGCGCCAGGCCTGGATCGTCGTTGAGGGAGAGCGCTATACCTTCGGCCCGGCCGAGGGGGGCGGCATGAAGATCAATGATCTTCCCGCCACTGCGCCGCTGCCGTCCGTGCTGCCTCAGGACGGGTATCAGATGCGCGTCGAGGGCCGCGATCCTCTCTTCGTGAACATCTTCTTCGGCGCCATGGCCCTCATCATCATGGGAGTGGGGTTCCTGAAGCCCAATATCTCCACCATCGTCGGTCAGCTGTACGAAAAGGATGATCCGAGACGGGACGCGGGGTTCACGCTCTATTACTACGGCATCAACCTTGGGGCCTTCTGGGCTCAGGTTCTGTGCGCCCTCGTCGGCGCTGAGTTCGGCTGGGGCTGGGGTTTCGGTCTTGCCGGGATAGGGATGCTGTTCGGATGGCTGGTTTTCGTCCGCCAGCGCCTTCTGTTCTTCACACCGGGCCCCGGGCAGCTTCCCGATGAGGTCGGACGTCCGCCCGACCCCGAAGCCCTCAGGAAGCCGGTGCTTGGTCCCATCAACCGCGAATGGCTGATCTACGGCCTCGGTCTCCTCGGCGTTCTGGTTGTCTGGCAGCTCGTCCAGCGCGAACCTGTTGTGAACATGGCTCTCACGGCGGCATCCGCCGCCATCCTGCTGTTTTTCATCGTTTACATGATCCGGAAGTGCACCCTTCAGGAATCGATGAGAATGGTCCTCGCCCTCGTTCTTGTGGCCGGATCCGTGGTCTTCTTCACCCTGTTCGAGCTCGCGGGAAGCGCGCTCAATCAGTTCGCCGAGCGCAGCACTCAGCTGCCCAATGACGGCTTCATGACGATTACCTCCGGCCAGACCCAGAGTTTCAACGGGGCCTTCATTCTGCTTCTGGCCCCTGTCTTCGCCTCCCTCTGGACCTGGCTGGAACGACGAAAGATGGACCCGGGCGATGCAGCCAAGTTCGCACTCGCCCTGATCCAGGTCGGCGGCGGCTTTCTGATCCTTGTCTGGGGCGCCGCCTATGCCGATGAAAGCGCTAAGGTGCCGCTGATCTTCCTTGCGCTTCTCTATCTTCTTCATACCACAGGCGAACTCTGCCTCTCGCCCGTGGGGCTGTCAGCCATGACCAAGCTCACGCCGCCGGCGGTGGGAGCCACGATGATGGCCACGTGGTTCCTTGGCTCCTCCATCGCTCAGGCGGTCGGCGCCCAGATCGCCAAGCTCACCGCACAGGAAACCGTTGGAGGTCAGGTTCTCGATCCTCAGGCCGCCCTTGCGACCTATGTCGAGGTGTTCTCGATGATCGGCTGGGTATCGATTGCGATCGGAGTGGGGCTCGGGATCGTCAGTCCGCTCCTGAACCGGCTCGCCGGTCCACGCGCGCCTGCGGTCGTTGAGAGTGAGACTGCAGGCTCATAAGGTCTGGCAGAGGGGCCGCTTCAGGACGATGAGGCGGTCCCTGCCGGACGGGAGGCCTTCCGGTTTGCTCGCGGCAATCAGCGCTGGGCGGGTGCGTTATCGGACGCCCGTGACCATGGGCTGACCGGCTGACCGGCGGCGATCCAGCCGCCTCCCTCCGGCCCGCGCCCCGTCATGCCGTCAGCGACGTTGATGATGCGCGTGAAGCCGGCGGCCGCGAGCTGGTTGGCTGCGCGCGATGAGCGGCCGCCTGAACGGCAGATCACGGCGACCGGTCGGCTCTTATCGCCCCCGACGCGGGCGATAACGGCCTCTACAAAGTCAGGACGGCTGACTGAAATTGTCGCCGCGCCCCTGGGGACGCCCGTCTCACTCCATTCCGCCTCTTCGCGGACGTCGACGATAAGGGTCTCGTCCTGAAGGGGGGAGTAGGCGGAGCTCATGATGGAGGTGATCGCCGACGGCTCGCTCCGCACAGTCGCCTGTGCGTTCGCGGATGGCGACATCGCCAGCAGGCAGGCCGCGGCGAGGAGACGGCTGGTGTGGGTCATGACGAAACTCCGGACAGGGCGGATGCCGGTCATTGGCCGGCGCCTCCGACAGTGATGGCGTCGATCTTGAGCGAGGGTTGTCCGACGCCGACCGGCAGGGACTGGCCGGCCTTTCCGCACACTCCGACCCCGTCATCCATGGCGAAGTCGTTTCCGATCATCGAGACCTGATTGAGCACGGTGGGGCCATGCCCGATGAGCGTGGCGCCCTTGACCGGGGCGCCGACACGCCCGTTCTCAACCAGATAGGCCTCCGTGCACTGAAAAACGAACTGTCCGTTGGTGATGTCGACCTGACCACCGCCGAAATCGACCGCCCAGATCCCCTTGCGGATGGAACGCACGATCTCCTCAGGGTCGTGGTGTCCGCCAAGCATCTGAGTGTTGGTCATGCGCGGCATGGGCTGGTGTGCGTAGCTTTCCCGTCGTCCGTTTCCGGTCGGGGAGACCCCCATCAGCCGGGCGTTGAGCCGGTCCTGCATGTATCCGACGAGTATCCCATCCTCGATCAGGACAGTGCGCTGGGTCGGCGTGCCCTCGTCGTCGAAGGACAGCGATCCGCGCCGGTCCGGGATCGAGCCGTCGTCGACGACGGTCACACCCCTGGCGGCGACCTGCTGACCCATCTGTCCCGAATAAATGGAGGATCCCTTGCGGTTGAAATCGCCCTCAAGGCCATGCCCGACCGCCTCGTGCAGAAGCACGGCCGGCCATCCCGGGCCAAGCGCCACCTCCATTTCGCCGGCGGGCGCCGGGATGGAATCAAGGTTGATCTCGGCTTTTCGCATCGCCCTTCGAGCAAGCCCCTTCCAGCGTTCGGGGGTCACCCACTCGTCATAGGCGGCCCGGCCGCCGGCACCCGCCGATCCGGTTTCCCGTCGTCCGTCCCGTTCCATGGTCACCTGAACGTTCAGGCGCACGAGGGGGCGTGCATCCGAAACGCTCGCGCCGCCGACGCGGATGATCTGCACGGTGG
This sequence comes from uncultured Alphaproteobacteria bacterium, assembly GCA_903831255.1. Taxonomy (GTDB): domain Bacteria; phylum Pseudomonadota; class Alphaproteobacteria; order Caulobacterales; family Hyphomonadaceae; genus UBA7672. Next base: position 130,313 of record CAIKWZ010000043.1, read on the forward strand.
TTTTCGATCCCGAGAGCGAGACGGAGACCTGCACGACGCGGGGGTCGGCCGCCCGACACCAGGCGTCGATTTCCGCCATAAGATTGGATTTAAAAGAAAAATCATAGCTTTGGGTGGGGTCGAGGTCAGCATAGAGGCGACGGTTGACCGGAGAGGGGGGCAGGGCGAGCACGCCCGACCGGCCACGCCTTGCGGCGGATGCCGCATCTCCCGCCCGGCGCAGCGCCTCCTCGGAGATCTCGCTGGCGTGCGCATATCCCGTTGTCTCGCCGGAGACCACGCGCAGCCCGAACCCCTGTCCGCTGTCATAGGAGGCCGACTTCAGCCGTCCGTCATCGAACACGAACCCTTCCGAGCGGGCGGATTCGACGTAGATCTCCGCATCGTCCGCCCCATGGGCGGCTTCCCCGAGTATCGAGGCGGCCCGCTCGAGGCCCGGACCCAGTTCATCGATCAGATTGCCGTCAGACATGGTGTTCCCCGTTTTGCGGGTCGGGGCTTCGCCCCGACGCCGGCCCATCTGTCCGGCCTCGATAGCGGCCGGTCGACAGCATGTGAATAGGTCGATCCCCGGACGTCAGCCCTGACGTTCGACGACCGTGAAGCGCTCTAGTTGTCTCGCCGCCTCCGTGAACGCCGGATTGGTCTCCAGAGCGGCACGGTAGTCCCAGTAGGCCGCCTGCAGGTTCCCCAGGCGCTCATGGGTGAGGCCCCGGTTATAAAACCCGGTGACGCGGGCGTTCAGGTCTTCCGCCCCGATCCCTTCATTGAGCGCTGCGAGAGCCTCCTCGAACCGGCCGAGATTGTAGAGGGCGGCTCCGAGGTTAACTTTCGCCTCCAGAAGAGCAGGCTCCAGACCAAGGCTGCGTTCAAAGTCCGTGAGTGCGCGATCGTAGCGGGCCTCGCGCATCTGGAGGATGCCCCGATTGACGTAGGTCGCCGCCCGATTGCGTCGACTGAGCGATTCGTAGGACAGCGCCATGTTGCAGATTTCGAGAGATTTCTGAGGTGAGACGCGGCGGAACTCGACGGCCTGATAGCAGTCGCTGGCGAGGCCTCCGCCGATCACACTGACGGCGGCCTGCGAACCTGGCGTCGCGGTGGCGGTGATCGCAAGAGCAAGGCAAGCACCTGTAAAAAGACGCATTTTCATTGTCTTGAACTCCTTTCGAGTAGCCGCCCGTTGTACGGGCGAGGACCCCGACCCCCACCGCCTGCGACACTATGCTACCAGACGGAGAAGCGCGAGTGGTGGATAGGTGCGTCATATCACGCTACAGCGCCCAGATCACGCGTCTGTCCGGAGGATGTCGTCAGTCATGCGGTCTCGCAAACGGCTATTTGCAGCTCTTCCCGTCCTGCTTCTGGGCTCTGGCGGGGCGCATGCCGCTCCGGTCCCGGGTGGGATCAACTTTCAGGCGGCCGCAACCGACACGGCGCAGAGGGTTCACGAGTTTCACGACACGGTTCTGGTGATTATCGCCGCCATTACGGTTTTCGTGACCGCTCTGCTCATCTGGGTGATGGTGCGTTACAATCGCCGGGCGAATCCCAAGGCCAGCCAGTTTTCCCATAACACCGTGGTCGAGGTCCTCTGGACCGTCATTCCCGTGCTGATCCTCGTCTTCATCGCCTATCGGTCGTTTCCGCTCCTCTACGAACAGGACGTTTTCCCCGAGGTTGCCGAGAACGAGGTTGTCGACGTCAAGGTTTATGGGCGTCAGTGGTTCTGGAGTTACATTTACGGCGAGGGGGACGAAGCCCTCGAGTATGACTCCAACATGGTGCCTGCCGATGCGCTGGCGGCCGGCCAGGTCGCTCAGCTCTCGGTCGACTATCCGATGGTTGTCCCTGTTGGAAAGCATGTCCGGCTTTCAGTGACCGCGTCCGATGTCATCCACTCATGGGCGATGCCGGCGTTTGCTCTGAAAACAGACGCGATTCCCGGGCGCCTGAACCAGCTCTGGTTCAAGGTGGACGAGCCTGGCGTGTTTTACGGGCAGTGTTCAGAACTCTGCGGCCAGCGCCACGCCTACATGCCGATTGAAGTTCGCGTCCTTCCGGAAGACCAGTATCTCGCCTGGCTTGAGAAATCGAAGGCGTCCGTCGCTGACGGCCGCGCTTACCTCGATGAGGTCCAGCCTCTGGGCGGATCCCAGCTCGCCTCGTCGAACTAGTTTGTCGAACCAGAATTCAGGGAGTTAAGACCCGATGTCGACAGAAGCTCATCACGGCGCCGCCGACGATCACGGCCACGCCCATGATCATGGCCATGACGATCACCACGATCCGAAGTGGTACAGCCCTTCCCGCTGGTTGTTCTCAACCAACCATAAGGATATCGGGACCCTGTATCTCATCTTCGCCCTGTTCGCGGGCATAGTGGGAACGGCCTTCTCCGGGTTTATGCGGGTCGAGCTCATGGAGCCGGGTCTCCAGCTGTTCGATGGCAAGGCGTTCGGCGGCTTCTTCGGTAACGAGCACGATTATAACGTGATCACGACCATGCACGGCCTGATCATGATCTTCTTCATGGTCATGCCTGCTTTGATCGGCGGCTTCGGCAACTGGTTCGTGCCCCTGATGATCGGCGCGCCTGACATGGCGATGCCGCGAATGAACAATATCTCCTTCTGGCTCCTTCCAGCGTCGTTCTTCCTGCTGGTTCTCTCGATGTTCGTCCCAGCTCAGGCGACGGGCGATGCGACCGGCTTCGGGGGCGGCTGGGTGCTTTATCCGCCGCTGTCCGGGACGGCCGGCCACAGTGGTCCGGCGATGGACCTCGTGATCCTCTCCCTCCACGTCGCAGGCATCTCCTCTATTCTTGGGGCGATCAACTTCATCGTCACCATCCTGAACATGCGCGCTCCGGGCATGACCCTGCACAAGATGCCTCTGTTCGCCTGGTCGATGCTGGTGACGGCCTTCCTTCTGGTTCTGGCCCTCCCGGTTCTCGCGGGCGCTCTCACCATGCTCCTGACCGACCGGAACTTCGGATCGAAGTTCTTCGTGCCTGCCGGCGGCGGGGATCCGGTGATGTTCCAGCACCTGTTCTGGTTCTTCGGCCATCCTGAAGTTTACATCATGATCCTGCCGGGCTTCGGCATTGTCAGCCACGTGGTCTCGACGTTCTCGCGTAAGCCGGTCTTCGGTTACCTCGCTATGGCGTACGCCATGGCCGCGATCGGCATCATCGGCTTCATCGTTTGGGCTCACCACATGTACACGGTGGGCATGAACGTGAACCTCAAGGCCTACTTTGTCGCCGCGACAATGGTCATCGCCGTTCCGACGGGCGTGAAGATCTTCTCGTGGATTGCGACGATGTGGGGCGGCTCGATCGAGTTCAAGGTCCCGATGCTCTGGGCGATCGGCTTCATCTTCCTGTTCACCGTGGGCGGCGTCACCGGCGTCGTTCTGGCGAACGCCGGCGTCGACCATGCTCTGCACGACACGTACTACGTGGTGGCTCACTTCCACTACGTGCTGTCGCTCGGAGCGGTCTTCACCCTCTTCTGCGGTTGGTACTACTGGTTCGAGAAGATCTGGGGCGTCAAATACAACGGCGTTCTGGCCGGGCTGCACTTCTGGTTCATGTTTATCGGCTCGAACATGATCTTCTTCCCGCAGCACTTCCTTGGCCTTCAGGGGATGCCCCGCCGTTATGTCGACTACACGCCCGCTTTCGAACAGTGGCATTACTGGTCGACCATGGGCTATTTCGTCATGCTGGTAGGGATGGCGTTCTTCTTCCTCTCCCTGGTCGAGGCGGCGATCCGTCGCCGCAAGGCGGAAGCCAATCCCTGGGGTGAAGGCGCAACCACGCTTGAGTGGACCCTGTCCTCTCCTCCGCCCTTCCACCAGTTCAACGATCTTCCCAGAGTCAGATAGAGCCTGACGGGGCCCTCCTTCGCGGAGGGCTCCGTTCGCGGCCGAGCGGGTTTTGTGATGTCGGACGCCTCCGCTTCCAGCCTTTCACCGGTCGCCGGTCCCGCGACGGCAATGGACTATGTGCGGCTGATGAAGCCGCGTGTGATGTCGCTGGTGGTGTTCACGGCGCTGGTCGGGCTTGCGGCGGCGCCGACGGACATGAACCCTCTGATGGCCGCGATCGCCGTGCTCAGCGTCGCGCTCGGGTCGGGCGCCGCCGGCGCTCTGAACATGTGGTATGACGCCGATATCGATGCCGTGATGGCCCGGACCGTGACCCGGCCGGTGCCCGCAGGCCTGGTGCCTCCTTCCGAGGCGCTGGCGTTCGGGCTCATTATGTCGGTTGTGTCGGTCGTTCTGATGCTGCTCGCCGCAAACCTGCTGGCGGCCTCGCTTCTGGCGTTTTCGATCTTCTTCTATGCCGTTGTGTACACCATGTGGCTGAAGCGTTCGACCGCAGAGAACATTGTGATCGGCGGAGCGGCCGGAGCCTTTCCGCCGGTGATCGGCTGGGCGGCGGCGAGCGGGTCGACGCCTCTGGAGGCTTGGCTCCTCTTCGGTCTCATCTTTCTCTGGACCCCTCCGCATTTCTGGGCGTTGTCGCTCTGGACATCGAAGGAGTACGAGCGCGCCGGGGTGCCGATGCTGCCGGTGACGCACGGCGCTCAGGAAACGCGCCGCCGCATCCTGATCTACACCCTCATCTGCGCGCCCTTCGCTCTTCTGCCGGTGGCCTTCGGACTGGGAGGATGGCTTTATCTGGTAACCGCGGTCATCGCTGGCGCAGCGTTCGTAGCGGGGGCTGTGCGCGTGTTTGCAAGTCGGGCGGGCGATCCGTACGGGTTGGCCGACATGGGGCGGGCGCGACAACTCTTCGCGGTGTCGATCATCTATCTCTTTGTTCTCTTCGCTGCGATCCTGGCGGAACAGACACTTCCGATCCATGTGGCGGTTGGAGGATTGTCATGAGTGAAGCGAGAGATACCGGCGAGCGGGTGACCCTGACGCCTGAGCAGGCCGCCGCCCGCAAACGCAGGGGGCAGTGGATAGCTCTCGCCCTGTTCGCTTTTGTGATTCTGCTCTTCGTGATCACAATGACGAGGATTGGCGCAGACGTGGTGGTGAGGGACCTATGAACAGGCGTTCAAGGCTGACCCTGGTTGGAGTGTCCTCCGTAGCGGCGGCAATGCTGATTCTGAGTTTCGCCGCCGAGCCGCTGTATTCGACGTTCTGCCGCGTGACGGGCTTCGGCGGCACGACGCAGGTGGCGGTCAAGGCGCCCGATCGCGTTCTGGATCGCACGGTTCGCGTCCGCTTCGATGCCAACGTGGACCCGGCCGCCCCCCTGGCGTTCACGGCGGTGGAGCCTTTCATCGAGGCGAAGCTCGGAGAGACGGTTCTGAGTTTTTATGAGGTGACCAACACCTCGGACGGTCCGGTGGCGGCCATGGCGTCTTATAATGTCGCTCCGCACAAGGCCGGCGTTTATTTCAACAAGATCGAGTGCTTCTGTTTCAAGAAGAAGATTTTCCAGCCGGGCGCCAGCGAACGCCTTCCGGTGATTTTCTACGTCTCGCCCGACATGGACAAGGATCGTCTGGCGGATGATGTGCGTTCGATCACGCTTTCCTATACTTATTTTCTTGCCGACGACGTTCCCCAGACGGCGAGGCTTGAGGACGCATCCGCAGTCTATTAGACCGGCGGTAGATTTGGATTCATCTGGGCGGGTGACTCAGTCCTGAGCGACCCGCGACAACCGAAGGGCTGGACCTATGGCCGACGGCGCCGTGAAACACGACTACCACCTGGTGAAGCCGAGCCCGTGGCCGCTTCTGGGTTCGATCGGCATTCTTCTGCTCGCTCTGGGCGGGGTGGCCTACATGAAGGGCCTCTTCGGCATCGAGAAGGGGACGATCTGGGCGCCCCTGCCGGGCTTTGTCTTTATCGTCTGGGTCCTCATCGGCTGGTGGGGGGACGTCATCAAGGAAAGCCGGGGCGGCGACCATAAAGAGGTCGTTCAGATCTCTCTGCGCTACGGCATGGTGCTGTTCATCGCCTCCGAGGTCATGTTCTTCGTGGCCTGGTTCTGGGGCTTCTTCGAGATGGCGATCTTTCATGATCTCCGCGCCTCGGGTCATTATGACCTCGCCAACCCGGATCTCGAGGCTCTGAAGGGCTGGGCGACCTGGCCGATCACCCAGATCACGCCTGAGGGTCCAGAGCAGATCCATACGTTTGATCCCTTCCACCTTCCTCTCATCAACACGCTGATCCTTCTGCTCTCGGGCACGACGGTGACGTGGGCGCACCATGCGCTGCAGGTGGGCGACAGGAAGTCGGCGAAGTGGGGTCTTCTTCTGACGGTGATACTTGGCGTCTGTTTCACCGCTCTGCAGGTTGTCGAGTATGGCGAGGCTGGGTTCTCCTATGACGGGTCTCTCTATGGATCCGCCTTCTTCATGGCGACCGGCTTCCACGGCGCGCATGTCGTCATTGGGACGATCTTCCTGGCGGTCTGCCTCTTCCGTCTCATGGCGGGCGGCATGAAGCCTGAGAAACACCTCGGTTTCGAATTCGCCGCCTGGTACTGGCACTTCGTCGACGTGGTGTGGCTCTTCCTCTTTGCTTTCGTGTACGTCGCCCCCCATGTGATCTGGCCGGGCGGTGCAGGGGTTCACTGATCTGTCTTTCCCTGAACGTTGAGGGTCCCTGGTTATGAAGGCATCGCCTTTTCTCTGGGGATTTCTCATCGTGCAGGCGGCGGTCTTGGGCCTTTGGGCGCCGGTTCTGCTCTCGGCGTTCAGCTCCGATGAACTCGTATCTTCGACGGTACAGATCTGGAGCCGGAGCGGAGAGGCGCAGGAGGCGGCGCGTCCCTTCAGGCCTTCGGGCGGACTTCTGACAGCGACGCTTTTCAGCCTTGGATCCTGCGCGGCCCTCTTCGTGGGGCGCAATGACTTCCGCGCAGGGATGCCGGTGAGAAGTCTCGTCTATCTCGCCATCGCCCTTGTCACCGGCGCGGCCGGGATCGCCTTCATCGCGGCCGAGTGGACGAACGCGGTCATGTTTCCCGCAGGCTCGCTCAATGTGGCCATCCTCTACATGGCGACCCGGACCTGGATGATGCAGGTCTTTCTGGCCTACCTGATCCTTCTCATTTACGCCGCCCTGGTTGCGCTGGGACTTGCGACCCGAGAGCGTTCCTTCGGATGGGAGCTGGCGGTGGTGAACTGGTGGATCTGCGCGGGCGTCTGGGTCGCGCTCTACGCCTTCGCCTACCTGATCCCCCCAATGCTGACCGGCCCCTGAGACGCCCGGATCGGCGCATCGGGCGCCCGAGCGAGGCGAGATGGCCGGCTTCGGCGGCAAAACCCGGGAACCAGGAGCGATTCCCCGCTCCGGCGCGCTTCGGGGGCTAGCGCCAGGCGCGTCCCGGCACTAAACGCGTGTCATGGTCTTTCGTCCGCTTCCGGTTCTGTCCCTTTTTACTCTCCCCCTTCTTGCGGCGCTCATCTGGCTCGGCCTCTGGCAGCTTCAGCGGGCGGAATGGAAGGTCGGGCTCATTGAGGCCTATGAACGGGCAGCCTCCGCTCCCGCCTCGACGGCCGAAACCGTGCTGTGCGGCGAGCCGCCCGCATCCGGTCTGAGCGTTTCGCCTCCGTCCGTCGAGCCACGGGCGCTCAGGATCTTCGGCCATGATCTGCAGGGGGCCGCCGGCTGGCGGCTCTTCTCACCGGCCTATGTGTGCGGATCCGATCGTCCCCCTGTCCTGGTCGAAGCAGGCTTTGAACCGTTGCCGCTCGGCGGAGAGATCGCCTCGCAGGCGCCCGTGCCGACGAGCCTTCCGGATCGGTTTTTGACGGATCTCTGGCCCTCGAAGCCGCTGATGGCGGCTGTCAACGCGTCCGATCGAAACGAGTGGTACTGGTTCGATCCCGCGCCGATGGCCGACGCATTGGACGTGGCCGAGCTGCGAACAGACATCGTGCTCCTCGCCGCCTCGCAGATGCCGGACTTCCTCACCCGAACCCCTCCCGTTCGGCATATCGGCTATGCTGTGACGTGGTTCGGTATGGCGATCGCTCTTCTGGCCTTCTATCTGGTCTTTCACCTTCGGGCTGGACGCCTGCGGCTGACAAGAGACGGAAACTCTCCCTCATGATGTACCGGTCCACACGCGGCGCGCCTTCCCAGATAGACTTCGTCGAAGCCAGCCTCCTCGGGCTGGCGCCCGACGGAGGGCTGTATACGCCGATCGTCTATCCGGCCCTGACGCCGGGCGCGTCGCACCTGTCCTATGTGGAGACAGCCGTGAAGGTGATTTCCGCCTTCGCCGGCGCCTCGCTTCCCGAGGACGTGATCCGCACCCTTGCTGAAAAGGCTTACGCGCCGTTCGCGCATGCCTCGGTTGCGCCTCTGACGCAGGTCGGGGCCGGCCGTTGGATGCTCGAGCTCCATCATGGCCCGACGCTCGCGTTCAAGGACGTGGCGATGCGTCTGATCGCGCAGCTCTACGATTATGTCCTGGGTCTGCGCGGCGAGCGCATGACGATCCTCTGCGCAACCTCCGGAGACACGGGCGGGGCGGCGGCAAGCGCCTTCGCCGGGGCAGAGCATGTCGACATCGTCATCCTTCACCCCTTGAATCGGGTCTCGCCGACCCAGCGACTGTTCATGACGGCGACCGGCGCCGACAATGTGCACAATCTTGCCCTTGAAGGCGATTTCGACGGGACCCAGGCGATCCTCAAGCAGCTTCTCTCCGATGAGCCCTTCCGCCGGCGTACGTCGCTGGCGGCGGTCAATTCGATCAACTGGACCCGAGTGGCGGCCCAAAGCGTCTACTTTGCTCAGGCGCAGGCCCAGCTGGGGGCCGCAACGCCGATCCGCTTCGTGGTGCCGACCGGCAATTTCGGAGATGCGCTCGCCGCGTATGTCGCATACCGCTGCGGGCTTCTGAACGGTTTCGACTGTGTGGCAGCCGTCAACGCCAATGACGCGATGGCTCGTCTGCTTGCAGGCGAGCCTCTGGTGAGAGGGTACACCCATCCGACGCTCTCGCCGGCCATGGATATTCAGCTCCCGAGCAACTTTGAGCGTCTGCTGTTTGAGGCGGTCGATCGGGACGGGGCCGCCGTCGCCCGCGCCTATGGAGACCTCGCCTCCGACGGCGCCGGTCGTCTGCCGCAGGCGGCTGCAGCGGCATTCCGGACGATGGGTTTTTCCGCAGAGCGCGTCGATGACGCCGAAACGCTTGAGGAGATGCGGCGCACGTACGCCGAGACCGGCTGGGTCGTGTGCCCGCATACGGCTGTCGGTCTCGCAGCTGCGCGCCGGGGGTCTGAGAGGGAGGGGGCCATCGTGACCCTTGCGACGGCGCACGCTGCGAAATTCCCGGAGACCGTCGAGCAGGCGCTCGGCATACGACCTGGCCTTCCCGACCGGGTGGGCGATCTTTACTCCCGGCCCGAACGCTTTGAGGTGGGGCCGATGTCGCTTGCCTTCGTGCAGGACCGGATCGAGAGTGTTGTCAGGGCGAAATCATGACCGCGGGGGAAGCGACCCGGCGCGTGATCGTCCTCGAGAACGGCGCGCGTATCGCCCTCGATCCGATGCCCCATCTTCGAACCGCTTCGGTCGGCGTGTGGCTGGCCGCCGGAGCGCGAAACGAACCCCCGGAACGCAACGGTCTCGCTCATTTTCTTGAACACATGGCGTTCAAGGCGGCTGCGGGCCGGGACGCGCGCGAACTTGCCGAGGCGGTCGAGAGACGCGGCGCCGTGATGAATGCGTCCACAGATCATGAACGCACGAGTTATTATGTCCGCTGCCTGAGCGATGACGCCCCCGATATGCTGGACGTCGCCCTCTCGCTGGTGTTCGCCCCTGAGCATCCGCCGGCGGAGATCCCGAGAGAAAAGGGGGTTGTGCTTCAGGAGATCGGCGAGGCGGCGGATCAGCCTGATGATCTGGTGATGGAGCTGGCGCAGAGCGCGAACTTTCCCGGCCATTCGCTTGGTCGTCCGATCCTTGGCGCGCCCGCGACACTCATGGCTGTGACCCGTGAGGATCTGTTCGCCTTCGCCGCTGAACACTATACCCCTGAGCGAACGGTCGTCTCCCTCGCCGGCGCATTTGATCACGCCGAGGTTGAGGCCCGGGCCCGGCGCTGGCTTGAGACGCGGCCCTCAAGGCCCTCTTCGGAGAGTATCCCGCCGTCTCTGCCGGTTTCTGCAGCCAGAACCGCCGAACGCGATCTTGAACAGTGCCACCTTGTTCTGTCCCGCACGACCACCAACGCGCGGGCGGCGGACCGTTACGCAGCCCGTCTCCTGGCTGAGATCCTGGGCGGGGGAATGGCGTCGCGACTGTTTCAGGAAGTCCGGGAGGCTCGCGGTCTCGCCTACACGATTGACGCCTCCTGCGAGCAGTACACCGATGCCGGCCGGCTGAGCGTCTATGCCGGATGCGCCCCGGAGGATGGGGCGGAAGTCGCGCGGATCACGGCCTCTATCTGGGAGGATCTCGCATCCAAGGGGCCGACCGCTGCCGAACTGGCCCGCGCCCAGGCCGTCATGAAGGCCTCTTTTGCGATGTCGTCTGAAGGGCCGGCGGCGCGGGCCGGGTCGTCCGCCCACGAGCTTTTGACCTTCGGGCGCCTGGTCGAAATCGGGGAGGTGCTCGATCTCGTCGATGCCGTGACGCAGGAGGATGTCAGACAGGCCGCCGAGGCAGCCTGTCTCGGGCCGTCGGTGGCGGCAGCGGTCGGCCCCCGGGCGGGTCTCGGGGCTGCCGAGATCTTCGCGGCTCAGAGCGCCTGAAGGAGAGCCTGAGCCGCCTCGATGTCCGGTTCGACCGTTCTGCGGGAAGGCCTTGCCAAGACCGGGTCTTGGGGGATGATGGAGCTTCGGGGGCCGCAGAGCCCCCTCCTGAAAGGATGATGGTCGCTTATGCTCGATCTGAGCGCAGAAACAGCTGTAAGCGCCGCCGGCGCAGCGTTGTGGACGTGGCAGTCTGCAGACGCCTGTCTGTCCATTCGCGCCGAGACCGGGGGGCCGCTGGCTCATCTGGACGGTCGCTGGGGTCTGGAGGCCTTCACCGACCTGATGGAGACGGGCGCGGCGTCCGCCTCCCTGAGCCGTCTGGCGACAGGGCGTCTGGGTGAGACGATCGATGCGAGATTGCGCCTGCGCGATGGCCGACGCCTGCGTCTCATCGGCGCTTTCCATGAAGCAGGCCTCGCGCGCGGACTGATCGTAACCGGCGAGCGGGCGCAGGCCTCCGGTCTCGATCGCAGTCCCGTCGAGCCGGTGTTCCAGCCGATCCGTCGTCTGACCGATCTGCAGGTGGTGGGCTTCGAGGCGCTGGCGAGGTTCAGGTCTCCGGAGGGACGTCTCTCGGCGCCGGCCTCTCTCGAGGCGCGTGGGCTCAACGCCGACTGGGCGGCGCTGGCGCCGACCATGCTCGCCAAATCCGCCTCGGTTCTCGCCTCCCTCCGCGCGGCGGGGCATTCGGTGTTTATGCAGGTCAATCTTTCGGCGGCCGAGATCGCCCAGCCCCTTCTGGTCGAGCAGATCGCCGACATTATCCGTGAGGCGGAGCTTCCCGACGGGGTGCTGCGGATCGAACTGACCGAACAGGCGGCGCTGAGGGATTATGTGGGCGCACTCGGAGCCTTGGCCGCGTTCCGGGCCGCCGGAGCCGGGATCGTCCTGGACGATTTCGGCGCGGGTCACTCCTCCTTCGCCTGGCTGGCGGAGTTTCCCGCCAACGGGGTGAAGCTGGATCCGCGTCTGGTGCGGATGGCCCGCCAACCCCGCGCCGCCCGGATCGTGGGGGCTCTGACAGCCCTGATACGCGACCTCGGCATGGAGACGACCGCCGAGGGCGTCGAGGATCCGGCCGATGCCGCCGGCCTCATTGAGATCGGTTGCGAGTTCGTGCAGGGCTTCGCCTACGACATGCCTATGCTGGGTGCGGATCTTCATTACGCCTTCGATCCTCTGGACCTCCCGCCGCAGAGCCGCCCGAACGCCTGACGGCAGGCTTTGGGACGGACCTCTCTGAACCGGCCTTACGGGCGTTTCGGGGCGCGTCCGGAGCGACCACGGTCATCTGGCGGGGTGACGTGCGCCTGCAAATCGGGCAAGAGCTACGGATCGGCGACAGGCCGGCTTGATCGGTTCCGTGTTCAGGGGGTCTGAGGACCGCCGGGACGGGCGGGCCGCTTGGGCGTCTGGGCCGGATGGATGGACCTGAGGACGGACAGGATGATGCGCACTCCCTATCTCATTGCCGGAGCGACGGGCGACTGGGAGGTTGTGATGGGGCTCGAGGTCCATGCCCAGGTCGCATCCCGCTCCAAGCTGTTTTCGGGCGCTTCGACCGCTTTCGGCGCCGACCCTAACACCCACGTCTCTCTGGTCGACGCAGCGCTTCCGGGCATGCTTCCTGTGCTCAACCGGTTTTGTGTCGAACAGGCGATCCGCACCGGTCTTGGCCTGAATGCGGCCATCAATCTGATGTCGCGTTTCGACCGCAAGAATTACTTCTATCCCGATCTCCCGCAGGGCTATCAGATCTCGCAGTACAAGCACCCGATCGTCGGCGAGGGCGCCATCGAGGTTGAGGCGGACGACGGCTATGTTTTCACGGTCGGCATCGAGCGGCTGCATCTCGAGCAGGACGCCGGGAAGTCCATCCATGATCTCGATCCCAACGCCACCTTCGTCGATCTGAACCGGTCGGGCGTGGCTCTGATGGAGATCGTCTCGCGCCCCGATATCCGCTCGCCCGCCGAGGCGGCGGCCTATGTCAAGAAGCTCCGTTCGATCCTGATCGCGCTGGGGACGTGCGATGGAGACATGGAGAAAGGCAATCTCAGGGCCGACGTGAACGTCTCGGTTCGCCGCCCCGGAGCGCCCTACGGAACGCGATGCGAGATCAAGAACGTCAACTCCTTCCGCTTCATCATGCAGGCGGCGGAGTATGAAGCGCGACGACAGATCGCGATCCTTGAGGACGGCGGTCAGATCGATCAGGAGACCCGTCTGTACAATGCTGAAAAGGGCGAGACCCGGTCGATGCGCTCCAAAGAGGATGCGCACGACTATCGTTACTTCCCCGATCCTGACCTTCTGCCGCTGGTCCTCGATGCCGCCTTTGTCGAGAAGATCAGGGCCTCGCTGCCTGAGCTGCCTGACCAGAAGCGCGCCCGTTTTATCGCCCAGTACGGTCTGAAGGACTATGACGCCGGGGTGATTGCCGCAGATGCGGACAAGTCGGCCTTCTTTGAGAAGGTCGCCGCGGGTCGCGATGCGCGTCTGGCCGCCAACTGGGTCACGCAGGAACTTTTCGGGTATCTCAACAAGGAAGGTCTCGACCTGTCCGCTTCGCCCGTGAGCGCCGAACAGCTGGGCGGGCTGGTCGATCTCATCGCCAATGCGACCATTTCGGGAAAGATCGCCAAGGAGGTCTTCGCCCGCATGATCGCAAGCGGAGAGGCGGCTGATGTGATCGTCGAGCGTGAAGGTCTTCGGCAGGTCACCGATACCGGCGCCATCGAAGCGGTCGTCGACGCCATCATCGCCGCCAATCCTGCGCAGGTGGATCAGGTTCGCGCCCAGCGCGCCCAGGGGCACGAAAAGCCGAAGGCGCTGGGCTGGTTCGTCGGCCAGATCATGAAGGAATCCGGAGGCAAGGCGAACCCTCAGGCCGTCAACGAGATCCTGCTGAAGAAGCTGGGGCTGTAACGCTCGATCCGGCCCTCTCTTGGCGGTGTCGCGAATTGAGGCTATCGGGCCCCTGTCATGCGCGTTTCGGATTTTGACTTCGAACTTCCCGACGACCGGATCGCCCTGCGTCCGGCTCGACCTCGCGACAGTGCGCGGCTGCTCGTCGTCCGGGGGCCTGAGGGAGCGCTTGAGGATCATCACGTTCGCGACCTCCCGCGCCTCCTGCGCTCAGGCGACCGCCTGGTCGCAAACGACACGCGCGTTATTTCAGCTGCCCTGAGGGGCAGACGTGAAGCCCGGACGCCGGATGGGGCGGGCTCAGAGATCGACGTCAATCTTCACCGTCGCGAGGGTCCGGCGGACTGGTCGGCTTTCGCTCGTCCCGCCAAACGTCTGAAGGTCGGCGATCGCGTCGTCTTCAGTCCCGACCTGGAGGCGCAGGTGACGCGTCGCGGGGAGGGCGGAGAGATCGCGCTGACCTTCAGTCGTGCAGCCGCCGACCTTGATGCGGCGCTTGCGCGTGTGGGCTCGCCTCCCATTCCTCCCTATATCGCGTCTCGTCGCGCGGTCGACGAACTGGATACGGAAGACTACCAGACCCTGTTCGCCAGCGCTCCGGGATCCGTGGCGGCGCCGACGGCTGGACTGCACTTCACGCCAGAGCTCCACGACGCTCTCACGGCCGCGGGCGTCTCACTGTCGCGCCTCACCCTTCACGTCAACGCCGGCACCTTTTTGCCCGTGAAGGTCGATCGCACAGAGGACCATGTCATGCATGCCGAGGAGGCGCAGCTCGATGAAGCGACCGCCCGCGAAATTCGCGAGACGCGAGCAGCAGGCGGTCGTTGCATCGCCATCGGGACGACCGCCCTTCGAACGCTCGAGAGCGCCTCAGCGTCAGGCCGCCTTGAGGCGTTTTCTGGCGACACCTCGATCTTCATCACGCCCGGCCATGTCTTCCACGGGTGCGATGGGCTCATGACCAATTTTCACCTTCCGCGTTCGACCCTCTTCATGCTGGTCTGCGCTCTGATGGGGTTGGAGACCATGAAACGCGCTTACGCTCACGCCATCGACCGGGAGTATCGTTTCTATTCCTACGGCGATGCCTGCCTGCTGCTTCCTCATGGGTGAGTTTCCCTTCCATATCGACGGCCGGGAGGGTGAGGCCCGCACGGGGCGCCTCGAGACCCCACGCGGCGTCATTCGCACCCCGGCCTTCATGCCTGTAGGCACCGCCGGAACCGTCAAGGCGCTCTATCCCGAGCAGGTCCGCGGCGCAGGCGCAGATATTCTCCTGGGAAACACCTACCATCTGATGCTTCGGCCAGGAGCCGAACGCGTGCGTCGCCTCGGCGGGCTGCACCGTTTCATGCGCTGGCCTCATCCCATTCTCACCGACAGCGGCGGCTATCAGGTCTTCTCTCTCTCCGGTCTGCGCAAGATGACCGAGGAGGGCGTATCCTTCGCCTCTCATCTGGACGGCTCGAAGCATCTCCTGACCCCTGAACGCTCCATCGAGATCCAGGCCGATCTTCTGGGCGCGGATATCTCCATGCAGCTCGACGAGTGCACTCCCTATCCGTGCGAGCCGGAGGCGGCGGCGGCCTCCATGCGTCTGTCGGCGCGCTGGGGCGAGCGCTCGAAGGCTGCGTTCGGCCAGAGGGAGGCTCAGGCTCTGTTCGGCATTGTTCAGGGATCCGTTTATCCCGATCTGCGGCGCGAGAGCGTCGAGCGCGTGGTGTCGACGGGATTTGACGGATACGCCATTGGCGGCCTGGCCGTCGGCGAGGGTCATGAGGCGATGTGCGAGACGCTCGACCTCACCGCCCCTTTGCTTCCTCAGGCGCGTCCCCGCTATCTGATGGGGGTGGGTAAGCCGATCGATCTTCTCGAAGCGGTGGCCCGCGGCGTCGACATGTTCGACTGCGTCCTGCCGACGAGATCAGGGCGACATGGTCAGGCATGGACGTGGGCAGGTCCCGTCAATCTCAAGAATGCGCGGTTCGCTGAAGATGAGAGCCCGCTCGATGAGACCTCAGCCTGTCCGGCTTCCCGCGACTACTCGCGCGCCTATCTCCATCACCTCATCAGGTCTGAAGAATATCTGGGGTCCATGCTCCTCACCTGGCACAATACCGCCTTCTTCCAGGCGCTGATGGCGAAGATGCGCGCCGCCATCGCCGCGGGAGAATTCAAGGCCTTGCGCGCGGACCTCAGGGCGGCGTGGTCGCCTCAGTCGGCGCCCTGAGCGCGGCGATATTCGATCGTCGGCTCTCGTCTCGAAATCACATTTCTCGAGATCGGAGCCGCCGGCGGCTCGCACTCCAGCATGGCTCCCAGCCCCTTGAGATAGGCGCGGCGTCTCATCCCGGTCTCATAGGCCGCCCGCAGCTTCTTCTCGTGTGCGCTGGCGCCTGTGGCCTGACGCACGAGCGAGCGATAGGGAATGAACCCGCTGAGGGTTGAGGCGACCTCGCCGAGGGCGGCGTCGGCCGCTGTATCGCCGGCCTTCTGGTCGAGGCGATCTTCCGGGGGCGCTTCGGCGTCCGAATCAGGACCCAGAATGAAAGTGAGCGCCGTGACCTGCCGGGCGATTGTCTCACAGGTTTTCGGGCTGACCGCCTCATAGGGCGAGGAAAGCGCCTCCAGCAGGGGCGGGATCGGGGTCCTTCTGAGGTTCAGATCGTTGAGCGGAGAGAGGGCGGCGTCGGTCAAACCCTCTCCTGTTCGGGAGAACGCCCGGTCGAGCCCGCTATCGCCGGGCTGGACCGGCGCTTCAGGCTTCGCCGGGGTGCTGGAGCAAGCCGTCGCCAGCAAGGCGCACCCTGCGGCGATCAGTCCGACAAGGTTGGTGTTTCGCATGACCCAAACGACCTCCGGATCGGATCTTCAGGGATATATGAAGCAAAGTTGCGGCGGCATACGGGCGGAGGCGTCGTTTTTCGAAGAAATGTCGAACATCCTTCGTTGACCGGGAGGGAATCGATCACTAGGTTCCGCCGATCTTAAGAGAGCCCGTAGCTCAGTCGGTAGAGCAGTTGACTTTTAATCAACGGGTCACAGGTTCGATTCCTGTCGGGCTCACCAATCGTTTCAATACGATAAAGAGATCAGAAATCCCACTGAGCGGGATCATCGGGATCATCGCAGCGCCCTCAGCGTCGCGGTCGCCAATCAGGGCGAGGGTGTTTCCGACACGCTGATACGGCTTTCGGCAAACCCGGTCAGCATCACACACGCCCCCTCTCCGCCGGGGTTGGGATCGACGGGTTCGGCTATCTTCACGCGCGTAACGTCAGACCTGGATTTGATCTGACGCTGCAGGTGTAAATCTGTCCGGTCGATACCCTGAACTGTCGCGCAACCTCGCTGACCAACGCACATGGGGCAAAAGCCGCCGCCAGAAACGCGTCGCGTTCCTGCCTGCTCCAGCGTCGCGGCCGCTCAGCATCGTTCACAAGCATCACGTCGGTCATGACTGGAAGCCTGCTCCGCCCTTTTTGAGGTCCTCACGACATCAGAGTCCCGGCAGACTTATTCCTCTGCCGGGCCGGTCTTGAAGGACGCATGCCGCTCGCTCGAATGCTTGCTGCATTCGGCGAGCCATCAGTGGATTGTCCCGCCTGCAAGTATGCGAGGCGCCCGCTGACGCACGGTTCGGCGCTTGAGTTGTCGCGCCGTCCCGACCATGGGTTCTTTGATCGGGCCGTGGACTTTGTGATGGACGCCGTCGAAGGAGCTTTTGCTCAGACACAGGCGAAGGGATCGCAGAGCATCCAACGCGCTGAGCCTTCTAAGCCTCCCACGGGTTGACAAGCGTAATGCCGAGTCCAGAAAAATCGCCACTATTGCGTGTCGCCAGGTCAAGTCCGTAGGCGAGCGCGACACCTGCAATCTGCAGGTCTGCGAGCTTGTTGGGAATTTGGTGGAGACCGAGCCCTTGGACTCGTGCTTGACCGAGCAGCTTCGCCGCTGCTTGCGCAGCCGCCGCGTCGAAGGCGTATACCCGGCTGCCAAAGCGCCGGATCGTGCGTGTGATGGCGTTCGCCAGGGTATCCTTTCGCCGGCCGGATTCGAGCAGCGCGGCCCCTGCCTCAAGCTCGAAGATCGTTATGCTCGAGATTGCCGCGTTGGCGTGGTTTGCATTCAACCAGCTCACGACGTTTGGCGAAGGCGCCGGCCTCAGCGCTTCCGAGATCACGTTCGTATCCAGCAGGATCATTCCAGATGCGCCGGTCGCACAGGCGCAGACCTGAGCAGGTCCAAGGTTTCATCGAGGTCGAAGCCTGGCCTCGAAATCGCCACCAGCCAGTCGCCAAACGGCTCTGCGTCGTCGGGCGACTCGGCCTCTTCGCGCGCTAGCTTGTCGAGCGCATCGCGCAAGTCCGCTTCAAGACTCCTGCCGCGCCGCTCAGCCCGAAGCCGGAGCAGCTCCTTGGTCGCTTCATCGACCTTGCGGATCAGAATGTCGGCCATGGGACCCTCATTAGAGCCTCTAGATATCATGATAGCAGGACTCGCTCAAGCACTGGCGGACCGGCTCTGTGATCGGCCCCGCCGGGTGATCCAGGTCGATGGTTAGTTCATCGTCAGCTTGAGACCCGTAGTCGGGGCGTGGCCGGCGGAGCGCTTGGCGCTCGCGGAGCCGCACATGCCCGGCTGACGCCGGCGTGAACACCTGCGCATAAGGTGCGCGACAACCGAGCGATGCATGAGGCCGCACTGTGTTGAAGTGCCGACGCCAGGCCCCATGAACACGCGAGTTTTTTCGTGCGGCTAGAAGGTCTCGCCGTTGAGACGCTCCCGCGCCCATTTTCTGTTGGTAAAAACGCTTCGCGGACCGTCATGAGCACGTGAGCCCGCCCGACGATGCCGGAGCCGCAGGTGGCAACATCATAGGTCAGGGTGATCATCCTCATTATAAAGCTCCCTCAGCGTACGCCCCAGCAGGAGAGGGCGACAGCATTCAACTGGCGGAGGGTCAGCGCGAGGATCCTTCGCCTCATCGTCCAGCCCCCGCAGAAAGATTGCCTCCTGTGCGGCTGGATGCGCCAGGAAGACAATGATTTCCTTGGGTCGCATTCGACCGCCCTGCTTGATCAGGGCCTCACGAGAGGCCGCTTAGAGCCGATCAGATTAGACCGGTTCATTCGCCGTAAGATAACGTTTGGCTGCAACGTGCAGGGCAACCGTCCCGGCCATGCCGGCCCCGAAGCAGGCGCGCACAATGGTCCCGGAGGCGCGAGGGTGCGGATCGATCCGGGCTTGTTCGTTTGGCTGATCCCTCCTAAGCCGGATCCCATCTTGATGGGACGCACAGGGAGAAGACGTCATGTCACGTGGGTTCAGTCTGGTCGGACGTGCTGCGACAGTCTCATGCGTCCTTGTGTCGGCGCTGGCCCTCAGCGCATGCGCGGGTCTCGGTGTCGCCGGATCTACCGGGGGAGGGGCGTCGGCATCGGACCTGACGGTTTCGACCGCTTATGGATCGGTGACAGGCGTGGATCGCGGCGCGATGCGATCCTTTTTCGCCATTCCTTATGCCGCGCCGCCTGTAGGCGATCTTCGCTGGCGCCCGCCGGTCCCGCCCAGTCCATGGTCAGTTGCGCGCGCGGAGACAGTCTCCGGCGCCTCGTGCCTTCAGACAGGCGGCTCACCGTTTCGTGCGGGCGGAGACAGCGAGGACTGTCTCTATCTGGATGTGCACGCGCCTGAAGGGAAAGGACCCTTCCCGGTGATGGTGTGGATCCATGGCGGAGCTTTCCAGACGGGAGGCGCATCGGGTTACGCAGACCCCTCCGACCTGACCGCTCGCGGTGTGATCGTCGTTGCGATCAACTACAGGCTCGGCGCAGCGGGCTTCCTGGCTCATCCTGCCCTGCGCGATGCGGATGGCGATGTCGGCAATTACGGCATGATGGATCAGCAGGCCGCCCTGGCCTGGGTCCGATCGAACATAGCCTCGTTCGGGGGCGATCCGTCCAATGTCACGATCTTCGGGGAGTCGGCCGGCGGGTTCAGCGTGCTGACCCATCTGGCCTCGTCCCGTTCAAAGGGGCTGTTCGACAAGGCGATCATTCAGAGCGGGGCCTATGGCGTCAACGACCAGCTGACCAAGGCGCAGAACGAGGCGCGCGGAGAGGCGACGCTCGCCAAATCCCAGATGACGGCGGCTCTTGCTGAAGCCTGTCCGTCAGGAGTGACGGCAGAGTGTCTCCGCGCTCTGCCTGAACCCGTTGTGCGCGGTCCGTTGATGACGGCCTACGCCTCGGCCGTCGCCAATCCGATCCCTTCAGTCGACGGCAAGGTGCTTCCCCGGTCGATCAAGGAGATCTTCGCATCCGGAGACGATAACCGCGTCCCGGTCGTCAATGGGTCCAATGAGGATGAGAACCTTCTCTTCATGGCGATCACGGAGCTTGGGCGTCGCACGGCTGCAAATCCCCCCAAACTCGACCCTCAGGATCGGAGTTTCCTGATGTCTGCGGGCGTTTATGTCATGGGCGCCCGCGCCATGAGCGGCCAGATGGGCGTTCCGGCCGCCGACCTCACGGACACACACTATCCTCTCTCCCGGTTCGGCGCGGACGAGGCGCTTCGTCCGACCCTCGCCATGGCGGCTGCAGGAACCGACAGCACCTTCTCCTGCAACGGTCTCAACGTGTCGCGCCGCATCGCCTCCCGCGGCGCTCCGGTCTACATGTACGAGTTCAGGGACCAGACCGCGCTGCCGATCGTCGGAACGATCGAGGGAAGATATTCGGTGAGCTTTCCCCAGGGGGCGGCGCACGCGGCGGAGCTGCCTTATCTTTTCAACATGGCGGATCTGGGTAATGCGGAGCGCGCCAAGCTGAAGCAGGCCATGGTCGGCTACTGGACATCCTTCGCCCGGACCGGAAACCCCAACGAGCGCGGGCTTCCTGAATGGAAACCCTTTGCGTCAGGCGCGCTCCAGGCGCTCGATGTTGAAAGCGCCGGCGGGGTAGGCTCGATGCCGGTCTCGGAGTTCTCCGCCAGTCATCTGTGCGACACGGCGTGGTCACGGCTTACTTTCTAGAAGCATAGAGTCTTCGCCGCGGCAGGATATCAATCAGGACGAGTGTCCGGCGCTCTGAGGCTTGGCGGCAATCCGCCAAGTCCCAGTGCGGACGTCACATCTCTCCAGTCGATGAGTTTGAAGTTCTGCTGGCCGGCGAGCGGCCCATCCTCATCATCGTGGACAGCGATGACGCCATTCGGGAAACGCGAAAAAGCGGTCGACCAGGCTGCGACCCCGTCCGTGCTGCTCACGCCGTCGAAGCGCTCTGAGGCGACGATAGTAAAGCGGCCCCGATAGATCGGCGCGCCGGCATCGAGCTCAAAGACCGGAAAGGTGCTGTCTCCCTGGCTTGAGACGATCAGGTAGGTCCTCTCGCCATCTCTCATGAGAGCCATGCCCTCCGTGTCCGCTCTCAGGCGCACATTATCGACCTCTGCGATGAGCACAGGAGTGTCCACCCCGAGGGAGCGGAGATCAAAGCTCCACACTCCACGTCCTTCTTCTCCCACATAGAGGCGCTCGGCCCGCTCGTCGATCACGCAGCCTTCGAGCTGGCTGGAAAGACGCAGTGTCCGCGGGGCGCCGAGGGTGGGCCTGTCTGATCCGAGGATCAGAGGCCAGACGTGCGCCTCGCCCTTTTTGGTGGTGACCACGAGCCGGATAATCCCTTCCGATCCCCGGCCCATGCAGACGCCATAAGGTTCGAGACCCGGCGTCGGCAAAAATGCATACTCGCGGGTCGCAAGAGTGAGCGGATCTGTAAGAAACAGGTAGATCCCGAAGCGGCCAGGGCCGTCGCTCGAGGCGCCCACAAGTACCATCCTCTGTCCATCGACCGTGACATCATCGACCAGATCGACGTTGACCAGGGGGCCTACGGGTAGAAACTGCCGGACGGAGCCGTCGACGCCAAAGACGTATAGGCCAAGTGATTTGTCGGTTCCGAAGATGAGCCCGCGCGACGGATCTGAGGGATCGGACCAGAGGGCGGGATCATCTGCATCGACAGCTGGATTATCAGCGACAAAGGTTTCAAGGCGCGAAACCACCGGACGCGGAGGATCGCCCAGGGCTGAGAGGCCCTGAGTCGGCTCGGGCTCAGCGCTCATGCATCCGCACAACAACGCCAGCCCAAGCGCCATAGGCGAAGGGGCGGACGAAGAGCTCGCAACGCGCTGTCCCTTATAGCGCTTCTCATTCTCCATGGGCCCTCGACCGGTTCCTGTCTGCTTGTGGTCACCTCCCCGATCCGGAGAGGTCTAAAGCTCTGAGTGAAGACCTGAACCTATTCACGGTCCCGATCCATTTTGTCGGATCGGTTCCGATACCTGATCTCGTCCCGCCCCGCGAAGGTCTCAACGCTCGGGAGCGTTATCCATAGACTGCGTCAGTGAGTTGATGGTTTTGTCGCAGTTTGATGACATTCGTGCGGACGACCGGATGGAGCGCCCGTCGTTTCGTCTTCTATTCAATCTTGCGACGCCCAAAGCCCGCGCGGGACCGGATCCTCAGACGATCGATATCAACTTTACCGGGCGCCAGGCTGGCTGGCGGCGGCTGCGTCCAGGGCTTCCTTGCGGAAGTTGGTCCGAACGCCGCTGTCGATCCCGAACTCCATCAGCTGATCTCGCGCCGGATCGTATTGGGGCCAGGCCGGTCCGCTCTCACACGCCGGCGCGCCGGTCTTGGCGAATGCAGTCCAGCAGGAGTGCATCAGGCGAGCCATGGCTCGGTCCTCGTCAGCGCTCGCCGCCTCGCCGCCGGGGCGCATTGCTCCTCCGAACACATAGCTGATTTCCGAAGCGTGGGCGGCGCCCGGAGACTCAGGGCCGCGCCGTGCGGATCCGACATAGGAGAAGAAGTAGAGCCAGCTCGGTTCGCCGTCGGCTGACTGGCGGGCTATGAAGCGCGCCGGAGCGCCCGCCATTGAGTTGGTCCAGTCGGTCTGTGCGGCGCGATCCTTGAGTTCAGGACGAAGGGAGGCTTCGTAGCTGTTCGAGCCGACGATCGTTCTAATGTCCATCGTGCGCTTCCCCGCCATGGCGGAGAAGGAGCTTTCAGTCATGAAACGACCATCGACGATCGGAAAACGTGATCCGTTCGCAGCCGCCGCCAGAGCCTCGGCGGATAATGCGCGCATGTCTGCAAGCGATGCGTTCGCCTGGCCGCCGGCTCTCGCGATGAGGGCTGCGCCATCCTCCTCGGCTTTCGACAGGGTGTCTCCGTCGCCCCACCGGATGTTCGACTGCAGGATCGCCTGATTGAAGAGACCTCTGGAGGTCTTGAGTCCCAGCAGGGCGTAAATGTCGATGGCGCCTGCCGATTCCCCGAACACCGTCACACGATTTTTGTCGCCGCCGAAGGCTCCGATATTAGCCTGCACCCACTGGAGGGCCGCTGTCTGATCCATAAGGCCGTAATTTGCCAGCGGAGCATCAGGCGCAGAGGCCTTCGTGATGGCGGGATGGGCGAAGAAACCGAACGCGCCCATACGATAATTGAGGGTCACCGTTACAACGCCGTCGCGGGCGAACGCGGCCCCGTTATAGATCGATCCGGCGCCGTTGAGGTTGGAGCCGCCATGGATCCAGACCATGACGGGCGCGTTTTTCGCTCCGACCGGAGCGTAGACGTTGAGATAGAGACAGTCCTCGGAGGCTACCGGTCCGTTGCGGGAGGCCTGCATGCAGGCGGGTGAGAATTGAAGGGCTTCCCGCTCTCCCGTCCACGAGGCGACCGGCTGCGGCGGCGCCCAGCGTCGCTCTCCGACCGGCGCCGCGGCGTAGGGAACGCCTTTGTAGCTGGCCACTCCGTCCGTCGCATCGCCGACCAGGATGCCGCTGGCGGTTTGCGTTCGGATCGGTTCGGCGATCGCGGTCTGAACCGAGGAGCCCAGCACAAGGCCGAATGCCAGAAAGGCGAATGCGCTCCGTCGAATGAAGGTCATGTCTCTCTCCCTCGAAGCCAGCTGTTCATGTCCCGGCTTTTCGTAATGATTAGGCGGTCTTTTCCCGCTGACCATGTTTTTTTCCAGAAGCGGACCCGGAATGGGGACTTGCAGGAACACCCGGAGGGCGCAGCGCTTAATCGTTCGCCTCATGGGATAGGACGGCCATATCTGGATGCGCTGGCCCGCAGGTGAACGTGCCTGGCGCGCGCAAGGGCCATCAGGGTCCGAGGTTGGAGGCTGAGGACGCCGCTCGTAAAAGCAGTGGTAAGCCGGGGCGGGGTGCGCCCCGGCTCAGAGGATCATGCGAGGGCGGTTTCGAAGAGCGCGAGCATACGGCTCCACGCCTTCTCGGCGGAGGCTTCATTGTAGACAGCTGAATCGATCGCGCACCAGCCATGCATCGCTCCGGTGTAGACCTCGATCTCCGCAGGCAGCTTGGCCGCGTCGAAGGCCTCTCGCAGCGTCGTCTTCGCGGCCGGGTCTGACTTATCGTCATTGTCGGCGATTGCGATCAGATAGCTGGCTTTCATGGTGGGAACGAGCAGGTGCGGACTGTCGGCGTTCTTGGTTGCAAGTCCGCCGCCGTGGAAGGATCCGCCCGCGCCAATACGGTCGGGGACCGCCGCCGCAGTTCTCATCGTCATCGGACCGCCCATGCAGTAGCCGGTCGTGCCGATCTTGCGCTTCGTATCGACGGACTTCTGGCTGTCGAGGAATTTGACGAAAGCGACGGCATCGGTGCGGTTGGTAGCGGGCGTCAGCGACTGATAAAGCGGCATCAGGACAGCGCGGGTCGCAGGATCCTGGAAGCTCGCGCCTTCGGCTGTGACCGGGGCCTGCGCCTTGCGATAATAGGGGTTTACGACGAGCACCGAGTACCCGGACTGGGCAAGCCGCTTGCCCATGATCCTGAAGCCGGTCCGCAGACCCAGGATATCCGGCCAGACGATGATCGCAGGATGCTTCCCTCCTGCCGGATGAACGAAGTAGCAGTCCGCCACGCCATCGGGCGTCTGAACCTTGACTTCGGCTTCGACGATCTCCTGCGCGTTTGCCGGGGGCGTGGCGCAGGCGGCCAGCATGGCGGCCGACAGCACGGTGAAGCCGCGACGCGACAGATCGCCGGATGATTTCAGAAACTCTTCGTTGTCCTGAACGGTATGTTCATCACACATGTCGATCTCCACCCTGCTGCATCCGGCGTCGTTGAGCGGCCGGACAATTGCCGTGAGCCTACACAGGCCCCGTTAGGCTCGGCAATTGAAAATTCGGGTCGTGACAACCTCGTGAGCAGGTCCGCCTCACCCTTCGGTCGCCGGAAAACCCATCCGGCGGGAGGCGATCAGTGGCTATGCCCGCCGCGGCCGCAGGACAGATGGCGTTCGTGTCCCTCCATCCACATCAGCTGCACTCCGGCGCTCCATACGAGGGTCCGGGCGCCGTCGCTCCAGGTGATACGCACCGGTCCTGGTTCGAGGGGCTGGATGGGAAGGGCGTGACGTCCGCCCTCGAGGGCGACCACGGCGACGGAGCCCGCGGCATCGCTTGTGAATGCGATGGCCATCTCTTCCCCGCCCGCGCACTTGAAACGGGAAGCCTCGCGCATGTCGATGTCGGCCCCGGGAGGCGCGGCGAGGGCTCCGGGCGCCAAGAGGGCGAAGCTAAGCGCTGCGATTTGCAGGCGGGAGAGAGGCATGCCGGCAGGTCCTTTCCTGGCAAAGCCGCCTCCACCGGGCCTGGGCAGGCTGGCCGGGGCGTCATGTCGACAGAGTTGACCGAAGCGGAAGGTTCGTCAAACCGGATTTATGGAGGGGTGTCCAAGCGGGCGCTCCGCCCTGACGGTTCAGGGGACGAGTGAAGAGAAAAGGGCCTTGAGGGTCGGGTCGTCCGTCTCCGCGGAGATGGACGGCTCTCCACCCGGACCCATGCGAAACGAAAGCTGCGCGCGCGCCTGCGACCCCTCAAGGCCGGCGTCTGCAACAATCACCCCGTTCAGGCATGCGATCGGGCCGCGAACGGCCCCGGGAAGCCGCGATCCGTCATCCTCCAGGCGGAATTCGCCACTCGCCTCGAGGCATCCGGTGGACGTGAAACGTCCTGCCCCGCCATTCACCCGGAGAATCAGGCCCTGAGGAACGTTGGCGAGCAGACCTGACAGGTCGGTCGCGACGGTGACATTCTCGACCAAAGCGCCCTGACCATCGACCCCAACGCGGAATGATCGCACGGGGCCCGAGGCGGAGACGTTCATCCTGACCGTGCCCTGCAGCAGACTGAGGGGATCGAGTGAGAGTTTCATGTCGCCAAGCGCGATCCCGCCGAGGCTGACCGTCGTCAGGGTTCCTGACCAGATGGTTCCGGAGGCGCGGACCACAGACAGCCCGGGGGCCCGCTCCAGGAGAGGCCCGGCCACCAGGCTGAGGGGAGCAAGGGCGATGCAAAACACGATGAAGGTGACGAGCAGGGCAAGCCAGCGGAGTCCCATCAGATAAGTCCTTCACTGAGACGGATGCGGGCGGTCACTCCGGCGCCGGATGCGCGCTCGATCGTCAGGGCTTCCAGGCTGAGGCCTGTCCGTTCGCCGGCGATCTCGATCCATGCGAGAACGGCCGCTGACGAGGGTGAAGCCAGCGTGATCGCAAGGCCGGCCTCGTCCCGATCTGCGCCCAGGAGCTGAACGCCCGTCTGTGCGGACACCTCCTGCAGAGTGATGGTCAGCGTCTCGCCGGCTGCTGAGGCTCTGGCGGCGCGCTGCGCGCGGATCATCGCCGAAAGCGACTGCGCGTCAGCGAGGTCCGAGGCGGCGAGGCGGCTGCGATCCGAGGCGCTGCGCTCGGCGGCGACCCCTGGAGACCAGAGGCCGTAATACAGCCCCGACGGTATGGCCAGAGCGAGGGCCAAGGCGATGAGGAGCCGTTCGCGCGGACTGCGCTGCGACCAGCCTTTTTGGATCAGCGAGGACATCATGGCGCGCTCCGGACCTGGAATTCCAGAAAGTCGGGGCGCTCGGCGACCGGAGAGACCGGATCCGTCATCTCGGCGCCGGAAGCTGTAAGAGACGCTCGCAAGCCGGAAAAGTCTGTTCCCGAAGCCGCTTCGAGCCGCACCGTCAGCGCCTCCCCGGCTCGTCCCTCGAGAGCGATCATGCGCACGGAAGGAAGCTTCCCCAGCTCCGCGATCAGGACCCGGCTCAGCGTCGTCATCCGCTTGCCGTTGAGATGAGAGGTCATCTGCTCGGCCAGCTGCGCCCGGGCGTTCACCAGTTTTGCGCCTGTCGGCAGAGTTCCGAGCGCCAGATCTGCCGCGGCCCTGCGAAGGGACGCAGCCTGCCCATCCTGGCGAATGGCCGAGACCATGGGGATGGCCGCAGTGATCGCCCCGGCGAGGATCAGACCGGCGGCCAGACGCTGCAGGGCGCCAGCGTGCCTCGAGGCCTCGATCCGGCCGAGGGCCGGATCGAAGTGAAGCTCGGTCAGGAGACGTCCCGAACGTATCGCCTCCCGAACCTCCGTCTCGAGGTCGCGCTCCGCGACGGTCTGCCCGCTGAACAGGATGCGGGAGAGATCCTCTTCGCAGGCAAAGCCCCGCTCGGATCCTCTTGCAATGAGCCTGTCCTCGCGCAGGGCCGCTGACCACTCCGATGCGGAGGGCTCCTGTAAAAGAAGACATTCGGGCATGATGCGGTCGGGAACAAAGCCCCGTGCGCGGGCCGCGGCAAGCTGGGCTTCCAGATCCCGCCTTGAAGCGACGCTGACCAGGGCCATGCCCCCGGTCGCCGGTCCGAGGGCGACAACGCATCCCTCAGGCGGTTCTGCAAGATCGTCGGCCAGATCGAGGAGTGCGGCGGCTCTTTGCTGCGCCGGCGTCTCCCCGCGAAGCGTCATCCGACGGACCGGGCATGTCTCTCCGGGCGCCACGAGAATGCACAGGCGCCCTTTTCCTGCAGGGGGTCGTTCTGCATGCTGGACTGTTCCTGATGCGGTCGACCAGACATAGCGCCATGCGCCGCCTGCGACCGGGGGGAGGGCGAGACAGACTGGCGTCATGGCGCATCGCTCCATCGTCGTGCAATCGGCCGCGCGGCGCCGTCTCTAAGGTCCAGGATTTCGCTCATCACGATGTCGGCGTCCAGATGGGTGATCTCCGCCGTCAGTTCGATGAACCGGGTCTTCAGACTCAGGGCTTCCATCGCTTCCTGTGGGAGTTCCATACTCCTGAGTTCGCGATGAGCGAAGAACTCTCCAAGACTTTTCCAGCCCTCGGCGGGACGGCTCCTGAGCACTTCCTCCGCTGCGCCTTCAGACAGTCTCCCCAGAAGCGCAGCGGACAGGATCCTCGCCTGATCAGGGCTCAGAGTATTGATGCTGAGGGGCGAGGGGCCGGTGACGGGAAGGGTGCAGATATAGGGGCGCAGGAGCGCATAGATCTCTGGCGTGAACCCACGGATCGCCCGCAGTTCGGAGAGCTCGGAAAGGGGTTCTCCGCCGGTCAGGTATCGTCCGGCGCTCTGACGATAGGCGATATCGTCTCCCGTGACCGCCGAACTCGAAGAGGCCGTATCCATCCACGCTCCGAGCGCCGCCACCAGCTCCTCGGCCTGGACGCTGGAGATGCCGAGGCCGGTCATCAGTTCGCGCACCTGCGCCGATCCGGTGGGATTGATCGCGTAGATATCGCCCGCGCCGGAGACCACGCTGTTGAGGTTGATGCATGAGCCGCCATCAACAGCCGATATCCTCATCAGGCCCTGATCCAGCGGGAAGGCCGCCTGCAGGGGGCCGGCCGCCAGAAGCGCCGTGAGTTCACCGGATCGTTCAAGGCGCTGGGCGGATGAGCGGGCATAGGCGTCGGCTCCTATGGCCAGCCATTGCGCCTGCATCTGGCTGGACAGGTTGGCGTCGAGACGCTGCGTTCGTCTCATGGTCTCCATCATCAGGGCGGCGAGCGAGGCGAGGGCGGCGACGATCACCAGCGCGGTCAGTAGGGCCGCTCCGCTTTGGGACGTGGACGGAAGTGTTCGTGTCGACCTCATGCGCCGCCCCCGGGAATGAGGAAGAGCTGATCGAAGTCGCCGTCAGGCCCGAGATCGATCCGCAGACGCACAGCCCGTGGAAGGGGCCGTTCAGGAGAGCCTGGCCATCCTGAGACCCATTCATCTCCTTCCAGATAGCTGAGGGTCACAGCCCGAACTCCTGTCAGGAGAGGCTGGGTGGAGGCGGGCGGCGCGCCGTCGACGAACCGGCGGGACCGTCGCTCGATCACGCCTGCCTCGATGCGGTACTCGACGCTCTGCACGTCCGGTCGATCGTCCGCAACCAGACCATTTGCGCCGCGTCGCACGAGCGAGAGGAAAGCCCCCTCACCCTGAAGGCTCCGTCCCTGGAGGGCGGTCTGTGGCTTGCTCCCGTCCTCGGCCCGGGCTCGCCGGCTGGCCGCCTGGGTGAGGTCGAAGGAGAGCGCCGCCTGCAGACGCACCAGCTCGCCTGTGCGCAGCTCCCGCGTTTCAATCGTCTCCCGCGCATCCATGGCGTAGCCCGTCAGAAAGACGGATCCGACCGCCAGCAGCGACAGTGCGGCCATGGCGACAAGCAGTTCGACGAGCGAAAATCCTTTCATGGAAGGGCCATGAAGCTGGTCAGATTGAAGACGACCTGGCCCCGGGCCTCGGCCCGAACCTCGATATCAACCCTCAGCATGCCGGCGCCTGGGGCGGGCGAGACGGTCTGGGTCCATTCGAAGTCCTGATTGAGCGCGCTCTCGCGCCCCTGTGTCCGCCCTTGCGGCGGAGGGGAAAGACGCGCCAGAGTCTCCACCATCCGGTTCTGTGCGACAAGGCGCGCCAGCACCCGTTCTGAAGCGGCGCCCTGCGCGCGTGCGCCGCCTTCGATCGCGTTGATCATCGCCGCCGCCGCCAGCGCGACGACAGTAATCGCCACCATGACTTCCAGGAGAGAGAAACCTCTGTCTGCTGCGGGTCTGTCACTCACCGACCGCCTCCCGGAGGATGCGGCCATCGCCGGTGACGGTAAGGTCGTAGGCGCGCCCGTCTCTGAACAGGGTCAGCCGGGCTCCTTCGGTGAGCCCGGTCGCATCAAACACGATCGCCCCCTCCGGTCCGCTCTCGCCGATCTGAAGCGATGAACCGGTAACCCAGGGCGTCGCGGTTCCGGACGGATCGAGGGCCGTCCACCCGGATCGCGTCCTGACCTTGCGCTCATAGCCTTCTGAGGAGAACAGGACCTGGACCGCCCGGTTCCGGATGAGCGCGGCGTCTCGCGCCCCTGAGATCGAGGCGGCGAGGCGATCGACCTCGCGCCCCAGCGTCTCGCGGGGGCCGCCCAGGGTCAGCATCGCGCCGGCGGTGATGAGGCCCATGATAAACAGCGCCGTCATCATCTCGACGAGAGAGAAGCCTGCGTCCGCTCTGCGCGGAGTGTCCCTGTCAGGATCGGCGTCTGCGACGAACAGGCTCGGCATGGCGATCAATCAGGCGATCCAGCAGGTCCGATGTCGGCATCAAGCCCCGATCCGCCTTCAAGTCCGTCGGCGCCCAGCGAACGGATCTCGAACGCCCCGTTTCGTCCTGGGGCCGCATAAACATAGGGCTGCCCCCACGGGTCGTCCGGAAGTCGACGAATGTATCCGCCTTCCCGATAGAGTTCCGGGCGGCGAAGATCTCCCGGGGCTGTCACCAGAGCTTCAAGACCCTGTGCGGTCGTCGGGTAGGAGAACATGTCGAGACGAAAGCTTTCGATCGCCTGCTCGAGAATCGCAATATCTGTCCGAGCCTTTTCCACCATCGCCTTATCCCGGCTCGGCAGGACATTAATCAGGACAATCGTCGACAGAAGGCCGATGATGACGATGGTCACCATCAGCTCGATGAGACTGAAACCCGCTTGACGGCTCAGACGGCGCCGAGCGTGTTGATCTGCAGGATCGGAAGCAGGATGGACAGGATCACAAGGCATACGACGCCTCCCATGATAACGATGATTGCAGGTTCTAGCAGGCTGAGACCGACCGCGGTCGCCGTCCGGAATTCGCGTTCGAGATAGTCCGCCGCTCTCTCGAGCATCGCCTCCAGGCGGCCGCTCGTCTCGCCGCTCGCGGTCAGATAGACCAGGAGCGGCGGAAAGACCCCGGTGCGCTTCATGGCGGCCGACAATCCTGAACCCTCGCGCACTGAAGTCGCCATCTGCGCCGCCGCCTGCCGCAGAACGGCGTTTCCGTTGGCGCGGCCGGCAAGTTCGAGGGCTTCGAGAACAGGCAGGCCGCTGGCGATCATCGTTGCAAGTGACCGCGACAGGTGGGCGGCTTCCACCTGTCGCAGAAGCGGGCCGATGAGAGGGAGCGACAGTGCGATCCCATCCGCCTTAAGTCTGATCGCCGGACGCGACAGGGCCCATGCCCCGGTGACGATGGTCAGGATGATGACGATGGCGAGAAGCCATCCCCAGTCGACCAGAAATCGCGAGAGGCCGATGATTGCAAGGGTGAGGCCAGGGAGCTCCTGTCCTGAGACGTTGAACTGGTCGACGACCCTGGGAACGACGAAGGTCATGAGGGCGGTAATCACCGCCATCGCCACCACAGCGAGGACAATGGGATAGACCAGAGCGGTCGTGATCTTCGAACGGATCTCCTGCTGGGCTTCCAGAAGATCGGCGAGCCGTTCAAGGATGACCGGCAGCGAGCCGGAGGCTTCTCCTGCCGAGACCATAGCCCGATAGGTCGCCGGAAAGGCCCGGCCCGAGCGCGTCATGGCGTCCGAGAGGCGCAGGCCCTCGAGAACGCCTGCATGGGTGAGAGCGAGGACCCTGCGCGACCTGATGTCGGCGGTCTGCTCGGCGAGGGTCCGAAGCGCCTCTTCCAGAGGCGCGACGCTTGCGAGCGTCGAGAGCTGGCGTGTGATCAGAGCAAGGGATTTCGCCGACAGGGCGGGACCGCCGCCCTGAGCGGCGGCTTCGGATCCCGTCCTCGAAACGGCGTGAATGGTGCTGAGTAGAAGACCCTGAGACTGCAGCAGAGCGCGCAGGGCATCGACATCCGCCGCCGTCAACCTCCGGCGACGGGTCCGGCCCTCACGGTCGATGACGGAGCATTCATAGGTCCGCATGGGCGTCCGCCTCCCGCCGCATCAGGCGCGCCGCTTCTTCGGGGCTGGTGACGCCTTCAGTCACCAGAACTCGTGCGCTGTCCGAGAGCCGGGCTGAGTCTGCAAATGCATGAGCCGCCATCTCGGTTTCCGTCGCATTGGCCCCGATAAGCTGGCGCATTGTCTCGTCAATCCGCACCGCCTCATAGACCCCCGTCCGGCCAATGAACCCGGTGTGCCCGCATTTCGCGCATCCGCTGGCCCGCCAGACCGGCGCATCTTCTGCAAGACCGATCAGGCGACCGACAGCCGCTCCAACAGGTTCGCAGCGCCGGCAGGACGGGCACAGCCGTCGAACCAGTCTTTGAGCAAGAACCATTCGCAGTGTCGAGGCGAGCAGGAAAGGCTCAACTCCCATATCTCTCAAACGCGTGACGGCGCCGATAGCGTCGTTCGTATGGACGGTCGAAAGCACGAGGTGCCCCGTCAGGCTGGCCTGCACGGCGATCTGAGCGGTTTCGGAATCGCGGACCTCGCCGACCAGGACAATATCCGGATCCTGTCGGAGGATGGCTCTCAGACCGGCCGCGAAGGTCAGGCCGACCTTGGTGTTCACCTGGGTCTGGCCGACGCCGTCGACCGCGTATTCAACCGGATCCTCGATCGTCAGAATGGACCGGGCGCCGTCATTGAGCCGGCGAAGTCCGGCATAGAGCGTGGTGGTCTTTCCAGACCCGGTCGGTCCTGTGACCAGAACAATTCCATTGGGATCCGCAAGAGACGCCTCGAACGCTTCGCGGATCGCCGTCGGCATGCCGAGATCATCGAGGCCGAGGCCCGCCTTATCCCGGTCCAGAAGTCGCATCACCACCCTCTCGCCGACGCGTGAGGGCAGGGTTGAGACCCGCACATCGAGCGCGCGTCCGCCGAGGGTCAGGGAGATACGTCCATCCTGCGGAAGGCGGCGCTCTGCGATATCCAGCCTCGCCATCACCTTGACACGAGAGACCAGCAACGGACCGAGCCGCGCCGTCAGCCTGGCGGCTTCACGCAGGACCCCGTCGGTACGCAGACGAACGACGAGGTGGCTCTCATAGGGTTCGATATGTATGTCCGACGCTCCAAGGCGCGCGGCCTCCGCGATCAGACCGTTGATCAGGCGGATGATCGGGGCGTCGTCGTTTGTATCCAGAAGATCGGCGATCGCGGGCATGTCCCCCAGAAGATCCGACAGCCCGCCGGCAAGTCCGGCCGCCTCAGCGTCCTCTATCCCCAGATCGCCTGCAGAATAATGCTCGGACAGCCGCGCTTCGAAGGCCGCTGCATCGAGCATGCTGACCGCAAGTGGTCCGCGGCTCGCGCGTCGGACCTCGAGCAGCGACATCGGGTCAGCGCCTTCTCGCACGAAGACCTGAGCGGCCTCCTCGCCGGGCAGCGCAATCATCCCGTTGCGGCGGGCGAACGCGTAGGGAAGAAGAGTTCCGGAACGGGTCATGGACGGCTCGCCTGCGCCCCCGGCGAGGGGGCGCCCAGCGCTTCTGTCAGGCTGGCCGTTCCGCTGGCCTCCGTTTGACGACGGACCATGTCGTCGATCTTCGGCGAGGTCGCAGCCCGGGCGTCTCCGGGAGATTTCAGAATAAGAGGACGGATGAACACCATCAGATTGGTCCGGGTCTCATCGCGGGATTCGGAGCGGAACAGGCCTCCGACAACGGGAATGTCTCCCAGCACCGGGACTTTTTCCACTCCGAGGCTTTCTCCGCGGTCAAGCAGTCCGCCCAGCACGACCACCTCGCCATTATCGACCATCACCGTGGTCTCGATTTCGCGCTTGTTGAAAATGAGTTCCTGGCCGGGAGACAAAGGCGGCACGACGCTCGAGACTTCCTGCTTGAGGAAGAGCGTGATCGCGCCGTCCGCATTGATCTGCGGTCGCACGCGCAGCTTCACGCCGACATCCTGCCGCTCAATGGTGCGGAAGGGATTGGAGTTATTCTCCCCCAGAACCTCTCCGGTCGTGACGGGAACCTCCTGGCCGACCAGGATCGAGGCCTCACGATTATTGAGTGTCAGGATCGAGGGGGTCGACAGAAGATTGGATCCGCTGTCTCGCCGGACGGCATTGATGATCATGCCAAAAAGGCCGTCGCCGGAGAGGTCGTCGGCGACGCCGGCGACCGCACCGGTCGCGCGCGAAATCGATCCGGCCGCCGCTGTCTGAAGATCCTTGAGGAGGGAGGAGTCCTCAGGCAGGGAGCGTCCCGCCGTTGCGGCGCCGGCGACGGTGAGCAGATTGGGCCGTGCGCCGCTGTAGGCGGTGGCGAAGAACGGGATCGAGGCGCCATCCTGCCCTGAGAGAAGGAACTGTACGCCTAGGTCTTTGGCGACGCCGTCTGAGACCTCAACCACGATCGCCTGGACAAGAACCTGTTCGCTGCGCTTGTCGATCTGGCGGACGATTGTCTCGATCTCTGACTGAACGGTGGGCTCGGCCCGCACGACGATGGCGTTGGCGCCTTCAAACAGTGCGACGCTGCCCTTTCCCCCGGGGCGCGGAGCGCCCTGCGCGGTTCCGGTTTGCTGGCTGCTGTCCGCCCCCTGACCGAGAAGGGTCCTGACGAGATCGAGAACTGCCGCCGCATCCGTGTTCTGCAGGAAGATTACCCGTGTATCGCCGCTCGGCTGAGCCTGGTCGTCGAGCTGCGTGGTGATCTCACGCAGCCGGCTTACCGTATCCGAAGGGCCACGAATGACGAGGGAATTGGATGCCTCGACCGCTGTAAAGCTGGCGGACGACAGCGACTTGGACGGATCGGCGCCCGCCCCGGTGATCTCGCGAAGCGCCTCGACCAGGACGCTCGGGCTTGAGTTCTTGAGCCTTACGATTTCGATGACATCCGTATCCCGGTCGAGATCGGTCACGAGCGAGGCGAGCCGGCGGACATTGTCTGCGAAATCGGTGATGACGATGGCGTTCGCGCGCGGAGCTGCGCTGACCTGTCCGCCTTTGCCGACCAGTCGTTCGATAACGGGCAGGATGGAGGCGGGATCTCGGGACTTCAGCCGCACCACCTGGGTCACGAAGCGTTCGGCCCCGGGGCCGGAGGGCTGGGTTGCCCCGTCCTCTCCGGGGGTGATCCGGATCGCTCCCGAGGCGGTGGGCACAGCGATGTATCCGTGCGCCCGGAGAGTGGCGAGAAAAACCTCATACATCTGCTCAGAAGAGAGCGCTGCTCCTGAGGCGATGGTGACATTCCCCTGAACGCGGGGATCGATGACGAACGTCTTGCCGGTCATGCGGGAGACGTCCTGGATCAGGGCCCGGATGTCGGCGCTCTGGACATTGAGGGTCTGCTTACCGTTTTCCTGAGTTCCCGCCATGGGGGCTGTCGACAGGATCAGCGCCGTCGCGGCGGCGGCCTGCAGGAGAGAGCGCGCCAGGGTCCAGGTCCGCTTCGTCATGGTCGGCTCCTTGAGGTATGGGTGATCATGGCCTGGCCGGCCCGCTCGAAACGGATCTCAACAGGGGAGGCGGCCATGAGTGCGCGCTCGAAATCCGCTTGCTCGAGGCTGGAGGCCGACTTCCGGTCGATTTGCGTAATGATATCGCCGTCGCGAAGGCCGGTCCCGCCGAGCGTCGAGGTCTCGCCCGACAGGACAATCCGGAGGCCTTGAGATCCGCCCGACGTTTCCGTCGGCAGGAGGCTCAGCCCCGCTATGGTCAGAGCCGGCGACTCGGTTGGGGCAGAGAACGCGGTGACCATCGACGCTTGAGGAAACGCGATCGTCACCCGACCCGATGGTCCTTCGAGGATGACATGATCGGGAGCGATCGATACCAGCCGCAGGCCGGGCGCCGCTTCCTCTCCCAGTAGCACCAGCCTTTGGGCGCCTCCGGGAGGCGCAAGAATGGCTGACCCGCCGTCCGCGCCCGTTCTCACAGCCTGCAGAGTAAAGCCGGATGCGTTCGCAGCGGGCGCCATCGGCACGGCGCCTCGGTTGAATGGATCGTCCGCCAGGGGAGCTGACGGCGCCGTCACAGAGGCCATGACGGTTCTTGATGGACGAAAAATCGGGACAGGAGCGAGGGCGGCCCACACCATCATGGCGCCGGCTGCCGACAAAGACACGATCCAGAATGCATCAAGCGCGACGGCAAGGCCGTCGCGCCGAACGCGCTCCGCTAGAGGCTCAAACCGCTTCATCACACCCTTCGTCGCTTCCTCTCCTCTATAGAGGAGGGAGCGACGTTCGCTATAGGTCAATAGGCCGTGGAAAGTCCGAAGCTGATGGATCGGCCAAGATCATACTGATTGATGATGATCTCGCCCCCGCCAAACGACTGACGCTCCACATAGTTCTCGTTGAGAAGATTGCCGGCCTTGACGCTTGCCGACACCTCTCGCCCTCCGATTTCGAAGGTCTTACGGTAAACAAGATCAAGGATGACCCCCGGCTCCTGAATGTAATCGGGCTCGCCCGGTCGACCCCGCGCTGAGGATCTCTCAGACACATAGGTGGCGATGAGGGTCGCCTGGGAATTCGCAGCGTCGTCCTCATATCCAAGCTGAAGATTGACCACGTGCTCAGACTGACCCTGAAGGCGGGAACCGTCGACGATGTAGAGTGTGGCGTCAGCGGGATCTCCGCCCTCGCTGATGGGGTAGACCACATCGCCAGCCTCAGCGGTCACCTCAGAGTTTGAATAAGTGTAATTCCCCTGAATGAGGAAGCTCTTTCCCTTGAGTAGGGCGTTGTCCGGGAAGGGATCGTCGAAGATGGACTTGAGCTCGATTTCAGCCCCGTAGAGGCGCGCCTCCGGAGCGTTTAGATAGCTTTGCTGGATCGTGGCTCCCTGCTCGACGACAACCGACTCGATGGGGTTGGTGATCGTCTTGTAGAAGGCGCCGAGCGTGAAATACTGCTGATCGTCGAAGAAGAACTCGTAACGGCTGTCAAGATTGAGCAGCTCGCTGTCCTTGAGGTAGGGGTTGCCCACAAACAGCCGGTCGCTGTCCGGGTCGAGATACTGCTGCG
The DNA here is from genome assembly GCA_903831255.1 of uncultured Alphaproteobacteria bacterium. GTDB lineage: Bacteria > Pseudomonadota > Alphaproteobacteria > Caulobacterales > Hyphomonadaceae > UBA7672. Next base: position 167,107 of record CAIKWZ010000043.1, read on the forward strand.
GCGCCAGTTCCCGGAACTGGGGACGGGCGATCGTCTGCGACGCCCCGAAGCGGATCTGCTGATCCGGAGCGAAGTTCCAGGTCAGCGTCGCCGCCGGAAGGAGATAATCCTTCTCAAGGGCAGGGGGCTGATCCGGCGTCCCCTCCACAGAGAAGAGGTTACGGGGCGAGACAAACTGCCGCCCCGACTCGGCCCGAAGGCCCAGCGCAGCCCTTACATAAGTGATCGGCTCGAAGTCCGCCTTGATGTAGGCCGATGACACCTCAAGCCCGGCGTCGTATGCGGCTGCGCCGTCCGACGCCGACGTCTCCCGAATGACAAGGCGATCCGGATTGATGTTGTAGTCAGCGAACAGGTAGTCGACGCGCGTCTGCTGAACGGCCAGCGGGAGGCCTTCGGCCACAAAGCGGAATGAGCGTGCCTCTGAGGACCGCGTATTGTCCGAGTAGTCGAGTCCGCCGGAAATGACGGTATCCTTCGCACCTGCCCGCGGGATGGCGTAGGCAAGGTCGATGCCGAAGTTCTGAACCTTGTCCGAGAGCTCGCTGAACGAAAGCCGGTTGGGCGCGCGCGAGGTATCGTGAAGATAACGGTCGATGGAATCGTCGAAAAGGTAGCGGATCTGACGCTCATAGGGCGCGTTTCGCGATGTCTCGGCAAGCGCCGCGCGCCAGCTCAGCGTGAGCGGCTCAAAATCATGGCTGCCGCGGAGCTGTGTCGACAGAAGCTCCCGCTCATACCAGGCGGTGCGGTCGTCCCGTACATCTTCACCCGCCAGTTCATCGAAGCCAAAGCGGACATAGGTCTGCTTGGTCGTGCGGCGGATCCACAGATTGGTCCAGTCGATCGTGTGGCGGCCAAACTCGACGCCCGCTCCGAAGAGACCATCCCAGCCGACCTTGTTGTCTGTCGAGGTGTAGTTGTAGTCAGACTTAGGCGTGATCACGCCTCCATCGATCCGGCCTTCCTGCTGGATCCCGTCCTGCGTCTCCCAGTCATTGGCGTAGCCGAGCACTCCGATGACGCCGATGCTGGCGCCGCCGACATCCCAGCGATACCCGCCGCTGAGGTCCGCACTCCCGTTGGCGGGAATGGAATGATTGACCTGGACAAGATTGGTCTTTGCATTCTCGAAGCTCTGTCCGATGCGCTGCAGCTGCGCAGGTGTGAAATTCGAGCCATTGATACGCTTGCCAGTAGCAAGTGCTTCGCGCAGCTGACCCGGCATCTTGCGAACACCGTCGTCGAACCCGAAGCGGTCCGCTTCGCCGCCATTATAGGTGTAGCCTGTCTCGAAACTCGTTTCCGAGTTGGCGCTGACGCCGACACCAACCTCGAGGAAGGGGTAATCAGGAAGGTTGAGCGTGGAAAGCTCGATAACCCCTCCGCCGAACTCCCCCGGAAACTCGGCTGAGTAGGACTTCTGGACCATCACCCCCTGAAGGATGCTGCTCGGAAACAGATCCAGCGGAACCACGCGCTGGAGCGGCTCCGGGCTGGGCAGGGGAGACCCGTTGAGGATCGCTGACGAGTATCGCTCGCCAAGTCCGCGGACATAGACGAACTTTCCTTCCGCGATGCTGAGACCCGTAACGCGCGTCAGGGCCTCGGCGGCGTTAGAATCGCCCTGTCGTTCAAGATCGAGATTGCTGAGAAACTGAGCGACCTCAGAGGTCTCCTGAAGTGGCTCAGGGATGTAGGATCCGAGAACCCGGATGACGTCCCCTCCCTCGGAGTCGGTTGCCGATGCTTCGGGCGTATCGGCCTGCGCGGACGCCGCCGGAGCCGGAGGAACCGCTTCCTGAGCGAAGGCCTGGCCGCCGGTCAGCGCAGAGGTCGCGAGCAGAAGAGCGCTCAGGGAGAAGCTGTAAGCAGTCATGGACAACACCATCCGGATCCAAGTGTGCAGAAGGGAGTGGGGCGAGCGCCTGTGAGCGCTCGCCCCGGGATCATCAGCAGGAGGTCCCGCCGGTCAGGCCGCAACTCCAGGTCTTGTACCAGCTCACCGCACTGTCGCTGACCGCACCGATCTTGGTCGGCGCTGTCAGGAAGGTGGATCCGGCGTGGTTGACCGGCGTGGTGACCGTCACTGCGTTCTCGTTGGTTCCGTTGATGAAGGTACCCGAGAGGCTCGAGGTTCCAGCCGAGGTGTTGTTCGCTCCGGCGTTGAACACCGTCGTGGTCTCGGTGAGGTTGCCGTCATCGCGGAAGGGCGAGGTGCAGCTGAAGAAGACCGAGTTGAAGGTCGGAGCTGCGGTGATGGTGTCTGCATCGTCGATGTCGAGACAGGCGCTGGTTCCGGTCTTCACCACGATCGAGTTCCAGAGCTTGATCCCATTGCCCGAGTTGATGACCATCGCATCGGAGGTTGAGGAGCGTCCGATGATTGTCGCATTCGAGATGCGGGGGATGGTGTTCAGCGAGAAACCGCCGGTGACGGGGGTTCGGGTTCCCGCAGAGCTGAACTCAAATCCACGATCGCCGCCGTTGGCGCGCTGCACGATCAGCACGTTCTGGACGGCTCCGCGCCAGCCGGTGTCGACATCAAGACTGTCGTCATCATTGCCGGTCAGGATGATGTTCCGCAGGTTGACCGTACCGCCGAAGAGCTCGATCCCGTCGTCGGAGGAGTTATGGACCTGAACGTTTTCGATCGTGGTTCCGTTTCCAACCCCGGCGAGCGTGATGCCGTTGAGCTCGTTATTCGGAAGGATCTCGAAGCCCGAGTGCTGAACCCGCACAAAGCTCAGACGGCCGCTGTTATCCGACGGCGTATTGCCGCCGTAGAAGGCGTTGGTGCCCTCGACCTGAGACACGCAGGCGATATTCGGCGGAGTGACCCCGGTAGGGCATCCCGCTGAGGTCGGTGCGCGGCCCAGGACCACGAGGCCGCCCCACTGTCCGATCGAGTCGACGGTCGTCGATCCCTCGATGCTCTGCCGGCTGGTGAAGATAACCGGATCGGCGACCGTGCCGACGGCGAAGATCTGCGAGCCACGGTTGACCACGATGTAGTCAAGGCCGCCCGAGCCGAAAATGCGGACGCCCGGGTCGACGGTCAGAATGCCCTGGCTGCCGCCCGCGGCGGGAGAAGAGGGGTCTGCGCCGAGATCGACGCCCACGTTCACGCGGCCGCTGATCGAGTAGATCGTGCCGTCGCGCTTGGGGATCACGAAGTTGCCGGTGATGGTGCTCGGCAGCTGACAATTGCGGAGGTTGGAGATCACGCCGACATTGTTGAAGCCTGAGGGGCAATCAGCTGCAGGGCCGGCGGGCGGCGAGGGCGGCGGAGGCGGCGGGGGGGAAGGCGGGGGCGAGGGAGGAGGGGAAGGAATGAAGACGCCTTCTCCAGGGGAGGCGACGCCGTCGCTCCCGGAGCAGGCTGCGGCGCCGGTGACGGCGAGGCAGGCCAGTAGGGCCGCCCGGACGGCTTGGTTCGATGACATGGGTCTCTCCCTCGGAACATGGTCCGACCAGGAAGGAGACGCCCTTGTGTCAGGTCGCCCTCGCTGGTCCATGGGAAGTCGTTAACGTCTTTTGACGACGCTCTTTTGACAGTTGTATGACAGTTTTGTTTCAGTTGTAGGGAAGGCCGGTCAGCCAGAGGATCCAGATTCCGGCTGCGAGAAATGGCCCAAAGGGAAGAGCCGCCTGTGGTTCCCAGCGCCTATAAATTATTGATTTAATGATAAAAAACAGGATCCCGGCGAGGGCTGCGATCAGGCAGATGAGGGGCAGGGCGCTCCAGCCCAGCCAGGCGCCGCCCGCGGCGGCAAGTTTTGCATCCCCCCGGCCGAGTCCCTCACGGCCTCGTATGTGACGATAGAGCGCCTCGAGAGAGGCCAGCGCCAGGTATCCTGCGACACCGCCGATGATCCGCGTGATCAGGGAAGGTTCGACGCCGAGCGCGCCCAGTCCCAGCCCGAAAATCACGAGGCCGATGGTCAGCTCGTCAGGAAGAATCATCCGGTCGATATCGACGAAGGCGGCCCAGGCGAGGCCGAAGGCAAGGATAGCGCCCGCCGGAGCAAGTCCTTGAGGGCCAAGAACGAGCCCGCTCAGGGCGGCGAGCGCGCCGACGCCTATGGCGGCGAGTGCGAGCCTCGGGGGCAGGGCCAGAGACCCTTTCATGTGATTCTCCCCTCGTTTCGACACTCTGGAGCGTGTGCGGGCGTCCTTGTCACCTCCAGTCAGCCGAGACTAGCATTGGCGTGCTGCGGACGCAGCGGCGTCTGAGGAGATTCGGCGGTATGCGACTGACGATTTTGGCGGCTGTGGCGGTCGGACTCGCCGGGCTTTTTCCGGCCCATGCGGACAGGTTGACCCTCGACCGGGCGTTTTCCGACCCGCCGCTCTCGGGCCCGGTGGCGAGAGGGGTTCAGACCTCTCCGGATGGCCGCTTCGTGACCTGGATACGTCCTCAGGAGGGTCGTAGCCGCACAACGGATCTCTGGCTTCTCGAGACAGCCTCTGGGCAGTCACGTCGTCTGATCGATGCAGGCGCTCTGATCGAGGCGGGTCGCGAGTTGTCGGAGGAAGAAAAAAGTCGGCGCGAGCGACAGGGCGTCCAGACGTCCGGCGTGGTGGACTATCAGTGGGATGAGGAAGGTCGGTTTATTCTCGCGCCCGTTGAAGGCGATTTGTTCCTCTATGAGATGGCGGGTTCAAAGCTTCGTCGTCTGACCGAGACCTCTGCCGACGAGATCGACGCCAAGGTGTCGCCCAGGGGGCGGTTTGTCTCCTTCGTGCGAGAGGATGATCTCGTCATTATGCCTTCGGGCGGCGGCGCGGAACGCGCGCTGACGGAGGGCGGCTCGACCGACCTCAGCTGGGGAACGGCCGAGTTCATCGCTCAGGAGGAGATGGGGCGCAGCACGGGTTATTGGTGGTCGCCCGATGAAAGCCGTATCGCCGTCACCAGGGTGGATCAGACAGGCGTAGATATCGTTCCGCGTCCGGACGTGAACGCCTCCGGGGCCGTGATCGTCAATCAGCGCTATCCCCGGGTCGGTCGACCCAATGCGCGTGTCGAGCTCCATGTCGTATCCGTCTCAAACGGGGCGAAGGTTCGCGTCGATCTTGGCGCCGACAGCGACGTTTATCTGGCGAGGGTCGCCTGGGCGCGTGATGGGCGTATCCTCTATGTTCAGCGCCAGTCGCGCGACCAGAAGCGCCTCGATCTCCTGGCGGTCGATCCCTCCTCCGGACGATCCCGGGTGATCCTTACGGAGGAAAGCCCGCACTGGGTGGAGATCACCGACGATTTCCGGCCGCTCAAGACGGGTAATTTCCTCTGGTCGTCGGAACGCAGCGGACATCGTCATCTTTACCTCTACCGCGCGGACGGCGAGCTCATTCGTCAGGTGACCTTCGGCGACTGGCCTGTCGACGCCGTGATCGGGGTCGATGAGGCGTCCCGTACGGTCTTTTTCGGGGCCAGTCGCGATACGCCGATCGAACGGAGGCTTTATTCGGAAAGCTATGGTCGTCCCGCAGGGGTGAAGGCTCTGACCGCAGCAGGCGGCTGGTGGTCCGGCGAAGTGGCGAGTAACGGAAAGGCGTTCGTCGGCTCCTATCAGGATCCGTCGACCCCGCCGCGCACCGGCGTCTACGCGCTTGATGGCCGTCTGATCCGCTGGATCGAGGAAAATCCTCTTACCGCCTCTCATCCCTACTTTCCCTTTGTCGGGAGGCATCGAGTTGCTGAGTTTGGAACTCTTAAGGCATCCGACGGCCAGGACATGCACTGGATGATGCGCACCCCGCCGGGCTTTGATCCGAACAAGAAGTATCCCGTGATCGTCACTGTCTACGGAGGTCCCGCCAGCGCGCTGGTGGCCCGTCGCTGGATGTCGCCGACCGATCAGCTTTATCTTGAGGCGGGATACATCCTGTTCACGCTCGATAATCGCGGCACGCCAAATCGTTCGACGGCGTTCAAGACGGCCATACATCGGCGGATGGGAATTCCCGAGACGGCCGACCAGATCGTCGGCGCGCGCTTCCTCGCCGGGCTGCCCTATGTCGACGCTTCGCGTATCGGCGCCACGGGCTGGTCGAACGGAGGGTTCATGACCCTGCTCATGCTGACCGAGCCGGGCTCTCCCTATGCGGCTGGCGTCGCCGGCGCGCCTCCGACGGACTTCCGTCTGTACGACACGCACTACACCGAACGCTTCATGGAGACCGATGCGAACAATCACGACAACTATGAGGCCTCCGATGTCGTCAACCGGATCGACGCGCTGCGATCTGGCGCGCTTATGCTCATCCACGGCATGGCCGACGACAACGTGACCTTCGACAACTCGACGCGTCTGATGGCCGCTCTTCAGGCGCGTGGAACGGCCTTTGAGACCATGCTCTATCCTGGCCTGCGTCATCGCGCAGGCTGGACCCAGGCCCATCTCAGGCATCGCATGGAAGCCACGCTTGATTTCTTCAACCGCAAGCTGAAGCCGGAGGCTGCGCCGTGATCTCACGTTCGCTCATCACCCTCGCCCTCCTCGGCGTTTTCTCGGCGTGCGAGTCCCGCCCCCCTGAAAAGCCGCCGGAGAGCGTGTCCGCGGCGTCTATGACGAGCGTATCGGCCGACCGATGCCCTGTGGGCGCGCTGATGGCGGAGGTTGATCCGACCCGGCTGCGCTCAGACATCGCGACAATGGTCTCCTTTGGGACCCGCCACACGCTTTCGGACACCGTTTCGACGACGAGAGGTATCGGCGCGGCGCGCCGGTGGGTCGAAAGCGAGTTCCGGCGCATGTCGCAGGACTGCGGCCAGTGTCTGGAGATCGCCACGCCTTCCGACGACGTGCGGGCGCCTCGCAACCCGGAAGGCGTTCCGGTGGTCAATGTGCTGGCCATTCAGAAGGGGCGTCGTGATCCGGGCCGGGTAATCATCATCTCGGGTCACCTGGACAGCCGCGTCAGCGATGTCATGGATGCGACCTCCGACGCTCCGGGCGCCAACGATGACGCCTCGGGAACCGCAGCCGTGATCGAGGCGGCGCGTATTCTCTCACGCCGATCCTTCGACGCCACTCTGGTCTATGCCGCCCTCAGCGGCGAGGAGCAGGGCCTTCTGGGAGGCAAGATCCTCGCCGATTATGCGAGACGCAGAGGCTGGAAGGTTGAGGCTGTCCTCAATAACGACATCATCGGCAACACCGGGGGCAGCTCAGGGGAGCGTGTGGACGGGCGCGTTAGGGTCTTCACTGAGGGCGTGCGCAGTCTCGAGACGCAGGCCATGGCGGATGCGAGAACTTCGAATGGAGGCGAGGTGGACAGCCCTTCGCGGAATCTCGCCCGTTTCATTGATGGCGTCGCTGACGATTGTCTTGAGGCCTTTGACGTCATGATGATCTACCGCCGGGACCGTTTTGGGCGGGGCGGCGATCAGGTGCGCATGCTTGAGGCGGGGTTCCCGTCCGTGCGGGTCACGGAAGGCGCGGAGAACTATACGCGCCAGCACCAGGATCTTCGTGTGGAGAACGGGATCAACTATGGCGACACGCTCGAAGGCGTCGACTTTCCTTATCTTGCCCGGGTCGTGTCGCTGAATGTGGCCTCTCTCGCAATCCTCGCCTCGGCGCCGCCTCCTCCGACGGAGGTTCGCATTGAAGGAGCGGTATCTCCCGACACGGTCGTCAGCTGGTCAAAGGTCGAGGGCGCAACCGGGTATCGGATCTGGCGGCGGCCGACGACTGAGGCGGTCTGGACTTTGAGCGTCGAGACCGGCCCGAACGAAACGTCGCTTCGCCTGCCTGGCGTGATCATTGACGACTGGTTCTTCGGGGTCGCAGCCCTGGGAGCGGATGGATTGTCCTCACCTGTTCAGTTCGCCGGGCCTGTCGGGGCGTTTTTCCCTCCGCCGACAGACTGACACGCGGCTCCTGACGCGCGGCTCGCACGAAACGCTGCGTCCCCGGAAGGAGAACGGGGCTTCCGAGGCGTATCGTCTGTGAGACTCCATCGATCGGCGTCATTGATCTGCTCGACGAACGGGATCAGGTCGCCGGCAGGGCAGGTGAAGCTTCAGTCAAAGCAGGCTTTCCGGATCGTCTCCCACTCTTCCTGAGACAGTGACGGGGCAAAGCCCCTGTCTCCGAAGGCGCGCGCTCGCTCAATCCTCCTCGCGGTATCGGGATGAGAACTCAGCCATTCCGGCAACTCGATCTCAACGGGGCCGGTCTCCTCCTTCCCGGCGGTCCATGCCTGCATGCGCTCGAAGGCATGGGCGAGGGCCGTGGGATTGATCTGCGAGGCGTCCAGCTGGCGCAGAGCATCTTCATCCGCGCGCGCCTCCTGAGCGCGCGTATATTGCAGACTGGTTGCCTGCCCGGCCAGCAGGATGATCTGCTGGCCCAGTCCCGAACCCCCTGTGACCAGGTCCAGCAGGAGACCAAGGCCCGCGGATCGGTAAAGGCCTGTCAGAGCGTCTCGATTGCGGACATGGGCGATCTCGTGAGCCATCACGGCCGCAAACTGGTCGGGGTGATCAAGCGTCTCGATCAGGCCTCTGGTCGCCATCACATACCCGCCGGGAAGCGCCATGGCGTTGGGAATGGGGGTGTCCACAAACTGGAATGACAGTTCGAAAGGTTCGGACTGGCTGTCATACAGACGATCAAGAAGCGGTCGCGCCGCCTGCTCCGCGGCCTGGGCCCTCGGCCCTTCGCAACGCGGATAGATCAGCGAAAGCTGTCCGGAGACGTTGGCCCCGAGGGTCGCCTCCGCCGCCGGCGGAGTGATCAGGGTCAGGGGTCCCGCCGCGAGTGGAACACCCACAAACAGGAACGCGCCGATCGCCGCCGCACCGGCGGTCAGGGCGAGGATCAGAGCGAGTTGGCCGCGATTTTTCTCGCCAGAGGAAAAGACCTTAGGCGCAGCCCGAAAGAGCTGGTCGCTGAGGGCATTTGAAAGTCTCAGTCGGCAGTCTGCGTCTGTTGTTGATCGAAGGCGCAGGCCGTTGCCGCGATCAAGAATCTCGAGGGAGGAATACGGCCAACTACGGACATCCTCTCCAGGGGAGCGTATAAGGAGAGACTGTCCGGAGAACTCAACTTCAACGACTCGCGCGCCGGCGGAGCGACCGTCGAAGAGAAGAGCGTCGTCGCCGCCCGACATCAGAAAGCGCCCCCAAGGTCTAGCGCATCCGCCATCCCTTCGCCGCTGGCCGGGCCTTTCGAGGACGCCTGGGAGATTTTAGAGTAGTCTAGGGCGCCTTCAGTACGCAGACGCAGCGCGGACTTTCTCCAGACCCGCATCTGGGCGGCCATGCCGCCGAACCCGAGCGTCAGGATGACAAGAGCGATGTTCCCGAAGATGAGGCTCAGCTGATCCTTTGCGCTCATGGCTGAAGACAGCTTGAGATCGCCGACGCTCAGACATCTCGCAATACGTCTTTGCATGACCGCCTCGTGCCAGGCTCCCAGCAGAAGAGCTGGCGGGAGAGAGAGGAAGAGCACGAGATAGATGAGGACGATGAAGCCTGTTGGGTCTGTTGAAGCCGCCATGTCCGCTCCAGCGGCGCTGGAAATTCCGAGAGCGACCAGAGGGATCAGGGACCCGAACCACGACAGGGCGAAACTCGTCCAGACCGGATCGCTGCTCGAACGTCGGCTTTCGTCCCAGACGAAGGGCGTGTCTCCAAAACTTGCTTCGCTCCACATCCTCCTGGCGAGACGCAGGCGCATCACGGGAGCATACCATCCAAGTGTGATGAAGGTGAGGAACAGATAGCCCAGCGTGGCCGTGCCGTAACCCAGAGGAGAGCCGGACTGAGAGAAGCGCACCCCTCGCCAGAGTGTTCTCGATAGCTGGTATCTCCGGGCAAGATAAACTGCGGTTCCAATGAGAAGAAACAGGCCGATATAGATCAGAAGCACGATTGCGATCAGGAGCGGAGGAGAGCCCACGAGCACCTGAACGGCAAGAAGTGCGACGGCAAGGGGAAGGCTGACCGTGACGGTTCCGATCAGGAAGCCGATGAAAAGTTCGGAGCCTTTGCCAGTGTATTCCAGAGGCTCGCCGTCCACGAGGGTGTCGGCCCACAGTCTGCGCCGCATCTGCGTGCGTCCCCAGAAACGAAACAGGGTCAGCGTCGGAATGGAAAGGAGGGCGGTGTAAAAGCCCATCCAGACAAAGGATCCGATCCGGGATCGCTGGTCCACGTTTATGGAGTTCTCAGCGCTCATCATTTTATCCCCCGTCCGAATTCGCTCACGAGAACCCGATAACAAGCCTAGAGGCGTCCGTGTTCGCCAGTCAACGGGCGTCGGCTCGCTGATCATCGGCCACATAGAAATAGAGGTCTCGAGCCGCCGCTCGCGTAAGTCTCTCGCCAAGGGAGATGTTGTTGCTCAATCAATCTGGGACCTCGGGGGGCTCTGCGGCCGTGAAGCTTGGCCATCCTGGTCTTCGGACGCCGAAACGTTCGTCTCTGAGCATTCGGACTTCATAGCCCTGGAGCCCGCGGCAGTCGTTCATAGACCTGCGCTGCTGCAATCTGCGCATCCATAGGTGGTCGTTTACATGGTCCAACCCGCGACGTCAGGGGTGTCGGTCGAGGGCGAGAGATATCTCCCGATGCCGGGCGCATGTGATTGCGCCGGAGGAGGAGACCTGCGGCGCGGCCCGAAAGAGCTTATCGCTAGGGGAATGTGACAGTCTGAGCCGACAGTCCGAACAGCTGGTCTCCGAGGCAGGAGACTTGAGGGCCGCCTGCGCGCAACCGGATGATGCGCCTGCGGGTGGCCAAGGGCTCGGGGCGCACCATGCCGCATGAGCGGTTAAAGCGTCTCCAGCCTTTCACCGATAGCCCGCAGCGTTTCAGGGAGGAGCTCGATCCATTCCCGGAATTGCGGGCTGAACTGATAGGCGAGAGCGCCCGCGCCAATCATGACGATCAGGGTGATGAAGCTGTCGGAGAGGCCTCCGGCGAGACGATAGCCGCTGGCGGCGGCGTAGGCGGCGCGGCGGAGATAGGCGAGCGGGGTCGATATGGCGCCGTAGACGATCAGCACGATGATGACAGCGAGCCAGATCGGAACATCCGCAGGAGGCGCCCATCCGAGGACGGCGCCGACATTAATCAGAGCGAAGACAGCGATGAGGAGCGCGATCAGAAGCGCTGCGCTGATCAGGCTGAGGACGAAGCCGACGATCCCGGACAGAATGCGTGTCAGATAGCCGACCGGCGCAGGTGGCGTGACCAGCGGGGGACCTGAGTCCCAGTGGGTCCAGGCCTGACGACGGCGCTCTCGTCTTTGTGCGCGTCTCTGGGTCCGCATGGAGCGCCGCCAGCTTCGCGACATGTTTTCAGCCATGGAGCGATACTCGCGCTGAGCCTGCTCGATGATCTTCTGAGTATTGAACGCCATTCCGTGAGCGGCCGCCCATTCCGCGCTCGTCTGGGCGGACGGGATGATGAACATGGCGATGAGATAGATCAGGAACGCCCAACCGCCGGTGATGAAACCGAGGATGACGGCAGCCAGTCGGACGATGACGACATCGATGTCCAGATAGGCGCTCAGCCCTGTGCAGATACCAGCGATCCAGGCGCGGTCGCGGATTCTGTAGAGACGCTTGAGCGGCGGATCGGTCGCCTCCGGGTTCTCCGGCTGGCTGTCCTGCTCTCCCATCACGGGGCCCATCTCTTCGAGAACCTGCGTCATCTCCGGGCCTGTCACGACGCTCTTGTGAGAGGACAGATGGGTCGAGGACTTCTCCGCGATCGCCTGTTCGAGGTCGCGCAGGATCTCGGATTTATCCGGATTGGCGGCCAGCGCCGCCTCCGCGCGGTCGAGATAGGCGCGCAGAGCCTCGTAGGCAGGCTCTTCGAGAGAGTAGGAGTTGCCGTTCAGATTGACGGTGACGACGCGTTCCATGACTAGCGCCCCAGCTGTTCAAGAGTGGTGGTCAGAAGGCGCCAGTAGGCGCCCAGGTCTTCGAGCCGCGCGCGGCCCTTTTCGGTCAGCGAGTAGTATTTCCGGGGCGGCCCGGCGTCGGATTCCACCCATTCATACTGAACGACCTCATCGCGCCTCATTCTGGAGAGGAGAGGGTAGAGCGTGCCTTCCTGCGTGGCGAACGGGGTCGGCGCGAGGCGCGCCAGAATGTCGGCGACATAGACCCGTTTGGCCCCGATCAGGGTCAGGAGGGCGAACTCCAGTAGGCCTTTGCGGATCCCGGTGAATTGCTCGTCTTGAATCATTGAAGATACCTTTATAAAAAAAGGTACCAATTTAAGAAAAGGTCGTCAAGGGGCCCCGACGGCTTCGTTTGGGATGCAGGTCTCGAAAGTCTCGGGTTGAGATCGACGCCTCGGCTCAGTCCCGCCCCCTCGGGGAGCGCCTGAAAGGGATCTGTGTAACGGGTTTGGGACGCATCGGCCCCGAGGCCTCAGTTGATCCGTCATGGCCTGCAGAATGGAGCCGATGAAGAGCTCTCAGGGCCGACGGAGCAGGCCTTGAGGCGTGACATGGGGCGAAGGAGGCATGCCGCTCACAGGCGCACGGAGCTTTTGGGCCGAGGGGGGGGCGTTATTCGTCGCGCGCCTCGAGCCAGGCGTCCGCTTCTGCGGATGCCTTCTCCACTTGCTCCTCGCTCAGCGTTCCATCTTCCAGAAGGCTTTCCAGAAAGAAGAATGCTTCCTCATCTCCGGCGTTTCCGGCCAGGAGGAGCCATTTGGCCGCCTGCACCATGTCTTTCGCCACGCCGACGCCCGCCATGTACAGCTCGGCGAGAAGACTCTGAGCGCTGGGGATATTCTGCTCGGCTGCGAGACGATAAAGGCGCGCGGCTTCTCTCTCGTCTTTAGGAACGCCGGTTCCGTCCAGATACATGGAGCCGAGATTTTGCTGACCTATGCCATAGCCGCGATCGGCCGCCAGGCGAAACCAGCGAGCCGCCTCCGCCGGGTCCGCAGTCACGCCATTGCCGTCGGCGAACATCACGCCCAGAAGGTTTTCAGCTTCGGGAACTTTCTTCCGCGCGGCCTGACGCAGCCACTTCAGGGCCTCCTGCGCGCTCTCTTCACCGCCCTCGCCGTTCAGATACATCATGCCGAGATAAAACTGCGCGTCGCCATTTCCGCCTCGTGCAGCCGTCTCAAAGAAGCCGCGCGCATCCTTCCAGCGAAGCAGTTCATAAGCCTGCATGCCTTTCTCGAATGTCGTGCCTTCATAAACGGGCGCGTTGTTTCCAAGGCTTCCCGCGACCGCCAGAAAATCGTCCACCTCCTTCGAGACCTGTCCGAGGGCCGACTGCATGGGGGCGATGAGCAAGCCGGCAGACAACAGAGCCAGGCGTGTGAACCGGTTCATGAGGTCGCCCTGTTCAAGCGTTGAGAGTTCAGCGCCCGTGAGCGGGCCTGGGGTCAGACAATCGCAGTCAGCCGCGTTTCGCAAGGACGTCGGCCGCATCTTCTGTCCGACAGACCCCTGAATGCTTCGCCAGAGCTTTGCCCGTCGAGGCCGTCACGGCCCTCTCGACGTCCAGAGTGAGAGATCGGCCCCGCTCGTTTCAAAAATCTTGTCATGTTGTCTTGACAGATGTCCAGCAAACCTGACATTTAGACATGTACTAGCGACTATATAAACAAGCAGGAGGGTTTGGGCGCTGATGAAGAACCGACTACGGGTCTTGAGAGCCGAAAGGGGCTGGAGCCAGGCCGAGCTGGCCGGACGCATCCAGGCGTCCCGACAGGCAGTGAATGCGATCGAGACCGGCAAGCACGATCCTTCCTTATCCCTCGCGTTTCGCATCGCCGAGGAATTCGGCCTGTCCATCGAACAGGTGTTTCAACCGGAGACGAAGCATGACTGATAGTGTGAAAAGGAACGAGACATCCCCTCTCAGCGGTGAAGACCGCCTGCGGGCCCGCCAGAGGGTCGTCTTTATGAGTGCCGTGATCTTGAGTTTTGCCGGGTTCGTCACTGGGCTCATGACCGGCTTTATCGGTTTCGAGAGCATGCCGGCCTGGATGGCGATCGGTCTCAGCCTTGCCCTCGTGATCGTCGTTCTCGGGGTAAGCTGGATCTATTTCAGGAATTCGGACGAACTCGAGCTTCAGGACAATCTCTTCGCGGCCGCCGGCGGCCTCACCGCCTACGCCCTGGGATATCCGATCTGGACCCTGCTCGCGATGACCGCTGTCCTTCCTCCTGTCGACCACAATCTGCTTTTTATCGGCGTGATGTCGGTCGCGGGGCTCGTCTACCTCGCGCGCAAGATCATTCACGCCTGACGCGCCGCTTCTCAGAAGGGAACATAGTTATGAACCGTCAGTTCGCCGCGCGCCTCAGCGCTTGCTGCCTCGTCGCTTTGTGTGGGGGAGGAGCGTTCGCGCAGAACCCGGCCCCGAAGCTTGACGCAGACCCCGTGCTTTATGTCGTCCGCGACAGCGACACCACGATCTACCTTTTTGGAACCGCGCATCTCCTTCCCCCGAATCTCGACTGGTTCAACGATGAGGTGAAGAGGGCGTTCGACGACAGTCAGGAACTCTATCTCGAAATCATCCAGCCCGGGGATCCATCCGAGCTGGCGCCCTTGATGTCGAAGCTCGCCATCGACCCGGACGGTCGCAAGCTCTCCGGTCAGCTCGATAAGCAGCAACGGAAGATCGTCTCCGAGGGTCTCAGAGAATTCGGTATGAGGCTGGAGCAGATCGATCCGCTCGAACCCTGGGCCGCGGGAATTCAGGTCGCAGTGCTCCTCGCTGTGTCTGCAGGTCTTGATCCGGAAACCGGCGCTGAGACCGTCCTCGAAGCCCAGGCTGAGGGACAGGGAAAGACAATCCTGGCGTTCGAAACTGTCGAGGAGCAGATGACAATCCTCGACGGCCTGCCGAAGGACGAGCAGATCTCTTCCCTGGTTGAGACACTGCGCGATGTCGATCAGGCGAAGAAGGATCTCTCCGATCTTATCGTGAGCTGGGCGGAAGGTGATCCTGAGCGCACCGCTGCGCTGATGAACAAGGGCCTGGAGCAGACCCCAGAGACGGCGCGCATGCTTCTATTCGACCGCAATGAACGATGGGCGGCGAAGATCTCTGAACGCATGAACCAGCCCGGAACGGTGTTCGTCGCCGTGGGGGCCGGGCACCTCGACGGCAAGGGCGGTCTCAATGAGAAGCTGGCCCAAAGAGGGTCGGCGCCTATGCGGGTCCTCGAGTGATCGTCTCACGCGTCGCAGGCCGCGTCTGTCCCCTCCGGGCGCGCGTGCGGCTGGAGCCTCCCGCCCTGGGACCTTCAGTCGGGCGCGCGCGTTCCCGGAGAGGCTGCCGAGCCCGCAGCCGCGAGGCTGGAGTTGGTGGCGGCGAAATACCGGATGTAGGATCGCAGTCTCTGGGTTTTCGCGCGGATGACTGCGATTTCGGCGAAGGCGGCGAGCCTCTGCGCCGTGATCACCTCAGGAAGCTGGCCTGCGCCCAGCTCATAGGTTTTGCGCTCCAGCCGAAGCGTTTCAACCGCGAGGTCGCGGGCCCGCTCCTGCCGGCGTAGATCCTCCTGCGCCGTCTCGATCGCCGAGAGAGCGTCTGCGGCCTCGGCGAAGGCCCGCAGAACCGCCGCCTGCAGGCGTGCGTCGGCCTTGTCGATCTCGGCCTCGGCGCGCCGGACATCGGCGTGCAGACCCTTTCGGTTGAACACCGGCAGGGTCAGGCTGGGTCCGAAGCTCCAGCCGGTGGCTGAATAGCCGAAGAGATCTTCAGGGTTGAGAGCGGTCTGGACGCTTCGCGCTCCGATCCGGATGCGGGGATAAAGAGCGGATGCGCGCAATGCGCGGTCTGCGTCCGCCGCCATCAGAGCGGCCTCGGCGGCCCTGATGTCGGGGCGGGCCCGCAGGACGTCGCCGGTCGCCTCGACCGGCACATGGGTGAGCGCGCTGAAGTCGACAAGCGACAGGTCGGGCCCCTCACCCGGTCTCGCCTGCGCCCCTGCGAGCATGGCGAGCGCATGACGCGCCGACGCCTCCCTCCCGAGAAGACCCGGCAACAGGGCTTCGTCCTGGGCGATCAGCGAACGCACGCGCGTGCGATCGATCTCGCCGCTGGCGCCGGCGGCGATGGATCGTTCGACCAGATTGAGAGTGGTTGTTCCGCCTTCGAGGATGCGTTGCAGCATCTCGCGTTCGGCGCGTGCGCCTGCGAGATCGACGGCCCTGGCGGCGATCTCAGCGGCGAGCATCAGCCGGGCCGCATCGAGGCGGTACGCCTCGGCGTCGATCCGCGCCGATGCCCCGGCGCGAACGGCGTCAGTCTCTCCGAAAAGGTCGAGATCGTAGGATGCTGAGCCGCCGAACGAGTAGCGCGTGAGCGTGCGGCTCGGAAATCCCTTGAACCCGAATGAGGTCCCGTTGATGCGACCGCGATTGAGGTCGCCTTCGAGCATGACCGATACGCCTGTTGACGCCTCAGCGGCTTCGCCTATCGCCCGCATGGCTTCGAGACTGGCGTCCGCCTCGCGCAGGGACGGGTTGGCCTCAAGGCCGCGGACGATCAGCGCCTCGAGGGTGCGCGATCCGAGGTCCTTGGTCCACGCCGGAGGGGTCGGCGGTTCGGGCGTCTGCGTCGCAACGGGGGCGCTGGAGGCGCATCCGGCTGCAAGGAGCAGCATGACTGAGGCGAGCCTAATCGACTGCATGGATCTCATTCCTCGGGGGTGGAGCGGCAGGCCGGCGCATGAAGGCGACGAGCGGAAGAAGGATGAGCGTCAGAAACATGGCCACGCGGAAATCGTTGACGTACGAGATCATCGCCGACTGCCGGGCCGCCTCGGAGATCCATGGCGCGAGGGTCTCCATCCCGCCGCCGGCCCCGCCGGGCAGGTTCGGATTGTCAGGTCGAACATTCTCGATCAGGCGGCCATAGGTCGACTGGGAGTTCGAGATGAAGAGCGCCTGCATCCCCGAAATGCCGATCGCCGATCCCATTGAGCGAACCAGGGTGAAGATAGCGGATGCATCGGTTCGTTGCTCCGAGCCGATACTGGCGAAAGCGAGCGTATTGGACGGGACGAACACCAGGCCGAGGCCGAACCCCTGAACCAGGCCGGAGACAGTGATCGGCATCGGACCCATGTCGAGCGTGAACAGGCTCATCTGCCAGAGGGAGAGAGCATTGATGAGAAATCCCGAGACAAGAAGGTATCGGGGATCGATACGCGAGGCGAGGCGTCCGGCGACGACCATGGAGAGGACCATCCCGATCCCTCGCGGCATCGTCACGAGACCCGTAGTCACGATCGGATATCCCATGAGGTTCTGCATCATGGGAGGAAGCAGCGCGAGGCTTGAGAACATCAGGACCCCGGTCAGAAGGCCCACCGCGCACCCCAGCATGAAATTCGAGTCGGCAAAGAGGCTGCGGGCGAAGAAGGGGCGTCGCGCCGAAAGCGTTCGCCAGATGAAGTAGTAGAGACCCGAGGCGCACAGAAGGCCGTAGAGGCGGATTTCGTTGGAGGCGAACCACTCCTCGCCCGGGCCCCGGTCAAAGATCATCTGGAGCGAGACGATAAACAGGGCGAGGGAGGCGAAGCCGGAGAAGTCGAAGGGTTGCTTTTCCGCGGCGGTCTTTTCGGGGAGAAAGGTCATCACCCCGAGAAAGGCGAGAATGCCCACAGGCAGATTGATCAGAAACACCCAGCGCCAGTTGAGGCTTTCGGTAATCCACCCCCCAAGGGCCGGTCCCAGAATAGGCGCGAGAACGACCCCGGCGCCGAAGATGGACATGGCCTCAGCGAACTTTTCCGGAGGGTTGATGTCGAACAGGATCGCCTGGGCGAGAGGAACGAACGCCGCGCCGGACAGGCCCTGAACGATACGATAGAGGATCATCTGCTCGATGGTGATCGCCGTTCCGCACGCGAGCGAAGACAGGGTGAAGGCCGCGATAGCGGTGAGCATCACCCGCTTCCGGCCGAAACGTCCGGCGAACCAGCCCACAAGCGGCGTGCCGATCGCCTGAGCGACGATGAAGGATGTCAGAACCCAGGTGATCTGGTCGATCCCGGCGGACAGCCCCCCCTGCATGTGAGGCAGAGCCACGTTGGCGATGGTGCCGTCGAGGGTATACATCGTCGTCGCCAGCATGACCGAAAGGGTCAGCGGGCCGCGGGCGATGCGCGGGGAGGCCGCCTCAGTCACGGTCACTCTCCGGGGGCGGTGGTGTCGACGCGGACATGAGCGGACAGACCCGCCGTCAGGCGCGCATCGGCGGGCGGATCGACGAACTCAAGCCTGACCGGCACGCGCTGAACGACCTTGACCCAGTTGCCTGAGGCGTTCTGCGCGGGCAGGGCCGCAAAGACGGCGCCGGTGCCCGGGCTGAACGAGGCGATGCGGGCCTTGAGGGGCTGGTTTCCGAGGGCGTCCAGACGGATGTCCGCGCTCTGGCCGTCGCGCATCCGGGCGATCTGATCTTCCTTGAAGTTCGCCTCCACCCAGGGATCGCCCGAGACCAGCCAGAACAGGCTCTGACCAGGATTGACGAAGGATCCGGGCTGGACCTGCTCGACACGCGTGACGATCCCCGCCGAGGGGGCGAGGATCGCGGTGTGTGAGAGGGCGATCCGGGTGCGTGTCAGGCGCGCCTGAGCTTCAAGCACAGCCGGGTGCTGATCGATGGGGATCGACGGATCTCCGCCATTGGCGCGCGCCGCCGCCACAGCCTGACGCGCCGAGGCCAGAGAGGAGAGGGCCTCGCTCACGGCGTGATCGGCTGACTCCATCTTCTGACGCGATGTAAGACCTTCAGCGCCCAGCGCGTCGGCGCGCGTCTTTTCCGCCCGCGCATATTCCAGACGGTCCTCAGCCGCAGACACGGCGAGGACCCTGAGCCGGTAATCCTCCCTCAGCGCCGATACGCGTTCGCGGGCGGACTTAAGCTGAGCGTCCGCCTGGGCGAGGTCGGCCTCGAACGAAGCGGCATCCAGAGAAATCAGTCTCTCTCCGGCTTCGACCCGCTGGTTCTCCTTCACATGAACCGCGATGATCCGGGCGCCCAGCGCCGCGCTGATCGCGGTTCGCGAAGCCTGGACATAGGCGTTGTCCGTTTCCTGATAGCGATGAGGCGAAAGAGCGTACCAGGCGAACGCTCCCAGCGCTGCGATCGGAAGGGCGAGCAGTATCCCGGTTCGTATGCGGCTCGCCGGAGTTGTGCGTGCGGTCTTCGACGAGAGATCGGATGATCCGTCCATCAGCAGGGGTCCTCTTCGAGGTCGTGAGCCGGTGCGGTCTCCATGGCCGACAGTCGGGCGTGGAGCGTCTCCAGGGTAGATTTGAGTTGGGCGATTGTTGTTTCGTCCATGCCGGCGAAGCAGCGGGCCTGGAACTCCTGGGCCCGGCGGCGAAGCGCGGGCATGCGCTCCCAGGCCGACGGCGTCAGATAGATACGCCAGGCTCTGCGATCGGCGGCGTCGGCGCGCCGTATCACCCAGCCGTCGCGCTCGAGCCGATCGATCATTTCACCGACGGCGACGCGGGAGACGGCGAGGCCGCGGGCAAGGGCCGCCTGGGTTTGTCCGTCTTCACGCACGAGAAGACCCAGAGCGCGCCAGGAAGCGCCGGAGAGGCCGTCGGAGGCGACGTCGGCGTCGAACCTCATCCGCGCAAGGCGGGTCACATCTCCCAGCAGAAAGCTGGTCTCGGCGATGAGGGCGGACTGAGACACGGCGACACGAACACAAACGAACTGTAATGCCCGTTACGTTTGTCGCCGGTCAATTGTCAAGGGCCTTACAATAAGGCGCCTTGTCATTGAGGGTCTTAGCCGTTCGCCGGCGATCGGTCAGTCCTTTCTCGGGGCCAGAATATCGTCGAGGTGCGCGGGGGTTCCTTCGATGCGTTCAAGATGCGGATAACGAGCGCCTCCGGCGTAAGCGAGCGTCACCGTCCGGAACGCCTCTCCGGTCCGCAGCAGGAGCTGAACGGGAGCGCCGGCCGATGTGGCCGCCACCGCCTCGCGCAGGCGCGATGGGCTGAAGGCCTCCCCATTGACCGCCGTGACGGTCGAAAGGGTCGTCAGGCCCGCCTCGAAGGCCGGACCGCCCCAGTTGACCGCGGTGATCTTGCCGTTGCCGTCGACCGCCAGCCCGATCGAGTAGGTGAGGTTGGCGCCCCGCGACCGGGCTTCTGTCGCCTGAAAATACGCGTTGGGGGTTGGCCTGAAAACGAGGCGATAGCCTCCGCGGGCCAGTCCTTCGAGCGGCGCATTGACCGCCACTGTCTCAACGCGGGTCTTGAAGAAGGCGTCCCAGTCATAGGGTTGAACCCGGTTCAGGGTCGCAACCACATCCTTGTAGGTATAGGTGAGCTGGCCCCAGTCCCCGTCATCGACCCCGAAGAACGCAGCGGCGAAATCATCGAGCGAGCGCTCACCCTTCGAGAGATCCCGGATCAGCGTGTCGGCGTCGAGCCAGATGAGCTGACCTTCGGAGTAGTAATCTTCGCTTCGCTGCCAGCTTCCCCAGGGCAGAGACCGTCGGGCCGCGATGATCGGGTCGTTGGTCGTATCGAGGAGCGGGCGCCAGGACCGACCCGGCCGGCCCTCTCCGTAAAGCGCGGCGACGCCTGCGAGCACATCGAGCGCCTCCTGACGCGTGTAGAAGCCGGCCCGGGCGGCGAGGACGGTGCCCCAGTACTGCGTCTGTCCCTCATAGACCCACATCAGGGAGTTGCGCATGGGCGTGTTGAGCGTGGGCGTCCAGAGATCAGCTGGACGCCTGTATTTGCCGTTCCAGGAGTGGACGTATTCATGGGCGAGCAGGTCGCGGCTGATATAGCCGGTATCCCAGTCCCGGAAAAAACCGCTCGAGACCCCGTTATCGCTTGACCGGGCGTGTTCGATGCCGGCCCCTGAGAGCCGGTCGCTGACCGAGAGCAGGAAGTCATAGTGATCGAACTGACGGGAGCCGAAGAGCCGGTCCGCCTGACGCACCAGCTCCCGCAGGACGCCGACCGCTTTTTCGCTCATCACAAGTTGTTCAGGCTCATCGGCCATGGCGTTGAGAGTGACCCTCGAGCGTCCGCCCGGATCGAGGTCGAGCTTGGTCATGTGCTTGCCCGCAAACAGCGGACTGTCGACGAGGGTCTCATAGGAGACTGTCTTGAAGCGGACTGTTGAGCCCTCCCGGCTCTCGGTCTCGAGGGCGGTGGCGTAATCCCATCCTTCAGGCAGGCGAACCGAGACATCGAAAGGGATGTTCCGGATGAAGTATCCGGCCGGATAGAGCGGGGCGACATACCAGTTGAGGCGCAGCATCTCGCCGGTGACCATGACCGGACCCTGCGCCGCCTCGATCGGGGTCAGGAAGGCGGCTTCGACCTCCAGCGACTTGACCCCCTTGGGCACATCCACGTGAAACGTGAACACATCGCCCGGGTCGCGCGTCCAGGCGAGCTCCCGACCTCCGCCGACAATCTTCAGGCCGGCGTAATTGTAGATGGGCCCCCGCGGGGCGTGATTGCCCGGAATCCACTGCGCGTAATGAAGGCTCATCCGCCCAGCCTTGGGCGCAGGAATGCTCTGACGGATCGTCCAGATCTTCTGGTCGAGGTCCGTCACATCCAGTTCGAGGCGTACCGTCCCGGGGAAGGCGACGTCCCGCGCCGCCGGTATGGTCTGGGCGATGCGAGCAGGCTGAGGCTCTCCTCGCGGATCGGCGGCGACAGGCGCGCCGGCGAGCATCAGCGCGGCAGCGAGAAGAAGGGCGTGTTTCACGAGTGGGAGCTCCCTTGTCGGCGCCGGGCCGTGGGCCGGGCGTGCTGTGGACCGAGATAACCCGTCAGAGCGGAAGATGACAACGAGCGGGGCGTAACTTCCCGCCAGGCGCAGAGATTGGCGGCGCCTGCTTATCTCCATCCTCTCTGGGGACGGACGACGGGCTTCCGCCCTCAGGATTGTGAACACTGATCGCAAGGACGCTGCCTCCTCCCGGGGGCGAGGGGGCTTGTGAACAGTCCGGATATCGCCAAAGTGACGGCCGCAAACGGGTCTGAAGCGGGCTGCGCGCGCGCACGATCGTCAGATAGGGCAGGGAGAGACACGCATGGCGAGCCAGGGAGCCGAGGGGGTGAAGGACGAACAGGCCACACCCATGAGGACGGTGGTCATGGCTTCGTCGGCGGGAACCGCGTTCGAGTGGTATGATTTCTTTGTCTATGGCGCGCTGGCGGCGGTCATATCCCGGAACTTCTTCTCTCAGCTCGACCCCACTTCGGGTCTGATCGCGTCTCTGGCTCTGTTCGCGGCCGGCTTTGTGTTTCGGCCCGTCGGCGCGCTGATCTTCGGGCGTCTGGGCGATCGCTTTGGTCGCAAAGGGGCTTTTCTGGCGACCGTCATTCTGATGGGCGGCGCCACGTTTGCGATCGGACTGCTGCCGACGCATGCGCAGGCTGGCGGGCTCGGCACCGTTCTTCTCATCATTCTTCGTATTCTGCAGGGCGCAGCCGTCGGCGGAGAATATGGCGGCGCTGCGATCTATGTCGCTGAGCACGCCCCCAGCGACAGGCGAGGAGAATCGACCGGCTGGATCCAGTCTTCCGCCGCTTTTGGACTTCTGGGTGCGATCGGTGTGGTTCTGGCGACCCGCACCATCGTTGGCGAAGAGGCCTTTCAGGCGTGGGGATGGAGAATTCCATTCCTGTTTTCCGCCTTCCTTCTGGCGATTTCGATCTGGATGCGCCTCAAGCTCAAGGAGAGCCCCGAATTCGAGCGTATGAAAACTGAGGGCCGGATCTCGGAGGCGCCGTTCCGGGATGTCTTCCTGAAATGGTCCAACATGAAATACGTGATCATCGCCTTCCTGTCCCTGATGACGGCTCAGGGAGCGATCTGGTGGTGCGTCTTCTTTTACACCCAGATTTTCCTTGAAAGCTTCATGAAGCTGCCTCCGGCCTGGGCGAATTCCATCCTGATCGGCGCAACCCTGTCGAGCGTTCCTCTCTATGTCTTCTTCGGCTGGCTGTCGGATCGGATCGGACGCAAGCCGGTCATGCTGTTTGGAATGGTCCTGGCGGCGGTCGCTATGTTTCCGGCCTTCCACGCCATCGCCTCCGGCGCCAATCCGGCCCTGGCGAAAGCGCAGGAGACGACCCCCGTTGTGGTTCACGCAGACCCGGCGGGTTGTTCCTTCCAGTTCGATCTTCTGGGCCGGACAAAGTATGAGACATCATGCGACATCGCGCGCAACGTGCTCACCAAGGCTGGGGTGGCCTTTTCGACGGTCGATGCGCCGGCAGGGGCCCTGACCAGCGTCTCGATCGGCGGGGTTGAGGTTGAGACCCTCGACGGGGCAGGGTTGAGGGGCGAAGAGCTCGCGGCGATCACAAAGGAAAACCAGACCCGGATCGCGGGCGCTCTTGAGCAGGCGGGTTTTCCGACGGCCGCAGACATCGGGTCGGTTGACTGGCTACGGATCGCCCTGGGCTTCCTTGTCCTGGTCATCGCAGCAACGGCTCTTTACGGCCCTCTGGCGGCCGCCCTCGTCGAGCTTTTTCCCAGCAATGTCCGGTACACGGCCCTGTCGGTGCCCTACCATGTCGGTGTCGGCTGGGTGGGCGGGTTCATGCCCATGACTGCGTTTGCGATTGCGGCGGCCACCGGGAATATCTTCGCCGGGCTCTGGTATCCGATCGTGTTCGCAGGGATCAGCATCGTCGCCTGCGTCATCCTGTTTCCCGAAACCCGCGGGCGTGCCCTCACTCAGTCCTCGGACTGAGACGGAGCGCCCTCGCCTGACTTCGGGGTCGGCAGGATCAGTCGCACGCTCAGACCGCCTGTGGGACGGTTGACGATATCCATTCGGCCGCCATGAGACCGGCAGATTGAATCGGCGAGGGCGAGGCCGAGGCCCGCTCCGCCCAGTGAACGATTGCGCGAAGCGTCCGTTCTGACGAACGGCTCGCGGGCGACGGCGATTTCTTGCTCCGACATGCCGGGCCCTTCGTCTTCCACCGCGATTTCTGTCTGATCGGGACCCGGACGCACGTGAAGACGGGCCGCGCCTCCGTACGCCACCGCGTTGTCGATCAGATTGCGCAGCATGCGACGGAAGAGAACGGGTCGGCACTCCAGCGGCGCCCGGCTGCGCTCGCCGAGAGACACCGGCGCGCCGGTGTCCGCGTAATCTTCGACCAGGTCTTCGACAAGTACGGCGACGTCGAGCTTCTGAAGGGCTTCCGCAGACCGACCCTGACGTGCGAACTCGAGAATGGTTTCGAGCAGCTGGGCCATTTCCTCGAGGGTGGCGATCGCCTTCACTCGTTCTGCTTCCGGCTCCATCGTTTCAAGGCGGATACGTATCGATGCAAGAGGGGTCCGAAGGTCGTGGCCGATCGCCCCCAGCATGACATCCTTTTCCCGGAGGAGGGCGTCCACTCGCCGGTTCATGGCGTTGAACGCCGAGATGGCGCTGCGCACATCTTCCGGCCCGCTCAAGGGCAGATCCCCGCCGCCGTCCCCCGATCCGACCTTAGCGCTCGCCTCCGCGAGGTCCCGGAGCGGGCGCGACAGGCGCCGGGAGATCCAGAGAGCCGCGGCAAGAACGCTCGCAAACAGGATCAGCGTGCTGGCCCCGAGGCTGAGCATGTCCTCGCCTGCCGGCTCACGCATCAGGAAGGAGGCGTTCACCCAGCGTCCATCCTCAAGTCGGGCCGATAGCGCAACCTCCCGACCTGGCGGTCGTTTCCCAGGACGGCGGAGAACGTCCCGGATCCTGTCACGAGGACGGTCGCCGACCCTTCGGGTTGCGGCGGCAACCTCCTCGACCCTGACCTCGGCGTCGTCGAAGGCCTGGCGCAGGCGTCGCTCGAGCTGGCCGTGAGGCTCATAGCGCTCGCGCGAAGCGAGCGAGAAATCATCCACTGAGAGCCGCGAGCCCGGGGGTCTTCCGCGTCGCCCGGGGGGAGGCCCGCGACGATCGGACGGACGGCTGGCGATCTCCGAGGCCGCGTCCACGAACCGAGCCATGGGCGGTCCGCTCATCTCGATCAGTCCGGCCCGTGACCGCTCTCCCACCAGAAACAGGAAGTTCACGGCGCTCGCGGCGAGGAGAGCAAGGGTCATCACCACCGCGATCTGACCCGACAGGCTTTGGGGCAGGAAGCGTTTCACAGGGCGCGCACTTCAGTGGAGAAGCGGTAGCCGCCGCCCCAGACCGTCTTGATGAACAGCGGGTCCTTGGGATCAGCTTCGATCTTTCGTCTGAGGCGGCTGACCTGATTGTCGACGCTGCGGTCGAAGGGCCCCGCCTCACGGCCTCGTGTCAGATCGAGGAGCTGATCGCGGTTCAGGACGAGATTGGGTCGCTCGAGGAAGGTGAGAAGGAGCGTGTATTCGCCCGACGACAGGGGCGTGACCACCCCGTCGGGCCCCTCGAGGGTCCGCTCTTCGGTCTTCAGGGTCCAGGGGCCGAAAGCATACCCCTTCGCCTGCGGTTCCGCCGATCGCGGCGGGAGGCTTTGCGAGCGTCGAAGGACAGCCTTTACACGGGCGAGGAGCTCGCGTGGGCTGAACGGCTTGACCACATAATCATCGGCGCCGACCTCAAGGCCGAGGATGCGGTCCACCTCCTCGGCCCGGGCGGTGAGGAGGATGACGGGAAGGGCGCCGGACGAGCGGATACGTCTGCAGAGGCTGAGCCCGTCCTCGCCTGGCATCATGATGTCGGCGATTACGAGATCGAAGGCGTGAGCGGCCAGAAGGCTGTCGGCTTCGGCTGCATTCCCCGCCGTGCGAACCCGGAAGTGGTTAGTCTCCAGATATCGCGCGAGCGGCTCGCGGATTGAAGGGGCGTCTTCAACGATGAGAATCAGCGGCGCCATGAAAAACGGTTCCGATTATGAAACGACCTGCAGCCTGCCGCACGAGGGGGAGCGCGTGCAACAGGCTGCAGAGGGCCCGAGGCCGGGGGAGAGGACAATGTCGGCCTGCAGGCTGTTGAACGCAGTTACCGTCCGGGGCCTCGTCCCGCCTTGAGTTCGGCGAGGGTGACTACGCCGTCTTTATTGGCGTCGAGGCGTGTGAAGGCCTCTCCTGGCCGCTGCGAGAACTCCTCGAAGGACAGTTTGCGGTCTCCATCGCCGTCAGGTCGGGGACCGCGGCGATCGCCGCCCGGTCCGCCCGCGCGTTCGCCTCGACCCTTGCCTCCTCGGCCCTCTCCGCCCGCCCTGGGGCCTTCAGCCTCTTCCGGGCTCAGCTTGCCATCGCCATCCCGGTCCTGGGCGCTGAAGCGAGCCTTTTGAGCGGCGGCTCTCATTTCTTCGGGCTCGGCGAAACCGTCCTTGTCAGCGTCGATGGCGGCGAAACGGGTTTTCTGTCCCGTCTCAAGTTCCGGGCGGGTGATCTTGCCGTCATTGTTCACATCAAGTTCGAGCAGGCCGAGGGGGCCCATGCCTGGGCCGCCGGGGGGCGGCCCTTTCTGGGCGTAGGCCGCGGGCAGGCAGAGGCAGAGGCTGACCGCAGCCAGAGTGGCGATGAGGAAGGGACGATGCGTCATGGCGTAACTCCTGAATGAATGAGGGGGGGAGCTCCTCATGAATTCAGGGTATAGAGGCTTGCTGTCGCAGGAATTCGCCGGGAAACGCTTTGTTTGTCTCAAAGTGTAACGGGGCCATTCTCAGAACCCCAGGGTCCGACCGATCCAGTCGCTGATCACCGGAAGATAGGTGATGAACCCGACCGTGACCGCCCACGCGGCAAAAAGGGCGAGGATGGATCCGGCCGCGCCCACCAGAACGATCACCCCGTCGCGTTCGGCCAGACCCATGCCGAGAATGGCGCAGGCGAGAGCGGGCGGGAAATTGCCTCCCGGAGGCAGCGGGAGGATCAGGATCAGCGCCATGATCAGGATGATCACTCCGATCAGCACGGTGCCGACTGTCCCTGTCACGGGCATGAGGCGGGGACGGGCGATGGTCTCCAGGGTTCGCAGGCGGGGCGTAAGCCCCTCCATGGCGGAGACCAGAGAGGCGCGTGGAAATGACCATCGGGCCATGAAGGCGGGAATCCAGAGCTCCTGGCGGCCGATCACCATCTGAACGGACACCATGAGCAGAGCGAGGCCGACAATGGTGGGAACCCCCGGCGGCATCGGAACCACAGACGGAAGGGCGAACATCAGCGTGGCGAGACCGAAAGCGCGGGCATCGAGCGCCCCGATGATGTCCCCGAGGGTGATACGCTCGCTTTCCCCGCGCACGGCGCTGAGCAGGATATGCGACACGCCGGTCGCTCCGCCGGGCAGGGCCTGTGGATCGTGCGCTTCAGGCATTCCCGGATGTCGTCCTGTCGGTAAACTGCATAGGGGAGCGCCGGCGGGAGACGCCGATCCGGCGCGCGCTTGCGGCGCTTCGGATGCCGGCCCCTGACGTCGGGTGCCGGACACTCCCCGCAGGCGATCTCCATGTCCAGACTTTACGACAGATATTTTTTGCATGGCGCTTTTACGTCTCACCTGCTAGCTCAGACCGTCGACCGATCCGGGTCGGTGCGTGAAGTAAAGAAGAGCTCAGAGGCCGCCATGTGGTGGGACAAACACGACCCGAACGCTCCGCTCAAGCCGGATCCCAAGCCCCTTCCCTTCATGAAGGCGAGGATGGTGGGCTTTTTTGTGACCGCGATGGTGTTCATCGCCACGACGATCTCCCTGTCCGTCCAGGGGCTCAATCTCGGTCTGGATTTTACCGGGGGCGTGCTCATAGAGGCCTCCAGCGAGACTGTCCTCGAAGTGGCTGACGTCCGGGACCGGCTCGAGGCCGCCGGCCTCGGCGAGACCTCCGTCAACACGACGGACGGTGGTCGGACGGCCCTCATTCGACTGTCGGTTGAGAAGACCGGCGAGGATGTTGAGGGAGTTGCGAGACAGGTGACGACCGCTCTCGGTGAAGGCGTTGAGATCCGAAAGGTCGACGCGGTCGGTCCGCGGGTCAGCGGGGAGTTGTTTCGCGATGGGGTGATCGCTTCCATCCTCGCCGTGGTTGCGATCGGGATTTATATCTGGTTCCGCTTTGAATCCAAGTTTGGCTGGGCGGCCTTTGTGACGACATTCCATGACGTCTATGCCGTGATAGGGTTTTTCTCGATCACCCGAATGACGTTTGACCTCACCATTGTTGCGGGTGTGCTGACGGTGGCGGGCTATTCGATCAACGATACCGTGGTGGTGTTCGACCGAATTCGGGAAATGCTGAAGAAGTACAAGAAGTTGCCGATTTCAGACATTATCGACATATCGATCACGGCCACGCTTTCAAGAACTCTGATGACCTCGATCGCCACGATGCTGGCGGCTGGAGCCATGCTGTTTCTGGGCGGATCGGTGCTCTTCGGCTTCGCCGCCTCGATCGTTTTCGGCATCATCATCGGGACCTATTCGAGTATCTTTGTCGCCGCTCCCCTGCTCCTTTATCTGCCCGGCCGGGTGCCGGGTCAGAAGGCCCCTTCTGGCGAGGACGAGGCTCAGGCGGCGTCCTGACACTCGTCCCTGCGGGGTCCGCGAGGCTCGGCGAGCGGCCGGATGATGAAGCGCGCTGTGGGGGGCGTAGATCCTCCGGGCGTTGAAGGGAGAGCGGGTCATGATCGCGCCGTCGTCGAATGTCCCATCGGGTAAGCCGGCTCCGTTTTACAGCCAGCTCTATTTTCAGGTGATCTCCGCGATCATCGCCGGCGGCGTCCTCGGCTGGCTCTATCCTGCTGCCGAAAATCCCTGGATCGAAGCGTATCTGAAGCCGCTCGGGGACGGTTTCATCAAGCTGGTGAAGATGATCATCGCCCCGGTCATCTTTCTGACCATCGCCATCGGCATCGCCGGCATGCGCGACATGGCGAAGCTCGGGCGCGTCGCCCTGAAGGCGTTCACCTATTTTCTGTTCTTCTCGACCCTGGCTCTCATTGTCGGCCTGGTTGTCGCCAATATCGTGCAGCCCGGCGCCGGCATGAATGTCGATGTCTCGAGCCTCAGCGCCGGCGATATCTCGAAAGTGCAGGGCTTTCAGGAGAAAGCGGGCGATGTCAGCGTCACTGGATTTGTTCTCGCCATCATTCCCGACACGTTCCTGGGGGCCTTTGTCGGCGGCAATATTCTGCAGGTGCTTTTTATCGCCATTCTCTTCGGGATCGCTCTCGCTCTGACCGGCGACCGGGCGGATCTCGCTGTCAGGGTCATGGAATCGGTCAGTCAGGCCGTCTTCCGGATGGTGTCGATCCTCATGAGAGCCGCCCCCATCGGCGCCTTTGGGGCCTTCGCCTTCCTGATCTCCACGCAGGGGATTGAGGCGATTGCGAAGCTGGGCATGCTGATCGCCTCCGTGTACCTGACCTCCTTCCTGTTTGTGATTATCGTCCTTGGACTGGTGGGTCTCTGGGCTGGGTTCTCGATCTTCAGTCTTATCCGCTATCTCAAGGATGAGCTGTTCCTGGTGCTGGGGACGTCATCGTCCGAGTCAGCGCTTCCAGCTCTGATGGCCAAGCTCGAGCGCGCGGGCTGCGCCAAGCCGGTCGTGGGCCTTGTTGTTCCTGCCGGGTATTCCTTCAACCTTGACGGGACCAATATCTATATGACGCTGGCGGCGCTTTTCATCGCCCAGGCGACGAACACCCCTCTGTCTCTGGCCGACCAGCTTATTCTGCTGGCGGTCGCCATGCTGAGCTCGAAAGGCGCAGCGGGGGTCTCCGGGGCCGGGTTCATAACGCTGGCGGCAACGCTCGCCGTCCTGCCCAGCGTGCCCGTGGCGGGGATGGCTCTCATCCTTGGCGTTGACCGCTTCCTGTCGGAATGCCGGGCGCTGACCAATTTCATCGGTAATGCGGTGGCGGCGATCGTGGTGAGTCGCTGGGAGGGCGCGCTTGACCGCGACGCTCTGCGGGCCGCGATGTCCGGGAAACTCCCGCCCATCGGGGCTCTTGTCGGTGAACGGGATCCTGACTGAGGTTACGCCGTCCGCGTAAACCTCCTCGCCCGTTCCGTTCTCGCCCCTGTCTGAAGTCTTCGCGACCCTGGGCGCAAACGTCGCTGCCGCGGGAGCGATATCTCGGCGCATTCTGAATTGGCCCAGCCGCTATGTCCCTGTGTTTCCTCGTAGGACCATGAGTGTCGCAAAAGCGCCCGTAAAACATGAGCTTAGTGGCGTCTAGGGCCCCTTATGCGTTTCCCTGCATATCCTTGATTCACGCTCGATGACGATGATGTTGGCGCTGCAGCCCAGGCCGATCCCGCAGGCTTTGTTCGCGGGCTTGATCGTGCAGTGGTCGAGGACGTGCAGCGCGGACCGGGCCTGTTGCTGGCGACTAAGCGATCCGTCGATGCTGTCACCCGCCCAGGCCGCTTCCTTATCACCAGTTCGGCGGACCTGTTTTTCGGCGCTATCGCGCCGGATTCGCTTGCAGCGCGGGTCTAAACAATCGAACTCCTGCCCCTCTCGCAGGCCGAAATCGTCCGCAGGCCTCCCGCACACTTCCTCCCCGACGCCTTCGCGGAGAAGGTAGCGGCAGGCGCCGCCTTTCCGTTGGCGCATGTCATCGAACGGGTTCTCGCGGGTGGATTTCCAGAAGCCCTCACCCGGAGCGACCCGGTCCGTCGGCGCACCTGGCTGATAAACTTTGCCCGGTCCCTTGCATCGCGGGATGTCCTGGACATCACAGAGGTCCCGAAAGCAGGCATGATGCGGGTC
Source organism: uncultured Alphaproteobacteria bacterium (assembly GCA_903831255.1). Taxonomy (GTDB): domain Bacteria; phylum Pseudomonadota; class Alphaproteobacteria; order Caulobacterales; family Hyphomonadaceae; genus UBA7672. Next base: position 197,779 of record CAIKWZ010000043.1, read on the forward strand.
CTGACCGATACAGCGGCCGTCAAGATCGGGAAATTGCTTAATCGCTCTGATCTGGGGCAAAGGGTCGATTTTTCTAACGAAGACGATCGATCGCTGGATCCTTCTGCTTGAGAACGTCTGTCCTCTGGCGCGCCTGCGTCCCTGGCATCGAAGCGAGATCAAGCGTCTGGTCAAAACGCCGAAGCTCCAGATGATAAATTCAGGCCTTCTTTCAGCGTTACGCGAGATCGACGAAGGCGTGATCAGTCGTGATCGCACTGTGCTGGGCCCTGTGCTCGAATGCTTCGTCTACAGCCAGTCACGCAAGGCCCGCGGGCTAACAGCTGATAACATTCGTGTCGGGCTCTATGAGTCCTGTTTGTCATTCAAATTGGGGGTGTCCGAAAATTTCGAGTCAGGTCACCCGAGATGAAACCGCGTCGCCGGGGATGGGGCGCCTCTCCCCGGTGCTCTGCGACCTCAGCCGCAGGGGGAAAACAGGTTTCCGGACGACTATTGAAGACTAAATAAACTAAGCTAATATAGCCGCAAACTGGAGGGCAAGGTGCGGCAAGTCACAATTCATAACGCCAAGACCCATTTGTCCCGGTTGATCGAAGCCGCGATGGCGGGTGAGGAGATCGTCATCTCCAAGGGCAATACGCCTATGGTGCGCCTGGTGCCCATCGTGAAAGGCGGGTTCCGGATGGCTCTGCTGGGCTCCGCATTGGGTCCAGGACCAGATTTCCTTGCGTCGGCGACGGAAGATGATCTCGCCGCCTGGGAAGGCCAGCCCGAACGGCTGGAGGACACCGGTCTGTGACCGCCGTCCTGCTTGATACGCATGCATGGACCTGGAGTTTGTCCTCGGACAGCCGGCTATCATCCGCAGCGCTGGCCGAGATTGCGGGCGCCGAGGTGGTCCTGGTCAGCCCGATTAGTTTCTTCGAAATCTCCCAGAAGGTCAGGCTCGGCAAATGGCCTGAGATGGTTCCCTTTGTCGGGCGCTTGGACGCGATCCTGTCGGAACAGGGTGGCGTGCCTGCGGCCTTCACGCCCGAGATTTGCTTGCGGGCGGGCATGATCGACTGGGATCATCGCGACCCCTTCGACCGACTGATCCTGGCCACCGCGCAACTCATGAACGTCTCCCTGATCTCCGCCGATACAGTCTTCGATGGTCGCGTCACGCGAATTTGGTGAGTCGCCGGCGGGGCCCTGACGACAGATCCTCGTCTCCGTCAGGAGCCGCGCGCCCGTTTGGGCGCGTCCCGCAACGGCTGACCCCGTTCTCAACCCCGTTCCGGCCCCCGGGACACACCTGGAGGTGCAGGCGATTGCCACACGGTTTCGCGGCCAGCCTTCCGAGCCTCGGCCGCCGACACCCCACTGGAAAGTATATGCCGCTTCGATAAATCGACCCACATCGAGGAGCCGTTCCAGACTGTCGCCGGGGCGAATGGCTTTATCGGCGATTGAGATGATGCGGGCGTCGATGGCCAGCAGCACGTGGCGATCGTGACTATGATCGCGCGCGAATGAGAGCGGGGCGATCGGGTCAAGAACTCGGGCGGCGTCCGTAAGGGACGGGTCGCCGGGCGCGGAAAAGGCAGGAGCGGCGGCTAACGGGGGATGACCGCTTATCTGGGTACAGATCGTCCGGTGTATCTGCTCACGCTACTGAAAAAGGGCGCCCGGTTCAAAGACCGGACGCCCGTTGTTTCAGAGATTGTAACGTCGGTCAGACGTTTCAGAGCTGGCAGTCGTTCTTGAGGAAGGTTTCGATCGCCGCCAGCGAGTCCCGATGGTTTTCAGGGGTCCACTTGTCGAGCTGGTGGCCCATGTCCTTGAGGACGACGAGTTTCGACTTGCCGGTCCCCTTGACCGCATTGTGGAAGTCCGTGGCGTGGAAGAGCGGGACGCGAACATCCCGATCGCCGTGATAAATCAGGATCGGCATGGCGAGCTTGTCCGTATTCTGCATGGGGTCCATGCCCTTCACGGTCCGTCCCTGAAAACCCCGCTGGAGGCGGCTTTCACCCCAGTTATTGCCAATGCGCGTCAGGTTGGAGACACCCGCCCCGGCGATCGCGCACTTGAAGGGACCATTGGGGCGCACGGCGGCAGCGAAGGCGGCGAACCCGCCATAGGAATAGCCGAAGATGGCTACCCGGCCGCGCGCGGCGTACCCTTCGCGGATCATCCATTCCGCTCCGTCATCCTTGTCATCCTGCATTTTCTGGCCCCATTCCGCATCGCCAGCGGTCCAGAGCGTATGGCCCCAGCCGGTGCTTCCGCGGTACTGAGGCTGAAGGACTGCATAGCCGCGGGTGGCGAGGAACTGGGTCCACCCGGTCGAGTCCCAACCCACGAAGTCGCGGGCCCAGGGGCCGCCATGCGGGAGGACGATGGCGGGCGGGGCCGGGTCACCCTTCTTGAAGTTCGGCGGCAGGGTCAGGAAGCCGGGAATTTTCAACCCGTCTCGGGCCTCATAGTAGACAAGCGTACGATCGCCCAGCGAAGCGGGTTTGACCGTCGGGCGTTCGCCGCCGATCCCCAGAACCTTGCTCTTGTTGAGCAGCAGGTAATAGGAGGGGGCGTTCCGCGGACCCTCCGCCGAAAACAGGATCTTGGAGAGGTCCTGCGTCATGTCGACAAGGGTTACGGTCTGACCCTTGAAGGTCGCATTGAGGCCGTCCTGGATCGATTTCATCTCAGGATCGATCCAGTAGGTCTCAGAGTCGCCGGCCAGGTAGCGGAAGCCGAGCAGCTGCCCGAAATTAGAGGCCCGGCGGCTCAGGACAACGCCTGACGCGTCGAAGTCCGCATGTTTGAAAAGCGGCTCCTTGTCGAAGGAGTCCGTTTTGGAGTCGTAGAGATAGACCTCAACCTTGTCTGCGAACTTATCCGTCAGGACGTAATACTTGCCTGTGCTCTCGTCATAACCGGCGATGTCGACAGTCCGACGATCCTTGGAATCGACTGTCAGCGGCGCTTCGAGGTCGAAGTCCTTGGTGTCAGGATTTAGGATAAGGGTCTGAAACTCATACTCATTATTCCCCACCGGCTCGACTTTCGAGCGTGTCCGGATCGTTCCGTCCCGCGGATCGAGAAGCCCGATCCCTGACGAGCCGCTCTCCCGGAAAAGGAATTCCGTTTTGCCGGTCTTGAGGTTGACCTTCGAGTAGCGGGCCTGCAGCGTCGCGGCGTCCGTCTGCACCAGGATCACGTTTTCCGGATCGAGCGGCAGGTCGACGATACCCGGCGAAGAGCCAATTTCGAGGCAGCGCTGGGTTTCATCGCTGACCCCGACCGCGCGACCGCTCGAGAAGGGGTCATCGAACTTCTGGATCGAGTTGTCCGTGAGGTAGAATTTGTAGAGATAGGTCTTGGTGGCCCCGGTCACCTTACCTTCGCCGCACCCGTTGAGGTTGCCTGTCCAGGCCTGGCTGGCGATGGCGATCACCTTGCCGGCCTTGAGAGCGCTGGCCTGAATAAAGCCCATCTTGTTATTGCCGGGGGTGATGCTGGTCACCGCCAGCGGCTTGGTTCCATCGACGCCGGCGATATTCCAGGTGGCGAGGGCCCGGGCGTCCGGATTTCTCGGATCGGCGACGATCCCGATGAGGGTGTCTCCCTCCGCGGACATGGAGACCCCGGAAACCGCCGGAATGCGAGCCACATCTTCAATATTCAGCGCCTGTCCAAACGCTGGGGCGGACCCCAGCAGAGCGAGCGACGCACTAAGTCCAAGCCATCTCGACAACACGCGGGCGACCCCTGAATTTGGTGGCGGATCGGATCGATCCGGAAAAGAAAATGGAGCCTTCGGCGTGACGGCGCAAGATCCTGCGCGCAGGGAGTTCGGTCAGGGTAAAAAAAACCCTCACTGACGCAGATCAATTGTAGCTAAAAAGTCACAGCCTTTTCGTAAATGCGGCGGGAAGCGGGCCCGACGAAGGCAATAAGATTGCAGCCCCGAACGCCCTTATGCCAAAGGAGGGAATCGCCCGTGAAAGATCGGGCGTCCGTTGAATTCGGTTAACTGGGGTTCATGATGACAAATAACAGCGCGATGCTGCGCAGGTTCTTCCGTGGTGGCGCGGCGATCGGCGCCCTGTCTCTGGCGATGGGTGCGGCGACCGCCCAGACCCCTCCGGCCGCTGCGCCGGACGCTCCGGCGCCGGTGGAAACCACCAAGCCGGCAGAAGCGGCTCCGGCCTCGGGCGAGAAGGTCGTGATCACGGGATCGCGCATCGCCAAGGACGTTTATACATCGTCGGCTCCGATCACGGTGATCACCGCTGAAAGCGCCCAGCTCGAAGGTCTCGTGGATACGGCTGAAATCCTTCAGGGCTCCTCGATCGCGAACGGTTCGGTTCAGATCAACAACCAGTTCGGCGGCTTCGTTGTCGAAGGCGGCGTCGGGATTAACTCCGTCTCGCTCCGCGGCCTCGGCGCGCAGCGCAGCCTTGTCCTTCTGAACGGCCAGCGTCCTGGTCCTTCGGGAACCCGCGGTCAGGTCGGCGCCTTCGACCTGAACGTTATCCCGGATTCGATCATCAGCCGCGTCGAGATCCTGAAGGACGGCGCGTCCTCGATCTACGGTTCGGACGCCGTCGCAGGCGTGGCCAACGTCATCACGCGCTCCTCGATCGCCAAGCCTGAGCTGACCATGCAGGTCAACCGTCCCGAAGAGCAGGGAGGCGCAGCCTTCTCGCTGAACGGCGGCATCGGCTTCGATTTCGACTGGGGCGGCACTCTGATGGTGGCGGCTGAGTATGAAAAGCGTGATCGCCTCACCAATGGCGATCGCAGCTGGTCGCGTTGCGCCCAGGATCTGGTCTTCGATCCGGCCACGGGCCAGCGCCTCGACCGTATCGACCGCTCGGTTCTCGCCAATACGAGCCTCGGCGGATGCAACTCGACCAACGTCTATTTCAATACGATCCTTGCCAGCAACGGTCAGCGCTATGTGCCCTCGCCGGATGGAATTACGTCCGGTCCGTTCGCTGGCTATCGTCCCCGTGCGAACAGAACCTTCGCAAACTCGCCGACCGGCTTTGCGTACTTCGAAGATGTGTTGAACTCTGAGAAGTATCTTGACGCCGACGTGCTCTCCGGGGTCCAGCGGGCGAGCGTTTACGGCAAGTACGACATGGATGTGCTCGGCATGCAGTGGACGACCGAAGGTCTGTTCACCCGCCGCGAGACAGAGAGCCGCGAAATTCGTCAGTTCTTCCCCTTCGTCGGCGGAGCTGCCTACTATGACGTGCCGGGCTCCTTCACGTCTCCATTGGGGGCCTTCTCCTGGACGCAGCCGGTCACCGTCTGGCCGCTCAACACCGATGTGAACGTTGATTACTACTACATCAATTCCAAGCTGAAGGGCGACTTCGGCGACACCGGCATCCTCTCGACCTGGACCTGGGAAGCGAACGCCTCCTACACCCAGTCGGAAGGTGAATACATTCAGAACAACATTCTGAACGAGTATGCGGGCGACGCGAACTATCCGCGTGCGAACGGCCTCTATTACGGCCCGACCTACAACCCCTTCTCGGCTGACTTCCTCTCGGGCAACTATTCGTCCGATGTGTATAACCTTCTGACCTCTATCGACCGCGGAACGACCTCCTACACGCAGTCCGTGGTGAGCGCTGTGGCGACCGGCGACATCTTCTCGCTGCCCGCAGGCGACGTCGGTCTCGCAGTCGGCGCGGAATATCGCGCGTTCGAGATTGACGATACGCCCAGCCTCAACGCTCAGCAGCGTAAGCTCTGGGGTATCTCATCGGCTCTGCCGACGCGCGGCGAGGACAATGTGTCCGAAGCCTTCGTCGAATTGGACGTGCCGCTGCTCAAGGGCGTGCCCTTCATCGAAGAGCTCACCTTCAACGGCTCGGCCCGGGCTTTCGATTACGACAGCTACGGCTCCGACAGCGTCTGGAAGGCCGGTCTGAACTGGCAGGTCACGCCTTCGATCCGCGTCCGCGGAACGAAGGGGACGTCCTACCGCGCTCCGGCTCTTTATGAGCTGTATCTGGGCAACCAGACCTCGTTCGCAGCTCAGACCAGCATCGATCCCTGCAGTGACTGGGGCAACAGCACGAACACCAACCTCCGCACGAACTGTGCGGCGGCGGGCGTGCCGAGCACCTACATCGCAGCCGGTTCGTCGGCGGAAGTCGTCACGGGCGGCGGCAAAGGAGTTCTCTCCGCGGAAACTTCCGAAGCTTCGACCCTTGGCTTTATCTTCACGCCGTCCTTCATCAACCTCAGCGTGGCGATCGATTATTTCGACATCACCATCTTCGATCAGGTGGCCCAGCTCGGCGCTGGATCGATCGTTTCCGGTTGCTATGCGGCCCCGGTCTATCCGAACGCCTTCTGTGATCTGCTGACGCGTGCGCCGGCTTCGAGCGCCCGGGCCAACCAGATCCTCACGGTCAACGACAGCTATGTGAACGTGAACCAGCAGGCGACACACGGTATCGACATCGCGGTTCGCTATGAGCACGAGTTCGATTTCGGCAACCTTGTGGTCGATGTTAACGCCACCAACACTCAGGAAGACGTGAACCGTCTGTTCGCGCCGACCCGCGTGTCCGGCTTCAACACCAACGACTTCAACGGGTCGATCGGCGATCCGGAGTGGACGGGCGACGCTCAGTTCTCGCTGCGTCGTGGCGACATGACCTACTCCTGGTTCGTCGACTATGTCGGCGAGACCGATAACTCGGTCTTCTACGCTGAGACCGTGGCTTATCAGGGGCGGACCGCTCGTCGTCTTCTGCGCACCGAGCAGTACTTCACCCACGACCTCTCGGTTCGCTGGAGGGGAGACAATGTCACCGTCACCGGCGGCGTGGCCAACGTCTTCAACGCTCAGCCTCCGATCATCTCGGCAAACGTGGGCAGCCGTCTCGGAAACGCCCCGATCTATGGAACGCAGTACGACCTTCTCGGTCGGACCATGTTCCTCCGTGTCGGAACGCAGTTCTGATCTGAGAGATATCGTCTCAGGACGGGAAAGGCCGCGCGACAGCGCGGCCTTTCTTTTTGGGGCGCACTATTTTAGGCGCTCTGGGCATCTCGTGCGCGCGCCACTGGTCGCGCGGCGCCTCGCCCTCAGACAAGATGAGGGGGCCTTAGGGACTCGAAGGATCCCTCCCATGGTGGCGACTGCCTTGGGCAGAGGGTTAAGGCCCTTGCCGGTTCACTTGGGATCGCGGCGCCCCCCTGGGGCCCGAGCTCAGATACGGCGTGTTCGGCCCGCCCAATAGGGCTCACGCACCAGCTGCCGGAGCACCTTGCCTGCCGCCGAGCGCGGGAGCGTCTCAACAAAATCGACCGTTCGGGGGCGCTGAAAGCCAGGAAGGGCATCGCGGGCGAAGGCAAGGATGGAAGCCGCCGTGGTTTCATCCGGCGAATACCCTGACTTCAGCTCAACCACGGCCTTGATCTCTTCCCCCCAGTCTTCGTTCGGCACTCCGATTACCGCCGCGTCCGCCACAGCTGGGTGTCTGATGATCACTTCGTCGATCTCAACCGGATAGATGTTGACCCCGCCTGAGATGATGAGCTCAGCGGTGCGACCGGTCAGGAAGAGAAAGCCCTGCTCGTCGAAGCGACCCATGTCGCCAAGCGTGTACCAGTCTCCCCGATAGGCGTTTGAGGTCTTGGCCTCGTCTTTATAGTACTCGAAGCGACCTGTGGCCGGCGCCTTCATGTAGACGGCGCCTTCGGTTCCGGGCGGACAGATATCGCCTTCCGGATCAAGCACCCGGACCTCGACGCCTGGAACCGGTCTCCCGACCGATCCGGGTCGCTCCAGCCACTCCGGCGAGGTGATGAACACGCCGCCTCCTTCAGTCGCCGAATAGTACTCGTAGAGCACCGGACCAAACCACTCGATCATCTCTCGCTTCACATGAGACGGACACGGCGCGGCGCCGTGGAGAACCCAGCGCATGGAGGAGAGGTCATAACGAGTCCGCACCGTCGGATCGAGCTGGAGGAGCCGGTGCATCATCGTCGGCACGACATGAGTGTGTGTGACCGCATGCCTCTCGATGAGGCGAAGGGTCTCCTCCGCATCCCACTTGTCCATAAGGACGCACGCAACGCCCATCTGGATCGGCGTGACGAGATTCAGATTAAGCGGGGCCGCGTGATAAAGAGGGCCCGTCACCAGCGCGACATCGCTCTCAGGGCGCCACTGGGCGGTCTGATTGACGGTTGCTGTCAGTTGGGAGACGACCGGCCGGGTGGCGCGGTAGACGCCTTTAGGCCGGCCCGTGGTGCCTGAGGTGTAGAGCATGACCGATCCGGGTTCCCCGTCCGCCAGATCGGCTGGATCCTGTTCGGCGATTCTGGCGTTGAAGTCCTCAAAACCCTCGATCTCGCCGGCAAAGCAGAGGCGCACCCTGAGTTGATCGGCTTCCCGTGACGCCTGAAGCGCACTGGCCGGGAAGCGCGCGCTCGCCACCAGGGCCCTCGCGTCGCAATTGACGGTCACGTAGGCGACCAGTTCGGGCGACTGATGCCAGTTGACGGCCGTGAGCCTCAATCCCGCGCGCTGGCAGGCCGCCCAGGTCTCGACGAACTCGGGAGCGTTGTGCGCGAGCAGGGCGACCCCATCGCCTGTCTTCAGGCCCCGCGCCCGGAACAGGCGTGCCAGCTGATTGGCCCGGGCGTTGAGCTCAGACCAGCTCCGCAGTCCCGAGGTGGTGATCAGCGCGGTCTGATCCGGACGGTGGCGGGCATGGACAGCGATCGCCATGCCTCGGGCCGACAGCTCTTCGTCGGAGAGGGGAGAGAAGGTCATCAGGTTTTCCAGAACGCGCGAACAGACGATGCTCAGACCATAGAGGCGCATCCCGTGGCTCGGCAATGCGTCTGAGCGTCGTTCAGCCAGCCTCGGCTTTAAAACCGTCGCGCAGCTCCCGCTTGAGCACTTTGCCGATGCTGGAGCGGGGAAGGCTGGAGATGAGCTTCAGATGCGTCAGTCGCTGCATCCGTCCGACGCGGTCATTGAGCCAGGCTTTGAGCGCATCAGCCTCGATCGAGGTCCCAGCCCTCAGCACCACGAACGCGGCCGGCGTCTCGCCCCACTCGGCGGATGCGACCCCGACCACCGCGCATTCGGCGACCGCCTCATGGCGGGCGAGCTCCGCCTCGAGGTCGCTGGGATAGATGTTGAACCCTCCGGAAATGATCATGTCTTTCTTGCGATCGCCGAGAACGAGAAAGCCGTCCTCGTCAAACCGGCCGATGTCGCCCGTACGAATGAAGCGGTCTCCTTCCGGGTTTCGCCACTCCGCTTCGGCCGTCTTTGCCGGTTGGTTGTGATAGCCGGTCATCATCGCGCCCGAGCGACCGACGACCTCGCCTGAGCCGCCTGGCGCGACCTCGCGCCCGGTCTCGTCGATGATCCGGATATCATGACCCGGAGCCGGGCGTCCCACCGTATGAAGTTTGTCGGGATGTTCATGGGCGTAAAGCAGACAGGAGCCGCCGCCTTCCGTCATGCCGAAGATCTCGACGAGGCCGCCGGGCCAGCGTGCGAGAACGTCGGCCTTCAGGCTCGCCGAAAACGGTGCGCTGGTGCAGGTCTTCATCTGGTAGGACGAGAGGTCGAAACGGTCGAACTCCGGCGCCGCCATGATGCGGCTGTACTGGACGGGCACCAGCATGGCGTGGGTCGCCCGGTGTTTCTGCGACAGATCCAGAAACTCACGCGCATCGAACTTTCTCATCAGCACCAGCGTGCCCCCGCGCACGAGTGTTGGAATGAGGCTGACCAGCGTCGTGTTGGAGTAAAGCGGCGTCGAGACCACGGTGACAGAGGACGGTCCATAGCCCAGACCTTCGGCGCGCCGCACATGCCCCCATCGCATGGAATGCGGCTGGACGATGCCTTTTGGCGTTCCGGTGGTCCCGGATGAATAGATGATGTTGAAGGGATCGCCCGGCTGGTTGCCGGGAGGCGTGAAGTCCTGTGCGCCGGAGCGACAGAAGGTTTCGAAGGTCGGCTGACCATCGCCCTCGAGAAAGATGCGCTCGATCCGCGCATACTCAAGGCGTGTTCCCAGAAAGGACGAGATCGCATCGTCGGTGAACAGGACGCCCGCTCCGCAGTCCGAGATCATGGCGGCCAGGCTGTCGGCCGTCACCGAGGGCGAGAGCGGGCAGGCCGCAGCGCCCGCCCTCAGCGTTCCCAGGAATGCGATGACATAGGCGTGTGATGTCGGAGCGCAAATCGCCGCGACGGATCCGGGTCCTATCCCTCTCGAGGACAGGGCGGCGGCGGCGGCGGTAACCGCGATGTCGAGATCGTGGTAGGTGATCCGGGTCGCCCCGTCGATGATCGCCGCGTGGTCGGGCCGCTCGGCGCTGTGGGCTGAGATCATCTCCGACACCGTTGCGAACGGCCGGGCGAGAAGGTCCGATGTCGAGGTCATACGCGATCCTGGCGGTTTAGCGGCCGGAGAATTTAGGGGGCCGCTTGTCGGAGAAGGCGGCGCGCCCCTCGAGATAATCTTCGCTGTCGAAGCATGCGTCGATCGCCGCGTCGGCGTCCGCTTCAAGGCTCGGATCGAGGATGGCCCGGCTGCACATCTTGGCGGCGCGGATGGTCATAGGGGCGTTCGCGGCGATCATTCCGACGTAGGAGGCCACTGTCGCTTCGAGATCGGCAGACGGGCACACGCGGCTGACAAAACGCGCCTGAAGCGCTTCTTCGGCCGTGAGCTGACGAGCCGTGGTGAGCATCTCAATCGCCAGCGGCGCGCCGACGATCGCGGCGAGCCGCTTATAGTTGTCCAGTTCGTAGCCAAGGCCGAGGCGGGCGGCGGGCACCCCGAACCGCGCATCATGGGAACACAAGCGCATGTCGCAGGCGCTGGCGATCACCACGCCGCCTCCGATGCAATAGCCCCGGATCATGGCGATCACCGGTTTGCGCGCTGTGGAGAGGGCGCGTGTCGCCGCCATGACTGCTTCTGTGAAGGGACGGTTGGAGCCGGCGTTGTAACGGGCCCGTCCGAACTCCCCGATGTCGGCCCCTGAGATAAAGGCCCGCATTCCTGCGCCCCGGACGACGATCGCCGCGGTCTGTTCGTCGTCATCAAGCTGTGCGACCGCCTCGGGCAGGGCGAGCCACATGTCGAGGCGAATAGCGTTCAGTCGTTCCGGCTGATTGAAGGTGAGCCACCCGCAGGGACCGCTGACTTCTGTGATGAGCCGACCTTCGGCGAACTCCATCCGCTGCTCCCGCCGCCTCAACGCGCGTTGACCCACGAAATGTAACTCGGTACCACCTTCTGATAGAAGCGCTAGGCCCGATACGGCGGGGAATGCAAAGGATTTTTGCGGGGCCCGGTCTCGCTGAGGCGTCCGATCCAGGGGATTGATCGCGAGGGGCGCAACGCCGGATCGGACCCGGCCCGGATCGACAGAGCCATATCGACAGAGCCATATCGACAGGGCCATATCGACAGGGCCATATCGACAGGGGATGAGACGTGAACAGGGGAGCCGGCACATGAGCGACGCCCCCATTCCCCGGGAGAGCGCAAAGCCTCTTCCCGAGGGACGCGAGGCCCGTCCCTTTCCCCCTCCGGGTCTGTCGGATGAATACGAGGTTCTGTCGTTCGCTCGTAACGAACTTCTCTCAGGGCGGCCTGCCGCTCTGGTCACCCTCACGGGCCTCGACGGTCCGTTCTCGAGGCCTCTCGGCGCGCAGATCGCTGTCGCCGCCGACGGACGTTTCGCAGGATCGATCTCAGGAGGCTGTCTCGAGACGGCGCTCGTCGAGGAAGCCTGCGCAGCTCTCGCGCTGGGACGGGATCGGGAGCTTCGCTATGGTCGGGGCTCGCCGTTTCTGGATGTGCGCCTTCCCTGCGGCGGCGGGGTGGATCTCCATGTCGACGCCTGTCCCGATCCGGCGGTATTGACCGAGGCCCTCGATCATGCGGCCGCAAGGCGGTCCTTTTCCCTGATCTTCGGGATCGGCGCCGGGTCCTCAGCGATGCGGGTGGGGCGCTCTGACGAGACGGCCGGGCCGGGCCGGTTCCGCCGGAGCTTCGCCCCGCGTCTCCGGCTGGTTCTCGCGGGACGAGGATGGGAAATCGTGGCCCTCGCCAAGCTTGCCCGTGTCGGCGGATGCGAGATTGTGGTCGCCAGTCAGGAGCGGGCGACGCTCGATTATTGCGCGCCTTATGCTGACACGCTGATCGCTCTGACCATACCGACTCAGGCCCCGGCCCTGCCGCTCGATGCGGACACCGCGCTGGCCTGTCTGTTTCACGAGCATGAATGGGAGACGGCTCTGCTGCTCGACGCTCTGCGCAGCCCGGCCTTCTATGTCGGGGCGCTGGGGTCGCGACAGACTCATAGCCGCAGGCTCGAGACCCTGAGGGAGCTGGGAGCAGGACCCGATGACATTGAACGTCTCAAAGGGCCGATCGGCTTGTTCGCCTCGAGAGATCCGGCGGTTCTGGCGGTCTCCGCCCTGGCGGAGATACTCGCCGTGAGAACATCGAGGGAGGCTAAATCTTGAGCGTCCCGATGAACAGATCGGCGGTCATCCTCCTCGCCTCCGGACGCTCGAGGCGGTTCGGGTGGCGTGACAAGCTGCTTCAGGACCTCGACGGACAACCGCTGATCGCGCACCCGGCCGCGGTCCTTGCGGGTCAGGACTGGCTGGCGCGCGTGGCTGTCTGTCCCGTCGATATTCCGCGGATCGGGGAAATCCTGCAGGATCGGTTCGTCATTGCTCTGAATTCCCAGCCTTCGAGGGGGCTTGGCCATTCGATTTCGGTCGGTGTGCGCATTGCAAGGCAGTTTCGTCCTGAAGCCATCGTCCTTTGCATGGCGGACACGCCTTTTCTTGAGCCAAGCGTGTTTGAACGGGTTCTTGAGCGTCTGGGCGGACCGGAGCGGATCAGCATCGTTCATTCCGGCTCCCGGGAGCTGGTCCGTCCGCCGACCGCCTTTGACGCGGCCTGTTTTGAGGCGCTCGAGGCTCTGGACGGGGACGAGGGGGCGCGCGACGTGATGCGGGATCCCATTCGTCGCGTGGCGTCAACCGAGGCCCCCGAGGCTCTCCTGGCGGACATCGACACCCGAGCCGATCTTGATCAGGCGCGTCAGCAGATGGAGATCAGGTCGCGATACCGGTGACCGGAAGGCTCAGGACGTCTGGGCTTGGGAGGGTCCGGGCCGTCGCAGGACGGGCGGTTCCGGCTCTGGCAGAGAGAAAAAGACCGGATGAAATCTCCGAACGGGTGCTGATGGAGGGAGACGGCTTGGACTCCCTTATCGACACGCCGCAAGAGCGAGCGGGATTGTGATGATGATGACGGCCTGAAAGAGTCGCATGAGCCCCAAATCGAACGTCAACTGAAAAGATGCCGGTTTGAGCCTTGATGATCAGGTCCACTCGCGCGTCAGACCGGCCAGGTCCTCAGCACGCAGTCGGTAGCGAATGGCGTTGCCTTCGTGCAGCCCTCGAACCTGTTCGCCGACATAGGAGACTACAGCGGCCCGGTCCGCTTCCGGGATACCGGCTTCGGCAGCCATCGCTGCGACCTTGCTGGCATCAAACGCCTTGAGGTCGAGAACGCACCGGCGCACGGATTCCCGCACAAAGTCACGGTAGGCGAGCGCGGCCTTTTCCGGGGTTTCGACTTCGGCGCGCAGTATGCGATATTTCTCCGCTGAGGCAGTGTAGCTGTCGATATAGACTTCACGCAGCAAGGTGACATTGTTCAGCTCATAGATGCCCACCAGACCGTTGATATAGTCGGCATCGCTCATCGCGAGAAACGACATCGGCGCAAGATCGGCTTGGAGCAGCGGGATGTTGGAAGCGATCCGCGACGTGCGCTTATTGATATCTGCGAAGACTTGCAGATAGGGGATGTGAACAAGCAAAAAGAAGGATTGTTCGAACGGGTCTTCGATCTGCTTTGCTTTTTGCAGGAGGATGTCGAACTCTTCGGCGAGGGCGACCGCATCATCAAGCGGTCTGTAGCTTGAATGTGAAATGCCCACCGGCATGACGCGCAGTCGGCCCGCCATGCCGGGATCGGTCAGCAGGCCGTCCGACAGCAGCGCATGAGTATTGAACAGATCGGGGCGCGTGAGCGTCAAGCGCGCAAGATTGTCCACGACATACTGAATCGCCTCCTTGTGATTGAGGATCATCAGCGCTTCTTTGCGGTCTTTGCCTGCGGCTTCTTCACCGAAGCGGATCAGTCGCTCGGTTTGCAGGATGTCATAGGTGTTCCCCTCCATCCGCGATGACGCCCATGACAAGTCAACGAGAAGCTGTTCCAGAATCCGGCGCGCATAAGTCCCGGCAGGAAGGACGCCGCCTGCCGGTCGTCCGGCGGCGTGCAGGCGGATGCGGTCGGCCTCGGCCAGATAGAATGATTTGCCGGGAACGTAGGCGTCGAGAAACTCTTTGCGGTAGGTGACGGGCGGGCGTCGATTATAGGGCGTCTTGAGAAACGCGCGGATAATCGCCGATCCGGCGATGGTGTAAATCGTTGCCCGTCCGCGGCCTGAGACTTCCAGCCGCCCGGCATCGACCAAACGTTTCAGGGCACGCCAAAGCGTCGTATCGCTCGAGCCCGGCGCGGCGGCGCGGCGGATTGCCTCCCGGCGAGCGCCGGGGTGTTCGGCTATATAGTCCAGAACGGCTTGTTCTGACAGCGCCATGAAACGATAAACTCAACGCTCGAAACGATTATCTTGTTATAATATATAATGTTTTTGCGGAAGCCAAGATTTCGTTTCATATTAAATGAAACGATTTGCGCAACGATGACGCTTGCAACGAAATTCGTCCTGGGCGAAACGATTAACCCATGGATTGCGCTTCATTTTATCGAAGACGTATCCATGCGTTGCATGCCGTCTGAAACCTGAAGAGCGTCAGAGATTTGGGATTGGTGGCGTCGAACAAGGGGTGCTCCCTGGAGCGCCCCTTGGCAGTCAGGGCTTCGGCGCATCTTCAAATGGCGCGCGCAGGACGATGCGGCCATCGATCGGGCCGGTTTCAAGCGGGAGCGTGTAGCCCTTGCCATCCTTGCACGCCCCGACTGCGCCAACGCGGTTCCAGAAGAATGTCTCGCCTTCCGTGGCGACGCGCCAGGCGAGGCAGTCCGCCGCTTTGAAGGCTTCGGGACTGGTCGTGTTTGCGCGTGCCGTGTTCTCATCTCCTTGGATGGGGTGGCTTGCTGACGCCCCCAATGGGCCGGAGGCGAGAGGCGCTGGCGTCATGGCCAACACGGTCACGCCGTAGCGTCGCGAAGGCGGAGTGGTGCGGGCAGGACATTGAAGACGTTGCCCGCGTCCGGCCATGGGTCTTGGCGTCCTCATGCAAGTCCGCCGCACCAAAGGGCTAAGCGGCAAGCCCTTCTGAAAACCCGGGCCTGGCCCAGCGGCCAGCCGCGAACTTTCATGAACGCCAGATGATATGGACTTCGTCGAAAGCCGTCTCAATGGCCAGCACGTCATTGATATCAGGGTCGCGGGCCATGCGTTCCCAGTCGATACGATGCTGAAGGTTTGAGGAAGCCTCGGTTGTCTCCCCGGTGATGTCTTGGGTGAAGTCAGCGACGGAGCGGACGACGCACGCATCGATAAGCTGGAGCGCGGGAAGATCGCGCTTGCCGGGAGGGCGGCGAAAGCGCTGCCGCTGAAGGGACGGCTGGAGGAGTGTATTGAACTCGCCCTCAGATTCCCGGCAAACCCCTGGCGTCTCTACGAAAAAGGCGACTCCGTTATGCGCCGGACCGTGCTTCGGCTGGCCTTTACAGAACCGCTCCGGTACGACCAAGTCGGTGCGTATGGAGCTCTGGAGTTTTCGCTGCCTTTCAAAGGGTTGGCAGGGATTTCCGGTCAAAAAAAGCGAGATGGTGCCGCAGGGGAGGATTGAACTCCCGACCTCAGCCTTACCAAGGATGCGCTCTACCACTGAGCTACTGCGGCGGTCTAGGTACGTGAACGCGTTCGCATAAACGAAACCCCTTCCCGTGGGAAGGGGCGATCAACGGAGAGATCGACATGAAACCCCCGGAAAAAGATGCGGAAGCAAAATCCCGGAAGGTGAAGGAGGATCGCGAGAAGCGCCTCGCCCGGGCGCTCAGGGCCAATCTGAGGCGACGAAAGGCGACGGTCCGAACCCCTCCCGCCCCTGAAAACCCCGACGCCGCCGAGCATTAACCTTCGCCTTGGCTTGCGGTCGAAGCCGTCGCTGATCTAGGGTTTTTGATGGACAGATTATCGATTCACGGCGGCGGGCCTCTGAATGGGGTCATTCCCATCTCCGGGGCGAAGAACTCGGCCCTGAAGCTCATGGCTGCGGCGCTCCTCTGCGACCAGCCCCTTCAGCTGAGCTCCATGCCCAATCTGGCCGATACCCGTTTCATGGCCCGCCTGCTTGAGCAGCTGGGCGTGCGCGTGGACTGGCCGGCCGGGTCTTCGGTCTGCCGCCTCGATGCCGAGACGATTTCCTCCACCATCGCTCCTTATGATCTTGTCCGGAAGATGCGGGCGACGTTCAACGTGCTGGGCCCGCTCCTGGCGCGGATCGGGCATGCGACCGTGTCTCTTCCCGGCGGCTGCGCCATCGGCGCACGACCTGTAGATCTTCACCTGAAGGCCTTCGAGGCCATGGGAGCGGATATCGTCATCGAGCAGGGATATGTGAAAGCGGCCGCCCTCCGGGGGCTCAAGGGCGCGCATATCCTCTTTCCGTTTGTATCGGTGGGGGCGACTGAGCACGCCATGCTCGCCGCCGTCCTCGCGGACGGCGAGACTGTTCTCGAGAACGCCGCCTGCGAGCCGGAGATCGCTGATCTCGCCTTCTGTCTGAATTCCGTCGGCGCGCGCATCACGGGCGCCGGGACCCCGATCATCCGGATTCAGGGCGTCTCACGCCTCGGCGGCGGGCGTTATGACGTGATCCCGGACCGCATCGAGGCCGGCACTTATGCGATCGCCGCCGCCGCCGCTGGCGGAGAGGTGCTCCTTGAAGGAGCAAGGGGTGAAGATCTGGTCTCACTGATTGATCACCTTCGTCTTGCAGGGGTCAGGGTGGTCGCCGAAGAGAGGGGACTGCGGGTGTCGCGGGCCGATGGGCCCATCCACGCTGTCGACGTCGACACCGCTCCGCATCCCGGCTTCCCGACAGATCTTCAGGCGCAGTTCATGGCTCTGATGACCATTGCGGATGGAACAAGTCTCATCCGTGAGAACATCTTCGAGAACCGCTTCATGCACGCGCCGGAACTCAATCGTCTTGGCGCCGATATTACGGTCAGGGGCCGGGAGGCGACGGTTCGGGGTGTGCGTCAGCTGAAGGGCGCGCAGGTGATGGCCACCGATCTCAGGGCCTCGGTGAGCCTTGTGATCGCCGCTCTTGCGGCGGAAGGTGAGACGATGGTCAACCGCGTCTACCATCTCGATCGCGGGTTTGAGCGGCTTGAGGAAAAACTCGGTCGATGCGGCGCCCGGATCACACGTCTGAGCGGATCGATCTGACCTTCAGCGACAGACCGTGATGCGGTGCACAATGGCGCTGGAGAACGGGCGGGAATTGGTCTAGGTCACACCCGGTCAGGGAGACCTGACGAATGGGGTGCGCGATTGCGGGAACCTGCGGCGCGAAGGCGGCGGTGAATGGCGGAAACGGGCGGTCTCAGGCTCCTGGCGGATGACGCCGAAGGTCTCAGCCTCATGGCGGCCGCCGTGCAGGACGCGCTCGTGCGTCCACAGGACATGGCGTTTAATCGTCGCGCCCGCAGCTTCGGACTTGAGGTCAGTCGTTTTCAGTGGGAGCGGGCCGGCCGGCGCCCTCCTTACTTCCGCTCACGGGCGATTCTGGCATTGTCCGGCGTGCTGAATGTCCGCTCGCAGGCGCTGCCCAGAGGCGTCGACGATGTTCTCTCCCTTCTCGATGTCCGTTTTCATCCGGGGGCGGAGGCGCCTGCCGGAGAGGTCGAACTCGCCTTCGCCGGCGGCGGTCGCCTGATGGTTCAGGTGGAGTGTCTGGAGGCGACGCTTCACGACACCGGGCCCGTCTGGCCGACCCGAAAGAAGCCTGATCATGGAACGCGCCCATGAGCGTGCGATGGTTCTCAGGGACGGATAGGGACTTTAGCGCGGACTTCGCCGCCTTCCTCGATCGTCGGCGCGCCGGGGCGTCGGACGAGATCATCCTGGCTGCAACCCAGATCGTTCGTCGGGTGAGGCGGGAGGGGGGCTCCGCTCTGGTCGAGCTGACAGAGCAGTTTGACGGGCTCACCCTTGATCCCTCGACCCTGACCTCGGAAACTGTGGATGTGTCCGGGGCCGCAGATCTTTGTCCTGAGCCGGTGCGCCGCGCCCTTGAATTCGCCGCTTCGCGCATCGAGGCGTATCACCGTCAGCAGCTTCCCGCCTCTCACGCCTTCACCGATCAGACCGGCGCCGAGCTGGGCTGGAGATGGAGCGCGATCGACGCAGTGGGGCTCTATGTGCCGGGCGGTCGGGCGAGCTATCCCTCGTCCCTCCTGATGAACGCCATTCCGGCGCGAACCGCCGGGGTCTCGCGTCTCGCGCTGGTGTCTCCCGCGCCAGGCGGCCGGATTAATCCGGCCGTAGCCTATGCGGCGAAGATCGCAGGGGTGAACGAGTATTATCCCATCGGGGGCGCTCAGGCCGTCGCCGCTCTCGCCTATGGCGCAGGGCCCATTCGCCCCGTCGACAAGATTGTCGGCCCTGGAAACGCATGGGTCGCCGCCGCCAAGCGCATTGTCTTCGGAGATGTCGGCATCGACACGATCGCCGGTCCTTCCGAAATCACCGTGGTGGCGGACGAGGCCAATCCTCCCGACTGGATTGCAGCCGATCTGCTCTCGCAGTGTGAACACGATCCTCTCGCTCAGGCCATTCTGATCACGGACTCGGCTGAGTTCGCTGAAAGGGTGCTGAGGGCTGCGGATGAGATGCTCGCCTCGCTCTCGGACGCGGCCCGCACATCCTGGAATGATTATGGGGCGGTGGTGATTGTCCCGCTCAGCCAGGCCGCCGACATCGTCAACCGCATCGCTCCCGAGCATGTCGAGATCGCCGTCGAGGACCCCGATCTGATCGGCGATGAGATCCGCCATGCCGGAGCGCTTTTCCTCGGTCGTTTCGCCCCGGAGGCTCTCGGGGACTATGTCACCGGATCCAACCATGTGCTGCCGACGTCCGGAGCGGCGCGTTTCGCCTCCGGTCTGTCGGTGCTGGACTTCATGAAGCGAACATCGGTTCAGCGCATCTCTGAGCGCGCCTTCCGGGCGCTTGGGCCCGCCGCCGAGACGCTCGCCGGGTGCGAGGGTCTTCCCGCCCATGCCCGGTCCGTGTCGGTGAGGTCGACATCGACATGACCTCGCCCCGCCGCATCGTGGCCATCGAGATCGACGAAAAAAGCCTGGCGCCTGCAGGCCCTGAGGCGGATCACGAGAGGCGCGTGGCGATCTTCGACCTGATCGAGGGAAACAGTTTCTCGGTCGTTGGCCATGAGGGGGGGCCTTACGCCATCCTGTTGTCTCTGGCGGACAATCGCCTGGTGTTCGATGTGAGCGAAGAGGGCGGCGCTCCGGTCAGGCGCTTTATCCTGTCCGTCACCTCCCTCAGGCGGATCATCAAGGATTATTTCCTCATCTGCGACAGCTATTACGATGCGATTCGCAACGCCTCCGCCGCTCAGATCGAGGCCATCGACATGGGTCGCCGGGGGCTTCACAATGAGGGATCTCAGCTTCTCGTAGAACGCCTTGTCGACAAGGTCGAAGTCGATTTCGACACTGCAAGACGTCTCTTCACTCTCGTTTGCGCCCTTCACGCCCGCAACTAGGTCTCAACGACTGGTCGACGGCGGGTCCCGAATGCGTATATACGGGCCTCCCGCAGGACCGCCGGGAAAGAGGAGTTCATGGCGAAAGAAGAACTGATCGAATTCGAGGGCGTGATTGTCGAATTGCTGCCCAACGCCACGTTTCGCGTGAAACTGGCCAATGAACATGAAATCATCGCCCATACTGCGGGCAAGATGCGCAAGAACCGCATCCGCGTCCTCACGGGGGACAAGGTGCTCGTTGAGATGACGCCTTACGACCTGACCAAGGGACGCATCACCTACCGGTTCAAGTGACCGGCGCGGACGGGGCTGCCGGTCGGCCGCAGCTGGTGCTGGCCAGCGCCAGCGACCGGCGCGTGATGTTGCTGACCCAGGCCGGGTTGGCCCCCGACCTTGTGGCGCCGGCCGATGTGGACGAGACCCCCCTTTCGGGCGAAAAGCCCGCAGAACTGGCCTCTCGTCTCGCCGAGCTGAAGGCCAGGCGCGCGCGTGAGGAGCAACCCGGCGCCTACGTTATCGCCGCGGATACGGTTGTGGCCTGTGGACGGCGAACGCTTCCCAAGGCCGAAACCCTCGACCAGGCGCGATCCTGCCTCGAGCTCCTGTCGGGTCGCCGCCATGATGTGATCACCGGCGTTGCGGTCATCGCCCCCGATGGTCGTCTGGCGAGGCGGCGTGTGGGCGCCCGCGTGACCTTCAAGCGCCTCTCCTTGATCGAGATCGAGGGCTATCTGGCCTCCGGCGAATGGCGGGGCAAGGCGGGAGGCTATGCGATCCAGGGGCTGGCGGGCGCGTTCATTCCCGACATCAGCGGGTCGTATACGGCCGTGGTGGGGCTGCCGCTCCATGAAACAGCGGCGATGCTTGAAGGACTGGGTTTCCCGCCGGGGCGACGCTGGGGGCGTGAGCCGTGAAGGCGCGCCTGTATGTCGAGGAGGCGGTCGGCGAGCGACGGCGACTTCTGCTCGACGAGGACGAGAAGCCCTTCAGGCTCGATCTCGAACGCTGGAGTGAGGCGCATGACCGTCCACGACTGGATGAGATCTGGTGGGGGCGCATCAGGGCTCGTTCGCAAGCCGGCGGGTGGTTCGTCGATCTGGGGCTCGATCGCGATGGGTGGATAGAGGCCAGCCGTTCGATTCGCTTAAGGGAAGGCGAACGCCTCGCGGTTCGTGTCAAAGCTGAAGCCTGGGCGGGCAAGGGCCCCCTTCTGGTCAGGGCCGAACCCGCCGCTTCCGATACGCGTCCGGACAGGCCGGGACGCCTTTTGCCGGCGCCGGAGGATCCGTTCCTGAAGGGCGTGGAGATTATCGAACGATGCGAGGGACAGGAGGCGGGTCGCCGCATCGAGGAGGCGATTGAGGAGGGGCTTGAGGGGCGTCACCCCATTCCTGGAGGCGGTCGCCTGGCGATCGAGACCTTTGAGGCGATGACGGTGGTCGATGTCGACGCCGGGGGGCGGGAAGGCCGGCCCGAGACGCTGGCGGTCTCCCTGAACCTCGCCGCCGCCCGCGAGGCGGCGAGGCTTATCTCTCTCAAGGGACTGGGTGGGCTGGTAGTGGTTGATTTCCTGTCCATGCGATCGCCTCCCGACCGACGTGAGACGGTTACCGTTTTTCGCGAGGCTCTGGCTGCCCGCCTGGGCCGGGCGAGCGAGGTGCTCGAGCTGTCCCGTCTCGGCCTTTGTGAGGCGGCCCTGGCCCGGCGAGCCCGGCCTCTTCGGGAGGCGCTGGGAGAGGATCCGGCTGAACGGGAGGCCCTTGATGTTCTTCGCGCTATCGAGCGGGAGGCCTGTGAGAGGCGAGGCGCTCGGATCGGAGCTCGTCTCTCTCCGGCCGCCGCTGGCTGGCTGAGGTCCGACCGGATCGGCTGGCGGGAGGCGCTGGCCGCCCGCATCGGAGAACGCTGGATTATTGAGGATACACCTGCGCCCGAGGGGCGCTGGCGCGTCTGGAGCCTGACATGACCGCTCGTCCCTGTCCCATCTGTCGTCGGAAGTCCGAGGAGGCTCACGCCCCGTTCTGCTCCCGGCGTTGCGCTGACGTCGATCTCCACCGCTGGCTGTCGGGCGGCTATGCGATTCCCGGCTCCGAGGACGGTGAGGGGGAGGAGGGAGGCTCGAGCCTGCCCGATCGCGATCGCGGGACCGATGGGGCCTGACAGGGGGCTATTCGCTCACGAAAAAGCATGGACACCGTCGGAGGCATTTCCTATACAGTCCGCCGTCTTGCCTTGCTGCAGGTCGCCCAGGTAGCTCAGTTGGTAGAGCAGCGGATTGAAAATCCGCGTGTCGGCGGTTCAATTCCGTCCCTGGGCACCATTTTCCTTTTCCCCTGAACATGACCGTTTATGGCGATCGCGCCCGCGTCGTCGCGCGGATCCCGGGCCTGTCACAGTCGCCCGTTTTTTGGGGGGGCTGGAGGCCTGTCTGAACTAACGCGCAGGGCCGGCCTAAGCCGGTGTCGCGACCCTCTCGGCGCGAGGGGGCATCCGGAGAGCCCGATGTCGCCATCCGCGTGACATCATCCGCTGATCTCAGGAGGATCTCTGGTCAGAGACTCATGCCGCCATCGATCACGATATTGGCTCCGGTCATGAACCTGGCTTCATCCGAGGCGAGAAGGACAGCGACTGCAGCCACCTCCTCGGGAGTTCCGAGGCGTCCGTTGAGCTGACGGGCGATGAAGGCCCGTCGGGCGGCCTCGGCATCCCCGGTCGCCGCCATCCGGTCATGAAGGGAAGGGGTGTCCACCGTTCCCGGAGAAATCGCATTGCAGCGGACGCCCGCGGCCGCGTAATCCCGCGCCACCGACATGGTCAGGCCGATGACCGCCGCCTTGCTGGCGCCATAGGCGAGGCGGTTGGGAGGCGCCATGACGCTGGAGGCGACGGAGGCGATATTGATGATCGAGCCGTCCTTTCGTTCGAGCATGGAGGGCAGAAACGCGCGCGTCAGCGTGAAGATGGAGTTGACATTGATGCTGAGGCTCCGGTCGAAGTCCTCCGGCGTGCATTCAAGCAGTGCGCCCTGGGCGACATAGCCGGCGCAGTTGACGAGAACGTTCACATCAGGATGGGCCGCGGCGGCCCGGCGCGCATCCTCCGCCTGAGTGACGTCGAGCCCCATCCGGATGAGGCGCTCTCCATCTGGCAGGGCGAGGAGGGCGGCGGGTCGAAGATCGGTTGCGATCACCCTCGCCCCTTCGGCGAGGAAAGCCTCGCTGATGCTGCGCCCGATGCCCTGGGCGGCTCCGGTCACGAGGCAGGTCTTTCCGGCCAATCGTCCCATGATCTTTGTCTATCCCTTCATGGCCCCGAGGGGACCTTCATTCTAAGCGGGGGCCGTCGGCAAGTCTCGCCGATATAAGCGTCGATAACATAAGTCGACGCAGAACGGGAGGTCGATTATGAGTCTGAAAAAGACAAAGCGGAAAACAAAAGACTAATAAAAGCAG